>CAZVHI010000009.1:0-103097 GCA_964627205.1 uncultured bacterium
TCCTTAAGGCTCAATTGTAGCCTAGGAAGTGTCTAGAGAACCGGGGGAATTCCAGATCTTTGTTGCGGGTGACATCCTGCACCCGTACTGAAAGCGCTCCAGCGCCCTCGGCGATGGAGCCCCACCTCTTCTCGGTTAGAGAAACCCGCGGCTGACATTGCAAGATCAGGACCGACTCCCTATCCTTTCCGATCCCTCCCGAGGCGACCCCAGCGTTTCCCGTTCTGGTACATGGCTTGCTTGTTCGCTGCGGCAAGTTTCCGGGGCGTGTAAGGCCCTGATGTGGAGAGGGGTAGGGAAACGCGAAGAGCAGGGAGAGTCGATGAAGGTCTTCCGAAATCGTGAGGGCTTCACCCTCATCGAAGTGATCATCGCCGTGGCGTTGGTTTCCATCCTGGCCTCGGCGATCACCCTGCCAATGGTCCGCAACATCAAGAACGGCAAGATCACGCGCGCCCAGAACGACGTGCAGACCATCGGTACGGCGCTGATCAGCTTTTACCGGGACGTGGGCGAATGGCCGACGAGCGGAGGCGCGGTCGACCGTCTGGTGGGCAATAGTTCCCTGGGCGGTGGCAATAATGGCATCCCCGCGGGCGTACCTGACGTGTCAGGGTCCAGCCGCTGGCAGAACTTCGGCCAGCCGGGGGCGCTCACCGAGCACCTGATCCGCAACCGGACGGCCGGGGGCGCCGGGCTATACACCGTCAGCCGCAACCCGATCAACAGCGCGGGCTGGAACGGCCCCTATCTCGGCGAGGTGAATCTGGATCCCTGGGGGAATCCCTACCTCGTGAACATCCGCTACGCCCGCCCTCCGAAGTCCGGCACGGTGTCGGAGAACTTCGACATGCACAACATCCTGGTCGTCTCGACCGGCCCCAACCGGCGCTGCGAGACCTCCTTCGACGACGGCATCTACGACGAGATGGCGGGCGGCGACGACATCGCCTTCATCGTGGAGCGGGCCCGCCGCTTCTGAAGGCTCGAGGCGCCGTTCAGTCTTCCACGCGGGGAGCGGCGGCAGACATCGGCGCCGCCGGGACGAAACGCTGGTCGGCGGCCGAGGTCAACGACTTCGATGGGAGAAGTGATGGAGACCAAGAGCGAAGGCAGGCTGGGGGAGATCCTCGCCACCGCCGGTCTCGTCAGCCCCGAGCACTTGGAGCTCGCTCTCAAGGAGCAGGCCCAGACCGGGGAGAAGCTGGGCGCGGTCCTACAGAGGCTGGGGATCGTCACGGAGAAGGAGATCGCCCGCATCCTGGCGAGCCAGGCCGGCATCTCCCACGTGACCCTCTCCGACGAGTGGATCCAGCGCGAGGCGGTGGAGCTGATCCCGGCCGACTTCGCCGAAGAACAGCGCGTCTTCCCCATCTCCATCCGCGGCAAGACCCTGCTCCTGGCCATGGCCAATCCCCTGGACCTGGATTGCATCGACACCGCCAGTTCGCTGACGGGACACTACATCGAGGTGGTCCACGCCACCGACAATGACATCCAGGAGACGATCCAGCAGTACCACGGCCGCCGCAGCGACATCGACGAGAAGATCGCGCAGGCGATCACCACGGCCAAGGCGACCCTCGCCGCCGGCACACGCCAGAACGAGGACGACTCCCCCTTCGTCCGCCTCGCCGACCTGCTCATCGCCAAGGCGGTGGAGGAAGGCGCCACGGACATCCACATCGAGCCGGAGGAGAAGGTCGTCCGCTGCCGCTACCGGATCGACGGCCGCCTGATCCAGGGACACTCCCTGCCCAAGGAACTGCAGAGCATCATCATCACGCGCATGAAGATCATGTCGGAGATGAACATCTCCGAGTCGCGTGTTCCCCAGGACGGCCGCATCCTCTTCGAGCACGAGGGACGAAAGATCGACCTGCGCGTCTCGTCCTTCCCCACCGTGCACGGCGAGTGCTTTGTGTCGCGCCTACTCGACAAACAGAACCTCATGGTGGGCGTCGATGGCCTCGGCATGAGCAAGGACATGCTGACGCAGTTCAAACAGGACATCGCCCGTCCGAACGGCATCATCCTCGTCACGGGCCCCACGGGCTCGGGTAAGACGACCACGCTCTACTCCGCCCTCTCCCATCTCAACGCTCCCGACGTGAAGATGATCACCCTCGAGGATCCGGTGGAGTATGACCTGTCCCTGATCAACCAGGGACAGATCCAGGCCAACCAAGGCTTCACCTTCGCCAAGGGCCTGCGCGCCATCCTGCGCCAGGATCCGGACATCCTGCTCGTCGGCGAAATCCGCGACCAGGAAACGGCCCAGCTGGCGATCCGGGCAGCGCTCACCGGACATCTGGTGTTCAGCACGCTCCACACCAACGACGCCGTGGGCGTCATCCCGCGCCTGATCGACATGGGCGTGGAACCGTTCCTACTCTCGGCGACTCTTGTGTCGGTGCTCGCCCAGCGTCTCGTGCGCACGGTGTGCCCGGTCTGCCGCGTACGCCAGGAGCCGACGCCGGAAGAAAGCGAGCAGCTCGATCTCGCTTCGCTGGACATCGACGATCCCGTCTTCACCGTCGGCAAGGGCTGTCCCGCCTGCAACGACACCGGCCACAAGGGCCGCATGGCGGTCTTCGAGTACCTGCGCGTGACCGAAGCGATCAGGCAGCAGATCGCTGACAGCGTAGCGACCAGCGAGATCATGGCTAGCGCCCGCGCGACGGGGATGCGCTCCCTCCGCGAGAACACGCTCGCCAAGGTCGTGCGCGGCAAGACGTCCCTGGCCGAGCTGATGCGGGTGGTATCCTGATGGAATTCCGCTACAAGGCACTCAACGCGAGCGGGGAGACCATTCAGGGCATCCGGGAGTCGTCCAGCGTGGCCGCGCTGACCCAGGAGCTCTCCGCCCAGAACCTCATCCTGCTCAGGGGCCGCCCCATCAGCAACCTCTTCGCGGGCAAGCGGCGGCGCGGGCAGGTCGTCAAAGCGAGGGAGCTGCGCGACTTCACGCTGCACATGGCGACCTGCTTCGGCGCGGGCATCCCCATCATCCAATCCCTCATGGACATCGAGGAGGGGATGGCAGGGACGAAGTTCCAGGAAGTCATCGCCGATGTGCGCAAGGAGATCAGCGCCGGTAGCACTCTCGCGAAAGCCCTCGCGCACCAAGGCGAAGCCTTCCCCCAGCTCTACATCACGCTCATCGAGGCGGGGGAGCAATCGGGCAACCTCGACCGCTCCTTCACGGAACTGCTCGCCTACCTCGAATGGCACGGCGATCTCAAGGGAAAGATCAAGCAGGCCCTGATCTACCCGAGCATCCTGATCACGGGTGTAGTCGGCCTCTTCCTGCTGATGCTGTTGTTCGTGTTGCCGCGCTTCCTCGGGATCTTCGAGGAGCTGGATTACGAGCTGCCGGCCCTCACGCGGAACGTCATGGCCGTCAGCGACTGGCTGCGCTTCTACTGGCCCTTCCTGCTCGGCGGCGCCATCGCCGCCAGCTTCGGCTTCAAGTACGCTCGCCGGCATCCCGGGGGGCGCTTCCAGCTCGACCGGATCGCGCTGCGCGCTCCGATCGTCGGGGGCTTCGTGAGCAAGCTGGCGCTGTCCCGTTTCGCGCGCAACTTCGCGATGCTCTTCGGCGCGGGGATCGACATTCTCACCGTCCTGGCGATGCTGAAGGACATCGTGGGGAACAGCGTGCTCGGCCGGGAGATCGAGGCCGCGCGCTCCCGCGTGATCGCGGGCCAGACACTCGCAAGCGCTTTCGAGCAAGCGGACTATTTCCCGTCGCTGCTGAAGCGGCTCATCATCGTCGGCGAGAACTCGGGCCACCTCGACCGCACGCTCGGCAAGGCCGCCGACTACCTCGACAAGGAGCTGCCGAGCGCGCTGAAGAAGTTCTTCACGATCATGGACGCGGTGATCATCGCCGTGCTCGGCGTACTCATCGCGGTGGCGGCCCTATCCATGCTGCTGCCCATCTTCTCGATCCAGGGAGAGTTGAAGTGATCAAGGGAAAAACGAGATCAGGGGTCCGAAGCGCTCCCGGCTTCACTCTGATGGAGATTGTCATCGCCATCGCGATCGTCGGCATCCTGGCCGGCGCCATCGGCCCCCTCGCCTTCCGCCAGATCCAGAAGGCCAAGGAAGAGGCCACACGCCGCGAGCTGGACTCGATCTGCGCCGCCATCGGGGAGTACCACGACGACACGGGCGCCCTGCCGGCGAGCCTCACGGCCCTCGTGGCCGATGACGGCCGGGCCGGCTGGGAGGGTCCCTACCTCGGATCGGACTGGAACGATCCCGTCGCGCAGGTCACGCGGGACGCCTTCGAGCGAAACTACTCCTACGTGCTCTCGCCCAACGTGCTCCCGGCCGGCAGCGCCGACCTGATCATCGCGAGCGCGGGCGTCAACCACAGCATCGACCTGCAGAGCGGCAACTCGTGGAACCTGGCCAACATCTCCCAGGTCGACGACATCGTGGTGCACATCTCCGCCTCGCGGCTCAACCGGGACAAGCAGCGCGAGACTGTGACTGAGCTGGAGGCCCTGGCCGAGGCCGCCCGGAACTACTACCGGGATAACTCCAGCTTCCCCCCCGACCTCTCCTCCCTGTCGGGGAGCCACATCGACACCGGCTTCAACAACGACAGCTTCGTCGACGAGTGGCGCAGCGACTACCACTCCAGCATCCAGGGCAGCGGCGAGAACGCAGTGCTCAACATCTGGAGCAGCGGGCCGGATCGCCAGAACGACAGCGGCGGCGGCGACGATCTCGAACTGGAGATCAACGCGAGCGCCATCGAGACGGGGCAGGGTTCCGGCGAAGAGGAAGAGGAGCTCAGCGAGACGGAGAGGGAGGTGCGGGACATCCAGGACGCGCTGGACGCGAACCCCCATCTCAACATCCGCGGCAGCATAGGCCAGCGCGACCTCCAGCTCCTGGGCCTCGGCAACAACTACCGGCGCGATGAGTGGGACCGCTCCTACCGCGTCACCTCGGAGCGCCAGGCGTTCTCGAGCGGCCCCGACCGGAACCGCCGCACCCATGACGACAACATTCCCCAGGGGGTGGGCGATTGATCCGCAAGCATAGCGCGAACTGCCTCTTTCCCCAGGGCGACGCCTACTGGACGGTCCGGGTCGGGCGCGGCGGCGGGGACTATCCCTACCGCATCGAGTGGCTGGACACTGTGCCCGCGGCGGCGCCGGCCACCGCGACGCGCTGGAAGGAGATCGTCGCCAGCTCGCAGCGAAGCCTCCTGCTCCTGCCCAACGACACCTGCACGCTGATGCAGATGCGGATGCCGGACCTGAAGCCCGCCGAGATCCGCCAGGCGCTGACGGGGACGATCCAGAAGCTGAAGGGCGGCAACGCCGAGAACTGGGAGATCGACTACCTCCGTTCGCAGGCGGACGAAGACGAGAGCGGCGAGGACGGCCTCATGGTGACCGGGCTCTGTCTCGAGATCCCGACGCTCGGGGATTACGTCACCGTGCTGGACGACGCGGGCGCGCGCCCGCGCGCTGCGCTTCCCGCCGCGATCGCACTCGATTCCCTGCTCCGCGAGGACCTGTCCCGCCGGGAGGACGGCCCCGGCATCTGGAACCTGATCCACATCGGCCGGGAGGAGCGCTTCCTGGTCATCGGCGACGCGCAGGGCCCGCGGCTCCTGCGCAACCTGCCGCAGGACCTCTCCGACGGCGGCGACGCGGACGAGTACGTCGGCCGCCTGCTCACGGAGATCGAGCGCTCGAACTTCTACGCGCAACAGGGCGCCAGCACCGTGCTCGTGGAGCGCATGCTGGTCTGCGGCGACCCCACGCTCGCGGAGCCCATCGTACAACGCCTCGCAGCGGGCGAGGGCCCGGAGGCCGAGCACTGGCGGCCCGAGTTGCTCTTCGAGCTGGAGGGAGAGCCGGCCGACTGGGAAGACGTCCTGCCCCTGGCGGGCGCCGCAGCCATGCTGTCGGGCCCCCTCTTCAACCTCCTGCCGGGCGGCGCGGACGCCGGGCGGGGAAGGCAGATCCGTCGCTACGCCACCTACGTGGGCGCCACCCTTTGCCTCACGCTCTTGCCTCTCCTCGGCGGCGGAGGCTTCAGCACGAGCCGCGTCCAGGAACGGGTGCTCGACGGGCAGAGCCGGCAGCTCGAGGAGAACCGCATCTTCGCCGAGGATGCCGCGCGAGCCTACCTGAAGAATCTGAGCCTCCTCGCTCGGCAGGAGCAGATCGCCCGCTACGCTCCCGGCAGAACGGACCTGGCCGGCGCGTTGCGCGACATCGCCGGGAGGATCCCCGGCGCCGTGCAGCTCATCAACCTGGAGCTGAGCCGGGATGATTCCGGCGAATACAGCATCCTGCTGCGCGGGGAGTGCCAGGGCGAGTCCGCCGAGAAGGCGCAGGCGGCGTTCCTGCAGCTGCACGAGGCCCTCAGCCGTTCTTCGATCCTGGTCAGCGACAGCGAGCCTGCTCACCTGCAGGTCACCGATGACGACGAAGACAAGAGTTCGAGGGCGATTGTCGACTTCGAGCTCCAGTGCCGTCTTGCCCCGGAGGTGGGCGGATGAGTGCGCCTCGCAAGATCAAGTTCGGCGGCATGCGGCTGCTTCTGCCGGTAGTCGTGCTGCTCTGGATCGGTGTCTTCCTCTTCGCGGCCTGGCCTTCCTACCGGGACAGCCGGGACAACGACGTGCGGGTAGTCAGCCTCACCGAGCGCATCGAGACCCTCGGCGGCTGGAGCGGCGGCATGATGCCGTTCGCCGAGAGGAGCGACGTCTGGGAACAGACCCTGGCCGAGCGCTTCGACGAACTCTTCCCCAGACAGCGCAATCTCAAGGAGCTCTTCTACGAGATCGCCGCGGCCGCGGACCGCAGCGGCGTTGATCCGATCCGGATCCGGGTTGTCGAGAGTCATTACCACAGCAACGCGTCCGTCGGGCAGGATCCCTACGACATGGGCGATGACGGCATGGCGATGGGAACGGACATGGGCGACGGCGGCATGGACGGCATGGACATCGACGCCCTCTACGCGCAGCTGGGCCTGTCGCCCGGCGACTTCCCCGGCAGCGAGCTGGAGATGCATCGCCTGGCGATCGACAGCGAGGCTTCCTACGAGAACCTGACGCGCTTCGTGGCCAGCCTCGACGGACTGTCCCGCGCGGTGACGGTGCAAGAGATGACACTGCGGCGGGGCGACGAGGGCGTCGCGGCGCTGATCGAGCTGGAGTACTATGTCCAAGCAGGGAACTAGCATCTCGCCGAAGCTGATCTTCATGGTCGTCGTCCTCGTGGGACTGGCGATCGTGATCTTCATCAATGTGCGCGCCCTCCTGCCGGAGGGCAGTTCCCCTGCGGCGGCCATCGTCATCGAAGGCACGGAGCTGTCCCCGCCCGGCGACCTGGGCGAGGTGACCAGCAGCGTCGCCCTCTTCCTCGCGGATCCGGTCGAGCCGGGCGCGGGTACGACCACTGACCGGCGCGTGCCGGCGAGCCTCCGCAATCCCTTCGAATACGAGACGAAGCGCAGCGCCCCAGCGCGAAAGAAGAAGCCGCGCGCCCGCCGGGAGGAGCTCGCCTGCACGGCGATCTTCGTCGGCGTTCGCAACGGCCCTCCCACGGCCATCGTCGGCGGGCGTGTGCTGGGCGTGGGCGACCGGATCAGCAAGTACAAGGTGGAGGAGATCACGCGCCAGGGCGTCACCCTCTCCGAGGGAGGCCGGCGGAAGTTCCTGCCTCTCACGCAGCAAAAGGCCAGCAGCGGCGCCGTGGGCGCCCCGGTGGCGCTCGGACACTGAATCTACAGCCGCAAGGATGCGGCCAGTTGATCGAAAGGACGGAGCCATGACGGCACACAGAGCCACACTGCTCCCCATCGCGGCCCTGACACTGCTTTTCGCGCTGTCGGCCGGGGAGCCGGCGCGCGCGGACGTGGTGGAGAACGATTCCGGCTTCGCCCGCCTGGCGAAGGGTGACAGCGAGGAGCCCGCGGCCCTACAGGACGAGCCACTGATCACCCTGATCACCGGCGACTGGGTGGACGTGCGCGAGATCCTCAAGACCGTGGCCCGCAGCGGCGGCTACGGCCTGCAGATCGCCCCCGACGTGGAGGGCCTGGTCAACGTCCACCTGGAGAACGTGACGGTGAGCACCGCCCTGCGCTCGCTCCTCGAACCCGTGGACCTCGGCTACGAGATGGTGGACGACGTCCTCATGGTCTACAAGCGAGGCCTCGTGACGCGCTGGTTCAGCTTCGACTACCCCGTGACCGAGCGGGCGGGTCGGGGGGAGCTGCGCATCTCCGGACGCGGCCAGTCGGACAGCGGGGGCAGCGGCGAGGACCAGAACGAGAGCCACATTGCCAGCAGCTCCGAGATGGCGATCTGGCCGGAGATCGTGGCCTCCCTGCAGACCCTGATCTTCGGCAACGTGGAGACCGGCGGCTCGAGCGGCGAGGGCGGCAAGATCGCCGTGAGCATGGCCGACGACGAGGGGCGCTCCCTCGTGGTGAGCCCCATGGCCGGCGTCATCCAGGCGACCGGCGAGTGGAAGCGCCTGCGCCAGGTCGAGGTCTACCTGGAGCGCATGCGCGACGCGCTGCGGCGGCAGGTGGCGATCGAGGTCAAGATCCTCGAGGTGTCCCTCACCGACGAGCAGCGCAGCGGCGTGGACTGGAGCGCGATCTCCCGCGAGAACAACCTGAGCGTGGACGCCAGCCAGCTCACCGCCGAGGCGCTGACGAACCCTTACTTCAGCTTCGTGATCAGTGGCAAGTCCGTGTCCGGCCTCATCGAGGCCGTGGAGAAGCAGGGCCAGGTGAAGGTGATCAGCTCGCCGCGCATCACGACGCTGAACAACCAGAAGGCAGTGGTGCGGATCGTCACCGAGGAGGTGTTCTTCGAGGCGCAGGTGGAGCCGCCGGTTGTGACCAACGGCGTGATCACCGAGCCGGTGATCGCCTACAGCGCGAACATCATCCCGGTGGGCTTCGTCCTCGACGTGACGCCCCAGATCGGCCGGGATGACGTGATCACCCTGAACGTGCACCCCACCATCACCGACATCCTGCGCATCGAGACCAGCCCCAACGAGGACACGGCACCCGTGCTCAGCGTGCGGGAGCTCGACACGGTGGGCAAGATCCGCGACGGCGAGACGCTCGTGATCGCGGGCTTCATCTCCGACGGCTTCAACGACCAGAACCAGGGCGTGCCGTTCCTGCAGCACATCCCGATCCTGGGCTATCTGTTCAAGCGCAAGGTCAAGAAGCAGGTAGAGACGGAGATGGTGATGCTGCTCACGCCGGTGATCCTCAACTCGACGCGCAACGCGGCCTGGGCCGAGGAGGCCGCGGGCTCGATCAAGGACAAGATGTAGGCCCGCGCCAGTCAGCTGATAGGACGACAGGAAGGGCACGGCGCCGCTCGCAGAGCGGCGCCGTTTTTCATCGTAAGTAGACGACGCGCGCGTTCCGCGCGCCTTCACGCGTCTCCAGGCGGAGGAAGTACACGCCCGCGGGCAGGCGTTCGGTGTCCAGGGCCAGCTCGTGGGGCCCCGCCGCCGCTTGCCCGTCGAGGAGCGTCTTGACCTTGCGGCCGCGGACGTCGTAGAGGGTCAGGCGCGCGTCCGTCGCGCGCGGCAGCTCGAAGCTCACCCGGCTCCCCGCCTGCACCGGATTCGGCCAGACGCACAGCCCCGCCCTCTCCGCGACGCCGGGCAGCTCCGCCACCGACGTCGTCGTCGGATCGAAGAGCCCCCGCTCGAAGACCCCGTTGCCGTGGGTCGCCGCGCGCAGCATGCGGCCCGGGGCGACCTTGAGGTCGTTGACCATGGCCGTGGGCATGCCATCCTGGAAGGCGTACCAGTACGCGCCCGCGTCGGGCGAGATGAAGACGCCGAGGTCCGTGCCTGCGTAGAGGACTTGCGGGTAATCCGGATCCACCTCGACTGCGGAGACGGGCACGTCGGGTAGGCCCGCGCCGATGTCCTGCCAGGTCTGGCCGCTGTCGGCGCTGCGGAAGACATGGGAGTTGCCGTAGCCCATGAAAGCCACGTAGACCACGCGCGAATCGCTGGGGTCGACCGCCAGGTCGATGGGGTAGCGGTCGGGCAGGGTGCCCGTGATGTCGCTCCAGCTGCCGCCGCCGTTGGTGGTGCGGAACACGCGTGCGCGAGCGTTGACGGGCGCGCTGCCGGCGTAGACCGTGTCGGGGCTCGTCGCGGAGACCGCCATGGAGATCATGGGATTGCCGGCGGGATCGACCTCCGCGCCGCCGTTCGTGGCCGTCCAGTTCGAGCCCTCGTTCGTGCTCTTGTAGATGCGCGAGCGGCCCGCGTAGAGCACTTCGGGATCCGATGGGCAGAGCACGTAGGGCGCGATGAAAGCGGTCTGGTCGCCGCCCTGATCCGGCGGGGCCACGTAGCTCCAGTTCACACCCCCGTTGCGCGAGCGGTTTACCGCGAGGTACTGCCAGGAGCCGTACATGGTGTCGTCGTCGACCGG
The DNA here is from genome assembly GCA_964627205.1 of uncultured bacterium. Lineage (GTDB taxonomy): Bacteria > Krumholzibacteriota > Krumholzibacteriia > JACNKJ01 > JACNKJ01 > CAZVHI01. The sequence goes on from CAZVHI010000009.1 coordinate 10,471, forward strand.
GTTGACGGCGCACCAGGCGCCGTCGCCGCCGATGACGCGCCGCCAGGCGTTCGTGCCGTCGTAGATGGCGGTGAGGTTGTCCTGCATGCCGCCGATGGCGCGGTTCGGGTCCGTGGCGGAGTTGGCGAAACCGTTGTAGAACTGCGTCGTCGCGTAGCCGCCGATCAGGCAGCGGAAGGTGTCGCCGCCGTCCGTGGTCCGGAAGACGCCGCCGTCCGACGCAAAGAACACGATGCTCGGGTCGCTCGGGTGCCAGACCGCGAAGTGGTGGTCGGCGTGGGCGTAGTGGGCGCCGCCGTTGGGACCCTCGGGCGGCGGCGTGCCGTAGTAGATCTCCGTCCAGTCGGAGCGCACCGAGAGGTTGACGCCCCCGTTCGTGGAGCGCCAGATCTCGATGCCGCCGACGTAGAGGTCGTCGGCGTCGAAGGGGCTGATCAGGACGTAGTGCGAGTACCAGCCCTGGTACTGCGCGTAGTTCGTCGAGCTGACCTGCGTCCAGCTGTCGCCGCCGTCGAGACTGCGGTAGAGCCCGAGGCCCGCGCCCGTGTTGGCGATGCTCGCGTAGACGCGGTCGGGCGCGGTCGGCGCGATGGCAAGCTGGGTCTTGCCGGACCAGATGGCCGGCAGGCCGCTGGTGAGCTGGGTCCAGCTGTCGCCGCCGTCGAGGCTGCGGTAGATGCCGTGCCCAGTCGACGTGAAGTTGCCGCAGGCCGCGAAGACGATATCGGGATTCGTCGGATGGATGCGCAGGTCGGTGCCCATGATCACGTCGAGGACGAGGTCCCAGGACGCGCCGGCATCGTCCGAGCGATAGACGCCCTCGGTGGTCGCGGCGAAGACGCGGTCCGTGTCGACCGGGTCGAGGGCGATCATCCAGACGCCGCGCGTCTGCTGATAGGTCCAGTCGAGGCTCTTCTCCCAGGTCGCCCCGCCGTCCGTGGTCTTGAGGATGCCGATGCCGTAGCTGCCGCGCGTGGTGCGGATGGCCTCGCCGCCGATGGAGTCCTGGTAGCGGTAGACCTCGCCCGTGCCGATGTACATCAGGTCCGGCGCGCTCGGATCGATCGCGATCGTGCTGACGCCAAGCACGGGAAAGCCCGTCTCGACGTAGTCCCAGGCGTCGGCGCCCATGCCGCCGCTCGTGCTCTTCCAGAGGCCGCCGCTGGCGCTGCCGGCGAAGATCACGTCGGGATCATTCGGGTGGAGGGCTAGGCAGAGCGTGCGCCCGCCGATATTCGTCGGGCCGAGCAGATTCCAGGGGGCCACGCTGTCATCGATGGCGTTGTCGCCGCGGTCCATGGACCGCGCCTGCTCCCAGGCGGCCGCGAAGCCGACGTCCGGCACGACCTTGTTCGGATAGGCCCTCTGGGCAGCCCAGAAGTCCAGTGCGCGCATGGCGCCGCTCACCTTCTGCTTCTTCGGCTCAGGATCCTCCCCGGCAGGCCAGAGCATCAGCAGGATGGCCAGGGCCAGGATGGCGGCCGGCAACAGGAACCACACTTTCTTCATTGTCCTCGCCCCTCTCCGCGCCGCGCGGTGCGCAGGACGCGCTCACTACAGTCTATCACGGAGCGAGGAGGCTCCGCCAGATCGCCCTAGAGGCCCTCAGAGGTCGGCGAGCGGAAGGGATACATCTCAGCGCGCTCCCTCCGCGACCGGACGTATGCGCAGGGCCTGGCCGCCGCCGGGGGCGAGGCGTGCGCGCAATGTGTCGCTGGCACTCAGTCTCGTCTCGGCGATCTCGTATTCGGCGGGCGTCCTGTCCCAGTGCGCGCCCGCTCCGTCCTGGTAGATTTCCGCTGCGTAGTCCACACCCGGCGCGAGGAAGCCGAGCGGCAACTCGAGCGTGCGCTCCTCCTCATCCGTGACACAGCCCAGGAACCACTCCTCCCCACTGCGCCGCGCGACAGTTATGTAGTCGCCGATCGCCGCCGCGAGCACGCGTGTCTCGTCCCAGGTGACGGGCACCTGTTCGATGAACGCGAAGGCGGGGTGATCCGCGTAGTACTCGGGCAGGTCGGCGGCCATCTGCAGCGGACTGTAGAGGATGACGTAGAGCGCGAGCTGATTGGCCAGCGTGCTACGCACGCGGTGGTCCCAGCGATGCGCCTTGAAGTGCATCTCGAAGATCCCCGGCGTGTAGTCGAGCGGGCCCGCCAGCATGCGCGTGAAGGGCAGGATCGTCGTGTGCTCGGGGGGGTTGCCCTCGCTCCACGCGTTGTACTCCATGCCGCGCACGCCCTCGCGCGTCATCATGTGCGGCCAGGTGCGCGAGACGCCCGTGGGCTTGATGGGTTCGTGGACGTCGAGCATGATCTGGTGCTCCGCCGCCCTCTCGACGACGTGCCGGTAGTGGCGCACCATCCACTGGCCGTGGTGGTGATGGCCGCGCGGGTAGATACCGCCCGCGTAGCCGGTCTTCACCGCCGGCACGCCCAGCGACGCATAGAGCGCGAAGGCCGAGTCGAGCTGCGCCTCATAACTCGGCACGTCGCCGCCCGTCTCGTGATGGCCGATGATCGCCACGGCCCGCTCGCGCGCGTAGCTCACGACCCCCGCCAGGTCGAAGTCGGGATAGGGCGTCACGAAGTCGAAGGCGCCGGCTGCGCCCCAGCCCTCCCAGCCCGTGTTCCAGCCCTCGATGAGCAGCGCGTCGATGCCATGCGCCGCGGCGAAGTCCACGTGGCGCCGCGCGTTCGCTGTCGTGGCGCCGTGGTTCGGGCCAGCGTGCCAGGTCTCGCGCCCGATGTGCATCCCCCACCAGATGCCCGTGTACTTCATGGGCTCGATCCAGGAAGTGTCGGCGAGCTTGCACGGTTCGTTCAGATTCAGGATGAGTGTGGACTCGACGAGCCCGCCGGGCGAGTCGGCGATCTGCAGCGTGCGCCAGGGGGTGACGAGCGGCGCGCCGCCGCGGACCTTCACCCCGTCCGGCCAGGGCACGAGATCGCACTCGAGCGTCAACGGCTCGCCGCGGACTGCGGCCAGGGTCATCCCGGGGTAGTCCGTGAGGTTCGCCTCATGGATCGCGAGGCAGACGCCCGAGTCCGTCTCGAGGGTGAGCGGCGTGTTCGCCGACACCAGCTCGTCCAGTGGCAGTCGGCGGTAGAGGTGCTCGTAGCTGTCGTAGTCGGCGGGGATCGACCAGGTCCTGTGGTTCCCGTCGAAGCGGAAGCGGGTGAGCTCGGAGATGATCGCAAGCTCGCGCATGCCCGTCTGGGCGGGAAGGCGGTAGCGGAAGGCCACACCGTCGTTGTAGGCGCGGAAGATCAGGTCGAGTCGCCGCAGCGGCGCGCGCGTCTCCGCCAGGCGCAGGACGAGCTGGTTGTGCCGGTCGTGGATCGTGGAGGCGGCGCCCCAGACGGGGCGCCAGGTTTCGTCGGAGCGGGTCCGCTCGCTCGACAGGACCTTCAGCCCGTCTGCCAGCGGAGGCATGGCAAGGAAGCGAAAGCCGAGGGCGGACGGGGCGACGAGCACATCACTATCCCGCAGGACGCTGTAACGCGGCTCGCCGCCGGAAAGCTCGAAGAGGACTTCGTTGCGGCCGTCCGGAGAGGCCAGTGCGAGGATTTCCTCTCCGCGCGCGGCACCGGAACCTGCGAGGAAGAGAAACAGCGCACAGGCGAGAACGCGACGCGTGTTGCCGCTCATGGTCCGACCTCCCCATGTGTCGAATCGGCTGCCAGCGGGCCGTCGGGCATCGCGACGTCAGCATAGCACGCCCGATCGCCGCGCAGAGCGATTCCTGGGCTATACTGATAGGGAAATCGTTCAAGGAGGAGTCGATATGCCAGTGAAGAGGCTCAAGGAGTTCCTGGACAACAACAAGATCAAGTACGTGACGATCAGCCACTCGCCCACCTTCACGGCCCAGGAGACGGCGGCCTCGGCCCACGTCCCGGGGAAGGAGCTCGCAAAGACCGTGATGGTGAAACTCGACGGGAAGATGGCCATGGCGGTCCTGCCCGCGTCCTACCAGGTCGACCTGGACTTGCTGCAGGATTCCTCGGGAGCGAGCAAGGTCGCGCTGGCCAGCGAAAGGGAGTTCCAGAAGCTCTTCCCCGACTGCGACGGCGGCGCCATGCCTCCCTTCGGGAATCTCTACGACATGGAGGTCTACGTCGCGGAGAAGCTGGCCGAAGACGAGTACATCGCATTCGTTGCGGGCTCGCACACGGAGCTGATCCGCCTCTCCTACGCGGACTTCGAGCGCCTGGTGCAACCGAAGGTGATGCGCTTCTCGTCCGTACTTTGAGCACCGCGCCCCGTGGGGCGCCAGCGAATGCGGAGCTTGCCTTGTTCAACCGAGCCCCGGGGTGCCGGCGCGCGGCCACGCTCCTCCTTTTCGCCGCACTCTCTCTGGCGCTCCCCCTCCTTCCGGGCGGATCCGCCGCCTCGGACGACCCACCCAGTATCGAGCTCCGCGTCATGAGCTTCAATATCCGCTACGGCACGGCCAGCGACGGCGAGAACTCATGGGAGCACAGGAAAGAGCTCCTCCTGGACACCATCGCCGCGTACTGGCCCGACCTGCTCGGCACGCAGGAGTGCCTGGCCTTCCAGGCCGACTGGCTACGCGAGCGCCTGCCCGGCTACGGCTTCGTCGGCGCCGGCCGCGACGATGGCGAGCGCGGCGGGGAGATGTGCGCGGTCTTCTTCCGGGAGGATCGCTTCGAGAAGCTCGCTGAGGGCCACTTCTGGCTCAGCGAGACGCCCGGCGTGACGGGCAGCCGCAGCTGGGACGCCGCCCTGTCGCGCATGGCCACCTGGGTGAAGCTCCGCGCAGCGGCCGACTCGACCGGGGCGCTCTACCTCTTCAACACGCACTTCGACCATCAGGGCGTGAAGGCGCGTCACGAGTCGGGACGTCTGCTCATGCGAAAGGTCGAGGAGATCGCGGGCGCAAGCCCTGCGATCGTGACGGGGGACTTCAATGCGCCGGCGGATCTCGCTGCAGCCGGACCCTACCGGGCGCTCGTCGGGGACGAAGCCGGACCGATACCGCTCGCCGACAGCTGGCGCGCCGTCCACCCCGGACTTGCGGACGACGAGGGCACCTTCAGCGCCTTCACCGGCCGCAGGGACGGCCCTCGCATCGACTGGATCCTGGTCTCGCCGCGCATCGAGGTGCTCGCCGCCGGCATCGACCGCACGCAGTCGGGCGGCCGCTACCCCTCCGACCACTTCCCCGTCACCGCGACACTGCGGCTCCCCGCGTCCCGCGATTAGGTTCCGCCAGGCGGTTCCCGACCGAGCCTGGCAGGCTGCTAGTAACCGCCCGAGAAGACCTCCTCCTTGGCGAGCTTCGTCAGGCCGTAAGTCTCGGCGAGCGCGGCTTCGTCCTCCGGCGTCAGCTTACCGAAGACGCAGATGCTCAGGTCTGCGGGATCCAGGTACTTCCTGGCCGCCGCGTTGACGTCCGCGACCGTGACCGCCTCGATCCACTCGAGCTGTTCCTGGTCGTAACCATAAGGTCTGTCGTCGAGCTCGAGGGCCATCAGGCGCTGGATGCTGGCCGAGCGGTTCTCGAAGCGGAAGATGAAACGGTTGCGCCAGGTCTGGATCTGCTCGGCCACCTCCTCCACGGTGACCCCATCGGCGAGCAGTTGCTGGTAGACCTCCAGCACGATCTCGATCGAGCGAGCGACCGCGTCTCTCTGCGTCTGGTACTGAATGCTGAGGCTGCCGGGCACCTCTTCCCGCCCCTGGTGCCTGCAGCGCGAGTAGACGCCGTAGGTGAGACCTTCGTCGGAACGCAGCCTCTCCATGAGGCGCGAGCGGAAGCCGCTGCCGCCGAGGATCTCGTTGAGAATCTCCACGGCCGCGTGCTCCTCCGGCGGCGCCGTGCGGTCGATGTCGATCTCCTGACTCAGCAACACGGCCGGCTGGGGGATCTCCTTCTCGAGCACGTAGACGCCAGGCTTGGCGACGGGCGTCCGCTCCAGCCAGTCGCGCTCGCTGTCCTGCGCGCGGCTCCAGGCGCCGAGACGCTCTTCCAGGCCCGCCAGCAGCGCGTCGCGCTCGAAGTCGCCGACCACCGTCACGAAGAGGTTGTCCGGCCCGAGGTAGCGATCCACGATGCCGCTGACGTCCGCCACCGCGACGGCCTCCACCTCCGTCTTGGCGGGCGTGTAGCCCAGACGCGGGTGATCACCGCGGAGGACGTGATTGCTCAGGAGCCGTACGGCGCGGCTCGGCCGGTCGTAGCGGCGCTTCATGTTCGAGATGTAGCGTCCCTTCTGCACCTCGAGACGATCGGTGTCGAGGCGCGGCTCCGTGAGGATGTCCATGGCGAGGTCGAAGGACTCCGCGAAGTTGCGGCTCAGAGACCAGAATCTCGCCCCGCTCTGGGTGCTTCCGATCCAGACATTGAAGCGCATGCCCAGCTCGTCGAGGCGCACCTCAAGCTCCTCGGGAGTGAGCTCCTCCGTGCCGCCCTTGCCGAGAAGACCCGACGCGAACTGCGCGGGCGCCAGCTCCTCGACCGGCGTCGTGTTGCTGCCGCCCAGCCAGCTGAAGCCCATGGACACCGACGGCACGGCATGGTCCTCCTTGAGGAAGACGGTGATGCCGCTGCCCAGTACCAGCCTCTCCACGTCCTCGCCGACCACGGGCACCGCGATCTCGACGGGCGGCGCGGACTCCATCACGTCCATGAGCTTACGGTAGCCCTTCGAGTGGGCCGCGCCGCGATCGCCGGGGGGCGAGCCGTGGGCGTGCGCCATGCTGCCGCCCCCGGTCACCTGCGCTCCGCCGTCGCCGTCCTCCGGCCGCAGCACCGGCACGACGCAGAGGCGGGAGGGCGTGAGATAGCGCTGGGCGACGTCCTGCACCTGCTCGGCGGTGACCGCGCTGATGCGCTCCTCGAACTCGTCGATGTAGTCGAGGTCGCCGGACTGCCCCACCGTCGACCCGATGCTGAAGGCGAGCCAGAGGTTCGACTCGAGGCGGTTCACGCGCCAGGTCTCGAAGGCCACCTTGGCCCGCTCCAGCTCCTCTTCGCTCACGCCCTCATCGCGGACCCTACGGACGTGTTCTAGAATGGCTCCTTCCAGCTCATCGAGCGTGTGCTCGCCCTGGGGTTGCCCGTAGACCTCGAAGCTCCCCTCGTAGAGGCCGCCGTAGTTGTAGGCGCCGACGCTGGTCGCGATGCGCCGCTCGTTCACCAGGTCGCGATCGAGGCGCGAGCTGGACATGCCCCCCAGCAGCCGCGCGAGGAGGACCAGCGGGTAGTTGTCCGCGAGGCCGTCGGGCACGGTGTTCCAGCCCAAGGTGATGCTCGGCTCCGCGTCGAAGCGGACCGTCTGGCGGCGCTCGCCTCGCGGCTCGGGCGCCTCGGCGATCAGCAGCGGCGGGAACTCCTGCGGCTTCCACTTGCCGAGGTGCTTCTTCGCGAGGCGCTCCACCTCGCCGCGATCGAGGTCGCCCACCAGAACCATCACGCAGTTGCCCGGCGAGTAATAAGTGCGGAAGTAGTCCTCGGCGTCCTCGCGCTTGAGCCTTTCCACCTCGCTCGGCCAGCCGATGACCGGCGTCGTGTAGGGGTGCCCACGGAAGAGCAGACCGTTGATGGCCTCGGTGACCATCCCCTCGGCCCGGTTCTCGTAGCGCAGGCGGCGCTCCTCGCGCACCACGTCGCGCTCGGAGTAGAACTCGCGGAAGACCGGCCGGGTCAGGCGCTCGCTCTCGATGCGGAACCAGAACTCGAGCTGGTTGGCCGGAAGCTGCACGAAGTAGCGCGTGAAGTCCCAACTCGTGCCCGCGTTGACGGCCACGCCGCCCGCCCGGGTGAGTAGCTCGTCGTACTCGTTCTTGACGATGATCGCCTTGTGCTCCGCGGCGAGGGACTCGATCTCGGATTCCAGCTCGGCGATGCGCTCCTCATCCGCCTCCCCGAAGGGTTCTTCACAGCGTGTGCGTTCGCGGTCCAGCTCGTGCCAGAGCTCCGACAGCCGCGCCATGATGCGCTTCTCCTTCTTGCGATCGAGCGTGCCGATGCTCTCGCTGCCCTTGAACATCATGTGCTCGAGCAGGTGCGCGATCCCCGAACGCCCCTTCGGATCCGCAGCGCCGCCCACCTTGAACTGGTAGATGGCCGAGAATGTCGGCGAGAAGTCGCGCTCGAGCACGAAGATGCGCAGGCCGTTGTCGAGGCGAATCTCTTCGATCTCGTCCACGAGGGACTGCTCCCCGCCACGCGCGGCGCCCGGCAGGGCGAGGGCGAGCAGGAGTGTGATCAGGAGCGGTATGCGAATGAACGGGGACATCGAGTCCTCCTCTATGCAACGGTCAGTGAGGTTTCCAGAAGAGCTCCCTTGCGCAGCGTTGCCGCGAGGGGCGAGCGCTCGACCGCGCGCTGCCAGGCGCTGCGGAGCAGCTCCTCGTCGTCCTCGCCGGATGCAAAGCACTTGAGCGTGATGCGGTCGAGCGCGGGGTCGCCCTCCTCGACGCCGAGGTGGGCCAGCACGTTCGCCATGCGGCCCTTGACGGTGACCTCCGCCCGGGCCGCGGCGAGGCCCGAGCGCGCGCACTCGGCGATGAAGCCCGTGGCGAGCCCGCCCGCAAGGGCCGCGAGTAGTTGCTCGACGGCGGAAGGAAGCCGGTCCGACTCCTCGAAGCTGGCAGGCTGGCCGATATCGATCTCGAAGTCACGGAACCGAACCGTGCAGCGCCGGGATTCCTCGGCCTGCGCTCTCACGCGCCACTCGTAGCTGCCCTGCGCCTTCCCGTCCTCCACAGGCCCTCCTTCGTTTCAGTCCCTGCCAGTCAGACGCTTGATGGTCTCCGGATCGACCTCGCCCGCCAGGCTCTTCCCGAGGGACATGCCGCCGTCGATCGTCAGATTCGCGCCCGTGATGTACTCCGCCTGGGGCGAGGCCAGAAAGACGACAGCCCGCGCCACCTCGGCGCTGTCCGCGAAGCGGCCGGCGGGGATCTGCTTCAGGATGCCCTGGCGGATCTGGTCGGTGGGCCAGAGGCGCGATGCCGCGCCCTCGCTCTCGAAGGCACCCGGCGCCACGGTGTTCACGCGGATGCGATGGGGCGCCCACTCGACGGCCAGCGTCCTGGTCATGGCCAGCACGCCCGCCTTGGCCGTCACCGAGTGCACGACCCCGGGGCAGCCGGTCCAGGCGTAGGGCGCGATGATGCTGACGATGGCGCCGCCATTCTCCTGCTCGCGCATCTCGAGAGCCGCGGCCTGGGAACAGTAGAAGACGCCCGACAGCGCGATGTCGATGACGGCGCTCCAGCCCTTGGGGGGCAGGGCGAGCGCGGGGCGGATGAAGTTGCCCGCGGCGTTGTTGATCAGGACGTCCAGGGAGCCGAATCGCTCCCGCACGGCGCGCATGACTTCCTTGACGCGCTGGGGCTCCCGAACATCGCAGATCTCGGCCATGGCCTCCCAGCCTTCGGCCTCCGCCCGATCCAGGAAGGCGCGGTGGTGCTCCGGGTCGCGGCTCATGATCGCCACCTTCGCGCCCAGGCGCGCGAGCAGGCACGAGGTCTCGAGCCCGAGTCCGGTGCCGCCCCCCGTGACCAGGGCGGACCGGCCGGCAAAGGCGTCGTCGACGAGGAAGTCCTTCATCAATCATCTCCTTGTCTCATGGCGGCGCGGCCAGACCGCGCAGTATAAGAGGCGAGCGGGGGCTCGTTCCACAAGAAAGCAGCGCTGTAGTTCGGGCGCCGCCGCCGCGCCGCGTCGGGCACTGGAGCGCGGGGAACAAGGGTTCCGGCTGTCGGCACAAACGGCCTGGCCGCCCCTCGCCGGGAATCCGGTTGGCGCGCCGCTCGGCCTACATTCCGCCGCCATCGGGCCCTTGGGATCCGTTTCCTGGCCAGGGCTGACTGGTTTCTGGCCGGTAGGGTCGGGAGCTGTCGCATGAATGCGGATTCCCTTCCCCATGATTCCTCATGATTCCTCGGAGTTCCTCCCGCTTGCCGGTTCGATCCGATCTGGAACGGGGATTGCAAATTAGCACCGATGCACCCCCGCGGCGGCTCTCGCGCCCTCGCGAGGGTGCGAACCAGGACTGCTTCACGGAGACAAGGCCGCGTGGAGCAGTAACCCGAACCGGAGGATCTTCCATGTCCAAGTTCCGCAGTGAAGGTTTCACGCTGATCGAAGTGATCATCGCCGTCGCGCTGGTGGCGATCATGGCGGTGGCCATCGCGCCGCCGCTGGTGCAGAACATCAAGTCGGGCAAGGTGACGCGCGCGCAGAGCGACGCACAGGCCATCGGCGACGCAATCCTGTCCTACTACAAGGATGTCGGGGACTGGCCCTACAACAACGACACCGACGTCTACCGGGACATCAACCGCCTGGTCGGCAACGCCGAGCTGGGCGGCAGCAACAGCGGCATCCCCTCGGGCGTTGGCACGGTGCAGGGCTCCTGGGGCTGGAGCGGTTCCGGCAACACCGAGACCATGACCGACTATCTCATCCGCAACCGGACCGCGTCGCGGGATCCGCTCACGGTGGTGAGCCGCAGCCCGCATACGCAGCCGGGCTGGAATGGCCCCTACCTGGACCAGGTCCCGCTGGATCCCTGGGGCAACCCATTCGTCGTGAACATTGTCTGGGCCGAGGAGTCCATCGCTGGCACCGGCTCGGAGAACTACGACCGTCACAACGTGATGGTGCTATCGGCCGGACCGAACAAACGCTACGAGACGTCGTTCACGTCCTCGGTCTACAACGAGCAGGCCGGTGGCGATGACGTCGGCCACATCATCCGGGGCTCGACCCAGCGCTAGCGGCTCGAATGCGCTAGACGCTCGGCCGCGCTAGCCGCGCAGAACGCAGTATGCAGTAGGCGATCCTTCAGACTCCGGTTCGCCCACCCCGGCGGTCGCGCTTGCGACCGCCGGGGCTTTCTTTGCCCGGTCGGGCGTGTGAGTCGCCACGTGGCGACTCGTAAGCCCAATGCATATCATCATTTACCGCAATGACATGTGCAGGAAGGCGAGTGGGCGGCCCTCGCGCGGGGCCCTAGCGTGCGCCGCAGACGGAGATGACGTTCCCGTCGGGATCGAGGAGCTGGAAGCAGGCCGTGTCGTCGGACACCGGCTCCGGCTCCTCCTGGAGCAGCCGCACGCCGGCCCGCCGCAGCCGCTCGAGGGTTTCCGCCGCCGGCACCTCGGAATGGAGGAAGAAGCCGAGGCGGCTGGTCTCGCGGTCGGCGCCGCCCGGTTTCATGCCGCCTTCGAGGTAGACGTCGATCCGGCCGCTCTTCGACTTGAGGAAGCAGAGGGTGGGCCCGAGGTCAGCGATGAGCTCGAAGCCGAGGACGTCCATGTAAAAGTCCTTCGCCCTCTCCTTGTCCGTGACGTACGCCGCCACCGCGCCGATGCTCTCGAACATGAGTTCTCCTCGCGCGTGATGGGATTCCAATCAGCACTCCGCTAGTCCCAGCAGATGATCTCGTCGCCCTCGCTCATCTTCCCGCCGCAGCGAGGGCAGGGACGGGATGCTGGCCAGCGCTTCAGTTCTTGCCCGTTGCATTCCGGACAGCGATCCAGGTTCTTGTCATGTTCCGGATCGCCGCTGGGGCCGTCCCGACCGAAGAAGCCGATCAGAACATCGACGAGCTCCTCACAGTGGCTGCAGATCATGGTCCGCAGCACGGCTTCCATCCCCACGCCGCGTCCGCCGCAGACCGTGGCGGTGTAGTCGCACCCCTTGCACACGAATTCATAGGCTGTGCCCATCCCTCATTCCTCTCCGCAGATTCAGAACAATACACCGCCTGGACTTCCCCGCCTGCCGGATCTCTTTGATTTGCCAATATTATTGGCAGTATTGCCAATAATATTGGTTGCATCGCCAAGAAAATGTGCTATGCTTACCGACGTGGAGATCCAAAGAAAGCAGAAGCTATTCGGTAATCGGGCACGAACGGAACTGCTCATCCTCCTGGCCCTGCTAGAGGAGAGCTATCCAAGCGAGCTCGCTCATCTGCTCCAGGTCCGCCCTTTTTCCGTCCAGAGAATCATCGATTCTCTGGACGGGGACGGAATCACCGTGTCGCGTCTCATGGGTCGAGTTAGGAGAGTCACCCTGAACCCTCGTTTCTATGCGTATCACCAGCTCAAAGCTCTGCTTCTGAGATTGGCCGAGGGCGAGCCCAGCATGCAGGACGCCGCAGCACGGCGAAGGAGCCGACCCCGACGAACAAACAAGCCCCTATGACGATCCGGACCGAAAGCGATCTTCGTGAAGTGGCCTTCGCGATCTGCACGGCGCTGGACGAGATCGGTGTCATCGCTGTATTGACGGGTGGCAGCGCGGCCACGATCTACGCACCCCATGCATATCAGTCCAGCGACCTCGACTTCGTCATCGAGCTTCACGCAGATGCTGCTCCATCCGACGAGGCTCTCGTGTCACTGGGATACACGCGGCGGGCGAACTACTACGTTCACGATCGCAATCCCCTGACTCTTGACTTCCCTCCACCACCGCTGATGATCGGGGAAGACCTGATACGGAAGTGGGACACGATCCGTGAAGAGAACAACCGCCTGCACATCCTGACACCAACCGACTCCTGTCGGGACCGCCTGGCTCACTACCTCTTCTGGAAGGACCTGGGCTGTCTGGAGCAGGCTCTCGCCGTGGCGAAAGCACAAGAGAAGCGGATCGACCTGGAGTCGATCCGCTCATGGTGCGGAAGAGAGCGGAAGGAAGAACTGTTCCGCGATTTCGAGCGCCGCCTACGGGAGATGTCCTAGCGGCGAAACGATTCCGTTTGACTTGTTGCCCGCGCGCCCCGCGCTACTGCGCCTGCAGGAAGTCGCGGATCAGCGTGCAGATCTCCAGGCCCACGCGCTTCTTGGCCTCGGCCGTGGACGCCCCCAGATGCGGCGTGACGACCACCTGCGGCATCCCCAGCAGCGGGTTGTCCGCCGCGGGCGGCTCGCCGTCCCAGACGTCGATGGCCGCGCCGGCCAGGTGGCCTTCCGCGATCGACTTGGCCAATGCCGCCTCGTCGACGAGCCCGCCGCGGGCCACGTTGACCAGCCGCGCGCCGGGCTTCATCGATGCGAGCTGCGCGGCGCCGATCATGCCGCGCGTCTCGTCGTTCACCGGCAGGTGGAGCGAGAGGTAGTCCGCGCCGGCGATCAGCTCGTCCAGCTCGGCCGGCTCAGCGCCGCCCGCCTCGATGTCGTCCGCGCCGAGGAAGGGATCGTAGGCGATCACCTTCATGTCGAAGGCCTTCGCCCGCGTCGCGACGACCCGGCCGATGCGGCCGAAGCCCACGAGGCCGAGCGTCTTGCCGCCCAGCTCCGTTCCCGCCAGCTTCGCGCGCTTCCACTCGCCCTTGCGTAGCGACTCGCCAGCCTCCTGCACGCGCCGCGCGAGGGTCAGCATGAGCGCGACCGTCAGCTCGCCGGCCGCCAGGGTGTTGGCGCCGGGGGTGTTGAGCACCTTGACGCCGTGCTCGCCGCAGGCGGCCTGGTCGATGTTGTCCAGGCCCGTCCCGGCCCGGCCCACCACTTTCAGATTCGAACCCTTCGCTACGAGATCCGCCGTCACCTGCGTGCCGCTGCGCACGATCCACGCGCTCGCCTCGGCCAGGGGACCCGCGTAGCTTGCGGGGTCGCCCCCCTCGCCCTCCGCGATCTCGAAGCCGGCCTCGTGCAGCAGGGCCATGCCCTCCTCGCCCAGAGGATCGGTGACCAGGATGATATTCTTGCCTGCGCTCATGGCGCCCTCCTTCCGTGGACCGGTCCTGCCGGTCCGTCTGCTTTACGCCCGCCTGTCTCCCCCGTGGCCGCCCTACTCGTCCCAGTGCAGGGGCATGAGGCGCAGGTACTCGGTGGTCGAGAGCTTGCGGTCGAAGTCCGTCCAGACGCGCTGTACCTGCTCGGACGACAGGCCCATCACGCCCGCTACCTGCTCGGGATCACAGCCGTTCTGCTGGGCCCAGTGCAGCTTGTCCATGATAGGAAAGGGCAGGCTGAAATAAAAGTCCTCCTGGGTCGTCTCGGCCGAATAGGTGTCGGTCGTGGGGGTGCGCTCCTGGATGCTCTCCGGCACGCCCAGGTGCGCCGCGAGCTGGAAGACCTGCGTCTTGTAGAGGTGGGCGATGGGCTTGAGGTCCGCGCCACCGTCGCCCCACTTCACGAAGAAGCCCTGGTCGTGCTCGTTGCGGTTGCCCGTGCCGATCACCGCGTAGTTGTGCAGTTCGGCGTGGTAGTAGAGCATGAGCATGCGGCTGCGCTGCTTCATGTTGCTGGCCGCCACGATCTGCAGATATTCCTTCGGCGGGATGCGCTTGGTCTCCTGCCGGCCGTCGGGGTACTCCATGTTGATGCGGAAGATGTTCAGGCGATCGCGCTCCAGCAGGTCGGAGGGCAGCACGATGTTGAACTTGCAGTCGGGCGTGTAGTCGGGAAACATCCGCGTCACGGCCTCGTCCCGCCGCGGGTAGCAGCCCAGGCCCCGCAGCGGCGGGGTGAGGTCTTCCACCTCGAGCCGGAAGCCGAACCTCTCCGACAGCTCCTTGGCCAGCTCGAGGCTGTCGGGGCTGGAGTCGTGCTCCGGCATCGCGATGCCGACCACACGCTCCGGGCCCAGAGCCCTGCAACAAAGGGCCACGACGGTGGAGCTATCGATGCCGCCGCTGACCCCCACCACCGCGCCCTGCCGCGTCAGGCGCTGGACGATCTGCCGCTCGATCACCTCGGCCAGCTCCGCGGAATGCTTCTCCGCGTCCAGCACGAGCACGTCTTCGTGAAACTCTGCCATCTGTCTCTCCTCGCTCGCGTGAGTCGGCCGGGATCGCCGGCGCCAAAGCCGGCGCGGCGCGGCAAGAGTCAATAGATTCGCATGGCCAGGAAAGCGAGACGGCCGGGACGGATCTCGACCCGTCCGCTCGCCTGCGCACCGCCGGCGTGCACGCTGACGGTCTGCTCCCCTGCCGGTAGTGCGACACGGGCCACGTGGACGTGCGCTGGCAGGGTCGTCCAGCCGCGCGTGTCGGCCACCTCGGTGGCCGAACCCAGTATATTGACGAGTAAGCCCGCCATCTCGCCCTTTTTCTCCTCGATCTTCTCCTTGCCCCAGTACTTGATCAATGCCCGCGCCACGGTGCGGACGACCACACCGCCGTAGCGGTCCTCCAGGCACTGCTTGTTCAGCGCGCCGAGATCCGCGCCGAGCTCGAGCCTTCCCCTGCGGCCGCCGGCCTCCCAGCGCGGCGCGCGGAGCGGCGGCGGGTTGCCCTCCACCGCGGGCAGGGCGATGCTCAGGATGTAGTCGACCTCGAGGTCGGCCGCACGGAAACGCCAGTCATCGTAGGCATTGCTGGCGTAGAGCCAGGTGTTGCCGCGGTCGCCGTCACGGTCCTTGAAGATCGGGAAATCCATGCGATTGGAGACCTTCGGCGGTACGAGCCCCGTGGAGACCAGCAGCACCAGCTCGCCCTCGCCTTCGGCCAGGCGCATCGCCTCGGCGTCCGGGTACTTCTCGCGGTAAGGCGCCAGCAGGTCCTCGAAGCCCATGCGCTCGCCCGCGCCGACCAGGTCGGACAGGAGCGCGTCGGGGGCGGAGACGCCGTAGGTCTCCGAGGCCTCGTAGAGGCGTTCGGCCTCGCGATAGTTGATCCACGCGTCGTTCAGCTCGCCGTCCGCCTCGTAGAGCAGGCCGGCGAAGTACTGCAGGAAGGGATCGTTGCGGTACTTCGCCTCGTCGGGGCCGCTGTCGCTGAAGCGCTGCAGGTCGAAGGTGACCGCCCGCCCCTCGACCGCCGCCGACGCGGTCTCCCCCGCCGCGAGGAAGGCCAGGGCGCGGTAATAGTGGATCCACACGCGCTCGAAGATCTCGCCCTGGTAGGCCTGGGCCGTGTCGTTGAAGATGAGCGTGGCCGCCTCGCGGGAGAGGCTCTTCGTGTAGAGGTCCTCGACGGTCGCCTGCGCGGCCGCGAAGCTCTCCTGGCAGGCGTCCAGGTCGCCGGCGAGGTACTGGAGCAGGCCCTTCTCCATGAGATAGGGCAGACCGTTCTTGCCGCCGCTCAGCTCGTCGAGGCGGACGAGCGCGTCCCCGGGTCTGCCCGCGGCCAGGTCGCCGCGGAGCTTGGCGACCTTGCTGGAGTAGGGGGTGCAGGCCACGAGCAGCAGGACGAGGACCGGCAGCCCCCGGCGCAGCGCGCGCCGCGCCAAGCCGGCGAGCTTGACGCGCGGCCGCCGTGGCGGACATGTGCCCCGGCAGCGGGAATCTCGTCGCATGGCGATCCGCTGCCCCTAGCCCTTGAAGCGACCCTGCTGGCGGACCTTCTTGATCTTGTGGTTGCCGATCCAGACCTTCTTGTTCGTCTCGATCTCGATCAGCTCCAGGTCGGTCGAGAAGAAGAAGACCTTCGTGTTGCCGCTCTGGTCGCCCTGCGTGTTGATCGTGCCGATGAGCATGTAGTCGGCGCCCAGCTCACGGCCCATGTCCTTGATGGTCTCCGGCGAGGCGTTGACGCGCTGGTCCAGGCGCTCGTCCCGCATGCCCTCGCGCTCCTCGGCCGACGCCACCACGTCCACCATGCCGCTCACGATGCACGCGCGCTCCAGATCCTTCACGAAGATGTCGGTGGCGACGTGCTCGGTGGTCTTGTTCCGGATGGCCCCCACGATGACCACGGGGTTCGCGCCCTTGGCCATGGCGTGGCGGTTCAGCCACGGCGAGCCGAGGCAGTCGGTGATCATGGCCTCGGAGACCAGGCGGCTGTCCGTGTCGTTCCAGTGGCCGGACAGGTCGACCGTGGTGTCGGTGTCGACGCGGGTCACCTGGGTCTTGGAACAGCCGCCCAGGACCAGGATCAGGCCGAGCAACGCCAGGGCGCTGATTCGAAAGAAGCGAGGCATCATGCTTTCTTCCCTCCTGCGGATGGGCCGCACGGCGGCCATGGAATTCAGGGCTGCTTCTCGGCCCGGGGAGTCCAGGGCCGTTCGACCGCCCCCGCCCGGCGATTGGCCAGGCGGGCGGCCACGAAGAGGAAATCCGAGAGCCGGTTCAGGTAGACGAGGATCCCCGCGGCGATCTCGGCGCTGCGCGAAAGCGCGACCACCTCGCGCTCCGCGCGGCGGCACACCGTGCGGGCGAGCTGCAAGGCTGCGCCCTGGGGCGAACCGCCGGGCAGGATGAAGCTCGTCAGCGGCGGCAGCTCGCCCTCCATCTCGTCGATCCATCCCTCCAGCTCTCCCGTGGCTTCCGGCTCGAAGGGCGGGATGCCCGCCTCCTCGGGCCGTGGCGCCGCGAGCTGAGAGCCGATGACGAAGAGCGTCTCCTGGATCGTGACCAGTGCCGGCGCCAGCTCGCCGGACTCGTCCAGGGCGCGGGCCAGTCCGAGCTGCGCGTTCAGTTCGTCGACGGCGCCGTAGGCGGCCAGGCGCGGGTCGTCCTTACCCACCCGGTCTCCGCCGATGAGGCCGGTCTCCCCCTCATCGCCGCCTCGCGTGTAGATCTTCATCCTGCGAGGATGCCGTTTCACCCGGACCCGAGCAAGGGAAACTTGCAGGAACACGAAGCTCCGCGGCGGCAGCTCTGCCTGGCCCGCGGCGCGTCGCTGCGATAGACTGGCGCGGAGCCATACCGAGAGGCAAACATGACACGAGCGCGTGACGGCTTCGACACGGGACGGGATCGCGCGCCGGGCTTCTTTCCGGCGCTCGGCTCCGTGCCCGGCCTCGCCCACGGCGTGAGCGAGCGGGGCGGACCGGACTTCTCCGCCCCCGTGGGCGCGCCGGCGCACGCCGCGGCCGCGGGCGAGCTGGCGGCGTCGATCGGGCTCGGCGAGGCGGCCTGGATGCGCCAGGTGCACGGGAACACCGTGTGCACCGTGGAAAGCGGCGGCCTGCAGGGCGAGGCCGACGCCCTCGTCACGACCCGCCCCGGCCTGGCCCTGCTCGGCCGCAGCGCCGACTGCCCGCTGGTCCTCGCCGCAGGACCGCTGCATTCCGCGACAGGTGCCGGCGGCGCGCGGCCGGCCGCGCGCGAGGAAACACGCGCTGCAGACGCTCGCGCGGCCATCGACCCCGACACCGCCTCACGCGCGGCCGGGATCGCCCACGCTTCCTGGCGGGGCACGGTGCTCCAGGTCGCCGTCCACATGGTCCAGGCCCTGCTCGCCGCATCGAACCTGCGTCCCGACGAGCTCCTGGCGGCCATCGCGCCCTCGGCGGGGCCCTGCTGCTACGAGGTGGGCGAGGAGGTCCGCGAGGCGGCCCTGGCGGGCATCGGCCCCCACGCCGGCGAGTTCTTCGCCCTGCGGGAGAGCCGCCTCTTCTTCGACCTCTGGCGCGCCAACGCCGACCAGCTCCACCGCCTGGGCGTCCCCGAGCGGAACATCCACGTGGCCGGCGTCTGCACCCTCTGCCGCAACGACCTCTACCCCAGCCACCGCCTCGAGGGCTCCGCCGCCGGGCGCTTCGCGGCCGCCGTCGGCTGGCGCGCCTGAGCGCTCGGTACGAACCCAGTACACGCGTGGCGACTCCGCCCGTCAAAGATCCCCGCGGCTTGCGGCGGGCGCCCGAGCGTCCTACAGTGGAGCCACGAGCATCCCACGTGCGAGGTGAGCCCTGAGAAACCCCCTGGAATCGCGCTTCCTCGCGGCCCTGCGCCGCGAGCCCGCGCCGGCCGCGAACGACGAGATCCTCGTCGCCTGCTCCGGCGGCAGCGACAGCACCGCGCTGGCCGCTCTGACCGTGGCCGCCGCGCCGCTGGAGGGGTGGCGTCCGGCCATCGTCCATCTTGATCATGGCTTGCGCGAGGATTCAGCGGATGAAGCCACACTCCTCGCGGAGATGGCCGAGCGCCTGGGCCTGCCCTTCCACGGCGAGCCCCTGCCCGTGTCCGAGACCCTCGCCGACGAGGGCGGCAACCTCGAGGCCACGGCCCGCCGCCTGCGCTACGAGGCCCTGGATCGCATCGCCCGCGAGCGGCTCTGCCCCTGGGTCCTGACCGGCCACACGGCCGACGACGTGGCCGAGACGCTCTGGCTCTGGCTCCTCCGCGGCACGGGCCTGCGCGGCCTGGCGCCCATGCCCGCCCGTCGCCCTCTGGCGCCCGGCAGCCCCGTCACCCTGCTGCGCCCCCTGCTCGAGTTCCGGCGCGGCGAGCTGCAGGCCCACCTGCGCGAGCACGGCATCCCCTGGCTGGAGGATCCCAGCAACCGTAACCTCGATCTGCGCCGCAACCGCATCCGCCACCGCCTCCTGCCGATGCTCCAGGAGGAGTTCGGCCTGGACGCCGTCCCCGCCGCGACACGCCTGGTGCGGCAGGCCGGCGGGCTGGGCCATTTCCTGGACGAAGAGCTGGCACGGCACGGCTACCCCGTCCTCGACGTCATGGGCGAGCAGCCGGCCCTGGACCGGACCAGGCTCCGCGAGCTGCCGGACGTGCTGGCTGCCTGGTTTCTGGCCGGCGAGCTGGGCCGTCTCGGGGAGGCCAGCGACGAGGCGGTGTCGAGCGTGCTCGCCCTGAACGAGGGGGAGGCCACCGGCAAGAGCCTCGACCTGCCCGGCGGCCTCCGGGCGCGCTTCTCGGATGTCGCGCTCTTCCTGGAGAGGCGCGGCGAGGCGCCCGATGCCCCGCCCGGCCTGCCCCAGGCCCGGCTGCCCGCCGCGGGGCTCCCCCTGCCCGAGGCCGGGGAGCTCTTCCTGGACGGGGGCTGGGTCCTGCGCATCGAGCGCCGCGACGCGCCGCTGGCGCACCCCGACGGCGAGCTCTCGGCCCGCTTCGACCGCGACCGCCTGGCCCTGCCGCTCCGCATCGCGAATCCCCAGGAGGGGCAGCGCGTCCAGCTGCTGGGGGGGCCCGGCTCCCGCAAGCTGTCGGACCTCTTCATCGACCGGAAGCTCCCGCGGCCCTTCCGGGAGCGGGTGCCCTTGATCCTGGACGCCGAGGAGCGCGTGCTCTGGGTGCCGGGCATGGCCCGCGGGGATCAGGCACCTCTCAGCGACGAAACGACTTGCGGCCTTTGTCTGGACCTGGAGCGCTCTTCTTCCTAATATCAAGCTGTCAGCTCCCCGAGGGACCCCAATCAGGAGGCGCCATGCCGACGGCGAAAGCCCGCTCCGAGCACGACGAATACCAGGTGGCGCGCGTGCTGCTCACCGAGGAAGAGATCCAGTGCCGCGTGGAGGAGATGGGGGCCGAGCTGGCCGAACGCTATCGCGGACGGCAGCCGGTTCTCGTCACGCTGCTCAAGGGCGGTTTCATCTTCCTGTCCGACCTGACCCGCGCGCTGAGCATCCCCCACGAGGTGGAGTTCATGATGGTGCGCAGCTACGAGGGCAGCAGCACGAGCGGCACGGTACAGATCGTCCAGGATCTCAAGCAGGACATCGAGGGGCGGGACGTCGTGCTCGTGGAGGACATCGTGGACACGGGCCTGACGCTGGCCTACATCCGCGACCACCTGGAGCTGCGCAACCCGGCCAGCCTCATCGTCTGCTCCCTCCTCGACAAGCGCGCCGCGCGGGAGGTGGAGGTTTCCATCGAGATGGTGGGCTTCGAGATCGAGAACGAGTTCGTCGTCGGCTACGGTCTGGACTACAATCAGTTGTACCGGAACCTCCCCTACCTGGCCGTCATCGATCCGAGCACGACCTAGGGTCCCCGAGCACCGGCAAGGCGAGGGCGCCGGCCCTCGGAAAGGAATGGCATGGCAAACAACGGCAACGGCCGCCCCAACCCCAAACGAGGTAGTGGCCAGGGTCCGCAGGTGCCACGTTCGATGAGGACCATGAGCTTCTGGTTCCTCATGGTCATCCTGCTGTTCATCGCCATCCAGCTCATCAACTACGGCAAGCCGCGGCCCGAGAAGATCAGCTACTCCAAGTTCATGGAACAGCTCGAGCGCGACAACCTCAGCGAGGTCAGTTTCGACGGCCAGCGTATCAACGGCAAGTTCCGCCGCGCGATCAGCATCACCACCGCCCGCGAAGAGGCCGTCGAGGTCGAGAACTTCTACCTCTTCCTCCCCTATCCGCTCAACGACCTGCCCGAAACGATCCGCGCCCGCTCCACCGACGAACACCCCATCCAGATCGACACCGACGAGCCGCGCTTCAACTGGTGGGGCACGCTGGCCTACTGGGCGCCCATCCTGCTCCTGGTCCTGCTCTGGTTCTTCTTCATTCGCCAGATGCAGGGCGGCAGCAACCGCGCCTTCAGCTTCGGCAAGAGCCGGGCGAAGCTCGTGGGCGGCGACAAGCCGCGCGTGACCTTCGAGGACGTGGCCGGCGCGGAGGAGGCCAAGGTCGAGCTGAACGAGATCGTCGAGTTCCTCTCCGACCCCAAGAAGTTCAAGCGCATGGGCGCCCGCATCCCCCGCGGCGCGCTGCTCGTGGGCCCGCCCGGCACGGGCAAGACCCTGCTCGCGAAGGCCGTGGCCGGCGAGGCGCGCGTGCCGTTCTACTCCATGAGCGGCTCGGACTTCGTGGAGATGTTCGTGGGCGTCGGCGCGAGCCGCGTGCGTGACCTCTTCGAGCAGGGGAAGAAGAACGCCCCCTGCATCATCTTCGTGGACGAGCTGGACGCCGTGGGACGCCACCGCGGCGCGGGCCTCGGCGGCGGCCACGACGAGCGCGAGCAGACCCTGAACCAGCTCCTCGTGGAGATGGACGGCTTCGACACCAGCGACGGCGTGATCATCCTCGCCGCCACCAACCGCCCCGACGTGCTCGACCCGGCGCTGCTGCGCCCCGGCCGCTTCGACCGCCAGATCGTGGTCGACATGCCCGACCTGCGTAGCCGCGAGGGCATCCTCAAGGTGCACATGCGCAACGTGCCCATGGCCGATGACGTGGAGGTACTCGTGCTCGCCCGCGGCACGCCCGGCCTGAGCGGCGCCGACCTCGCGAACATCGTCAACGAGGGCGCCCTGCTCGCCGCGCGGCGGAACCACGACAAGGTCTACATGGACGACTTCGACGACGCGAAGGACAAGATCATGCTCGGCCCCGAGCGCCGCAGCCGCGTGCTCAAGGACGAGACGCGCAAGATCATCGCTTACCACGAGGCCGGCCACGCCATCGCGGGCGTCAAGCTGCCGCGCGCGGAGATGCTGCACAAGGTAACGATCGTGGCGCGGGGACGGGCGGAGGGCGTGACCTTCTTCCTGCCCGAGGACGACAACATCCTGTTGCGCGACAAGGAGTACATGCTCGACAACATCACGATGGCCCTCGGCGGCATGTCGGCCGAGAAGCTGATCTTCGACCGCACCACCAACGGCGCCGCGGGCGACATCAAGCAGGTCACCGACCTCGCGCGGCGCATGGTCACGCAGTGGGGCATGAGCGAGAAGCTCGGCCCCATCGCCTACGGCGAGAACGAGGAGATGGTCTTCCTCGGCCGTTCGATCAGCCATACGCAGAACTTCAGCGAGCGCACGGCCCAGCTCATCGACGAAGAAGTGCGCGGCCTCGTGGACGGCTGCCTCGAGCGCAGCCGCGAGATCCTGGCCGAAAATGTCGACGGGCTGCACAGGCTCGCCGCGGCGCTGCTCGAGCGGGAGACCCTCAACGGCGACGAGGTGGACCTGGTCCTCCGCGGCGAGGAGCTGCCGCCCTTCGACCGCGATGCCGTCGAGGAGACGCGCAAGCGCAAGGAGGAGGAGGTGCTGAGCACCTCCGAGCGTATCGAGCGCGCCCTGGACGACGCTCGCCGGGCCGAGGAGCCCCCGCCGCCCGCCCCCGAGACGGGCGCCTGAGGCGCGATGGCATCGCGGCCCGGACTCGAGATCGGCGGCCCCCGCGAGATCCGCTGCGACATCGTCGAGCTGCGGCAGCTTTTCGAACGCGCCGGCAGCGATCCCGCCGGCGCCGCTCTCATGGCGCGCAAGGCCGACCTGCGCGTCCTCCGCATCGACGGGCTGAAGGCCCCCGCCGCCAACATCCTCAAGCAGGAGATGTTGTCCCTCGGCGGCGACTGCGCCACCCACCGCGAGGTGATCCTCGGCCGACCCGAGTGCAGCAGCGTTCACCTGATCGGCACGGTCCGGCAGCTGAGCCGGCTGCCGCGCAAGCTCGCTCCGCAGCCTTTCGGGCTAAAGGCCACCGGGGACCTCATCAAAGCGCTCCTCGCGCGCCTCGCCTCCCCGCCGAAATCCTTGACCCTCCCCGGCGGCAGCCTTAGTTTCGAAGCCGCGCCGCGTCTCATGGGGATCCTCAACATCACGCCGGACAGCTTCTCGGACGGCGGCCGCTACCGCGATCCGGGCGAGGCCGTCGGGGAAGGTCTGTGTCTGGTCGAACAGGGCGCCGAGCTGCTCGACGTGGGCGGCGAGTCGACGCGGCCGGGCGCGGCACCCGTGTCCGCGGAGGAAGAATCGCGGCGGGTGCTGCCGGTGATCCGCGAGCTCGTGCGGCAGGCGGGCGTGCCCGTGTCGGTGGACACGCGCAAGGCAGAGGTGGCCGCCGAAGCGCTGGCGGCGGGCGCGGCGATCGTCAACGACGTCTCCGCCCTCGGCGACCCGGCCATGGCGCCCCTGCTGGCCGGCGGCGACGCCGCGCTCGTGCTGATGCACATGCGGGGCGAGCCGGAGACCATGCAGGACGATCCGCGCTACGCGGATCCCGTTGACGAGATCTACCGCTGGCTCGAGGCGCGGCTCGCGGCGGCGGAAGAAGCGGGAATCGCGCGGGAACGACTGGTGGTCGACCCGGGCATCGGCTTCGGCAAGCGCCCGGAGGACAACAGCGCGCTGATCCGGCGCCTGGCCGAGTTCCACTCCCTCGGCGCGCCGCTGCTCCTGGGCGCGAGCCGGAAGTCCTTCCTGGGGCTGCTCACCGGCGAGGAGGATCCGGAGCGGCGGCTGGAGGGCAGCCTCGCGGCCGCGGCGCGCGCGGCGGACGCGGGCGCGCAGATCCTGCGAGTGCACGACGTGGCGGCGACGCGGCGCTTCCTCGCCGCCTACCTGCCCCTGGCGAGGGAAGAGTCGCGGGAGGATTCCCGCAGGGCCGGCGCCGACTAGGGCGAGCGGCGAGAAGGACGGCAAGACGTGAACCAGGTGCTCTTCTACATTCTCAACATCCTGGACATCGTGGTCGTCGCGCTCGTCTTCTACCGCCTCTACGTCCTCGTGCGCGGCACCCGCGCCGCGCTCATGCTCAACGGCTTCCTCGTGATCCTCGTAGCCGGCGTGCTCGCCCAGTGGATCGGCCTGGCCACGATCAACTGGATCATCAGCAACCTGCGCACCGTCTGGCTGATCGCCTTCATCATCCTGTTCCAGCACGAGCTGCGCTCCGCGCTGGCACAGCTCGGCCGCAACCGCGTCGTCGGGCTCTTCCTCAAGGTCGAGAAGGACGTGGGCTACATCCAGGAGATCGGCCGCGCAGTCGAGGGTCTCGCGCGCTCGGGCCTCGGCGCGCTGATCGTGATCGAGCGCGAGATGGGCCTGCGCAACTACATGGAGAACGGCGTGATGGTCAACGCGCGCGTCACCGCCGACCTGCTCGAGACCATCTTCACGCCGCCCTCGCCGCTGCACGACGGCGCGGTGATCATCAGCGAGGACACGCTCCTGGCGGCTCGCGTCGTGCTGCCGCTCTCCCAGGACCCCACGCTCAGCCGCGTGCTCGGCACGCGGCACCGCGCGGCCATCGGCATCGCCGAGGAATCGGACGCGCTCGTGGTAGTGGTCAGCGAGGAGACGCGGACCATCAGCCTCTGCGAGGCCGGCATGATCGAGCGCGACCTGGACGTGGCCGCCCTGCGCAAGAAGCTCATCGAGCGCCTCAGCCCCGAGCGAAGCTGATCCGCGGCGGCTTGCAACACGGAAACCCAGATGGAAGGGTGGGAACGCTAAATGTAGAACTCGACTCAAGTGGAGGGACTTCTCATGTCCAAGAAACTCTCCAGTACCTTGATTCGGATCACGATCCTCGTCGTCATCGTTGCGTTTCTTGCCGCGCCGAACCAGTCTGCAGCGCAATCATCGTGCGACCAGCGCGCCTCCACCACTGCCTGTCCGCCGCTTCCTCCACCTACCGGTACGGTCGTCCAGGTCGACAACGAATCCGAATTACGAAACCTCGCCGAGAACGCAGCAGAGAACACGACGATTCTCGTATCCGCGAACACGTATGCCATGCAAGATTACGTCCGTGTGGTCAGCGACGGCATCGCCATCCGCGGCGCCACTGGGAATCGCGACGATGTGATCCTCGATTTCGGCGGCATGGTGGGGGGACATTTCGGCATTCTCGTCGAAGGCGATGATGCGACCATAGCCGATCTGACGATTCGCAACGCCAGCGATCATGGTGTTTCCATCCAGGGCCGTGACCGGCCCATCCTCTACAACCTGCACATCCAGGACATCGGCGATCAGCTCGTCAAGGTCAACCCTTGGGGCGATGGCAGCTAGAACGGTCTGCTGGCCTGCTCCTGCCTGGAGTACAGCGACAGCGCGCCCGATGCATACACCAACGGCATCAGCGCCCACGATGCGCACGACTGGGTGGTCCGCGACAACGTGTGGCGGCGCATCCGCAGCGCGATGGGGGATCCCGTGCCGGCGATCCTGTTCTGGTCGGCGTCGTCCGGGACCATCGTCGAACGCAACTTGCTGGTGGATTGCTCCGGCGGCATCGCCTTCGGCAATTCGGGCCAGGGGCCCGGCAGCCACAGCGGGGGCATCGTGCGCAACAACATCTTCTATGCCGAGCTCGAGCACGATATGGCCATCCAGATGGTCCATGCCGCAGGCTGGCTAATGGCTCACAATACCGTCATCGGGCTCATGCCGATGTCCGCCTGGTGCATGGAAGCGCGGTTTGCGGATACGTCGGGGACCTTTGCTTACAACCTCAGCAACTTGGACATCTTCCACGATCGTGACGGGGCCCAGGGCATCGTGCAGGGAAATGTCACCCATGCGACAACGGACTGGTTTGTCGACGCCGATGACGCGGACCTCCATCTTCTGGCCACGACAACCGACGCCATCGACCAGGCGGCCGAACTGGCCGATGTGACCGACGATTTCGACGGCGACCCGCGGCCCATGGGCACGGCCCCCGACGTGGGCGCCGACGAGTACGACGGGTCGCAGCCCGTCAATGCGACCTCGTCCTGGAGCGCGTTGAAGGCGCTCTTTCGCGAGGCGGGCGAACGCCAGGCTCCGCGCGCCGGATCGCAGTGACACGATACGCAGCCGAGTGCCCGTCCCTGAAGTAGATGGCGCCCCCCGCCACCCCCAATCAGCTCCGGCCTTCCGTGTAGATGATTACACTAAATATCGCATGAGCAATTCCAGAATCCGGGGCCGGCGGGGTGCGACCGTGCCGGCGCGGCGGATCCACGAGGAGGCGCCGCCCATCCTCCGGATCCCCGCTCTCGCGGCAGCGCTCCGCAGCCCGAGACCCGCCCGCGCGGCGGCCGGAGAAACTCCGGATCCCCTCTACCGCAGCGTTTGCGTCCCGGCCGCCCGCCCGCGATGGCTTGAAGCGCCGGCCGTGCCGACATCGATCCCACGCCTGCAGGACGACTCCTCCCAAATCCCCCTGCACGAAGGCCCTCGCCCGCCGGCCCCGAAAATAAAGGCAGCCGCTCACGGCGTCGAGGCGTCGCGGCCGGATCTTCGCGTGCTCCGGACCAAGTTGCCTCTCCGGCCTGGCACCGCCCGCAGACGGTCCCGCCTGTCGCCTCGCTACCGCGGACGGGGTCGCCGGCCGCCGCCTGCGCCAAGGGTTGCCTGATTCGTTCCGGCGCCCGACGCGACGTCCGTCCTCGCGGCTGCGCTCGGGACATTGCAGAGGGCGAGCCAGTCGCGACGGCCGGGCAAGGCGCTGACCGGGGCGCAGTTGCGGGGGCGGCCCGCGCCGGCGCCGCGCGAAGCTGTCAACGGCGGTCGACTGCCGGCGAGGCGCCTGTCCACGCGCGCCCTTGCGTCCCGACCGCGGAATGGCTCGAGACCCGCGCGCGCCGCAGCAACAATTTCGATGGCACAAGGCAAGGGTCTTGAGTCGACGCGTCCGAGGCGTTAGGCTCTGGCCCCTGTCCCCGATCCGGAACCCCCTCGACCGTCCTTCAAGGAGACGGCATGTCCCGTCGGCACATCCACGCCTGGGCTCTGCTCGGACTGGCCCTGCTCTTCGGCTCCTGTACCGAGAAGCTCGAGCTGCTGGGCCCGCAGATCGTCGCGCCCGACAGCCTGCGCGGCACCATCGGCGACACGCTGCTGTTCACCAGCATCTACCTGGGCGATGGCAGCGACGTGGCGCGGCATTCCTGGGACTTCAACTCCGACGGCATCATCGACTTCGTGTGGACGAACTTCGGCGACAGCGACACGCTGGTCGTCGACGGCGACACACTGGTCTTCGACGGCAACATGCAGATCATCGGGCACGCCTACTCGAGCACGGGCGAGTACACGGCCACCCTGCAGATCACGACCGTCGGCAACCGCCTCTTCCGCTCGCACACGCCCGTGCGCATCACGGACGGGCGGCCACAGCTCGCGGCCACGGTGAGCGATTCGGTCGGCTGCGGCGAGACAATCCTGCTCAGCGGCACGGCCTCCGACGACGCGGGCCTGCGCGCCTTCTGGGACCTCGACGGCGACGGCATCCCCGACCTCAGCGCGGACTTCGTCGACTCGGTGACCCTGGAGGCCGAGGTCGCCTTCGACGAGCCGGGCGTCTACCCCTTCCGCTTCTCGGCCAGCGACAACGACGGCCACCTCGAGGCACTCGACTTCGCGGTCACGGTCGGCGTGGCACCCGAGTGGACGGATGGAGCGGCCATGAGCCAGCCGCGAGCCGACCACGCGGCGGCGGTCTTCGGCGGCGAGATCTACGTCTTCGGCGGCCGCCACGGCCGCGGGGCGACGGGCCGCGTCGAGATCTACGATCCCGTCGGTGACAACTGGCGCGACGGCGCGGACATGCCCACGCCGCGCTGGGGGCTCCAGGCCGTCGCGATCGGCGACTCCATCTTTGTCGCCGGCGGCGTCACCATGGCCGACACGATCTTCCCCTACATGGAGATCTACGATCCGGTCGGCGATGCCTGGGAGACCTTCCCCGCGGACACGATCCACGCCATGCCCCTGCCGCGGCGCGGCTTCGCGATGCTGGAGGTGGGCGAGAAGTACGCGGGCGGCGACTCGCTGCTGCTCGTCGGCGGCACGACCGGCGGCGAGATGATCGAGTCGAACCTGATCTACAACACGCACACGCGCAGCTGGTCGATCGACACCAACCCCAACAGCCCCCTCAGTCCCGGCCGCGCCTGGCTGGACGCGGTGACCGTGTGGAACGACGAGGCCGAGATCGGCGGCCGCATGTTCGCGCTCGGCGGCACGGGCGACGGCATCACCCCCAGCGGGATCTTCGAGCGCTACATCCCCTTCAACGACTTCTGGACTGGCGAGCCCCCGCTGCCGACGCCGCGCATCGCGCCGGCGCTGGCCCAGCACGGCGGCAAGCTCTACGTGTTCGGCGGCTCGCTCGGTATCGTCGGGGCCACGGACGTCGTGGAGGTCTTCAGCCTGACGACCGAGCTCTGGGACGCGGTGACGCCCATGCCCCTGGCGCGCAGCGGTGCCGTGGCGGTGACCCTGGAGGGCCGTATCTACGTGATCGGCGGCGCCACGGAGTTCACCTCGCCCTATCATGTCGAGGGCAGCGTGGAACTGCAGGTCCTCGTTCCCTGGCGCTGCGCTCCCTGAGCTTTCCGATCATCCCGATGGGCACCGTGCCGCTCCGCATACTTTCCCGGCTCGTCTTACTGCGTTAGCTTTTCGATTTCGGTAAGCGATCGCTTTCCCCTGTAGAATCGGGGTTGAGGAGCCGATTTATATCATTTGTGGGGCTTTACGAAGGAATCGCCGGGATCGGACCTGACAAGTTCCGCTCCGAACCGCGGCGACTTCTGCCGACTCCGGTATTCATGCTAGACTGGCAGTAGAACGAGGACCGGATACTCCATGAACCCGAAGACACCGCCAGACGGGCTGCGCATCGAGATGATCGCCCGCGGGCACCCCGCGCTGGGCGCGTTCCTTCATGCGCTGCCCGTGGACTCCGGCTGGCCGGTGGATACGGTCCTCTCCCTCACCGACCGTGAGCCCACCGAGTTCGAGCGGGCAGAGAACTACGTGGCGGCCTTCGAGGACGAGCAGATCGTCGGCGCGATCAGCCTGCACCCCGCTGCGCCCGGCAACTACCACCGCATGCACAACCTGCACTTCCACATCGACATCCTCGCCCCCTGGCAGGGCAAGGGCATCGGCACGGCCCTGATGTCGCGGCTGATCGAGCACGCGCGCGAGCAGGGCTACTGGCGCATCTACCTGGGCACCCTCTCCTGGAACACCCGCGCGCTCGGCCTCTTCGGGCGCTTCGGCTTCCGCGTGGAGGGCGTGAGCCGGGCCGCCTACCGTGTCAAGACGGAGGGCGGGAAGGAGTACTTCCTCGACGGCATCGGCATGGCCCTCTGGATCGGACCGCAGCTGGTCATGGAGGCAGGGGATTGGAAGCTGCACGTGGGCGAACGCCCCGCGCCGGTGGACGACGGGATCCTCTTCAACGCGGACGACTCCGCGGGCATCGAGGAGCTCGTGTCTCTTTACGCGTCCGTGAACGACCACCGGCACCGTTACTCCGACATGCTCAAGGGCGCCTGGCAGTACAGCGACCTCAGCGTCACCGCCCGCAAGAGCGGCGAGCTCGTGGGACTGGCCCGCGGCATCACCGATCGCCACACGACACTCTTCGTCTGCGATTGCCTCGTCCGCCCCGAGTTTCAGCGTCGGGGCATCGGCGGCGAGCTCATGCGGCGCTTGATCGCCCCCTACCGCGGCATCTACCAGGTGGTCCTGCTCACGGACCCCGAGACCCTGTCCTTCTATCGCAAGCTGGGTTACATGCACTGGGAGAGCGCCTGCCTGAAGATGCACGCACCGGGCGATGCGGACGACGCGCCGGAGGGCGATCCCGCCCCCGACGAGACTAACGAGAAATAGGAAGCGCCATTCGGCCTGCGCCTGGCCGCCTGCTAGAGGCCGGCGCCGGCTGCGACCGGCTCGCCCCGCTTCTCGCTCGGCTCGGGCAGCCCCAGGACCTCATGGTAGATCCGGTCCAGTCT
Source organism: uncultured bacterium (assembly GCA_964627205.1). GTDB lineage: Bacteria > Krumholzibacteriota > Krumholzibacteriia > JACNKJ01 > JACNKJ01 > CAZVHI01. The sequence goes on from CAZVHI010000009.1 coordinate 40,568, forward strand.
GCGCGCGATCTCGCTCCAGCTCAGATCCCGGGCCTTTTCGCGGCCGCGCTCGCCGTAGAGCGTGCGCTCGGCGGGGTGAGCGAGCATGTAGTCGAGGGCTTGGGCGAGGGCGACCGTGTTGCCCGCCTCGACCAGCAGGCCGTCTTTGCCGTGGGCCACCACGTCGCGGTAGCCCTCGATGTCGTAGCCGATCACCGGCAGGCCCGCCGCCATGGCCTCGAGCAGGACCATGCCGAAGCTCTCGCGCCCGAGGCTGGGCGCACAGAAGAGGTCGGCGGCGGCGTAGTACTCGGCCAGCTTGGGCCGGTGGACCACGGAGCCGAGGAAGTGGACCCGCTCGCGGATGCCCGCGGGCAGGCGCCGCTGGATCTGCGCGCGCATGGGGCCGTCACCCACGACGAGCAGCTCGACATCGTCCCTGCGCTCGCAGATGCGCTCGAAGGCGCACAGCAGCTCGGGCAGGCCCTTGCGCTTGACCATGGCCCCCACGAAGAGGATGCGAAGCCGGTCGGGATCCAATCCGGGCAGATGCCCCCGGTCGCCCGCCGCGGCGGAGAAGAGCTCGTAGTCGACGCCGTTGGGCACGATGCGGTAGTCGCCCGGGAACAGGACCTCCACGGCCTGCCGCGCCGCGGGGCTGACGGCGATGCGCGTGTCGACCTTCGCCAGCAGACGCGACAGCGGGCCCTGGAACAGCTCCGAGAGGACGTCGCGGGGGTAGTAGCTGTGAAATGTGGCGACGACCGGGCAGCGCGCCCTCTTCATCGCCAGCAGCGTGAGGGTGGGCTGCAGGGGGCTGTGCAGGTGGAGCAGGTCGAAGTCCTCCGACGCGAGCAACTCCTCGAGCCGTTGCCCGAGACGCCAGCCCACGCTGAAGCGGGAGAGGCTGTTGTTGTAGCGCACGGGCACGCTACGCCCCACGCGGACGACCCGCGGGCCGAGGTCGATCTGCTCGCCCGGCATGTGCCCGGTTACGATGACCACCTCGTGCCCCATCCGGCGCAGCTCGCCCGCGACGGCGCGGATGTGCTCGCTCACCCCGCCCCAGAGGGGATAGTAGAACTCGCTCACTACTCCGATCTTCATGGACCGGCCGCTCCTTTGGCCCATCCCCGGCCTGCCTCCTCCTCCCCCGCGTCGTGCACGGGATAGAGCAGGCAGAACTGCTCGGGATGGGTCCGGACCTCCTCCTCCAGTGCGCGAGCATACCCGATCACCGGATCCTCGTCCCCGGAAAAAGGCGGATGAATCTTGATAACATAGTCGCCCTGCTCGCGCAGCAGAAAGATGGGCAGCAGCGCCGCCCCGGCCTGCCGCGCCAGGTCCATCCCCGCCGACGGGAAGCGTCGCCGGCCTCCCAGGAAGGGCGCCGCGCGCTGCCCCCCGCCCCCTTCCGAACCCGCGCCGAAGACCCGGTCGGCCATCAGTCCGATGGGGCGCCCCGCCCGCAGGAGACGGAAGAAGCGCAGGCCCTTACCGTCCGCGGGCAGGACCGCGCAGCCGACGCTCTCGCGCATCGCCACGAAGAGTCGGAACAGCGCCCGCGGGCGCAGCTCCTCGGCCGCCACGGTGAAACCGGGCAGCCCGCGAGCCAGCCAGCCGGCCAGGAGATCCCAGTTGCCGAGGTGCCCCGAGAGCACGCAGACGGGCCCCCGCGACTTCGCCTCCATCAGGTGTCTCCCTCCCTCGACGCGCAGGCGCCGGCGCAGGAGCCTCTCCGGCCGTGCAGCAACGGCAAGCAGCTCTCCCCAGTAGCGACCGTAGCTCGCGAAGACTGCAGCGGGCCGTGCGCTCGGCGCGCCGGCGCGATTCATCAGCGTCAGGTTGGCCACGACGATCCTTCGCCGCGTCGAGAAGGGCGCGGCGAGGGCGAAGAGCCCCGCGCAGAGCGCGGCGATCAGCCGCTCCGGCAGGTAGCGGGCGAGGAAGAGCCCCGCGCGGAGAACGAGGTAGAGGACCAAGGCGCTCCCGCAGGAAGAGCCCCCCGAGACGGGGGGCTCGCAGGTGATTCTCTCGCTTCCGAAGACTAGCGTGTTTCCTACTGGACGACGAGCAGCTTCTTCGTGCCCTTCTCGTTGTGGCCGGTGAGCGGGTTGCTCGCCCAGACGCCGGCGATGTAGGCGCCGCTGGGAACCTGGACGCCCGCGTCGCTCAGGCCGTCCCAGCCGAGCAGGTGGTAGCCGCCACCCATGGGCTCGCCGTCCTTGAGGACGCGCACCAGGCGGCCGCTGACGTCGAAGATCTTCACGGTGACGTCGGCGTCCGCCGCGGTCGCGAAGGCGATGTTCGTGAACGGGTTGAAGGGGTTCGGGTAGCTCTGCACTGCGCCGAGCAGGCGGTCGCCCGAGGGCACCCAGTCGCCGACGGCGGTCAGCTCGCCAAGCGGCTCGCTGCCGCCGGACTCGTGATAGCGCGCCGCGAACTCCTGCAGGTACATGTTGGCCACGCTCTGGTCATGGATGATCAGCGTGTTCTCGTCGTTGGAACTGTCGGCGCTGAAGCTCCAGTTGTGACTGCCGGTGACCACGAGGGGATCGTCGTCCACCCAGTTCACGTCGACGATCATGTACTTGTGGTGGAGCAGGCGGTTGCCGGGCAGGGGCGTGTCGATCCAGACGTCGGCGGGGATGTCCCAGGCGTAGGGCGAGCAGGGATCGCCGGCCATCTGATAGTAGACGCTGCCGTTGTAGCAGTCGCCCAGGCCCTCGTCGAAGACGCCGCGGATCTCCAGGTCGCCGCCGAGGGCGGCGCGGTGGTCGTACATGGCGTCGGAGAGGTTGTAGTTCGTGAAGGCCAGGATAGCGAAGTAGACCGAGTGGTCGGCGGTCTCCATGGCCTCGGTGATCTTCCCGTGGGTGCCGTCGCTCGGGCTCATGTACTGCTGGACGCGCAGGCCGTTGATCAGGAACTCGTGCGGCGTGTCGTCCACCTTGTTGCGGCCCATGCGCGCGTAGGTGGAGTTGGGGGTCTGCGTGTCGCTGCCCCACATCTCGTTGAACTCGAGCGTGTAGGCCTGCGCGAGGCCCGCGTCCTGGATCTTGACCGCGTTGTTCACGTCGTCGTTGCCGGAGATGCTCATGTTGGCGCTGCCGGTCCAGACCCAGTCGTTGTAGGGATCCGCGTCGCGCGCGTCGATGGTCACGAACTTGTTGTGCATGATGCCGTCGCTGCCGTCACCGCCGTGGTTGCCCCCGTAGGCGCTGGTGATGTAGGGGATGCCGTGGCTGGCGCAGTAGTCCGCGGCGGCCGACGAGTTGTTCTCGTCGATGATGATGCGCACCAGGCAGCCGCGGTTGTGGGCGTTGACCAGGGCGTCGCGCACGTTGTTCAGGCTGAAGCTGTAGAGGCAGGCGTCCACCGAGTAATCGGCCTGGTTGATCTGAACGGTCAGGAGCGAGGAGAGCCCCATCATCACCGGGACCTCGTTGCCCTCGTCCGCGTAGTCGTGATCCGCGGTGAAGCTCATGTAGACGTGCAACTCACCGGGCTGGTCGTTGGCGGTGGCCAGCAGCTGGTCGGGGCCGTAGCGCGTGCCCTCGCCGTCGCTGCTCTTGGCACGGAAGTGGTAGACGCTGTTCGGGTCGAGGCCGGTGATCTCCACCGTGTGCTCGGTCTCCTCGGCGAGGGGATCGCCGGCGGTGTTGCCGTAGCTGTCGTCGACGCCCCACTCGATCTCGCTCGAGCCGGGGGAGGACGTCTCGAAGTAGATCGTCGCGCTGTTCTCTGTGATCGCGATCACCTCGGGCAGGCCCACGATGGGCGGGCCGGACTCGTGCGTGAGGACGTCGCTGGCGAAGCGCGGGACGATCTCGTAACCGTCCGTGTAGGGCGAGCTGCTATCGAACTGCTTCAGGATGCCGATGACGTCGAAGACCGCGCCGGGGTCCGGGCTGCCGTTGGCCGTGGTGTCCTTGTCGATGAAGAGCAGGGCGGTGTCGGTACCGTCGCTGATGTCGATGAAGGAGTTGCTGCTCTGGGGCGTGATGGGCCAGGGATCGCCACCGACGATGCTGACGTCATTGATACGGATCAGGCGGCCCTCGTCGGGCTCGCTGTAGTCGCCCAGGAAGGTGGCGTTCAGCTCGGCGCAGGTGATGATCAGGGGATCGGGCAGGCCGGAGCCGGGACCGTGGTTGGTGATCGTCGTCTCGCCGGTGCTGGTACCCAGCTCGGTGAGGCCGTTGTACTGGTCCACGCGGGCGGTCACCGTGATGCTGTCGCCGAGTTCGGCCACGTAGCTGGCGGCGCCGCCGCTCACCCAGACGTTCACGCCGGCCGTGGCGTCCTGGAGGTAGATCTCCAGGTTGTAGAGGCTGTAGGTGAAGTTGGGGCTGGTCACGACCCCGCGGACCGTCACCACCTCGTCCATCATCGTGGGCACGCCGGTGGCGTCGTTCTGGTGTACGTCGATGATGTCGATGGCCAAGGCCGGCAGGGCGATGCCCAGAACCGCCAGCGCGACGAGCAGGCTGTGCAGACGCATGATATCGACTCCTCTTGAGAACATGGAATGGAGGCTCAAAGGCCCAAGGGCCCCATCTGGGGTCCTGTGGGACCCTTAAGTATAACAAACAAATGGGGCTGCGCGAAAGGGCGTTGGCGCGCGGATCCTCTTCAGCCGGGGAGTGCCCCGATGCCTGGTTCAGGGATCGGGTTCCATCCCGGGGAGATACGGTGCCGGCTCATCGAAGGGATCTCCCACCGGCTTTGGCTTCTCGATCTTCAAGCAGATCGCCTTGAGCTTGTCCGAAGCGACATAGTACCGGCCGCGCTTCTCTCCCTGCGGAGACAGGAGTTCTCTGTCGACCAGGAGCTTGAGATCTCGACTCGCCAGATTGTTCGAGATATCCGCCACCTTTCGATAGGTGGAATTCCTGACACGATAACCAGTAGCCGCATCTGCGAGAGCCAGTATCGTACGATCGGGCATACCGTCCTTCTCGATCGCGATCTCCAACGCATTCCAGGTTTCCTGCATCTGCCGGATTCGCTGAGCAATCGTGGATGCCTGTCGGAAATGCGCAGTGAGACAGAATCGGATCCATGGCCTTGCGTCCCGACGCGGATTCCAGCTCCCGCCTCCGACCTCGGCCAGGACGTCATAGTACTCGGGGGTGTTCCTCCCCAGGTATTCCTCGATGCTTGAAAACGTAGGCGCGAGCGTGCCGCCACGCGCCAGGACCAGAGTCTGGAGACAGCGCGCCATGCGACCATTCCCGTCCTTGAACGGATGGATCATGGTGAGATTGAGATGAGCCATGGCAGCTTGAATCATCCACGGAAGATTAATGTCATCGGCATTCAGCGCATCCACGAGTTCCCGCATCAGAGCAGGGACATCACCCGCCTCGGCCCCTTCGTAGACGATCTCTCCGGATTCTTCGTTGCGGATGGCGATGTACCCCGGCCGCCACTGACCCGGGTTCTTCGACAGATCGTGCTCGAGCATCATGTAATGCAGGCTGCGGAGAAGATCCGGGGAGTAGGCGAAGTGAGGATCCGACGCAAGTCGCAGCACATAGGTCATGGCTCTGCGATAGCCCGTGACCGCAGACCAAGACGATGCCTCTGCCTCCACGGGTTCGAGTTCCTCCTCCGCCGCGATGGCATCCTCGATCGTGACGTTGTATCCCTCAATCGCATTGGAGCCACGAATCGCCCGTGCCTGAGTGCTTCTTCGGAGAAGCCCGTACCAGCGCGGTGGCGCGGTCAGGGGGTATCTTAGTTTTCCCTTGATCTCACTGATTCTCTCGATCACCCGAGTTTCTTCTGGGTTGAGAACAGGAGCTTGGAAGATCATGTTAACACTCCTAACTGACCATGGATCAGATATTAACTGACTATACATCAATTGTCAAGTGGATAACTGACCAGGACCCTTAGGAGCTGATCCGCGCGCCCAGGCGCCAGTTCAGGCGGAGCTCGGCTTGCCAGCCGGAGCCCTCCCAGGCGCCGGAGCGCGCGACGTGGGCCAGGCTCAGGCGCCAGTCCAGGGTGCCGGGCAGCGGCCCGCGCCAGCCGTGGCGCTCCCAGCTCAGCGCCAGCCAGCGCTCGGTGGCCACCTCGCCCACGAGCCACTCCTTGTCCTTCTTCTTCAGGTCGAAGAAGCCCAGCTCGGCGCCGCGCAGTCCGTCCACGAGCCCCCAGCGGGCCTGCTCGAACTCCAGCTCGAGACGCCCCCAATCACGTAAAGGCGGGAGGCGCAGGGCGGCGTAGAGGCCGTCGGCGTTGGGGCCCAGCCAGTGGCCGACGAGCCTGCCCTCGCCGAGCCTGTCGTCGGTGACGAGCGCGCGCCGGATGTCGTGGTCGTGGTGGAAGTAGACCTGCGGATCGAGGTGAGCGTACTCCAGATCGAGGTCGGCCCCGGCCAGGCCGAAGGGGTTCGCCCAGCGCAGTCCGACCAGCTCCGCGAAGCTGGAGATGCCCGCCTCCTCGCCGTCGTCGGCCGAGTCCAGGACCACGAGGCGGTCTAGCAGGAACTCGCCGTAGAGGGTCAGCGGCGGCAGGTCCAGGCGCAGGTCAGCCCCCACGACCTTCTTGTCGTCGGTGCCGGAGCGGTCGACGATGTCCTGGGTCATGGCCACCAGGAAGCCCACGGGGTTGGCGTAGGCGAGGTCGATCCCGCGCCCGCCGTAGGCCACCGCCTCGACCAGGCCCAGGGTCGCCGGGCCCGGAAGGCGGAACTCGAAGCGGTGCGCGGCCAGGTAGGCGTCGCCTGGCACGTCCTGGACCTCGCCCTCCGGCGGCCAGGCCTCGCCCGGCATGTAGCTGGGCGGGTTGGGTCCCCGCTGACTCTGCGCGAAGAGGCTGGTCCCCGACACGTGCTTCGTATGGAAGTGAAAGCTGAGGCCGTCGAGAGGGAAGGGGTTCTCGCTGAGCAGGAGGCTACCCCGCCGGCCCGGTCCCAGGCGGCGGTCCTCGCGCCCAAGGCGCAGCTCCCACCAGTTGCGGCCGTAGGCGACGACCGCGCGGTCGAGGCGGGCGCTGGGGTCGGTGAAGACGCCGCGCCCGTCGGGGGGCAGGTTGTCCGTCCAGTCGCCAGCCGGCAGGGGCGTCAGCCGGCTGTAGTCCTCGTAGAAGCGGAGCTGGGCGCCCAGGCGGCCCGCGATCTCGGCGTCGAGGGCGAGGAAGAAGAGGCCGTCCCGCCGGGGACGCCGGTCAAGGTCGGCCAGTGAGTCCAAGGGCGAGGGTCCGCCAAAGAACTGGAGGCCGAGGCCGGGCTCCCAGATCGCTGGCGGCTCGGCGATCCCTGCGGACGCGGCCTCCCGGGCGATGGCATCGCCCAGCCAGGCACCCGGCGGGCCGGGGAGCTTCTCCTCGCAGTAGCGGAGCAGGCGACGGAGCCGCCGGAAGTCGGCGCCGGAGAGCTCGCCGCTCCGCTCGGCGATCTCGTGGGCGGCGCGGCAGAGCTCAACCCGGCTCAGGGGCCGAGCCTCCAGGCTTCCCCGCCAGTAGCCCAGGGCCCGGAAGTGCTCCAGGTCGTCGTAGAGGGGGCTGCCCGAGGGAAGACGCAGGGTCGACGCCTCCGACGCCCTTGGGGTGACGCAAATCGCAACGATCAGGAGGGTCGAGATTGCAAAGAGAGCGATGGGAACGCGCACGAAAGCCTCCGGCAGGGTGAGGACATCGCGGGGATTTCCGGAAAGGGGAGCCGGACGCGCCGGATTCTAGGCAAGGACCGTCCGGGGGACAACAAAAAGCCGCCCCGGCAAGCGGGGCGGCCTATGCATAGGCTTATGCCTAAAAACGTTTCGGCGAAAGGACCGCCTCCCTGCGGGCCCCTCGCCGAACCGAAACTCTAGGAACTCACTTCCATCGCGAGCCAGCGGTCCAGCACACTCTTGAGGAACCGCCACTCACTGCCGACCTTCTTCGCCGGGATCTTGCCTTCCTTGGCGAGGCGACAGACGGTCTTCACGTGCATCTTCAAATACTCAGCGGCCTCCACGGAGGTCAAAACCGGAGAAACCTGCTCCTCCGTTCCCACATAGATGTTGGAGTATTCGCTTTCCTTCCAGTCGGACATCGGTTTCATCCTTCGTTTGCAGGTTCCATCGATGCAGGAAAAGCACGTCTTCCCACTAAAGCTTCAACGAGAGTCCAAGACCACCCTTGCTCGCTGACTCACTCCTGGGGTTCGCCCGTGGAGTGTTCCCCGTCGAACCCCGATGAGCAAGGCCCATGCCACAGGGGCCATCGCCCGCAATCGACGGAAAATCATGGGATTGCGCGAGAGATGCCCAGGATTCCCTGGCAAGACCTGCTCCGGGTTGGCATTTCTCGTCGTTCCTCGTGCCTCCCCGAGGGCGCTCATCGTTCCCCATGTTTCCCCATGCTGCCGCAGAGGAAGTTTCGCAATCCGCACGCTCCCCGTTGCGGGATGGATGCCCCCCGGAATCCTGCCGGCGGTGCGCTGTCCCGTCGGTGGCATAGGCCTTGCAGCCTGCGCGATCCGCAGGAGGGGAGTATGGATCTGGACGCGAACTACATCGAGATCGAGGGTGGCCAGGGCAAGCGGAAGCGACCGCGATTCGCCTTTGTCATCGAGGCGCTGCTGCGCAGCCGGCGGGACGCGGGGCTGGAGACGGGCATCCACCGGCCCGACGAGGACGTCAACATGTACCTCGGCGCCCTGCTCTGCCGCTACGCCGACTCCCCCACCGGCGGCGTGGAGGAATCAAGCCTGATTCCTTACGAGGGGGATCTCTACGAGAGCATTCGCGAGGTCGGCCAGACGCGCGCGAAGTACCACATCTACCGCTGGAACGCCGACCACCTCCTGATGACCCTCGGCATCTTCGGCAACGCCTGGTGGCGCAACCCCAAGCAGTCGGCCTTCCACTGGACGCCCACGCGGCTCGAGTCCATCGCCCGCGGCAAGCTCTACTATGGCAAGGCCGCGACCTACGTGTCGCGTCTCGAGGAGGGACGCAAGGGCTTGGAGGAGCTGCTCGCGAAGCTCGAGGTGGGATTCGAGGAGTACCTGAGAATCCTGGAGACGCTGCGCGTGGACTACTTCCACATGCTCCGGGGTTTCGGGCCGGGCGAGTGGTATCACCTCTGCAAAGATCTCGGCGTCAGTCCCGACGCTTCCCCGCCTTCTGCGTCTTCTGGATGAAGTCCAGGACCTTCTGCTGAACTTGATGGCCCTCCTCGCCGGCGAGGAGCAGATGGCCGCCGCGCTCCATGAGCAGCGTCTCGGTGTCCCGCTCCCCCCGCGCTCTCCGGATCACCTTGAGGCCGCCCGGCGGCAGCTCGCTGTTGTCGCTGGCGTGGATGGCCAGCAGCGGATTCTGCAAGGAGCCCAGGCGCCCCCGGGCCCTGCGCACGGCACCGTAGCGGTCGGCCATCCAGCGGTGCGGGCTGGCCGCGATCATCCGCTCGAAGAAGCGCGGGAAGAGCCGGCTCCAGGCGAGGGCGAAGCGTTCGCCCAGGCCCAGGTGCGGCTTCAGGGGCGGCGAGAGCAGAGTGAGGCTGCGGACCGCGTGCTGGTCGGCCAGCATGATCGCGAGGATGCTGCCGAAGCTCGAACCCACCACGTGCACGGGCACGCCGAGCATTGCCAAGAGCTCGTAGCGCATCTCCAGCTCGGAAAGCGACAGCTGCCAGGGCACGCCCCCGCGCTGCGCCCCCACGGCCGCCTCGTTGGGAAGCAGCGAGCTGTAGACCGTCATCCCCGAGCGATACAGGTGCTGTCCCAGGTGGAAGTACTGGGCGGGGGTGCTGTGGCCGCCGGGCACCAGGAGCACGGCCGCCGTCGGCTCTTCCTGCAGGTAGAGGAAGGAGCGGTCCCGCTCGGGAATGTCCAGCTCCTCCTCCTTGAGGCGCTGCAACTCGTACTGGGTCCGCAGCAGGTTCACCCGCTCGGTGAGCGGGAGCTGCCCCGCCGTGTTCAGCTTCTCCAGGGTCCAGACCGTGTTGGCCATGTTCTGGAGCTGCTCTTCCTTGCTCTTCGGTACGATGCTATTCATGTCCGCCCTACTTCCACGTGGAGCTAGTCATCCCAATCGGCCACGAAGACGTTCGTCTCGCGGGGTTTGGCGTTCAGGCGGTTCGAGGCGAAGATCAGCTGGCTGCCGTCGGCGTTCCACATGGGGAAACCCTCGAAGCTCGGCCCGTAGGTGACGCGCTCGTTGTTCTTGCCGTCGATGCCGATGATCCACAGGTCGAAGTTGCGGCCCCTCGGGTCCCCCTGGTTGCTGCAGTAGATGATGCGCTTGCCGTCGGGGAAGAAGTAGGGGCCGATGTTGGCGGCGCCGTTGTCGGTCACCTGGCGCTTGTTCGAGCCGTCGGCGTCCATCACCCAGACCTGGAGGGCCATGGGGCTGATCGCGTGGTCGGCCATGAGCTGCTCGTAGTGGGCGATCTCGTCTTCGGTCTCGGGATAGAAGGCGCGCCAGACGATCATGCTCCCGTCGGCGCTCCACCAGGGCCCGCCGTCGTAGCCCAGGCGGTCGGTGAGTTGCACCTTGTTCCCGCCGTCGGCGTCCATCACCCAGATGTCCAGGTCGCCCCCGCGCTGGGAGGTGTAGACGATGCGCCCGTCCGGTCCGACGATGGCCTCGGCGTCGTAGCCCCAGTCGTCGGTGAGCTGCTCGAGGTCGCTGCCGTCGGTCTTGGCGGTGAAGACGTCGAACTCGGGGTGCAGCGGCCAGACGTAGCCCTTGCGGAAGTCGGGGGGCGGCGGGCAGTCGTCCATGTGGTGATGGGTCGAGGCGTAGAGGATGCGCTCGTCCCCCTGCATGAAGTAGCTGCAGGTGGTCTTGCCCTTGCCCGTCGAGACCATGTTCTGCTCGCTGCCGTCGGGCTTCATGGTGAAGATCTGGTCACATTCGCGGGGCGGGCGCGTGGCCTGGAAGATGATCCGGTCGTTCGCCCAGGACCAGTAGGCCTCGGCGTTCTCGCCGCCGAAGGTGAGCTGGCGGAGATTGGACAGGTGGGCCTCTCCCGCGTATTGCAGGGAGTCGCCGCCCCCGCCGCCGCTCTGGGCGGGCGCCCGGTCCACGGACCCGGCGAGTAGGGCCAGGGCCGCCATTGCGGCCGCTGCCGACATGATGCTTCCTCTTACGATCTCGACACCTCCTGCTGGCTTCCGAGCGGGGCCCTCGGGGGACCGCCCGGCAAGACGTGAATCGCCGCGGGCCGGCGGCTCGGGCCGGAGACGGCCTTTGCGAGGGCCTGCGAGCGCATGAAGCAACTATACTATGGAACCGCGCCGCGCAAGGGATTAAAGTCAGGGGCGACAGGGAGACTCCGGGGCCGGCGTGTCGGGTGGACCCTCAGGACCTTCGCAGACCCCCTCATCGGGGCGCTCCCCAAAGATTTCGACAAACAGTCAACGAGGAGTGCAAAGATGGTAGGCAAGATCGGACTCGTCGGCGGCGGCCAGATCGGTGGCGTGCTGCTGTCGGAAATCGTATCCCGGGGACTGGCTCGCAACGTCGGTCTGGTGGACATCAAGCCACCCGCGCTCGCGGAGGGCAAGTGTCTCGACATCGCCGAGGGATCGCCGGTGCTGGGCAGCGACGTGGGCTACACGGCATCGAAGGACTTCAGCGCCCTGAAGGGCTCGGAGTACGTCATCAACACCGCCGGCGTGCCGCGCACGGTACGGCCGGACGGCACCTTTCCCAGCCGCGAGGAGCTGCTGGCCACCAACCTGAAGATCACTGACGCAGTCGCCGCGGGCATCAAGAAGTACTGCCCGAAGGCGCTGATCATCTCCGTCGCAAACCCGCTGGACGCGATCGTCTACCGGCTGAAGCAGAAGCTGAAGCTGCCGCGCAACCGGCTCTTCGGCATGGCCGGCGTGCTCGACTCGGCGCGCTACCGCTACTTCCTGGCCAAGGAGGCCGGCGTCTCGGTGGAGAACGTCGAGGCGATGGTCCTCGGTGGGCACGGCGACACGATGGTGCCGATCCGCAGCGCCTGCCGCATCGCCGGCATGCCCATCGAGCAGTTCATCGGCAAGGCCAAGCTGGAGAAGATCGAGACCCGCACGCGCAAGGCGGGCGGCGAGGTGGTCGGGCTGCTCGGCTCGGGCTCGGCCTTCGTCAGCCCGGCCTGGTCCGCGCTCGAGATGCTCGAGGCGGTGATCTTCGACAAGAAGAAGATCATGGCCGCCTGCGCGCTGCTCGAGGGCGAGTACGGCGTGAGGGGCTACTACGTCGGCGTGCCGGTCGTGCTCGGCAAGGGCGGCGTGGAGAAGATCATCCAGGTCAAGCTCACGGCCGAGGAGAAGAAGGCCTTCCACCACTCGGTCAGCGCGGTCAAGAAAACCTGCGCCGAGGTGGACCGCCTTTCCAAGCCGAAGCCGGCTCGCAAGAAGGCCGCCAAGGCGACGAAGAAGTAAACGGCGTCCCGATCCGGCAGAAGACCCCGGCTCTCCGGCCGGGGTCTTCTGTGTGGATACCCCCTATTCGACTTCCTTGACGTACATCTTCGTGAAGCTTCCGACACGATGATACATGACGTGGAGACACGGAGCCTGCGCCAGCGCTTCCCCCGCGTTTTCCACATTGAGAATCCGCAGGCGGGGTCGCTCGAGTCTGACTCCCGCCTCGAGGTAGTGGAAGGCAATGGGCGGCCTCTGCACTGCAATGACGGAGTGGCCCCCGTAGTTGTCGGACAGGTCGACGAGAGCGTTGATCGCTTTCCGGTATCTCTCCGTGAGGCGATCGTACTTCTGCTCGAGCATCCGATTCCGCAGGGTATAGCCGGTGCACATGAGCAGCAGCAGCCCCATGGCGATTGCGGTTCGGCTCTTCGAGCGCGCCCGCCACAGCATGGACAGCAGCAGCGCGATGACGAGCACCGTGCCGACCGAGGAGAGGTAGTAGTACCGGCTCTGAGTGAACGATTCGGTCGAGAAGAAGCGATACCGGAAGAGGGACATGGGGAGCAGACCGGCCAGTCCCCAGGCGAGGGCGAGCAGCATCACCCTCATCCTGTTCGACCGATATACAGCGAGCAGGAGAACGATCAGAACCGCGACGGCCAGGATCTCGGGGAAGAAGGGGTGCTCGGACTCCGGGATGTAGTTGCCCCGCGGCCAGAAGAGCCGGAAGACGTACCACGGGTGGAGCTGGTAGAGAAACCCGCCGCCGACGTTGCGCAGCATGTGCCAGCCCGGACCCCAGTGCTCCTGGACGAATCCGCCGATGACCATCCTGCGCAGGATGAAGTAGCCGGCCGTGACGACGGTGAAGGCGAGGATCGCCGGCTTGCCGAAGGAGTGCTCCTTCCGCCCGCCGCGCAGGAAGAGATACACGATCAACACGAGCGGCAGGCCGATGACGGCCGTCTCCTTTGCCGCGAGCGCAAGGACGTAGGCGAGCACGGCGAGTGGAGCAGTGAGGCTCCGCCGCGAGGAGCCCGCGAGTAGGACCATGGCGGCCATGAGCAGCACGCTCGAGAGCAGAGTCGTCCGGGCGCTCATCCACAGGACAGCCCCGGCATGGACGCTCGTGAGGGCGAAGAGGAGTGCGGCCACGGCGGCGATGTCCCAGCGGTCGAGGATCCGCAGGAACAGATGCAGGACGAGCAGCGCGGTGAGAATGTGGAGCAGCAGGTTGACCTGGTAGTGGAGGGGGAGCCTGCCGGGCAGGAAATGTTCCTGGAGGAAGAAGGACAGGTTCACGAGGGGGCGGAAGAAGCCCACGACACGGTAGGAGAGCAGGTTGCCGGGGGTCATCTCGTAGCGCGCTGCGCGCAGCCACTGGAAGTCGTCGTTCAGGAGGAAGTTGTCCACCGTTTGAGAGTAGGACAGAAGACAGGCGAGGATGATCAACGCGTATAGCGCGACGAGCAGGCGCCCCGTCAGCGGCTGCTCGGTCCAGTGGCTACTCGGTTCCCTTGGCGGCTCGGCCTTGCGCCGGTCGTTCAATAGGCTCTCCCCGTTCTCGCTCACGCCGAACGATGATACCCAAAACCGGCGCCGGCTCTAAGGAGATTCCGAGAGCTTCGACCTCTCGAGGAGTGCCTCCCTCCGAACGAAAAAGGACCCCGGGGATCTCCCGGGGTCCTTCTCTCTCTCGTTGGCATCTCGGCAATTCAAAGGGTTTCGATGGTGGTCGGCTCTCTACGCGCCGGCGCCGGATCCGGTTCCCGGAATATTCCGCTACCAACCGAAGTGCTCCCGCACGGTTGCCCAGACCGAGTCCTCGATCTGCTCCCGCTCCTCCTGTGGCACCGCACTGTCCATGTCGTAGCCTGCCTCGCCCGGGTGGCCCTGCAGCAGCGTGGCGTAGAGGACGCAGAGGTAGAGATAGGTGCCGGCCTCGGTGGGGTGCACGTGGTCACGGAAGAGCTCGATGTCGGGGTGAGTCGCCAGGCAGTCGTACCAGGCCTGGCTGGCGGGGACGATCCGCGCCCCCGTGTCCTCGGCCGCGGCCGCGCAGGTCGCCTGCAGGTATTCGATGTACTCGTCCTCGCCCTGGTAGGACTGCGGCACCAGCAGGGCCGTCCTGCCGCCAGCCGACTCGATCGCCGCCGCGAAGTAGCCCGCGTAGCGCTCGTAATCACCGGGGTTGTTCACCATTCCCGAGGGACTGCCCTGCAGCACCACCCAATCGTAATCCCCCGTCGCTATGGCCTCGCGCGATGCCGAGGGCTCGTTGTCCCAGTGCGCGGCCAGGGAGTATCCGCCATAGGCGATCTGGTCGGCGCTGGTTTCCAGAAAGGGCCAGGCGCCGACGGCCATGGGCGCGAAGTGCGCGGCCAGGCCGCCGTTGGCGCCGGTGAGGCTGTTGCCGATGAAGAGCACACTGCGGGGGAACTCGGGATAGACGTCCTGCCAGTCGACGAAGTCCACCGGCAGTGTCGTGCTGTCGCCTTCCCGCACCGTGACGGATTTCTCGCCGGCCGCGTAAGCGGGGATGTCGGCGTGCACCAAGACGCGTAGCTCGTAGTCCCCCGCATACAGGCCGGCCAGCGTGCCGCTGGCCTGGCTGCTATCGATGCTCAGCTCGATGCTCACGTGATCCGGATAGCCCCTCGCCTCGGCAAGCACCCGGTCAGGCACGATGCCCGCGTCGATGGCAGGCTGCAGGTCGAGCGTGAGGACGAGATCCCCCGTCGGCGAGACCGGCGTCTTGGCGCAGGCGGCCAGTGAGAGAAGCAGCAGGGGAAGGATTCGCGCGCGCACGGGGTACCGCCTTTCCAGCAACGCGAGAATAGATAGCAGCTCGCCCCTCGACTTCAAAGCGAAAGGGCCGGCATCCGCCGGCCCTTTCGCGGGAATTAGCCGGGGTGGAACCCGGCCACAGGTCAGCGCAGCAGGATGAGCAGGTCCCGGCCGGCGCGAACGCCTCGGCGAGCTACTCACCGACCCCTCCGGGGCGGCCGCCGGCGGCGAGCGGGACCGAGCCCAAGTGCTCGCGCACTACGCCTGGGACCGCGTCGCTGACCGCACCCTCGAGGTCTACCGCGAGCTGCGCCCTGATCCCCCTATTTGAGCAGCGTCAGCTTTCGCGTCCGCGAGTGACCACTTGCGTCCAGGCGGCAGATGTAGACGCCGGACGCGAGCGGCCCACCCTCCGCGTCGCGGGCGTCCCAGGCGACTGCGTGCCGGCCGGGTCCGCGTAGAGCACTGTCGAGCAAAACGGCCACGCGCCGCCCGGCGAGGTCGTGGATAGCCAGGGTCACCCGCGCGGGAGCCAGCAGGGTGAAGGCGATCTCGGTCTTTGGGTTGAACGGATTGGGGTGGTTCTGGGCGAGTGTGAAGCCGATGGGCGCCGGAGCATCCACGGCAGTCGGATCGCAGCCCATGGCATAGGCCCCCATGAGGTGGCCGCAGTCGTTGTTCTCCGGCAGGCAGGGCGAGTCCTCGGCTAAGTGAAAGTCCCCGGCCGACGGCGCGCAGAAACGGGGATCGGCCGAGATGTTGCTGTAGATGCCGGTTTGGTCCTGTAGGCTTCCAAGATAGTCGCCACCCACGTTCCCGTAGACGTCGCAGCACCAGACCATCGCGTCACTGAAAACGTCAAAGAGGTAGATGCCGCCGCCCTCGGATGAGAAAGCGACGATAGTCTGCATCAGCACGAGCCAGGCTCCGTCCCGGCCATGGAGTGCGCCGCCCCGGCTGCCGGTTTCTAGTGCCACCTCGGCGCGGTTGCCGTGGAATGTGCACTTGTTGAACTCCGGCGCGGCGTTCACCACACAGGCTGCCCCGCCCTCGCCTGACGTGGGAAAGTTGACGTCGTCATCCACGAGACTTGCCTCAGCCTTGTTCCCATCGAAGAGGCAGTACTCGAACAGCGCGTCGGCGTACCAGCCACAATAGACGGCCCCGCCATAGCCGGCCGAGTGGTTGATCTCGTCCGTCCATACGTCGACTGCGCGATTGCGCAGGAAACGAGCGTTGTAGAACTCGGGCGTACAATCTGACAAATACACGGCGCCGCCCCGCCGTCCCTCGTTCCCCTCGAAGATCACGTTCGTGAAGATGGGGCTGCCTGCCTCCGAACAGAACACGGCCGGTCCGTAGGCCGCGCTATTGTTCCGGAATATACAATCCTCGACGACGGGTGAGGCGTCGCCGTGGATGGAGAGCGCAGCACCCTCCTTGTAATGGCCGCCGAGCGGGCCGTAGCAGTTTTCGAACACGAGGTTCTGCAGGGTCGGGGAGGCGCCGTCGATCCTGACAGCCGCATCGTACCAGTAGTACGCATAGGCGCCGCGGAACGTGATCCCGCGGAGCACTGTGCCCGGCCCCTCGCCGTTGCGGATATAGAAGATGCTTCGGGGGTCCGCGTTCTCGAGGATGGGGAACTCGGCGCCCTTCAGGCCGGTCACGGTGATCGCCTTGCCTGTGAAGTCGATCTCGACAAAGCCCTCACCGCTGTAGGTGCCAGGCTCGACGAGGATGCTGTCGCCGTCGGTTAGAACGGAAATCGCTTCCTGGATCGTCGCTACCTGCGTCGGCACTACGACTGTGTTGGCGCCGGCGTTGGCGGCAAGGATCAGCAGCAGGAAAAAACCGGAGCGCCCTATGATGCGAGCATCCATCGCCACACCTTTCGTCGAGCAGGATCATTTTCATGATTATAGCGCACATTGAGGCCGAGGATCGGAGAATCGAGCTGCGGATTCGCGTGGGCGCCGGCGGCGCAACCCAAAGCAGGCCGTGGCCCAAGCAATGGCTGGAAGATGCTTCGCGTGGCGAAAAGACGGGAGCAAGTTTGCAGCGTCAGGTCGCGTACGTAGGTCACGCCGTCATAGCCGATCACGCCCACCTGCCCTTCGAAGGAGCAGGAGACGATAGCTAGATAGCCGTGCTCGTTCGGCGGGCCGACGGTGATGTCTATCATATTGAAGCGGATCGATGCTTGGGCCGGCAGAGCAGGCTGCTAAGATCCATCCGCAGCCGTGTCGAAGGCCGCGGGAGGATCAGCAGGAGCAACGAGAATCCAGACTTGTGCCCTGGGAAGGGCGGGCCCGGCCACGAGGGCATGGCGCCCATCGGGCTCGTCAAGACAGCAGCTTCGCCACGGCATCGCGAAAATGGCGGATCTGCTCCAGAAAGTCCGCGTCGTCCATGCCCACATAATCGTAGACCGACAGATTCCGCGCGTTCAGGAACCGGTTCCATGTCTCGAGATCACGGATCAGCCGCAGTTGGGCCGCGGCCTTGAGCGCGTCGCGCGGACTGTAGACCTCGAGGCCGGCACGATCGGCTTCTCGCTTGAAGCGCTTCCAGGCGTATTCGAAGGTGGTCTCGAAAGCTTTTGCCAGTGCGGCGAAGCGGAGTGGATTTGCAGGCTCGGCCTCCTGCTCGCGCAATGCGGCGTCCAGAAGAGCGCAGGCCTGACCGAGCTTTTCGTCATTCATGGAGCTTCATCCCCGCCTTTCGCAGCAGCTCGCACCAGATCCCATGCGAGCCAGCCAAGAATACAAGATCCTCCGCCAGACCGCGAAGGAAGGATGCCTCCGCTCGGCTGAGGTCGACGAGCTGAGCTGTCAGCAAGGACTCCTGATTCCATTCACTGACGCGATCGAGCAGTCGCGAGAACCTGGCGAAATCGAGAACGTCCGGACTGAACACGGCGATGTCGTAGTCGGAGTAAGGTTTCGCTGTCCCGCGAGCACGGGATCCGAAGAGCGCGAATACGGCCTCTGGAACGATCGTGTGCAGTTGATCGACGAGACTCGACACGCCCAAGCCCGGCACCAGCCTGCGCCGCAGGCGCAGATTCAGGATCTCCGCCGGTGAGAGTTCGAGCGTCGCGAGCATCCTGGCCAGAGCGCTCGGCAGGCTTGCCTTGCCCGCCAGGTATTTGCTGACGGTATTGCGGTGCAAGCCCAGGGCATGCGCGAAATCCGTGGCGGAGGAGAATCCGTGCTCGTGCATGGCCTGCTGCAGGCGCGTGGCATCGAGGGTGATCTCTGCGTGTTCAGCTGTCATAGCCTGCATAGTTTAACTGTGCATTCGCACAGTGTCAATGTGCCATCCCATTCACGGAGACGATGTCCCCGGGCTCGACCGTCCCATCCTTGTAAGTTATTGCCATGTTGAGAGTTCTTCAGCTCAGCGCAGGAGGACGATCCGGCGGGAGAGGGTCTCGCTGCCAGCCCGGAGCTGCAGCAGATAGACGCCGCTGGCCTGGGGCTCTCCGTCCGCGCCCTGCCCGTTCCAGAGGGCCGCGGCCATTGCGCCGGGCGAGGCTCCCTCGGCGAGGATGCGCAGCAAGCGCCCACGCACGTCGTAGACGCGCAGCGAAACCGGCGCCATGCCCGCCGGCGCCGCGAAGCGGATCTCACCGCCCGGCCGGAAGGGGTTCGGCGCCGCGAGTCGCAGGGCGTTCGCGGCCCCCGGCTCCCAGTCCGCGGCCGTCAGGTCCAGCTCCTCGAACATCGAGACCAGGTCGCTGCCACTGCGCGCGAGGACGAGATCGCGCCGCGGATCAGTGCCGTCGACAAAAGCAAAGTCCGCGCTGCGCAGGGGATCGCCCACGCTTAGCGGCGGCGCCAGCTCGCGCGCGTAGGTTATGCCGTCGTAGCCGATCACGTCCACCTGGCCCTCGAAGGAGCAGGCGACGACCGTCGGAAAGCCGTGCTCGTTATCCGGGCCGATCGCGAGGTCCATCACGTTGCCGGGGATCGCAAAGGGGCTCGTCCACACGGGCGTGAAGGTGTCGTCCGCGTAGGACTCGTAGATGTAGATCACCTCGTTGCTGCCGAGGACCAGCTCGTTCTCCTCGTCGCCGTCCAGGTCGGCGATGGCGCCGCTGATCGGCAGCCCCGTCGTCGTCGCCTCGAAGAGCTTGTGTTCCCAGGTTCCCGAGCTGGGATTGTGTTCGAGGCGGCGGATGTAGGTGGGGTAGCCCGGCCAGCCGCCTACCTCGAGCAGGACCTCGCCCTTGCCGTCGTTGTCGGCGTCGCCGGGCTTGCAGCCGAAGAGGTAGCTCACCGTGTCGTAGTCGTGCGCGAGCGTATAGACGTTGTCACCGATCGCCCCGCTGTGCTCGAAGAGCTTCAGCGAGCCGCCGTCGGTGGACGAACTGCCCGCGGCGATGATCTCGACAGCTCCGTCGCCGTCCGTATCGGCCGTCTGGATCTCGCGCACCTGCCAGTCGACCTGGAAGCCCAGCGTCCGCGCCTCGAAGGTGTCGTCGCCCGTGTTCTCCCACAGGTAGAGGCGGCCGAGCGTGCCCGCCTCGCCAGCGATGACCTCGCGCAGCATGTCGCCGTCGGTCTCGCCGGTGTCCAGCGCAACGATCGATGGCGTGCTCTGCTGCGGGCTCGCCCAGACCTGGGCGAAGTGATCGTCCGCGCCGTTTTCGAAGACGCGCACGAGCGTGCCCGGGTAGTAGTAGGCCTGGCCGACGATCTCGCGCGCGCCATCGCTGTCCAGGTCGTCGACCTCGCTGTCCCAGACGTTCTGCAGCGCGCCGCCCGTGTTCCACTTCTCCGTGAAGCCGAGGATCTCGCGCCCAGACGGGCCCGCCAGCTCGCGGCCCGCGAACAGCAGCGTGTCGCCGGCCAGCAGGTCGGGCAGGCCGTCGCCGTCGACGTCGGCGAAGCGCAGAGCACCATCATCCCAGACTGCGCGCGATGCGGCGGGAAGACGCGTGATCACGTCGCCCGTCTCGCTCCGCAGCACGAGATCGCCACCCTCCCGGGCGGCGTCGATCCGCTCCAGTGTTCCGTCCTGCTCGAGATCCGTGACGAGCGTGACTCCGCCCGCGGAGGCGGCGACAAGCAGGGCACTGAAAGTAACAAGGATTCGGGCAGACATGGCTAGTAGAGGGCCTTCACGGCGCTCCAGCTGAGCTCGGCGGTGGCGGTCGCCTGGCAGCCCACCGGCAGGGCGCCGACGAGCCCGCAGTCGTTGGCGGCCGGCGCGCAGGGCGAGTCGCTTTGAAGATACAGGTTGCCACTGCCGAGGACGCCGCAGAACTGGGGATCCACGGAGAAGTTGCCCCGCAGGTAGCGCTGCTCGGCGACGGCGCCCGTCCAGTCGCCGCCCGCGTTGCCGAAGAGGTTGCAGCAGCCCAGCGTGATCGTGCCCTGACCGTCCTTCCAGATCGCCGCGCCCTCTTCGCTGTAGCTGACGATGCAGCAGTCCAGCTCCTGCTGCGATGTGGACTCGCAATGGATGACGGCGCCCGACGCGGCGTCGTTCTCGCTGAACGTGCAGCGGACCAGGGTGAAGTCGCCCTTCGGGCCGGAGTAGATCGCGCCGCCGTCGCTGTCCGCATGGTTGCGATAGAAGACGCAGTCGGTGGCGAGCAGGTCGGTCTCGATGAGCTTGACGCCGCCGCCGCGCCAGGCCCGGTTGTTCCGGATGACGCAGCCGGTGAGCTCGAAGCTGGACCAGCTCAGGTTCAGCCCGCCCTTCGAGTCCTCGATGATGCAGTTCCGGATCAGCAGCTGCGTGAAGACGGCGCCGATCGCCCAGCCGCCGGTGTTGCGGATGCCGATCCCGTCGATCACCGCCATCTCGGGCCAGGAAGGTATGTCGGGTCCGTCGTGGAAGTCGAGGCCGCGGCTCTCGCCCTGGCAATCGATCACGCAACGGCTCGGGTCGCCGCTCTCCGAGAGCAGATGGAGCACCTTCCGCCGGATGAGGATGTCGTGGTTGCCGGCGCCCTTGTAGACGCCGTCGGCGAGGAGAATCGTGTCGCCGCTCGCGCAGGCGTCCACGGCGGCCTGGATACTGGGAAAGACGCCGCTTCCATTGGGCTCGAGATGATAGACAGTGGCGCCCACGACCGCGGGAACGGCCAGGATGAGGAACATCGCCAGGAGGGAAGGGCGCATCTTCGTCTCCTCCACCACACGACCAAGACGAGCATAGCAGATGCGCCTTCGCTGTTCACTCTTTTCCGCGCCGGCCTCGATCGGCGAGCCAAGTCCATGTCCCACACCGGCAAGGACGCGCCGTGACCGGTCGCCACCCTACACGACCGGGCCCTCCCCGTAGCGTCGCGGAGCCGACGGATGGATGTAAACGGCATGTAAACTCTCAAGCCCTTCCATGGAAGGGCTTGAGCCGCGCGCGGCGGCACCGCTAAGCTCGATCCGCCCCCAGGCGACAAGGAGCGTGGACATAATGAACCCCGACGATTTAAATCTCTCCCGCAGGAGCTTCCTCAAGACCGGCGGCGCCGCGATCGCGGGCAGTGCTCTCATCTATCCCCCGGGCTTCCGCCGAAAGAAGGAGGAGCCGAACCTCGTTCAGCGCCACCGCCTGCTTGGCAGGACGGGCTTTGAAGTCTCCGACATCAGCATGGGCGCCGCGCCCGTGAGCGACGGCAACGTCATCCGTCTCTCCTACGACCGCGGCGTAAACTACTTCGACACCGCGGAGGGCTACGGCAACGGCGCCTCCGAGCGCGCCATCGGCGAGGCCATGCCGCACATGGATCGGGCGAAGATCTTCATCACGACCAAGCTGCTTCTCGAGCCCGAGGAAGGTGAGGACTCGATCCGCGAGCGCTTCGCGGTCTGTCTGGAGCGCATGAAGACCGATTACGCGGACGCCCTCTTCGTCCACGACGCACAGGACATCTCCCTTGTCGCCCACGCGGGCTACCATGCGGCCGTGAAGAGCCTGAAGGCCGAAGGGCGGCTGAAGTACGCCGGCATCTCCTCCCACGGCCCGCGGGGCAGGGGCAACAGCAGCATGGACGCCGTGCTGCTCGCGGCGGCCGAGGATGGGCGCTTCGACCTGATGCTCTTCTCCTGCAACTTCCTCAACACGGAGGAGTCGGATCGAGTCGTCGAGGCGTGCAAGGAGCACTCGATCGGCACCACCGCGATGAAGACTGTCCCCGGTTACCTCGACGTCCAGCCCTGGGACGAGGAGAATCCCTTCCAGCCCTACCTGGACTACATCGAGCGCGTGGGCGAGCAGGGCGTAGCGCGGGAGGTGGCGATCGAGCGGATCAAGTTCTGGATCGCCTCGCAGCAGGGGATCCAGAAAAGGATGACTCCCTTCGCGGAGAAGCACGGCATCGACAGCCAGGAGCGACTGCACGACGCGAGTATCCAGTGGGTGCTGAACAATCCCGACATGCACACGATCTGCGTTTCGATGCCCGACTTCGACAGCGTCCAGCGCTTCATCGGCCTGTCGGGCACGGAGCTCAGCCTCGGCGACGCGAGCTTCTTGGAGGAGATGCGCTACGCCATCGGCGACCGCTACTGCCGCCACGGCTGCCGCGAATGCCTGGCTGCCTGCCCCGGCGAGGTGCCCGTGAGCACGATCATGCGCTACTCCTACTACTTTGCGTGGCAGAGGCGCGAGAAGTACGCCATGGGCAAGTATGCCGGGCTCGGCGACCGCAATGTCACGCGCTGCGCCGCCTGCGACGCGCCCTGCCTTGCGGCCTGCCCCCACGGCGTGCAGGTGCCGGCGAACCTGCTCCAGGCGCATGCGCTGCTGAGTCTGGCGTGAAGAGGCTCCCGGCCGCCTTCGGTCTGGCGGCCTGCCTGCTCGCCGCCATCGCGGCGTCGGCCCCCGTCGCGGCAGAGACGCCCGCCACGGCGGTCGCGTCCGAGTTTCCCGTCTTCGAGGGCTGGTCGCCTCTCGGCGAGGTCGAGGTCTTCATCCCCGACACCCTCTGGAAGCTCATCAACGGCGCCGCGGACCAGTATCTCGCCTACGGCTTCGAACGGCTGCTCTACCGCGAGCTGATCGCGGGCGAGCGGGAACTCGCAGTGGAGATCTACAACATGGGCACGCGCCTGAACGCCTACGGCATCTACCGTGCCGAATGTGGCGACGGCGCCGCGCGGCTGCCTGTCGGCGTCGAGGCCGCGCTGGCGCTCCCCCACCAGGCGCTGATGCTGGCGGGCGCGAGCTTCGTGCGACTCACCCCCCTCGCGGGCGAGCTCGACGAAGCCGCCGCGCACGCGCTTCTCGGAGAGGTAGCCAGCTTCCTCCCTGGCGATGACTCCTGGCCCGAAGAGCTGGGCTGGCTGCCGGAGCGCGGGCGTGTCGCGGGCACGGAGGGCTACACGCGCCGCGCCTACCTGGGCCTCCGCGAACTCGGTCCCTGCGTTCACGCCGACTACCGCAACGGGCACGGGCTCTTCCTCGTCCTGCCGGGCTCGCAGTACAGCGCCGAGGATCTCTGGCAGGCGTTGGCGGAAAGCTGGGAGAGTCGCCGGCACAGAGGCAGCAAGTTCCTGCTTCGCGAGATCCCCTACCGCGGCTGGGTCGGCGTCGTCGAGACGGAGCGCGGTCTGCTCGGCACTGTCGACGAAGTCGAGAAGCGCCTGCTCGCGCGCCTGCGGGATCTGTCCCGCTGAGGGTTAATGCCATTCACCTCATTGCCGTGGAGAATACGTGGCGTCATCTCGAGATGACGGATTCTCCTTGTTGATTCCGCAGCCCAGGCGTAGCTTCGGCTGAAAGTCGAGCGGCTCCATCTTCGCGATCTCCGACAGCCAGAGGTGATCCGCATGACCAACCCGTTGCTGCTCATCGAGCGCAAAGACAAGATCGTCCTGATCTCGCTCCTCGCCCTGATGACCCTGATTGCGAGCATACCCTTCGGATTCAGCGCGCTCAACATCATCAGCCACTTGCTTGCCCGCAGCATCGCCACGATCTCGTTCCTGCCCTTCGGCGTGGCTCTCCTGTACATCAGCATGAAGATGCGTCACCTGCGCCTGCTGCGCCGGCTCATGTTCGCGGGCATGATCATCATGCCTATTGCGAGGATCCTGCAGGCGCTCCTGATGTGGCGCGTACCCCATCCGGGCACGACGGGGGACATCTTGCCCGCCATCGCCTTCAGCGGCCTCGAGATGGCGACGATGACCGGGATATCGATCCTGTTCTTTGCCGTCTTCACCGCTCTGCTCATTGCCGACCGCAGCCAGGACAAGCTCGAGAAGGAGGTCGCCGAGCGCCGCGAAGCGGAGCGGAAGGTCCGCGAGCAGTCCGCGGCGCTGGCGGACGCCGTCGCCAGAACCAAGGCGGCGAGCCAGGCCAAGAGCGAGTTCGTGGCCCATATGAGCCACGAGATCCGCACGCCCTTCTGCGGTGTGCTCGGCATGACCGAGCTCGCCTACGATCTCGCCGAGAACGAAGAGCAGCGGGAGTACTTAAGCACGGCCCGCCAATCGGCCGAGTCCCTGCTGATGCTGATCGAACACGTGCTCGACCTCTCCAAGATCGAATCCGGCAAGCTCGCGCTGGAGGAGAGGGAGTTCGACCTCCTCCCCATCCTGGAGGAGACCCTGAGCATCCTTCGCCCCCAGGCCGCCGGCAAGGGCCTCAATCTCCGCTTCGAATCCGAGGGCGATCTGCCGGAGCGAATCATGAGCGATCCCTTGCGTCTCCGCCAGGTGCTCCTCAACCTCCTCGGCAACGCCGTCAAGTTCACCGCGGAAGGCGAAGTGGTCCTGCACGTGTCCGTCGGACCGCGCCTTGGTGAAGAGGTTCCCCTCTCGATCAAGGTCCGGGACACGGGTATTGGACTGGCGCCGGAGCAGCTGACGCGGATCTTCGAGCCCTTCTACCGAGCGGAAGACTCGAGCCCGGGGAAGACGGGCGGCACGGGCCTCGGCCTGGCGATCAGCGCGAAGATCGTCGAGCTGCTCGGGGGGAGCCTCGAGGCGGAGAGCCACGAGGGAGAGGGCAGCGTCTTTCGCTTCACCTTCACGACCCGGATCGCGGATCCGGCGCCATTCGCCACCGAGGGTGAAGACGATCGCTCGGTCCTATCGTTGCCGCGTCCACTGCATGTGCTCCTGATCGAGGATAATCCCGTCAACCAGAAGGTGGTAGCGAAGCTGCTCGAGAAGGAAAACCACGAGGTCTTGATCGCGAGCGACGGCCGGGAGGGCCTGGCGCGTGTCAACGATGAGATCGATCTCGTGTTGATGGACATCCAGATGCCCGAGCTGGATGGCATCGCGGCCACGCGTGCCATCCGGGAGCGCGAAAAGGGTACGGGTCGGCATGTGCCGATCCTCGCCCTCACAGCGGGCGTCCTCACCGACGAGCGCGAACGCTGCTTCGAGGCGGGCATGGACGCCTTCCTCTCCAAGCCCGTCACCCGCCGCAACCTGCTCGCCGGCATCAAGAGCGCCCTGGACTCCTTGTCCGAGACGGCGTCGAACTGAAGTGAGAGGCCGCTCCAGTCGTTGAGCTTATCTGTTTGCCCCCAATCGATCCTAGCTAGCGCTGCCCCAGCTCGTCTGCGGAAGCCGCGACGATCCGGAACTTGCGCGAGCGCTCGACCCGGCAGCGCTCCGGTATGATGGCCCAGAGGCGGCAGGATTCGTCGGTCACGGTCACCGAGAGCTTGTAGTCCCCCGGCACGAGCTGCGACGTGTCGATCACGAGGCTGCTGGCGGCCGTGTTCCCCTCGGACCTCCCGTAGAAGATAGAGCTCATCCCCCGCTTCCCCTGGCCCTCGCCCTCGATGGAATAGCGCAGCATGTACTCCGCTCGGCCGCGGCGGCCCGTCCTCAGGCCGTAGACCTCGTAGTAGAACGCCAGCTTCATCCCCCTCCGATAGCTGGCCACGGGATGGGGGAAGCCAAGCAGTTGCTCCCACGGGTCGACCGGATCGGGATAACCGTCCGCCCGGAAGAGGGAGATGTCGCTGAGGGCCAGCGAATCGGGGCGGAAGCGCGGCGCCACGACCTTGCGCGAGACGATCTGCTCGCCCTCGCCCCAGGCATCCCGCAGGTGAAAGGTGAGATCGTAGGAACCGGGCGCCACGGTCTGCTCGATCAGGCCCGAGAGCAACGCGAGCTGCCCCTCGTCCCGAGCGCTCGCCTTGACGGCCTGCTCCTCCCTGCGGACGACACGCTCGCGCGTCACCGGGTCCACGAGGGCGAGCGCCTGCTGCAGCTTCCGCACTTCGCCGCCGGCGGAATCCGCGCGCGCGGCGAGCTCGTCTCCCCGGAGCTGGTAGTAGACGCGCAGGAGCGAAGCGCCCTCCACCTCGCCGGGATCCGCGCGGAAGAAGTCCAGCGACACGGCAACCCAGAGCGGCGCGCCCTCGAGTTCATGCACGTAGCGCTCCGCGCCGGCCTCGTCCGCGATCTCGTAGTTCTCGAGCATGACGAGCGCTTCTTTGACGCTGCCCGCGAGCGCGTAGAAAAGCGACTCCCTCGCCCGCGGCATGCCGGCGGGCATGAAGACACCGCTGTTGGCGAAGCTCTGGAAGCCGAGGATCATGTCGTCGACACGCCAGACCTCGACGGGCGGCTCGTAGCTGTTGCCCGTGACCTCGGCCTCCGCGGCGAGCACTCTCTCCGGCTGTCCGAAGCGGATCAGCGCGCGGCCCCGCGCGTCGTAGTGGGGCGGCCTGGGGCTCGCGTAGAGGCTCCGCGCCAGAACCAGGCGCTCGCGATGGTCCTCCTCGCGCTCGTTGCGCTCCGTGGTCGGCAGCGGGTCCCGCCGCCGCCAGAACTCGTTCCGCCAGGCCGCGAGTCCGACGAGGTCAGCCACCTCTTGCAGTGCCGCCAGCTCCGCGGGCTTCATCAGCGCTTCCAGATCGTTCCAGGCAAGCTGGAGGCCGGCGGTCAGCGAGTCGGAGCGAGTCGAGTCGGCGGGAAAGCAGGGGTGCTCGTAACGCGGCACGTAGGGACGTCCCTCCCGCAGCGCCCGGTTGAGCTCGTGGATCTCGGGTCCGCAGGCTCCGGCGAACAGGAGAAGCGGAACGATGGCCGCTTCGATCGTAGCGCGTGGCCGATTCCTACCGATAGCACGGCAGCTCATGGGCGGAGTCCCTCCTCGATCAGCGAACTCTTCTTCGTATCCGAGGGGGAAGTCAGCGGAGGAAAGGTAGCGACCCGGCGCCGCATGAGACAAACGCAGCCAGAGGAAGCGGGCGGAGGCTTGACCGCTTGGGCGAAGCGGCGATTCCCATGCCGATTTCGTCACGTGAGAAAACACGGCCGGGTTTCCACGTGGAAACCCGGCCGTTCGTGCGCCTGCCGTCGCGATCGAGCGCGCCTGCGCCCGCGCTAGAAAGCCGCGAGCTCGCCCACCTCCGACTCCACCGCGTCGAGGATCTCGCAGGCCTTTACCGCGGCGAGCATCTCGTTGTGGTCCTTGTAGAGCGGCCGGTCGATGTCCAGGAACTCCACGCGCTCGCGCACCGCCGCCTTCGCGGCCAGGGTGCCGCGGCCCGGCGTGTAGTCCCGGAAGTCCAGCGCCTGGGCTGCAGCCATCAGCTCGATACCCAGCACGCCGTAGGCCGTGTCCATGATCTGCCGCGTCTTCAGCGAGGAGTTCATGCCCATGGACACGAAGTCCTCCTGGTCGGCGGCGGCGGGAATCGACTGGTGGTAGGCCGGCGTGGAGAGGATCTTCTGCTCGACCACCTGCATGTCGGCCGTGTACTGGCTCAGCATCAGCCCGCTGAACATGCCCGCGCCCTTCGTCAGGAAGGCGGGCAGGCCCACGCTGAGCGCGGGATTGGTGAGCCGGTTCAGGCGCCGCTCGCTCAGCGCGCAGATCGTGGTGATCGCTCCGCCCATGTGATCGATGGGCATGCTCACGGGTGTGCCCTGGAAGTTGGCGCCGGTGAGCACTACCCCGTCCTCGGGCAGGAAGATGGGGTTGTCGCCCACGCCGTTGGCCTCGATCTCCAGCTGCTCGCGGGTCCAGCGGAGCTGATCGCGCACGGCGCCGTGCACCTGCGGAGTCGAGCGCATGGAGTAGGCATCCTGCACCTTGACCTCCTCCTTGCCCGTCAGCAGGTCGGAGCCGTCGATGACCCGGCGGATGTTGGCCGCGCTGGTCACCGCGCCTCGGAAGCCGCGCAGACTGTGCAAGCGCTCGTCGTAGGGCTTCATGTTGGCCTTGAGCGCCTCGAGGGTCATGGCGGCGGCGATGTCCGCCTGCCTCAGCCAGCGCTCGGCGTCGTGCAGGGTGAGGATACCGATGGCGTTGAGCAGGTTGGAGCCGTTGATGGTGGCCAGCCCGTCGCGGGCCTCCAGGCCCGGCACCGGGATACCCGCGATCTCGAAGGCGCGCGCGGTGGGCATGCGCTCGCCATCGACGAAGCACTCGCCCTCGCCCATCATGCAGAGGGCGATCTGGCTCATGGGCGAGAGGTCGCCGCAGGCCCCCACCGAACCCTTCGTGCAGACCACCGGCGTGACCTGCCGGTTCAGCATCTCGATCAGCGTGCCGGTGATCTCCGGACGGCAACCCGAGTGGCCGTTGGCGTGGACGTTCGTGCGCAGCAGCATGCCCGCCCGCACCCACTCCTTCTGCATGGGCTCGCCGATGCCGGCAGCATGGTTGTAGATGAGATAGCGCTGGAAATCGCGGACCTGATCGTCGTCGAGCACCACCGAGGCCAGCTCGCCGATCCCGGTGTTCACGCCGTACATGATCTCCCGCGCCTCGATGCGCTCCTCGATGAACGCGCGGCAGACCTTGATTCGCTCGATGGCTTCGGGGTGGAGCTGGACTTCCTCGCCGTGGCGGGCGACGGCCACGATGGACTCGACCTTCAGGTCGCTGCCTGTGATGGTGATGGGCACCTCTGACCTCCGGGCAGACATCTCGCTGCCCGAAGGGGCGGCGAGACGCACAAAGGGATTGGGTTCATCACTCCCGCCCTCCCCGCTGCAACCGGAGGCCCGGTCCGCGTGCCCCCAATTATGCCTCTGGAAGGGTGGAGCGCAATGCCCGGAGCCCTTCGACTTGCCGGCATTCTTCCGGGTGCGCGGTGGCAGCACCGTGGGCGGCGTGCGATGTCCAGCGGCGTGGGATGTCTAGCGGGGGGATCAGAGCTCGTTGATGAACTTCGAGGTGGGGAGGTTCCGCTCGATGCAGTAGTTGGCCAGGGCGGTCTTGGCGGTCGCCATGGCCAGGGCGCCGAGGTGACGCGTGAGCGCGATGCCGATCCGGCGGTAGAGGCGCTGCTCGTTGCGGTCGTTGGCTTTGCCGAGGCTTCCGTCATCGTCGATATCGAAACCGTGCAGACGAAGGGCCGGGACCACGCGGTCAGTTCCGAACACCTCGATCTGGCGCCTCACCATGACCTCGGCGAGCTCGCGGTAGATGCCCAACGGCCTCTCCTGTTCTCGTGGGGCGGCGGGAGGGCCGATCCCTCCTTTGCTGTGCTGCTGTCTGAAGAGAGTATCGACCGCAGGACAATATTCCTTAATCGGAGTTCACCTTTTTCTTACCCCACGAAGTCATCCTTCTGTTGCAATTGCAACAAGTTTCTCGATTTCGAGATCTGGCAATCATCCGATTCCACAAAGCCCTTGCAGTTTTACTTCACGGCAGCCTAGTGTGCGCCGATAAGTCGGTGGGAGGGTCCCCGTTCCGGGATCGGTTCTCCTATATCGGATTCTTTCCGTAATCAAGCGACAAGACGCAGCTCCCCGCAGCAGGATTTCGATGACGCGACAGGAACTCACCCGCAGCCTCCGCGAGATCGTGGGCGAGTCCGTGCGCCTTCAGGAGGATCTGCCCAGCCGCCGCCTCTACTCGCGCGACCTGGCGGACGTCCCGAAGCCCTTCCGCCGCCTCTTCCGCTCGGTCCCCGACCTGGTCGTCCAGCCCCGCGGGCTGGAGGATCTCAGCGCCATCGCCCGCCTGGCCCAGAAGGCCAGGATCCCCGTGCTACCACGCGGGATCGGTAGTTGGGGTTACGGCGGCGCCATCCCCACTCAGGCCGGGCTCGTCATCGACCTGGCCCGGATGAAGAGGATCAGCGAGCCCGTGGGGCACGAGATCCTGGTCGAGGCGGGCGCGCGCTGGGGCGAGCTGGATTTCTTCCTGGAAGGCCGCGGGCTGCGCTTCCCGGTCCATCCCTCCAACCGCTACGGCACGGTCGGTGGGTGGTTCGCCACCGGCGGCTATGGCCTGAACGGCCTCCGCCATGGGCACGCGAGTCGCCATGTCTCGTCGCTCGTGGTCGTGCTCCCCGACGGCACCCTGCGCGAGATCAGCGCGGAAGACCCCGAGTTCTCTCTTTGGTTCGGCAGCGAGGGACAGCTGGGAACCCTGGCCGCCGTCCGGCTCAAGCTGATGCCACAGGCTGCCGCGGACCGTCCGCTGCTCCTCTATTTCCAGAGCTTCGAGAAGGCCTGCGAGTGGATGCTCCGCCTGCGCGACCTGCCCACGCCGCCCGCAACCGCCAAGGCCCTGGATGCGGCGCACATGCGCGCGATCATCGCCAGCCATCATCGACGCCGCCCCGGCGGCCCCGACATCCTGGAGCCCAGGGACGCTCTGCTCCTCCACTTCGATGACAAACAGGCTTTCGAGCGCTTCGTCCGCGAGTTCGGCGGCGTGGAGGGCCGCTTCGAGAGCGGCGACGCCCGCCGCGCCCCCGACTGGGTGGCCAGCTATCTCTGGGGCGATCGCTATCACCCCCTGAAGGTGCAGCTCCTGGGGCCCGGCCTCCTGGCCTCCGAACATCTCTTCGACCCGGATCGTTACGGGCGCTTCGTCCTCAGGGCGCGGCGCGCCGCGGCGCGCTTCGGACGCGAGCTGATACTGGAGGCCATGCTCGTCCGCAGCGGCGAGGAGACGCAGATCCTGAGCCTGGCCACTTGGATCACGGACAAGCGCGCCGATGCGGCCCATCTGCTGCACCTCGCGCTGGCCCCGCTGCTCACCCGCCTCGGCGTCCGTGTGGGCGGACGCCCCTACGGGCTGGGCATCTGGAACGGCCCCTTCTTCCGGCACCGCTTCCTGGGCCGCAAGGGGCAGAAGATCATGGCCCTGAAGAGGCGCATCGATCCCGGCGGCGTGCAGAATCCCGGCAAGTTCCATCGCGTCCGCACCCGGGGCCCCCTCTCCACCCTCTTCTTCCACCCGGCCATCTTCGAGGGGCTCCTGGACCTCGGCCTGCTCTTCTCACCGCTCCTGGGCGCCTTCGCCCGCGGCGCCAGCCGGGGCGCGGCCAGGGCCGACGCGGCAGAGAGCCTGCTCGCCCGAGCCGTGGAGGACTGCACCAACTGCGGCAACTGCGTGACCGTCTGTCCGGCCTGGACGCTCACTGGCCACGAGCAGACCACGGGCCGCGGCAAGCTCTTCCTGGCCAGCAAGCTGCTCGCGGGGGAGACGATCGAGAAGGGCGAGAGCGACTGGGCCCAGCACTGCACGGTCTGCGCGGCCTGCGCGGACGTCTGCCAGACGGAGATCCCGCTCGTGGAGGCCTACGCCGAGCTGGAGAGGGAGCTGGCGTCGCGGCACGGGCGCCCCGAGGAACAGATCCGGGCTTTCGTGGAGAGCCTGGGCGGCGAGGACGACTACCTGCGCCTGATCGGCAGCGAGCCCTATGGAGAGCGGCATGTCGTCGGGTAAATTCCACATCGAGAACCGCATCGCCGAGCCCCGCTTCACGCCCAAGGGGCGCTTCTCGATCGCGCGGAATCTGGACGAGTGCATCAACTGCGGCAAGTGCGCGGCCCTCTGCGTCTACGGCGTGCACGGCCGCGAGGAGCTCGACTATCGCAAGATGGCCGAGCCCATCGACTACCTCTGCCGCGACTGCTTCATGTGCACGCAGGGCTGCCCCGAGCAGGCGCTGACGATCGGCATCAATCCCGACTTCATGGCCCGGGGCGACGGCCTCTTCAAGCCGGAGATCGTCGCGAGCCTGATGGAGCAGTCCAACCGCGGCAGCCTGCCGGTCTTCGGCGCGGGCTACCGCGGCCGCTTCTCCGGCCCGGGCTTCGACGCCATGTGGACCGACATGAGCGAGATCGTGCGACCCACGCGCGACGGCATCCACGGCCGCGAGTACATCAGCACCGCCGTGGACCTCGGGCGGAAGCCCATGGATCTGTGCGGACTGGAGTTCGACGAGAAGGGCGACCCGCTCTTCAACATCCCGCCGACGGTCGAGATCAAGCTGCCGATCCTCTTCGGCCGCCTGCGCTTCTCGCCTGCGGACGAGGCCATCCTGAGCGCCCTGGCCGCGGCGGCCGTCGAGCTGGGCACCTTCCTCGTGCTGGACGCCGAACGGATCGACGAAACCCTGCAGGCGAGCCGTCACCACCTGATCCCCAGCCTGGACCCGTCCCTCTACAGCTGGTCGAAGATGGCCGAGATCGCCCGGGACGAGTGGTTCATCGAGCTGCGCAACGACCGCGACCTGGCCGGCCTCGTGCGGGGACTGAAGGAGCTGAAGCCCGACCTGATCATCATGGCCGAGCTGGCACTGGACGGGAAGGCGGCCGAGAGCGAGGCGCGGGCCGCCGAGCTCGTGGAGAGCGGCGTGGACATCCTCCACCTGAGCCTCGACCCCTACGCGCCGGGCAACGTGGCCGGCGAGCCTCCCGGTCCCGGCACCGTGGCCGACGCGCTCCCCCTCGTCCACCAGGGCCTCGTGCGCAGGGGCATCCGCGACGAGGTGAGTATCGTGGTCAGCGGCGACA
Source organism: uncultured bacterium (assembly GCA_964627205.1). GTDB lineage: Bacteria > Krumholzibacteriota > Krumholzibacteriia > JACNKJ01 > JACNKJ01 > CAZVHI01. The sequence goes on from CAZVHI010000009.1 coordinate 73,397, forward strand.
TCGCCATGGCCGAGCACGTGCCCAAGTCCATCATCCTCGGCGCCGATGCCGTGGCCGTCGACACGCCCCTGCTCATCGCCCTCGAGTGCACGGTCTGCGGCGACTGCAAGGTAGACAAGCCCTGCCCCATGGAGCTCGAGAAGATCGGCTTGCGTTGGGGCCAGGCGCGCGTCGTCAACCTCATGGCCAGCTGGCAGAACCAGCTCCTCGAGATCCTGGGCGCCATGGGCCTGCGCGAGGTGAGCCGCCTGCGCGGGGAGATGGGGCGCGCGATCTTCAAGGAGGATCTGGACGACGAGCTCCTCTCCGGCCTGAAGCGGGCCGGTCCCGCCGAGCTGGCGTCCGAGCTTGCGAGCGTGGGCATGTCCAAGCCCACGGCGCCACGCAGGGTCACGAGCGCGGACGAACCCGTACCCGGGCTCCTGCCCGTACCGCGACGGGAGATGATGGAGCGCCACTGGCACCGCAGCATGGTCCAGTCGGTGGAGACGGAACAGCAGGGCGGCAGGCCCACGATCCCGCCGGACACGCGCGAGCTGATGACATTCCCCCTCGCGCTCTGGCGCGTCACCCGCGGCGACGACTGCATCGCCTGCGGGACCTGCGAGCGCGCCTGCCCGACGGGCGTGCACCTCCGCAAGCCCGGCCACAACCGGATGGAGCCCGCGCGCGCGCAGCTCTGCATGGGATCCGACTGCGCGGAGAAGGAGCCGAGCTGCGTCTTCCAGTGCCCGACCGAATCCCTGACCGTCGAGCCCAATCCCGAGATGGAGGCGCTGGGAGACGCGCGCTGGCCGCCGCGGATGATCGAGTCCAGCTTCCGCGTCGCCGAGGGGCGGCAGGAGATCCTGGCGGACTTCGAGACGGGCGCGAGCGGCGGCGGCTTCGACCGTATCGTCTTCGACCGTGCGATCCCGACACCGGCGAGCGGCGCGCCGGAACCCGAGATCGACCTGTCCCTGCCGCTCAACCGCCGCGGCGAGGGGCCCGAGCGCACGCTGTCGCTCCCCATCTACGGCGGGGGCATGTCCTACGGCTCGATCGGGCCGGAGGTCATGCTCGCGCGGGCCATGGCGGCGCGCGAGCTCGACATCCTCACCTGCACCGGCGAGGGCGGCTACCCCGAGTTCCTCGAGCCCTACGCGGATTGGGTCATCACGCAGGTCGCCACGGGGCTCTTCGGCGTCAGCGAGGATTCGCTCCGCCGCTCGCCCATGGTGGAGTTCAAGTATGCGCAGGGCGCCAAGCCGGGACTCGGCGGCCACCTGCTCGGCGAGAAGGTCACGCCCGACGTGGCGCGCATGCGCCAGAGCGTGGAGGAGCGGAGCTTGTTTTCGCCCTTCCCCTTCCACAGCGTCTACTCCGTGGAGGATCACAAGAAGCACATCGACTGGATCCTCGCCACGAACCCCGACGCGCTGATCAGCGTGAAGGTCTCCACGCCCAACGATGTGGACATGGTGGCCGTGGGCAGCTACTACGCTGGCGCGCACGTGCTGCACATCGACGGGGCCTACGGCGGCACGGGAGCCGCGCCGGAAATCGCCAAGAAGAACATCGCCATGCCCATCGAGTACGCCATCCCCAAGACCCACCGCTTCCTGGCGAACGAGGGCATCCGCAACGAGATCACGCTCATCGCCTCGGGTGGCATCCGCACGGCGAGCGACATGGCCAAGGCGATCGCCCTGGGCGCCGACGGCATCGTGATCGGCACGTCCGAGCTGATCGCGCTCGAGTGCGTGCGCTGCGGCAACTGCGAGAGCTTCCGCGGCTGCCCGCGCGGCATCGCGACCACGGATCCCTACCTGGTGCGCTTCATGGACGCGAACTGGGGCAAGGAGCGCATCCTCAACATCTACCGGGCCTATGCGCGCGGGCTGCGGCACATCCTCTCGCAGCTCGGGCTGAAGCGGATCGCCGACCTGCGCGGCCAAACCGAGTACCTGCGCCTCACGGATCAGGACCCGGCCCTGCAGCCTGATGCCGTCGCGGAGGCGAGCCGGAGCGCGGAGGAGGGGCAGCATGTCGAGTAGACGCCTCGGTCTTCCGATTCACCGACGCACGAGCGAAGAGGGCGGCTGCGGAGTCATCGGCTGTGTCTCCTCGGAGCCCATCGCCGGGCGCCACCTCATCAGGCCCCTGGCCCAGATGCACAACCGCGGCAACGGCAAGGGCGGCGGCCTCGCCGTGGCCGGCTGCTTCGAGGAGCACAAGGAGCGCTTCGCGCTGCAGGTGGGCTACCTCGACCGGGCGGTGCAGGGCGAGCTCGAGGAGGCCTTCGTCCGGCCCCTCTTCGACGTGACCCACGAGGAGGACCAGCCCGAGCTGAGAGACCACCGCGAGGTGCCCGGGCTGAAGATCCGCCCGCCGGGCGTGCGGCGCTACTTCGTGCGCGTTCGCGAGGATCGCCTGCGCGAGTTCATGCTGGACCGCGGGATCAAGAACGCGCTCGAGGCCGAGCAGCTCATGATCTACGAGAACAGCGTGGCGCTGAACCGGCGCTTCTACGTGGACGACCCGCGCGCCTTCGTGCTCAGCCACGGCCGGAATCTCATGGTGCTCAAGGGCGTGGCCTATGCCGAACAGGTGGCTCTCTTCTACCGCCTCGACGACTTCGAGGCGAACATCTGGATCGGCCACCAGCGCTATCCCACCCGCGGACGCGTCTGGCACCCGGGCGGTGCCCATCCCTTCGTCGGGCTCAACGAGGCCCTGGTCCACAACGGCGACTTCGCCAATTATCACTCCGTGCGGGAGTACCTGCTGCAGCGGGGCATGGAGCCGCTCTTCCTCACCGACACCGAGGTGGCCGTCCTCCTCTTCGACTACTACACGCGTGTACTCGGCTACGACTTCGAGCAGACGGTCGAAGCCCTGGCGCCCACGAGCGAGCGCGACTTCACGCTGCTGCCCAAGCAGAGGCAGCGCCTCTACCAGGCCCTGCGCAGCGCCCACATCCACGGCAGCCCCGACGGCCCCTGGTTCTTCATCATCGCGCGCAGCTTCGCCGCGAGCGACGAACTCGAGCTGATCGGGATCACCGACACGAGCATGCTGCGCCCCCACGTCTTCAGCCTGAGCGGCGGTTCTTTCCCCATCGGCTGCGTGGCCAGCGAGCGCCAGGCCATCGACGCGCTACTCGAGGGCCTGGCCGCCGAGGATCCGCGCGTGTCGCCCGTGCCCGAGGACCGCTGGTCCTGCCGCGGCGGCAGCCACGTGGACGGCGGCACCTACCGCTTCACCCTCGGCGCGCCCGAGCGGCCGGGCTTCCGTCCCATCGTCTGCCGGGACAAGTTCGGCGACGAACGGCGGCTCCTCGGGGACCGCGAGGACTGGGCGCGGCCCGTCAGCATCGACACGGCTCCCACGGCCGGCGGCGCGAACGGCGAGGTCGCCGAGCTGCGCGACCGCTTCGGCGCCGAGGGCACGCCGGGTCTGCTCCGCGGCGTCCGCGAGTTTCTACCGCAGGCCGGCTACGATGGCTTGCGCAAGCTGGTGGGCACGTTCCTCGAGCTGGGTCGGAGCGACTGCAAGGCCGCTCTCGAGGCGCTCACCGCGCTCCGGGACCGTCCCACGGACATCGGCCGCATGAAACGCAGCTGGGTGGAGGCGACGATCCGACAGGGGATCTTCACCCTCCTCGACGGCGTGGACAGCGGCCTGGGCGGCAACGGGGAGAGCGAAGGTTTCCTGCGCCGCGGCTGGGAGAGCCGCCAGGACATCCCCGCCGCCGCGAACGGCAGCTGCCTCGTCCTCGACGCGCGCGGCTTCCCCCCCGAGGGCGAGGGAAACCTCTCGCGCCTGGTGGCGGACGCCGCTGGCAGGGGCTGGCGGCGCTTCGTCCTCTACCGCCTGCGCGGGGACCGCTTCCTGGGCTGCGGGCTCGGCCGCGGCTCGGCGGGAGTGCGCATCGACACCTACGGCTCGGCCGGCGACTACCTCGGCAGCGGCCTCGACGGCGCGGAGATCTACGTGCACGGCGACGCGCAGGACCAGGTGGGCCAGATCTTCGGCTCGGGCAGGCTCGTCGTCTACGGCAATGTGGGGCAGGCCTTCCTCTACGGCGCGAAGGGCGGCGAGGCCTACGTCCACGGCAACACGGCGGGCCGCCCGCTGATCAACAGCGTCGGCGACATCCGCTGCGTGGTCAACGGCACCTGCCTCGACTACGCCGCCGAGAGCTTCATGGCCGGCGAGGAGACCGGCGGTGGATTTCTCCTCATCAACGGCCTGCGCGTGAACGTCCACGGCGAGATCATGGGACTGGAAGAGCGCTACCCGGGCGGGAACTTCTTCAGCCTGGCCTCCGGCGGCGCTGGCTACGTGAACGATCCCTACCGCACGCTGAGCGAGGATCAGCTCAACGGCGCCAAGTTCGTCGACTTCACGCAGGAAGACTGGAGCTGCATCCTGCCCTACCTCGAGACCAACGAGGAACTCTTCGGCGTGTCGGTCGAGGCGGACCTGCTCACTGTCGACCGCACCCGGCGCTGGCCCGACGAGGTCTTCCGCAAGGTCGTGGCCCGGCCGATCGCGGTCCAGGGCGTCAGCCACGGCTGATCCCGGCCTGGGCGCTTTAATTGACCAATCGGGGTCGCGTCCTCATGCTTCCCCATGATTTCCCATAGGTCCTCATCATTTCTCATGCTTCCCCCCAGCCCAATACCAGCTTTTCTGGTCCGGTTGTATCATTTTCGAAAAATTAACTGGACCCATCCAAGTGCGGTATAATTGGCCTCGTACTGACATATCCCAGGTTCTTGGGTTCGGCCCATGAGCCGGTCGAGAACTACATCATGGGCTGCACCAACGGACCGAACTCAGGAAGAACACCACCCCCATGTCTCCTGGGAGGGCATCATGAAGAGAATACTGGTTCTGCTGACCCTGCTGGCTGCCGTCGCAGCGCCGGCCTTGGCCGATCGGGACATGACGGGCAGCTGGGCGGAGATCCAGGCCCCCGCCATCGCCAATCCCGGCGACACCGTCGTCTTCAAGCTCTTTGTTTTCAACGGTAGTCCGGACCTCGAGTGGACCCGGGAAGTGATCATCTACTTCCCCGAGAACTTCGACGTGCTGGACGGCTGGTACGACGACCTCGGCCAGGACTGGGCCTTCGACTTCAGCATCGACGGCTTCCACGGCAACATCGCCGTCTTCACCGACGCCGATGGCGGTTTCGGCGAGATCTACGACGGCACCGGCGGCGAATTCTACGCGCAGGTCTACCTGCACGAGAACGTTGACTGCGGGCCCATCCACATCGACTGGAAGCAGTGGGGCGACGGCTACGGCAGCGACCCCCACTGGATCCGGGGCGAGCTGCCCTACGTGCTCTGCGTGATTCCGACCCAAGAGAGCAGCTGGTCGACGGTCAAGAGCCTGTACTAGAAGCGACCCGGGCCGACTGGATCCGGCCCCGGGCTCGGCTCGAATAGCACCCAGGAAACCCGCGCACGCACGCGGGTTTTCGCATGTTTCGGGTGGTTTATCTTGAAATTTTAGAGATTCGCATCTCTTGAACCCTTCCCCGCATTCCTGCCATAGTTTGAGACGCTGGGAGCGTTAATGCGCATAACAGGAGTTCGCGAACCCGCTCTCGGCGAGGCCACTGGAAGAGCCCCCATGGAAGGCTCGTATACCGGATTCCGGGTACAACATTGCAGCAATGGAGGGCATCATGAAGAAACTGTTTCTGACAGTCGCGGTGCTGGCTCTATTCGCAACACCAGCACTGGCCGACCGCAGTATAGAGGGTAGTTACGTAGAACTTATCGAACCGCAGGGATTGCTCTGCGCGTGCTCGACCTATGAGTTCGTCTTCTACGTCTGGAACAACTCCATGGATGTGGAGTGGATCGCCGAAATCATCATCACCTTCCCCGACTGCTGGGAGATCGTGGCCGGTTCCGACTGGTACACGCCGGATCCCGGCGCCGCGGGTCCCTTCAACTTCATGTTCATCGGTGGCGGTAACGTGGCCCACTGGGCGGACGCCGATGGAGGCTGGGGCGAGATCTACGGCGGCGAGGGTGGACACTTCGGCGTGACCGTTCACATCTGCCCCGACATGGTGGGCGATGTGCCGATCTACTGGGGCCTGCAGGGCGACATCTACGGCAACGAGCCGCACTATGTCGACGGCGAAATCTGGGTCATTGTCTCCGACACCACACCAGTCGAGGACAGCACCTGGAGCAAGGTCAAGGGCCTCTACTAGTCCAATCGGATTTGCCCTGGATCTGCATCTGAAGTCAAGCCGCTCCGGTTCTTCCGGAGCGGCTCTTTTTGCGGCCTTCCATGCAACGGGATCGCGAGCGGCGCGTGAGGAACGGAAGCTATTCGGCCCGCGCAGCCGTGCTCGCTAGTCGAGTGAGATGCGATAGAGCGCGCCGCCGTTGCAGCCGGCCCAGAGCGTGCGTCCGTCCTCGCCAAGACGCAGGTGCCAGACGGAGCCGTTGCCCGGGCGCATCCCAAACGGCGACCAGCTCGCGCCCGCGTCGCGGCTGACGAAGACGCCCCAGTGGTTCAGGCCGACATAGATCGTGCCCGCCTCGCTACCCGCAGCGATGGAGCGAGCGTGCGGACTTGGGATTCCCGCGTTCACCTCTTCCCAGCTCTCCCCGCCGTCGCGGCTGCGCAGCACACCGCCGCGCGAGACCGCCGCGTAGACGAGGGACGCGTCCTCCGCGTCGACCGCGAAGCCCTTGACGCCCGTGCGCGGGCGATTCCAGACCTCGCGCCAGCTCTCCCCGCCGTCGTCGCTTATCAGAATTCCCTTCCCGTATGTGCCCAACAGCGCCTTGCCTTCGGCGCCCGGCAGGGCGATCACCGCGTAGGCGTCGACACGACCCGGTCCGGACTCGGGCCGCCGCCACTCGGCGCCCCGCTCCAGCCCGAGGTAGACACCGCCGCCGGGCCCCGAGGCGGCGGCGAGGAGGTCGCCATTCGGGAAGACGGCCAGCATGTTCGCGCGCAGCGTACCGAGCGCGTCGGTGGCTAGGATCCAGCTTTCGCCGCCGTTGTCCGAGCGATACACCCCATCCGCGCAGGCGGCGAAGAGGCGATGTGTCTCCTCGTCGAAGGCGAGGCTCCAGGCAAAGCTCTTCTCCGGCTCGGGCCCCGCGAAGATCCATGCGTCCGTACTACTCCCGTGAGCGCGGGAAAACACGCCGCTCGACGTGGCCGCATAGAGGCGCGGCTCGCCCTGCCAACTCAGCTCCTCGAGCCACCACACCGACGCGGCGCCGAGGCCCGCGCTGCTCGGCGTCCAGCTCGCACCGGAGTTTACGCTTCGGGCTGCGCCGCTTCCCGTGGCGGCCAGCAGCGTGCCGTCCTCTCCACGCCACGCGAGTGCGCGCACAATAGGATCGGCGAGGCCCTCGCCTTGCAGATGCCAGGGCTCCGAGCCCTCGAGCCACGCGACGCCCTTCCCGTTGCAGGCAGCGGCGATCCTGCCCGCGCCGGGCTCGCGGTATAGGCGGTAGATGCCCACGCGCTCCAGACCGGGCGCGGCCTCGCGCCAGCTCAGCCCGCCGTCCGTGCTCTGGAAGACGCCGCTGGAGCTGCCGACGAGGATGCGCGCACCGCCGTCGGCGGCGAGGAGGTCCCAGACGGGGGTCTTGCCGAGGCCCTCGCCGTGGAGCTCCCAGCTTGCGCCGCGGTCGCGCGAGAGGTGGAAGTCGCCGCGCCCGCCGGCGAGGACGCGATCGCCCTCCTCGTCCAGCGGCAGGAGGCAGAGCACGCGCTCGCCGCTCGCGGAGCCGGAGGCCGGCTCCCAGTGCGCGCCGCGGTCGGCGCTGCGAAAGATCCCCTGCTCCGTGGCCGCGAGGACTTCATCACTCGCGGGCAGGACGAGCAGATCCCAGCAGCGCGGCGCGTCCCCGGGGTAGGCGCCGCGCTCCCAGTTCGCGCCGCCGTCCGCGCTGCGGAAGACGCCACTCGAGCTGCCGACGTAGAGCAGGCCACTCGCGTCGCGGGCGAGGCAGGAGACCCAGTAGTTCTCCAGCGCAGCGCCGCGGGGCGCCCAGCTCTCGCCGAAGTCCGTGGACCGGAAGATGCCCGCCCCGTGCACGGCGGCGAGTACGGTATCGCCGCCGGCGAAGGCGAGCAAGTCGTGCAGCGCGCCGCCCGGCGGGGCCAGGACACGCTCCCAGGCCGGCGCCGCTACGACGGGGCGGGGTGTCGGGGAGGCGGCGGCGCGGGGGACGGGCGCGTCCGCAGCGCGAGGCGACGCGGCGGCGGTCCCCCGCCCGCGCAGCACGGCGATGTCGTCGCTGTGGTAGTTCGACACCACGACGTCGTCGAAACCGTCGCGGTCGAAGTCGCCCACGACGAGCGACATGGGCGTGTTGTTCACGCCGTAGGCAGCGTCCAGGACGAAGGTGCCGTCACCTCTGCCCAGGAGTAGAAGCACGTTGTCGCCGTGGAAGTCGGCCACCGCGAGGTCGCTGTTGCCGTCGCGATCGAAGTCGCCGGGAGCGAGGTGGCGGGGGCGCACGCCACGGCTGCAGTCCGTGCCCGTGATGCGGCAGGACGAGCCACCCGCCCAGCCGACGTCCGGCAGGTCCGACTCCGCGAAGGTGCCTTTGCCGTCCCCCGTCAGAATGATCACCTGCCCACCGAAGAAGTCGGCGACGGCCAGGTCGAGGTGCCTGTCGGCGTTCCAGTCGCCGGCGACGGCCGCGCGCGGGCCGAGGCCCACCGGCAGGCTCTCGCCGAGGCGGAAGGCGCCGCCTTCCTTCCCGAAGAGCAAGGTCAGCGTGGCGTCGTCGCGGCTGAGCACGGCCACGTCCTCGCGCCCGTCCTCGTCGAAGTCGCCCGCGACGAGGTAGCACGCGGCCTTGCCGATCTCGCCGCCGAGCGGCTCGCCGAAGCTGCCGTCGCCGCGGCCGAGCAGCAGGGTGGCCGTGCCGCTCCAGTGGTTCGCCGCCATGATGTCGAGCGCGCGGTCGCCATCGGCGTCGAGGGCGAGGAGGCCCCAGGGGCCGTCGCCCATCGGGATCGCCTCCGCTTCGGCGAGGGAGCCGTCCCCCGCGCCGCGGAGGAGCGTGAGGGTGTTGCGCTGGTGGTTCGCCGAGATCACGTCGCTCTTGCCGTCGGCGTCGAAGTCCGCCGCGCAGACGTACCAGGATTGTGCGCCGATCGGGAAGGAGCTCGCGAGTTCGAACGAGGCGCCAGTCCCCCCGAGGAGCAGGGACACCGATTGCCCGAAGAGGTTGCCCACGGCGAGGTCGGGCAGGTCGTCCCCGTCGAAGTGGGCGAGGGCGAGGGAGGTCGGGCCGTCGCCGGCGGGAAAAAGGGGCGCGACCGCGAAGCTGCCGTCGCCGATGCCGAAGGCCAGCGAGAGATTGTCGCTGTAGAGGTTCGCCACGAGGAGGTCTGCGTGCGTGTCGCCGTCCATGTCCGCGGCCGCGAGGACTACGGGCTGTTCCCCGACCACGACGCGCCCGGCCGGCGCGAAGCTGCCGTCGCCCCTGCCGAGGAAGCAGGCGACGGCGTGCTCCTTGCGAAGGGCGCAGGCGAAGTCCAGGCGCGTGTCGCCGTCGAGGTCTGCGAGCGCGATGGCTTCCGGCTCCTTGCCCACCGCGATCTCGCTCGCCCGCTCGAAGCCGCCGCCGGGCAGGCCCCGCAGCAACGTGACGGCGCCTTCCCTCTTGCCGAGGACAAGAAGGTCGAACAGAGCGTCTTCGTCGACGAGGCCGCTCGCCAGCGCGGAGATAGACATGCCGACGTCCAGCGCGAACATCTCCTCGAATCCGCCGTCGGCTCGGCCGCGGAGTATGCTGACGTGTTCCTTGATGGCGGAGCCGATCGCGAGATCGATAAGCCCGTCGCGGTCCCAGTCGCCCGCGAGCAGCACGCTCGCCAGCCAGCGATTGCCGAGGGAACGGATTTCCGTCCACGTCTCGCCGCGACCTGTCCCGGCCCGGGCGTCATCGGTCTCCGCCCCTGCGCTGGCGCCGTCTTCCCCGGGCCTTGCGCGATAGACAGCGACACCGCTCTCCTCCCGATCCAGGAGGACGAGCTCGAGCCATCCGTCGCCGTCCAGGTCGACGGGACAGCAGAGGCCTGCCGGCGGAAGCCCTGTCATCGCCGAGGGCACCTCGAAGCCGCCCTCGGCGCCGACGCGGAGCAGCATCATGCCCTCTTCGGTCGCGAGGATCAGCTCGGGAAGGCCGTCGCCCTCGAGATCGAGGAGCCAGGCCTGGCGGGGGACGAAGTCCAGCTCGAGGCGCTCGCCGCGCGCGAGGAGGCCGCCCGTCTGTCCCTGGAAGAAGCGCAGCCCCTCGCGCTCCAGCACGACGACGTCGGGGCTGCCGTCGCGGTCCATGTCGGCGACGGCCAGCCAGCGGGGATCCTTGTCGGTCGGGTAGTCGATGCGGGCTTCGAGGAGGCCAGGGCGGGAGGCGGCGTCCCCTCCGCTCAGCGCGAGGAGACAGACGATCAGCAAGACTGAGGACAAGGCGATGCAGGGTCCGCGCGCGAGGGGCCCGGTCAACGCTGCACGTCCTCGTTCCGCTCCACGTCCTCACTCCGCTCCACATCCCCGTTCAGCTCGAGGCTGCGGCGCTTGAGCTCCAGGAATCGCGCCTTCTTGGCCTGGGTCTCGGGCAGACGCGCCCTCTCCTCGTAGGCCTTGTCCAGGGTCGAGACGACGAAGACCGACGAGATGATGAAATAGGCGGGAACCAGCAGTGGCACTAGCCTGCGCGCGCCCCTCCCGACCAGCACGCGGAACATCTTCATGGTTCCCGTGGCGAGGATCAGGCAGAAGCCCGCCGAGGCCAGGTAGAGGTACTTCGTGTTCAGCCAGAAGCCTGGCGTGTAGAAGAAACAGAAGGGTAAAATGGTCACGAAGGCCCAGGCGATGAAGAAGCGCAGGGTCGTGTTGCCGAAGACGAAGCCGTAGGCGGCGTAGCTGAAGATCACGGTGCCCAGGATCGGCCGGATCCAGCTGCTCCAGTTGAAGAGGAAGGTGAGAAAGCCGCTGCCCTCCACGACGTCGGAATAGTGCAGCGGGTAGACCATGTGGATCAGGTAGCCGGGAATGTTACTGAGGAAGTTGCCCAGGAAGAAACCGATCCCCCAGCCCTCGGGATAGGACGAGCTGACCGCCTTGAACGCGGCCCACTGGAAGCCGGTCAGGACGCCGCCGAACACGAGCAGGATCAGGATCGGCCCGGCGAGGACCGGACGCTGCCGCTCTTTCTTGAAGAATACGTTGTATGCGAGGAGCACGCCGATGCCGCTCAGGAAGGCGAACTTGTTGATGATCGAGAGGGCGAAGAAGAAGAGCGTGCCCGCGAACCAGACGGAGAGGATACGCCCCTTGCCCTGGGTCTCGTTCATCACGTAGAACATGACGGTCAGAAGGAAGACCGTGTGCATGAGGATGCCGCTCACACCCGCGGCGTACATCACCTCCTTACCGTAGTTGCCCACGGTGAACGCGAAGAGGATGGCGCTCAGGAAGGCCACGCCGAAGTCCCGCAGCGTCTGGTGGACGAGGAGGAAGAGGAGGAAGGCGTTGATGGCGTGGATGAAGATGTTCAGCAGGTAGTAGCCCGCCGGCCTGTCGCCGAAGAGCGCGTACTCCAGGCGGTGGAAGCTGTTCACCAGCGGGTGGGCCTCGGAGGTGGCCTGGACGTAGTCCTCCTCCGGTTGCACGTCGAGACTCTTGGCCAGGTACTCGAACTCCGCGTCGGTCCAGAACTCGTTGTCGAGGATCTGGGCGAACAGCAGCACGCTGATCCCGAACAGGATCAGGAAGAGCAACGCATTGTTGTCTTTGAGCGACATCCCGGGCAGCCTCGCAGGGTTGGAGCCGCTCCAGTGTAAGTGGATCCAGGAAGGCGGGCAACGTGTTTCGTGACCGCAACCTCCTCCTCCTCGCCGGAGGCCAGTTCGCCAGCCGCCTGGGGGACTCGAGCTTTCACATCGCACTGATCTGGCTGGCCAAGGAGCTGACCGGCTCGAAGCAGGCCATGGGCTTCGTGGCGATGATGGAGTACCTTCCCATCCTGCTCTTCGGCATGTTGGCGGGTGTGGTCGTGGACCGCAGCGACCGGCGGCGGTTGATGCTGGCCGCCAGCCTCTTCCGCACCCTGCTGATGCTCGCAGTGCCGGTCGCCTTCCTGCTCGGTTACCGCGGCATCGCCGTGGGCACCGCCGCCGCATTCGGGCTGGCGTTGGCTACCAGCCTCTTCACCCCCGCCCGCGACGCCCTGGTGCCCGTCATCGTGGGCCGCGGCGACCGCATCTCCGCCAACGCGCTCGTGCAGGTCTCCGATCAGTTCGCCTGGCTGCTGGGGCCGCTCGTCTACCCTCTGCTCGTGCCCCTGCTCGGGCTGACGCCCGCCTTCGCCGGCCCCGCGTTGATCTTCTTCGTGAGTTGGCTCGCGCTGCTCGCGATGCGCAGCCCCGAGAGCGTGCCGAGGCGCGAGAGCCCCGAGGCCCTGCTGCGCGGCGCCGAGGCCGGCAGCGTGCCGGCCGGACAGGTCGCCTGGCGAGAGCTGCGGGCCGGGCTATCCCTCGCCTGGGGCCGGCGCGAGCTCCGCTGGCTGCTCATCCTCACGGCCGTGAACAACTTCTTCATCATGGGACCCGCCCTGGTGGCCATGCCCGCCTATATCGGCTTCGACCTCGGGCTGCCCGCCCTCTACCTGGGCATCATCGAGTCGGTGCTGGCCGCGGGGATGATCGTGTCGTCTGTCGCGATCATCCGCTGGCGTCCGCGCATCGGGCTGGGGACCATGTGGCTGCTCGGCATGACGCTCGACGGCCTCACCTACGTCCCCATGCTCCTCGCCCCGAGCTTCGCCTGGCTCGTGCCGCTGATCTTCTTCCACGCGCTCTTCATCCCCTGGATCACGGTCTTCCGCATCAGCATCGTGCAGGAGGTGGTGGCGCCCGAGCTGCAGGGGCGCGCCTTCGCCTTCGTCGGCATGGCAGTGGTCGGGATGACGGCCCTGGCAAGCGGCGTGACCGGGCTACTTCTGGGCCTCATCCCCACGCACATCCTCTTCGGCGCCTGGGGTTTTGCCGGCATGTGCTGCGGCCTGGTCGGCTGGCTCGTGCCCAGCCTCCGTCGCCTATGACGTGAGCTGATCCAGATTCAGGGGTGTCGGTGCTGAAGGCCACCCGCGGGCAGATCCGGAGCGCGACCGGACCCTCCCTCCGCGAGGAAGAGATCGCACCATATCTTCAGTGTCAGAGCCCGCATGATCAGAGAGGAGCTGCCCACCCACTTGTAACTCAGCGTCCGCTTGCGCAGGAAGGGCCGGGCCAGGTTGTAGAGCGTGTAGTTACTGAGGATGCTTTGGCTCAGGAGGTCACGCGGGCTGAAGGCCTTGAGCTTGGCCAAGCCCCCCATTCCCTGGAAGGCTTTGGCATTGGCATAGCTCGATTCCTCAGCCCGGATCGCCTTGGAGCGGAACTCGCCCAGGAAACGCTTCAGCTTCGTACCGTCGAAGAGCGAGTCGAAGATCGGGTGGGAAGACGCGAGGAGGATCCGATCGATGAAGTCGCGGACGCGGGGGGAGTCGCGATACACCTGCTCCCAGTCGGGCAGGTTTCCCGCCCGGGAGAGATTCATGGCGAAGACCCGGGGGTAGCCCGCCACAACCGTTTCACGGAACAGGCTGCGGTACATCCTGTGCCGGTAGGGCAGCCTGGCCATGAACTCCAGGATCTCCTTGTCCAGCAGCGGGACCCGCACGTCGATGACCAGCGACTTCAGGTAGTTCATCCGACCCCAGAAGTTGGGAACGCCCTGCTGGAAGACGAACCAGTCCTTGCGGTCCACAAGCCTACGGTTCGGGCAGGCGCTGCTGAGCTTTCCGAGGCCCTGCACCGTCTCGTCATGCAAGCGCGGGAAGGCGTCATCGGTCAGCATGTCGCGGTAGAGCTGCGGTAAGACGATCAGGTTGAAACAGGCGAGGGCATCCTGCTCGTGGAAGACGCCGCCCTTCCAACCGAAGAGCTCATCTCCACGCAGGATGACGTCGGCCTTCTCTGCGGTGCGTTGGTAGACCGCCAGGCCCTCCGGATAATTCCCCAGCTGATCGATCAGGCCGTCGCTGATGAAGACCATCTGCTCGAGGTGCTCGTTCAGGCGGTCCGTTAGCAGGGGGATGGACTCGTGCTCCAGGCCGAGACTGGCGCTGAGCTCCTCGGCGATGACTTGGTCGGAGAAGGGCCGAGGTTGGCCAGCACTCTGCGTCACGGTGGTGATCTTCGCTCCCGCCTCGAGACAGGCGCCTAGAATACAGCGGGAATCGTAGCCCCCGCTGAGAGCGACGGCGATCCGTTTCGTGTTGCGATCACGGATCCGACGCCTGACCGCCCTGTCAATCAGATCCAGCAGCTCCTCGCGGTAGTGACGCGCGCTGCGCCTGGCCGCCTTCTCGTCGAACCGGAAGCGCCAGTATTGTGATTCCCGATGCGAACCGGAGGATAGATCCACGGTCAGCAGGGTAGCGGGAGGGAGCTGCCGGATCTTCTCGAAGAAGGTCTCCTCGAACAGCGTCAGGCCGGTGGCCAGGAAGCTGGCGATGGCGGCCTCGTTGTATGGCTGCGCCTGGCCGGAGACCAGCAGCAGGGCCTTGACTTCGGGGGCGAAGTAGAGCACGCCGTCATGCTCGGTCACAAAAAGGGGATGGGAGGAGGTGATGTCGTTGGCGAGCAGGAGGCCTGCCCGTTTCGGGTCGTGCAGGGCGAGGGCGAAGGAGCCGTCCAGCGAGGCGAGGGCGGCGGGCGCGTCCTCTGCGAGCGCGTGAGCCAGCTCCAACCCCACCGGATCGCCGAGAACGTCCCGGTTCCCGAGGCGATAGAACTCGCCCGCGAGGAAGAGGGAGCACGGCCTCTCGGGCTCGTGGCAGGGAAAGGACTCCCCGTCTCCGCGATGGATCCTCGCTATTGCGAACTGTTCGCTGCAGTACCTGTCGCTCTGGAGGGATTGACCATAGTCGAGAAGGGAGCACATCCGAGCCAGGGTCGAGTCGAGCTTCTCACGGCCCAGCCTACTCTGCGGATCGACAATGCCCAGCAGCCCTGGCATCCCTTTACCCGTATCGATCAGAAACCCTTCACCCTGACGGACCGCCCTCTGGATTCCACTTAACGACGGGCGTCGCCGCACTGGTTTCTCATTCATCAGCATAGGGATCGGCGCCCCGACTTGGCAAGCTCTATGTATTCAATTCGATACAGCTGGATAACACGGCTCACGCATCCTCATGGCGACGGCCTAGCCGAACGCTTGTGCCCGGCCCACGCGCGTGCTAGTTCTTGCGCCATGGACAAGATCACGGACCTGCGCGACTTCATCGCCCTGCTCGAGCAACGCGGCGAGCTGATCCGCATCACCGAGCCGGTCAGCCGCGACCTCGAGATCACGGAGATCGTGGACCGCACCGTCAAGGCGGGCGGCCCCGCACTGCTGTTCACGAACGTGACGGGTTACCGCACACCGCTGGCCATCAACCTCCTCGGCACGGAGAGGCGCATGGCCTGGGCGCTTGGCGCCGAGAGCCTGGAGGAGGTGGCCGACCGCGTCGAGGCGCTGATCCGGACGGCACCACCGGCCGACTGGAAGGAGAAGCTCCGCCTGCTGCCGAAGCTCGCTGGGCTGACGAAGGCCCTGCCGAAGACCGTGAGCCGAGCCCCCTGCCAGGAGGTCGTGCTCGCGGGAGACGACATCAACCTGGACGTCATGCCCGCCCAGCTCTGCTGGCCCGGAGACGGCGGCCGCTACATCACGCAGACGCAGGTCTTCACCCGCGATCCGGCGACGGGCGAGCGCAACGTGGGCATGTACCGCGTCCAGATCTTCGATCGCGACACCTGCGGCATGCACTGGCAGACGCACAAGGTGGGCGCGCAGCATCACAGGAGCGCCGAGGAACGCGGCGCGCGCATCGAGGCGGCGATCGCGCTGGGCGGCCACCCCGCCATGATCTATTCCGCGAGCGCGCCCCTGCCCGAGGGGTTGGACGAGTGCCTTCTTGCCGGCTTCCTCGCCGGGCGTCCCATCGAGCTTGTGCAGGCGAAGACCGTGGACCTGCTCGTACCCGCCGAGGCCGAGTACGTGATCGAGGGCTACCTGGACCCAGGCGAGCGCCGCCTGGAGGGGCCCTTCGGCGACCACACCGGCTACTACTCGCTGGCCGAGGACTACCCCGTCCTCCACGTGACGGCGATCACGCATCGCCGCGATCCCGTCTACCCGAGCATCGTCGTGGGTCCGCCGCTGCAGGAGGACGGCCCCATGGGCAAGGCCACCGAGCGCATCTTCCTGCCACTGATCCGCGCGCAGTTCCCGGAGATCGTGGACATGCACCTACCCGTGGAGGGCGTGTTCCACAACCTCGCGCTGGTCGCCATCAAGAAGCGCTACCCGGGACACGCGCGGAAGATCATGCAGGCGATCTGGGGCACGGGGCAGCTGATGTTCAGCAAGGTCGTCATCGTGGTCGACGACGACGTGGACGTGCAGAACCTCGCCGAGGTGGTCTGGCGCGTGACGGCGAACATCGATCCCAAGCGCGACGCGGTCTTCGCGGACGGCATCACCGACGTGCTCGACCACGCCAGCGACCGCATCGGCCTGAGCGGCAAGATGGGCATCGACGCCACGCGCAAGTGGCCGGAGGAGGGCTTCCCCCGCGAGTGGCCGGAGGTGCTGCGCATGGACGAGAGCGTCCGCAGCCAAGTCGACGAGATGTGGCCGCGTCTCGGGATACACCTGCCGGGCCGCGAGGACTGAGCGTGTCCGCCGCCGATCCCCGCGCGCGCCCCGCGCGCGTCGAGCCCGCACCCGCCGGCGACGCGGGCGAATCCGGCGGCGCATCGGGCAGCGCGTCGGAGAAGCGCGAGGCCGTTCGCCGCATGTTCGCGGCCATCACCCCGAGCTACGACCGGCTCAACCATCTGCTCAGCTTCAGCCGCGACCGGCGCTGGCGGCGCCGCGCCGTGGCGATGTTCTCGCCGGGGGTGAGGCGAGTGCTCGACGTGGCCGCGGGCACCGGCGACCTGGCGGCGGCCTGGCTGCGGGACAGGCCAGGCACCGAGGTCCTGGCCACGGACTTCGTCGCCGAGATGTGCGCGGCGGGCGCGGCCAAGCTGGGCGGCGAGGTCGGCCACCTGGGCTGCGCCCGGGCCGACGCGCTGGCCCTGCCCTTCGCAGACACCAGCTTCGACGGCGCCATGGCCGCCTTCGGCGTGCGCAACTTCGTAGGTTTGGAGACGGGGATCGCCGAGATGGCCCGCGTGCTGCGCCCCGCCGGCGAGATCCTGGTCCTGGAATTCTTCCCCTCGCGCAGCGCGATCCTCGACCGCCTCTTCCGCTTCTACTTCCACCGAGTCCTGCCGCGTGTGGGCGCCTGGATCTCGCGGGACCGGAAAGCATATTCCTATCTGCCCCGCAGCGTGGAGGGTTTCGTCACGCGCGAGGAGTTCACGGCCCTGCTCGAGAGGCTCGGCTTCCGCGAGATCCGCCAGCGGGACTTCGACGGCGGCATCGCCACCGCCTTCCACGCCGTGCGCAGCGCGGGCTGAGTCGCATGCCCGAGCTACCTGAAGTGGAGAACGTCGCACGAGTCCTACGCGCGACGCTATTGGGTCGTCGCCTGGACGGCATCCGCGTGCGCTTCGCGGGCGCGCTGAAGCCTTCGCCCCGGGTGGTGCGGCGGGCCCTGCAGGGCTCGCGCCTCGTCGGCGTGCGCCGCCACGGCAAGTATCTCCTCCTCGACTTCGCGCGGGAGCTCGACGCCGGCGAAGCGCTCGCCGGGGGCTCTGCCGCTGTCGTCGCGGAGCCGGCGGCGGCCTACGGCCCCGGTCCCCCGCCCGGCGCAGAGAACGTGCTCCTCTTGCACCTGCGCATGACCGGCCAGGTCTTCGTCGATCCAGGTTACCGCCCCGACAAGCACCTGCGCCTTGTCTTCGACTTCGAGGGCCTCCCGGTCCACTACCGCGATCTGCGCAAGTTCGGCGGCTTCACGCTCCTCGCTCCGGGCGAGGAGGCAAGCGCCCTGGCACGGGTCGGCCCCGACATGCTCGCGATCTCCTTCGCGGAATGGGAAAGGCGTCTGGCAGGCCGACGCGCGCCGCTCAAGTCGCTGCTGCTCGACCAGCGCATCGCGGCCGGGCTCGGAAACATCTACGCGGACGAGGCCCTCCACCGCGCGGGTGTGAACCCCCTTGCCGCGCCGCGGGATCTGGAGGGCGACACCCTACGACGCGTGTGGCGCGAGGCGAGGCGTGTCCTCCGCCTGGGCATCCGCCACGGCGGTACGACCTTCCTCGACTTCGTGGATTTCACGGGAAAGCCCGGGAGGTTCCGGCGCAAGCTGAGGGTCTACGGCCGCGGGGGCGAGCCCTGCGCGACCTGCGGCACGGCGATCGAGAAGCGCAAGGTCGGGGGGCGCGGCACGCACTATTGCCCGCGCTGTCAGCCCCCACCAAGGTGGGCCAGGTTCTCCCGGGCGCGCTCGTAGCCGGGATCCAGCTCCAGCGGCGCACCTCCGGACCAGATCAGAGTGAAGCGAACGCCCCGGAGTATAGCGGCGGGGTTGAAACGCTCACAAGCCCGCGGGTTCGGGCAGAGGCTCAGCCGGGAAGCCAGCGGCGCTCAGGAAGCGGTCCAGTCCGGCAACATAGTCCGCGCGCGAGACGAGCCAGCCGTCGTCATGCCCGCCATGGATCGCGAGGAAGCGCTTCGGCTCCGCCGCCGCATTGTGCAGCCTGCGGCCCATCGCGAAGGGCACGACCTCATCCTCGTGCGCGTGAACGAAGAGCTTGGGCACACCGATCTCCCCGACGCGGGACAGCGAGTCGAAGCGGTGGCGCAGCAGCGGACGGACCGGTAGCCACGGGTAGACCCGCCGGCCGAGATCGGCAGCTGAGGTGAAGGCGGACTCGATCACGAGCGCGCCGGGGCGCACACGGCTCGCCAGCTCGATCGCCACAGCGGCGCCGAGGGAGCGGCCGTGGATCGCGATCCGCTCCGGCGCCAGCCCTCGCTCGCCGGTCAGGTGGCGCCAGGCCGCCGCGGCGTCGGCGTAGAGGCCCGCCTCGCTCGGCTCGCCCCCACTGCGCCCGTAGCCCCGGTACTCGAGGGCCAGGACGCTGAAGCCGAGCTCGTGGAGGAAGCGTAGAAACTCTACGCGGTGAGATAGGTTGCCCGCGTTGCCGTGGCAGAAGAGCAGCGTGCCGCGCGCTTCTTCCGTGGGAAGGAACCAGGCGTGGACACGGTGGCCGTCCGCCGTCTCCAGGAACACGTCTTCGTATGCAAGACCCGAGGCGGCCGGCGTGGCGAAGAGCCGGCGCTCGGGAAAGAAGATGAGGCGGCCCTGCTGCAGCCAGACCAGCAGGCAGACAAGCAGGTAGGCTGCGAGGAGAACGGCAAGGCCGATCACCAGCGGGCGCATGGCTCTCCTTCCCCGCGTTCGCCCGGATCCCGGGCAGCAACGCGGGTCCGATTCTACACGAAGAAACGCCCATCGCAAGCGGTCAGCGATCCTGCTATCTTCTGCGGAGCCCGGGA
This sequence comes from uncultured bacterium, assembly GCA_964627205.1. Classification (GTDB taxonomy): domain Bacteria; phylum Krumholzibacteriota; class Krumholzibacteriia; order JACNKJ01; family JACNKJ01; genus CAZVHI01. The sequence continues at coordinate 92,946 of CAZVHI010000009.1, forward strand.
GGTTTTCCTTGTCCGCACCCGCAGCGAACACGCCCGACGGACTCCGCGCCATCGTCGCTCTCACCGGCGCCAGCGCGACCCCCTACGCCTTCCGCCTGCTGGCCCTCATGGTAGGCCACGGCGTTGGCGCCGAGCTCATGGCCAGCGAGAATGTCGACGAGCTCTGCCGCGTCGAGCTGGGCCGCGGTCTGGACGATGAGCTCGCAAGCATCTACGGCCGCACGATCGCCCCCGGCGAGAGCTTCGGGAAGGCGCGTGGCGGCGGCCCGCTCGTTCGCCGCCACGGCCTGCGCGACTTCGCCGCAGCGGCAGCCAGCGGCAGCGGCCGCGCCCTGCCCATGGTCGTCGTCCCCTGCTCCACGGGCACCCTGGGCCGCATCGCCGCCGGGGTGAGCGACAACCTCATCACCCGCTCGGCCGACGTCTGTCTCAAGGAAAGGCGGCGCCTGGTCCTCGTGCCCCGGGAGACCCCCCTCGGCGCGATCCACCTGGAGAACATGCTGCGCCTGACCCGCGCCGGCGCCGTGGTCCTGCCCGCGAGCCCCGGCTTCTACCAGGGAGGCGAGACCGTCGACCAATTGCTGGACTTCATCGTGAGGCGCATCACCCAGCAGCTCGGCCTCGCGATCGACACCGGTCCCGGCTGGGGGGAGGACGCGTGAACACGGGCCGTGTCGGACGGGACACGGGAGCCGAGGCTGCCGCAGCGGACCCCCGGCCTCAGGGTTTCTTCGCCCGCCTGGCGACCGTGCTGGACATGATCCAGTTCGCCCACACGCTCTTCGCCCTGCCCTTCGCTCTGCTGGGCGCTGCCCTCGCCGCCCGCTGGGCGCCAGTCCCCGGCTTTCCGGGCTGGAGACCCCTACTGTGGATCCTGGCCTGCATGGTCACGGCCCGCAGCGCGGCCATGGCCTACAATCGCCTCGCGGACCGGGACGTGGACGCCGAGAATCCCCGCACCGCCGCCCGCGCCATCCCGGCGGGACGCCTCGGCCCGCGCTGGGTGGCCGTCTTCGTAACTATCAATGCTATCTTGTTTGTTTACTTTGCTTTTCAGCTGAATCCCCTGGCTGGCCGGCTGAGCCCCTTCGCCCTGGCCTGGATCCTCGCTTACTCGCACACGAAGCGCTTCTTCTCGGGCTCCCACTTCTGGCTCGGCGCCTCCCTGGCCCTGGCGCCCCTGGGGGCCTGGATCGCGGTCCGGGGAGAGCTGACCGGCGCCCCTTGGCTGGCGGCCCTGGCGGTCCTCCTCTGGGTCGCGGGTTTCGACATCATCTACGCTTGTCAGGATCTCGACTTCGACCGTCGGCGGGGCCTCCGCTCCCTCGGCGCCCGGCTCGGGGCCCCGGCGGCCCTGCGCCTGGCCGCCCTCTGCCATCTGCTGGCCTCGGCCGCCCTCCTGGGCTTCGGCCTCCGCCGCGGCTTCGGCCTTCCCTATCACTCCGGCTGGGTCTTGGCCTCGCTCTTGCTGGTCTGGGAGCATAAGGTGGTGCGCGGCGGGGATTTGTCTCGGATCGACCTGGCCTTCTTCCGGATCAACAGCTGGGTAGGGGTCATCGTCTTCCTGGCCGCCCTTCTCGACATCGTGTTGGCGCGCTGAATCTTGCGGCCGGAGGGCCGCTACCGGCGAGCCAAATGCCTGCTTGCGAGATACCCGGGCTTGCCATAGCATGTCCGCGCCCGCGCCCCGCCGGGCCGGAGCGTATTGCCGGGTGAGAGAAAAAGGAGACGAGCATGGGTCCGCTCCGCATCGGAGTCATTTCCTTCGTCAACACGCTTCCCCTGATCCGCGGCCTCGAGAGAGGCATCCCGGGGGACTACGAGCTCGTCTATTCGAATCCCAGCACGCTGGCCGATCGACTGCGCTACGGCGAGCTGGACGTGGCCCTGATCCCCTCGGTGGAGTTCTTCCGCGGCGTGGGACACGGCGTCGTGCCCGGCCCCTGCATCGCCAGCCACGGTCCCGTCGAGAGCATCCGCCTCCTGGCCAACGAACCTCTCGACCAGCTGAGCAGCGTCCTGGTGGACCAGAGCAGCCGCTCGAGCGTGGCGATGCTGCGCCTGCTGCTGGACCGCGTCCATCGCTGCAATCCCGACCTCCACACATTCCGCCCCGACCCCGAGCAGCCGCTGCTGGGCCCGGACGGCGAGCGGTCCCCGGCGGCCCTCATCATCGGTGACACCGCCATGGAGGCCGACCCGGCTCAGGCCGAGCGGGTGATCGACATGGGCGAGTGGTGGCAGAACACCTTCCACCGCCCCTTCGTCTACGCGCTCTGGGTCTACCGCGAGTCGGCCGACGGAATGCCGGCCGACGAGCTGACTGAGCTGCTCCGGGAGAGCTTCCGCGTGGGGATCCGCGAGCTGCCTCTGATCTGTGAGGAGGTGGCCGAGGCCAAGGGCTGGCGCGAGGCTTACGTGCACGAGTACCTGACGCGCAAGATCCACTTCAAGCTGGACACCCGCGCCCTGGACGGACTGCGCTTCTTCCGCCGCCTCTGCATCGAGAGCTACCTGGCCCCCGAGCGCCACGGCGTGGCGGAAACCCTGGAAACTCTCGCTGCCGAGTCGCAGAGCTTCACGGGGACGCTGTCCTAAGGGGCCCATGCGGAGCCCCCACCAGCTCTACGACTCCTGCCGCCTGCCCGGCTTCCTGCCGGAGAGCCCGACCACGCCCGACACTCCCGCCGCGTCTGGCCCTTCCGAGCACTCCCGGGACGAACCCGCGCCCGCCGCGGACGCGCCGCGGCTCTACCGCGCGGGGCTCCTGCTCCCGCTGGCCTCGCCCCCCATCGCCGACGGCGCCGTGCTCGTGGCAGACGGCCGCGTGCGGGCCCTCGGCCCGGCCCGCGAGCTGATCCGCGAGCATGGAGACGCCGCCGTCGCCTGTGAGATGCCGGGCGCCGTGCTCCTGCCCGGACTGGTCAACGCGCACTGCCATCTCTCGCTCAGCATCGCCGAGGGCCTGCTCCCTCCCCGCGAGGACTTCGTCGACTGGATACTGGGGCTGGTCGCGGCCCGCCGCAGCTGGACCGAGCGCGAGTTCGAGCTGTCGATCCGGGCCGGCCTGCGCGAGACGCTGCGCGGCGGCTGCGCCTGCCTGGGCGACATCGTGACGGACTGGGACTTCGACGCCTGGGGCTTCCTGGGCGCGGAACACGCGCCGCTGCGCATCCGGGGTTTCCGCGAGTGGCTGGGCTGGCCGGAGGGCGAGCGCCGCGCGGCTGCGGCCAGCGCGGCGGCCTGGCTGGCCGCAGAGGGTTTCGTGACCGGCGCCGCCGAGTCTGGCACGGGTCGCGGCGAGGACGGGTGCCCCGCGCGCGCGGGCGGCCTCTTCCCCGGCCTGAGCCCCCACGCCCCCTACAGCACCCACCCCCAGCTCTACGAGGAGCTGATCACGCTCGCCGAGGGCGCGGGCCTGCCGCTCTCCACCCACGCGGCCGAGACGGCGGCCGAGGTCGAGTTCCTGCGCGCGGGGACGGGACCCTTCGCGGACCTGCACCGGCGCGTGGGCTGGAAAGGCGACGGCGCCGCGGCCTGGGGGAAGCGCAGCTTTGCCCGCTGGCTCGCCGAGCGCGCGCCGGGCGTGCCCCTGCAGCTCGTGCACGGCACGCAGCTGGGCGACGAGGAGATCGCCTTGCTCGCAGGCCTCGACGCGACGGTCGTCTACTGCCCTGGCTCGGTGGCTTGGTTTTGCGGCGACGAAGACCCCCACCCTGTCACACGCCTCCTGGCGGCGGGGGTGACCGTGGCTCTGGGCACGGACTCGCTGGCCAGCAGCCCCAGCCTGAACCTGCCACTCACTTGCACCCTGGCCCATCGCGCTCATCCGGAGCTGGAGCCGGAGGTCATCCTCGAGATGGTCACGCGCGCCGGGGCGCGCAGCCTGGGCTTCCCGGACGCCGGGGCTCTCGCGCCGGGCGGGCCGGCGGACTTCCTGCTCTTTGACCTGGCGGGGGTGGGCGATGCGTCGCGACTGAGCGCGGCGGAGGCGGTCGAGGGCGCGCTGCTCTCGGGCTACCGTGTGCCGAGCCTGCACGTCTTCGCCGGCGAGCCTTACGCCTTCGCGGGGCTGCCGCCTTTCCCCCGATCCTAGGAGATCGTCCTACCCTGCTCGCAGAGCTCGTCGACGAGGGCGAGCTCCCTCTCCACGCGCTCGTCCCAGGAGTCGAAGTGCTCCTCGGCGAAGTGGCGCGCGCCCTCGCCCAGGCGGGCGCGGAGTTCGTCTTCGCATGCGAGGCGGCGGAGCGCGGCGAGCAGGGCGTCGTCATCGCCGTGGGGCACGAGCAGGCCGGTCTCCTCGTGGATCACGGTCTCGGCCGTGCCCGCTACGTCGCTGGCGAGCACGGGCACGCCGCAGACCATGGCCTCGCTGGTCGGGATGGAGCCGTTGGAATAGGTGTTGATCGTGAGGAAGAGGTCCGCGGCGGCGAACAGGCGCGGCACCTCGTCGTGGGGTACGGCGCCGAGGAAGCGCACGCGCTCGGGTTCGGCGAGGCGGGCGGCGTCGGCGCGCAGGCCGTCCTCGTCGGGGCCCGAGCCGGCGATGAGCAGGCGAAGGGAGCGCCCCGTCTCCGAGAAGAGCTGCGGCAGCACACGCGCCAGCTGGGCCGTCCCCTTGAAGTGGTCCAGCCTCGCCAAGAAAAGCACGGCGATCTCGTCTTCTTTCACCCCGAGCCGCGAGCGCTCGGCCGCGTGGTCGTGCACGAGCGCGGCCCACTCGGTATGGATGCCGTTGCGCAGGTAGACCACGCGCTCGGCGGGGAAGCCCGCATGGATGGCGGTCTCGCGGCCGCGCGTGCCGTCGTTGAGCACGATGAGGCGGTCCACCCTGCGGCGGAGGCCGTCGAGTGTCTCGAGGTTCTTCCAGAGATATTTCCAGCGCGGCCATTCGTCGAAGAAGGTGGCCGTGTAGACGCCGAAGTGCTTCACCACGCTGGGGATTGCCAGCTCGCGGCCGATCCGCTCGGCGGCGCGGGCGCCGTGGTAGCTGAAGCCGAGCACCAGCTCCGGCTCGACCTCCCGCGCCACGCGCAGCGCGCGACCGATCACCGGCCCCGCGAAGTAGCCGAACCAGAGGAGGCGGCGCAGCGGCGTGGGCAGCCAGCGCGTGCGGGGAAAGATGTTGGGAAAGGGATGCACGTGCAGCCGCGCGTGCTCCTCCTCGGGGTGGAAGCGCCCGCCCGCGGGGATCACGAAGTGCAGCTCGTGGCCCGCGGCCAGCGCGCGCCGGGTGAACTCGGCGTCGTCGCTGACGCCCGCCTTGCCGGGCATGGACCAGAAGTCCTCCCAGGGCGAGACGATCAGGATGCGGCGGGGCTTGCGTGCGGTCGCGCTCATGGCCGGCAGTCTAGCACGCGCCCCCGCGGCCGGGAAGCGCGCAGGATGGCACGGGACAGGAGCCGCGCGGATATGGAGCGCGAATCCCGCGGCGCCGGCCCCAGCCCCCTTGTGCCGGCCCGGCCGCTGCGCTAGCCTGGGGAGCCCTCTCTCACCGACACGGAGGTTGACATGTTCCCGATGCACTCCATCTGCCACTACGAGATCCCGAGCACCGACTTCGCGAAGTCGAAGGTCTTCTACGAGTCGCTCTTCGACTGGAAGCTGACCGAGATGCCCGATGGGAGCTACATGGTCTTCGAGATCGAGGGCGGCATCGGCGGCGGCTTCAACAAGGTCGAGCAGGCGACGGCCGACGGCATCCAGATCTACATCCACGTGGCCGACATCCCCGCCACGCTGGCGAAGGCCGAGGAGCTGGGCGGGAAGACCGCCAAGGCGAAGACGTCCATCAGCGAACACGGCAACTACGCGCTCTTCACCGACCCCTGCGGCGCCCAGATCGGCATCTGGTCGAGGGAGTGATCATGAGCGAGACCCAACGCATAGAACTGGCAATCCCGGACGGGCTGCACCCCCGACTCGCGCTCCTCTACGCGCAGCTCGAGGACGTCCGCAACAACCTGAAGGGCTACGCCCGCGACTGGACCCGCAAGCAGCTCGAGCAGGAGCCGATCGAGGGCTTCCCGTCCCCCGGCGGGGTGCTGGTCCACATCGCCGAAGCCGAGGCCTGGTGGGTGCAGGTCGTGCTACAGGAAGCGGGCGATCCCGACGACCCCCAGAGCCTGCCGGCGGGCTGGTGCAAGCCCTTCGAGGAGGAGGACAACGAGCCGGTGGCCCGCGACCAGGCGCCCGAGACCTACCTCTTCCTGCTGGACCGGATCCGCCGCCAGACCCACGAGCTGCTCGCGCAGCTCGGTCCGGACGACTTCGACCGCGCTTTCCATTACTCTGGCAAGGACGGCAAGGAGTACTCCTTCGGCCTGGAGTGGGTGCTGCACCACCTGGTGGAGCACGAGGCGCATCACCGCGGGCAGTTCGCGCTGATGAAGCGCCTGCTGAGCCCGTGAGCGCGGCGGCGGGCAGGGCGCTCTGTCTGCTGGGCGTCTACCTCGTCTCGGGGCTGCTGTTCAGCCTGCTCTGGTGGCCGATCCTGCTCGATCCCCTGCGCTCGGTGCTGCGCGTGGGGATCCTGGGCGGGATCGCCGGGCTCTTCCCCCTGCTCTTCGCTCGCCCGAGGATCACCGGCCCGCCGGGTGGCGAGCGGGGCGTGCGGCTGGAGATCGGCCCGGGCGAGGCGCAGCTGATCGGGCTGGCCGTCTGGGTCGTGCACGTGCTGCTGCAGATCGTCCTGATCCGCTTCAAACCCTACCTGATGCTTTCCCAGTATCTGCGCGAGGAACTCTGGGTGCTCTGGCTCGTCATGCTGCCGCTGGCGCTCGCCTACGGCCTGCTCTTCCGCGCCTGGGGGCGTCTCGCGCGCTAACTGATATTGTTGCATTTTCATGAACCTACATGATACAATCCTTGGCGCTTCACTCCATCAACTGCCACGAAAGGTGACGACGGGTGGAGTTCTACCGTTTGTGCAATAGTCGACTGCTGTGAAGACATCCATTGGAACCGAGTCCTTACAGCTCGCGACTCGTGCCCACTGCTTTTCTGGAGGATTGGTAGAACGTCCATAGTGCTGGCGGCGGGGGCTGGCAGATATAGGCGACGTTGGGTGAGACCCAAGCGGGCCGTTTGAGACTGTAGCGAGGACCCACGATCCTACAGGGACAGGCCACGGACCGACACCGACAATAGATAGACAACAGACAGGCGATTCCTCGCATCCAAGAGCGTTCGGCTATTGGCATCTTCAACCTTGTGCCAGGAGGTTGTCATGTCGATCCAACGCTCTTCCTTGTTCTTGATCGCACTCGCCCTTGCCTTTCTCCTCCCTGCGGGCAACAGCAGCGCGGTCCCGGCCAATCCCGACACTCCGATCACCCTCGAGCAGCCCGACGGCGCGACCTTTCCCGGCCGACTCATCGGGGACGAGTGGTCCCACTACTACGAGACCGAGGCTGGCCTCACCGTCATCCGGGATCCAGGGGGAACCTGGACCTACGCGGAGCGGGACACGGACGGCGGCCTCCGGGCCTCGGACCTGGTCGTGGGGATCGACAGTCCGCAGGGACCTCCCCATCTCCGTCCCGACGATGCCTGGCTGGCTGCCGGAAGAGCCCACTGGGAAGGACCGCCCCCCACGGTGGCTTCCATCACCGGCACCCAGCAGCTCGTCATCATCCTGATCGAGTTCTCGGATACCGCCGTCGAGGGGTCCGCGGGCCCCCATGACGCGGACTACTTCGAGAACGCGACGACCGGCCTCGTTCTCGGTAGCAACCAGGGCAAGCTGCACGACTACCTCGACGAGGTGTCCTACGGCCTGCTGGATCTCCAGGGCGTGGTGGCGGGCGGGGCCTGGCACGTCAGCGCCCAGACGGAAGCCTACTACGGCGCCGACTGTGATCCCGGGCAGTCCTGCGAGGCCGACTACGGCCCTGCCTCGGGAGCGGACAACTGCAGCGTCTGCATCTACGAGCTGGCCAGGGAGGCGGTGCAGGCGGCCGACGCGGCGGGCTTCGACTTCGCCCCCTACGACACGGACTCGGACGGCTGGGTCGATCACGTCATGATCGTTCACGCCGGAGAGAACCAGGCCTCCTCCGGCGGCGCGCCGGGCGACATCTGGTCCCACACCTGGACGATCCCGGGCGGCGGGGAGCTCGTGGACGGCAAGCTCGTCGAGCGCTACACCATGGTCTCGGAGTGGGACGCCATGAGCGTCTTCGCCCACGAGTTCAGCCACGACCTAGGCGCCCCGGACCTCTACGACTACGATCTGGACAGCGAGCCCGTGGGCCGCTGGTGCAACATGGGCTACAACTACGAGAGCGAGCGCCCGCCCCACCTCTGCGGCTTGCTCAAGGTCGACATCGACGCCGACTTCGGCAACGGCATGACCGGCTGGATCACCCCCGATCTCCTCGGCGCAGACAGCAGCTACACGGCCCTCCGCCTGGACGAGAACCAGACGGGCAGCGTCCTGATGACCGATCCCGCCTTCTCGAGCGCGGAGTACTTCCTGGTGGAGAACCGGCAGAGCAGCGGCTTCTACGACTTCTCCCTGCCCGAGTCCGGGATCCTCTTTACCCACGTCGACATGGACATGCCCGACGGCGCGGGACGTTTCAACGACGGCCCACCCGCGAACAGCTATCACGGCGCCTGGGTCGAGCGCTTCTTGAACATCGCCTCCGCCGATGGCGCAGCCTGGTCTGCTGACGATAGCGAGGACCTCTTCTCGCCGGTGACCGTTCCCACCACCGACGCCAACGGCGACTTCGGCACGGGGCACGTCTTCTACAACATCGGCTACGAGGGCGACGCCATGGGCTTCGACTTCCGCGCCGGACCCACCGAGGTCAGCGGGCCCATCGGGGAGAACACCACCTGGTACGCCTATGCATCGCCTTATGTGATCACGGGTTTGGTGACGGTCTCCGACGGGGACACCCTGACCATCGAGCCGGGTGTGATCGTGAAGTTCCAGTCCAACACGCGCATGGACATCAACGGCACGCTCATCGCCGCCGGCACGGAGACCGACAGCATCATCTTCACCTCTTACAACGACGACGAGTACGGCGGCGACACCAACGGCAACGGCCCCAGCTCCGGCAGCCCGGGCTACTGGGACCAGCTCTTCTTCGAATCCGCCGATGCCGGCTGCGTCCTGGATTACTGCCGGATTCGCTATGCAGGAAACGAGTACTACCTCGACTATTACGATAGACACTACAACGCGATCTGTCTCTGGGACAGCGGCACAGCCCTGACCATGGCGCACTGCATCGTGGAATCGACGTATTACACAACCACCAACTACGTGAAGCCCGGTGCGATCTATGCCCGAGGCGGGACCAGCCTCGACATCTCCCACTGCGTGATCCGGGAAAACCAGAACGACGGCATCTACGCGGCGGGCTCCCTGGAGCTGCGCAACTCGAGCATCATCAACAACAGCAACAGGGGTGTTTACATCACGTCAGCGGGGGCGGTCATCGTTGCCGACACACTCTCGTCCAACGGCGCCGCCGGATTGAACTGTCCGAATCTTCCCGCCGAGTTTCACGACAACATCAGCACGGACAACGGCGGCTGGGGATTCTACATCCCGGCGGAGGTCGTCGATGGAGTCTGGAACGGCGGCTTCGCGAGCGGCAACGGCCGCGCCAACGCCATCGGCGTCACCGAGGGATCCATCGCCGCCAGCACGGCCTGGATCGACGACTACCACTACGCCATTCATGGCAACCTCACGGTCCCCGACGCGGTGACCTTTACCCTCGAGGCGGGAGCGGTCCTCAAGTTCAACCCGGATAGACGCATCCACATCAACGGAACCCTGGTCGCCGCCGGCGCGGAGGCGGACAGTGTCGTGTTCACCTCCTACCGGGATGATTCCCACGGCGGCGATACCAACAATGACGGTCCGAGCTCAGGCAGCCCGGGCGACTGGGACCATCTCCTCTTCGACTCCGCCGACGTCGGCTGCAACCTGGCCTACTCCCTGATTCGCTTCGCCGGAAGCGAGTACTACTACGACTATTACGACAGACACTACAATGCGATCCTCCTGTTGGGCAGTGGCACGGGCCTGACCATGACGCACAGCATCGTGGAGTCGACGTACTATACATCTACTAACCCCAATTCGTCAAAAAGTCATGCAGCTTTCAGCCGCTCAACGATTCGTTC
>CAZVHI010000010.1:0-87107 GCA_964627205.1 uncultured bacterium
ATCAGCTCAGGAAGGAGCGGTTTCGGTGGCCATCATGAATAGTCCGGGCTAGACAGTTAAGATTACAAAGTCCTAAAAAAGCGGTTCAGGTTGTTTCCCATGAGGTCGATAGAGGGTCTGAACGATCCGGCAAGGAGGCTGGGTCGGTAATCAATTCGAAAAAGGCCGGGGGCGCCATCGTTGCTCCTCGTCGATTTCGAGGATCCCACCGGATGGTGGAAAGTCTAAGGAGAAGGGGAGAATGGCTTTCCGAATTAACCATAACATCGCGTCGATCAACGCTTATCGCAATCTGGCTCGTAACGACATGGGGCTCTCCAAGTCTCTCGAGCGCCTGAGTTCCGGTCTGCGCATCAACAAGTCGGCGGACGATCCGGCGGGCCTCGTAGTCTCGGAGAACATGCGTGCCCAGATCACGGGGCTCGGCCAGGCCATCGAGAACAGCGAACTCGCCACCTCCATGGTGCAGACCGCCGAAGGCGCTCTCACCGAGGTGCACGCCCTGCTGATCAGCATGCGCGAGCTGGCCTTGCACGCCGCGAACGAGGGCGCCAACAGCGCCGCCGACCTTGCGGCGGACCAGGCGGAGATCGACAACGCGATCGAGACCATCAGCCGCATTGCGGCTCAGACTCAGTTCGGCACGAAGAGGCTCCTGGACGGCAGCAACGGCGTGACCGGTACGGTCACGGCGGGGAATGTTGTCTTCCTCGGCGGGACGTCGGCCACGACGGCGGGCACCTATGATGTAGAGGTGACCACCCAGGCCGAGCAGGCCCTGATCCAGACAAACCCGGGCGCGAACCCCATACTTCTTGTTGCCGATGAGACCCTGACGCTGACCAACAACTACACGGGCGTAACCGTGACCATCAACCTGGTGGCCGGGGACGACCGCCAGACGATCATCGACAAGATCAACTACCACACCAGCAGCACAGGTGTGACGGCCAGCGTGGGTACCCTGGGCGCCGGGAATGGCATCGACCTGACGACAGCCGTTTACGGTTCTACCTTGGCCGATATCACGATCGTGTCGGACAATTTCGAAGGCACTGGCGATCAGAGCGGATTCGCCGCTGGCGCGGGTGACTCGGACGTCGGCGTGGACATTGCCGGTAGTTTCGACGTGGGAACTACCAGCTATCAGGCGGACGGCTCCGGCGCCGTTCTGTCCGGCCGCGCCGGCAGCGCTGTGGAGGGCCTGCGAGTCTGGACAACGGCGCCGATCGGCACGGCCGGCACGGTCGCGGTCACCAACAACGCGCTGACCTTCCAGGTGGGGGCCAACGCAGGGCAGACGGTGTCCTTGACGATCGACAACATGGACGCCAGCCAGATTGCCACGGGCCTGGACGTCGCCAGCGGCGGGACGAACCAGTTCGCCAGCCTCGGCGAGATCAGCGTCCTGGACGCGGCGATGGCGTCGGACTCGCTGGCGATCATCGACCAGGCGATCTCCGAGATCAGCACCACGCGCGGCGCCCTGGGCGCCTTCCAGAGCAACACGCTGGAGAGCGGCCTGGCCAACCTGCGCGTGGCCGAGGAGAACCTGATCGCCGCGGAGTCGATCATCCGCGACACCGACATGGCCGCGGAGATGGCCCTGTTCACTCGGAACCAGATCATGCTCCAGGCCGCCACGGCGATGCTGGCTCACGCCAACGCGACGCCACAGGTTGTCCTGCAGCTCCTCGGATAGGCACGCAAGAACCCTCATCATCTGCATCTCTCGAGACCCCCCGGCATCGCCGGGGGGTCTTCTCATTGGGGCTAGGCCGCCCTGGAATCCAGCTCTGCCAACCTGTTAGCAGTGCCTAAGCGCGATCGATGACTCTGATGTGATACTTCAATGGAGGGGAGGCTGGCGATTCGCCGTTTCTGCCGGTGCGGTGAATTAACGGAAAGGGCATCTTAAGTAATCATTGGGAACATAAGGACTTGAACGGTAGCACCCGGGAGGATTCGCCCCCGTGAAGACACAAACGGTTGCGATTCGTCATCATGCGTTATAATTGGTAACAGGATGGTAAGTAGGTAATGAAACTGTGTTGGAATACTAATATAATCCTCAAGCCCTATACTCCAGTGCCGATGACAGACATTGGAGGAAGGTCCCAGCCGGCTTACTGGTCTGGAGCGTATCGCAAGCTTTCCAGGACAGCAAGTCCCTAGAGACTGGAGGGATGTTCCAGGAGCCCCGAACGGGGAAATCAAGGAGGATTGCCGCATGGCATTTCGAATCAACCATAACATCGCGTCGATTAACGCCTATCGTAATCTGGCGCGAAACGACATGGGCCTCTCCAAGTCTCTCGAGCGCCTGAGTTCCGGTCTCCGCATCAACAAGTCGGCGGACGACCCGGCGGGCCTCGTAGTCTCGGAGAACATGCGAGCCCAGATCGCAGGCCTGAGTCAGGCGATCGAGAACAGCGAACTTGCTACCTCTATGGTGCAGACCGCCGAGGGCGCTCTCACCGAGGTGCACGCTCTGCTGATCAGCATGCGCGAGCTGGCCCTGCATGCCGCGAACGAAGGCGTCAATAGCGCTGCCGACCTCGCGGCGGACCAGGCGGAGATCAACAACGCGATCGAGACCATCAGTCGTATCGCGGCCCAGACCCAGTTCGGCACGAAGAAGTTGCTCGACGGCAGCAACGGCGTGCAGGGCACGGTCACCTCGGGCAGCGTGACCTTCCTCGGCGGTACCCAGGCCACCACGGCGGGCACCTACGATGTGGAGGTTACAACGCAGGCCGAGCAGGCCTTGATCCAGACAGACCCCGGCGCAAACCCAATACTTCTTGTTGCTGACGAGAATCTGACGTTGACCAACAACTACACGGGCGTGTCGGTTGTGGTGAGCCTGGTTACGGGCGACGATCGCCAGACGGTCATCGACAAGATCAACAACTACACCAGCAGCACGGGTGTGACAGCCAGTGTAGGTACCTTGGGCGCAGGAAACGGGATCGACCTGACGACGGAAGCCTACGGCGCAACCTACGCGGATGTCACGATCGTGTCCGACAACTTCGAGGGCACTGGCGATCAGAGCGGATTTGCCGCCGGCGCGGGCGACTCGGACACGGGCGTGGACATCGCGGGCACCTTCGATCTGGGCGCGACCGCCTACCAGGCGACGGGCTCCGGCGCCATCCTCACGGGTCGCGACGGTAGCGCGGTGGAGGGCTTGCGCGTCTGGACGACGGCGGCGGCCGGCACGGCCGGCACGGTCGCGGTCACCAACAACGCTCTGACCTTCCAGGTGGGCGCGAACGCGGGCCAGACCGTGACCCTGGCGATCGACGACATGACGGCCAGCCATCTGGGCACCGGCCTCGATGCCGCCAGCGGCGGGACGAATCAGTTCGCCAGCCTGAACGACCTGAGCATCCTGAACGCGACGGCGTCGGCGGACTCGCTGGCGATCATCGACCAGGCGATCTCCGAGGTCAGCACCCTGCGCGGCACCTTTGGCGCCTTCCAGAGCAACACCCTGGAGAGCGGCATTGCCAACATGCAGGTGGCCGAGGAGAACCTGATCGCGGCGGAGTCGATCATCCGCGACACGGACATGGCCGCGGAGATGGCCGAGTTCACGCGGAACCAGATCATGCTCCAGGCCGCCACGGCGATGCTGGCCCACGCCAACTCGTCGCCGCAGGTCGTGTTGCAGCTGCTGGCCTAGGCCGGTAGTGGTCAGGAAATAGTCAACGGAGCTCTGTTGAGGGAAAAGGAGTCCCCTCCGGGCAGTCGGGGGGGACTCCGTCTATTCGAAACCCTCAAGAAGCAGCCCTGTGCGGTCGATAGATAGAACGGAAGCCGAGGGAGGGCTTCCGGGAGCGACACACAGGGAGGAGTCGCCATGCCTTTGGGTCTCAATTCCATATCCGGCCTGATCAGCGGTATCGATTCGCACGCCCTCGTCGACAAGATCATCGACTTCGAGCGGCGGCCCGCCTATCTGCTCGAGGCGCGGCGGGCGCAAGAGGAACTGATCCTCGCGAGCTACGACGCGCTGGAGGCCGGGCTCTCGAATCTGAAAGCCCAGCTGAACGGCCTGGTCCGCCCGTCTGACTTCCAGCAGATGTACGGCACGGTGAGCCACCCCGATCTCCTCTCCGCGACCGTATCCGCCTCGGCGCCCGCGGGCAGCTACAGCCTCAGCATCGAGCAGGTCGCCCTCAGCCACCAGATCGTCAGCCAGGGCTTCGCCGACGAGGCGGGCTCGATCGGCACGGGCAGCGTGACGATCAGCCTGGCCGGCGAGGAGCTGCTCACGGTCGACCTGAGCGAGGGCACCGACAGCCTGCGCGACCTGGCCGACGCGATCAACGCCGCGGGCACGGACGTGACCGCGAGCATCGTCAACACCGGCAGCGGCGCGACGCCCTACCAGCTCATCCTGGCGGGCAGCGAGACGGGCGCGGAACAGATCATCACGGTCAGCGAGGACCTCAGCGGCGGCGCCGGCCTGAGCTTCGGCAGCGTCGGCGCGGTGGTCATCGGCACCCAGGCCGGTTCGAGCGCGATCGCCAGCGGCGGGCACTACACGGGCGGTGCCGACGCGAACTTCAGCTTCGACGTGGTGACCGGCGGCGTGGTCGGCAGCGACAGCATCGTCATCGACTGGTCGAACGACCAGGGAGAGAGCGGGCAGATCACGCTCGACGCAAGCTACACGCCCGGCGACGAGGTGCAGGTCTCCGGCAGTATGACCCTCAGCTTCGGCGCGGGCGACCTGCAGGCGGGCGACGACTGGACCGTCGCCACGATGAGCGGCAGCATCCAGGCGGCGCAGGACGCGCTGATCAACTTCGGCTCGGGCGGGTCGCCGATCCAGGTCAGCAGCAGCAGCAACACCGTGACGGACCTGATCAGCGGTGTGACGCTGAACCTGCTGCAGGCCGATCCGGGCGAGAACGTAACGGTCCAGGTGAAGCAGAACACCGACGCCATCATGGCGAAGCTGACCGGCTTCGTCGAGGAGTACAACTCGCTGATCGCCTACTTCAACGCCTCGTTCGACTACGACGAGGACGCGGAGAGCGCCGGGGTCCTGCTCGGGGACCGCGTCGCCATGCGGCTCGACTCGCAGATCCGCGACGACGTCGTCCGCACGGTACAGGGCATGGCCGGCGATCTCGACCATCTCGCCGAGATCGGGATCGGCATGAGCGTCGGTGACTCGCTCAACACCGACGGCAGCCTGTCGATCGACGAGACCCGCCTGCGCGAAGCGCTGGAGAACGACCTCGCCAGCGTGATCTCGCTGCTCGGCGGCACCGGCGATGCGGACGACGATGACATCGTCTTCCTCAACGCGGGCAGTGCCTCCACCCCGACGGGCGGCCTGTCCGGCTACGAGCTCTTTGTCACGCAGGCCGCGACGCAGGGGAGCTTCACCGGCGGGAGCGTCACGGAACCCTCGGCGGGCACCCCGCTCGTGATCGATTCGAGCAACCACTATCTCAAGGTCTCCGTCGACGGTGTGACCAGCAACACGATCACCCTGACCGAAGGCAGCTACGAGAGCGGCGCGGAGCTCGCGAGCCTCTTCCAGTCCGCCATCAACGCGGACGAGGCTCTGGGCAGCCGCGAGGTGCTCGTCAGCTGGGTGGACGACGGCGGCGGCCAGGGCCACCTGGAGGTCGTCAGCAAGAGCTACGGCGCGAGCAGCAAGGTCGTGTTCGAGGATGTCGACGACTCGATCTACGCGGATGCCGGCATCGACACCGGCGGTGGCAGCGACGGCTTGGACGTCGCGGGCTACTTCCTCGTGAACGGTGAGATCGAGGAGGCGACGGGCGCCGGGCGCATCCTCACCGGCAGCGAGGACGGCGGCGACACCAAGAGCATCAGCGTCCAGGTCAACCTGACCGAGTCCATGCTGCTCTCCCAGGGCGAGGCCCAGGGGCGCGTGTCGATCCTGAGCGGCGTCACCGACCGCCTGCACAGGACCCTCGACAACTACTTGGACAGCGTGGACGGCATCATCGCCCGCCAGCAGACCGGCATGCGCGACACCATCACCGACTTCAACGAGCAGATCGCGAAGATCGATGCTCGCCTCGAGGTCCGGCGCGACCGCTACCTGGGCGAATTCATCCGCATGGAGCAGCTACTATCTGAGATGAGCAGCACGAGCAGCATGCTGCAGTCGCTGCTCGCCAACATCTCGCCGATCGGCAGCTCGAACAGCAGCAGTCAGGGGAGCTAGCTTGGACAACACGCACGCACGCGCTTCGATCGATCCGACGGCCAGGGCCCGCCGCGCCTACCTGCAGAGCAGGGTGCAGGGCGCCGACACGCAGGACCTGCTCGTCATGCTCTACGAAGGCCTACTCCAGAACGTCATCGCCGGCGAGCGCTGCCTCGAGGCGGAAGACTGGGAAGGGGCCAACGAGGCGCTCGGCAAGGCGCGGCGCATCGTCACCTACCTCAGCAACTCGCTGCGGGACGAGGGTGGCGAGATCAGCGGCCATCTCCGGCGTCTCTGCACCTTCTGCTTCGAGAACATCGGCCGGGCGAACCTGGAGAAGAACCCGAGCCGGCTGGCCGGGGTCCTGGCGGTCCTGCGCGAGCTCTCCGGCGCCTGGTCGAACCTGGCCAAAAAGCAGGGCGCTGGAGCGGAGAGCACGGGCACGGAAGGGGAGTGAGAGAGATGCCCGCGAAACTGATCGAGAGGCTACAGGAAGTGAGTGGCGCACAGGTGGAAGCGGTCCGTCGGGGTCGGCTGGGTGAGCTCGAGTCCCTGGAGACCGAGCGCCGCGCGCTCGCCCTGCGTCTCGAAGGAGACGCGCTGGCCCGCCTGGCTGCGGACGAGCCCGACTTCGTGGGCGAGGCCTTCCGCCGGATCCTGGAGAACGACCGCCTCGTCAAGGCCGCCCTTCAGGAGGGTCTGAAGACCCGGTCCGAGGCCATGGCTGGCGTGGACCAGCGCCGGCGCGCCGAGCGGGCCTACCGCGGAGCTTCTCCGGGCTCCCGATAAGGGCCCGTTGTTTGCTAGGCTTTCGGGAGAAGCCACAGATTTGGAGGTCAAGGGTGGAAATCGGCAAGCCAGCGGTCACCGGTGGTCCGGATCCGGCCAGTCTGTACAAGCAGAGGGCGGAGGCCGAGAAGACCGGAGTGGCCCCAGAGGAGTGCGGGGAATGCCAGGCTCAGAAGACCGGCCCTGACGGGCGGCAGGTCTCCGCCTTGGTGGAGATCAGCCCGGAAGCCCTGGCCAGGGTCGAAAGGCAGGAGGCACTCCAATTGGCGAAAGACATCTATGACCGGCTCCCCGACACCCGCCAAGAGGTGATCTCCCGAGTAAAACAAAAGCTCGAGGAGGGGTACTACGACTCGCAGTCCGTCAAGAACGAACTCACCGAGAGACTGACCGACGTCGTCAAGCGCATGGAGACGACGGCGGGTCGCTGAGCCCGGATCCAGTTCCACATTCCAGCGGCGGGCCAAATGGCCCGCCGTTTTTTCGTTCCCCCGACGCTGGCAATATTTCTTGCAGTCCCGCGCGATCACTGATACGCAGGAGGCGGGGGGTGAGAATTTGGACACGAGCACCGCAGCCTGGAACCTGGTCATCCTTGCCGAGCGCGGGGAAATGGGCTGCCGTCTGGCCCTGCCCGGGGCCGTGCCGGGATGGAAGATCGAGACGCGGGAGCTTACCGCCGCCGATCCTGCCGCCCTGAAGCCCGACATCCTGCTGCTGGCTCTCTCTCCCGACACGACCGATCTCGGCGCCTGGCTCACGCGCCTCCGCCTCTTCCATCCGCGCTGTCAGGTCCTCCTGGCAGAAGCGGAGCAGGGGGTCGAGTGGTATCGCGCGGCGATCGGTCTCGGGGTGGACGGACTCCTCGCCCCGCCCGCCAGCGAGGAGGGCTGGTCTGCGTACCTGGGCGAGGCGGCCGAAGCCCTCAGCGCCGACCTGGAGCAGAGCCGCTTCCTCGGTCGCCTGGAGCACAGCAACGAGTCCCTGGAGCAGAGCCGACGGCACCTCGCGGAGATGTTGCTGAAATCCTACGAGAACCTCGGGCGCGTCCATCGCCAGCTGACCCAGCGCCTGGGCCAGCTCTCCATCCTCTACCAGCTCGGCCGCGACCTCAGCCAGGAGGCGAACTGGGACCGAGCCTTGAAGCACTTTCTGAGCACATGCGTGGATACCCTTGAATTCGATGGTGTTGCACTGATGCTATGGAGCTTCGATACGCAGCGCCTGGCGCTGCGGGCGAAGCATGGCCTCTCAGGCGACAGCCTCGAGGGCGCCCTGCGCAGCCTCAGGGAGCTTCCGGCAGAGCGGCGGGGCGGCACGGAGATCCTCGCCCTGGTCTCCGGCCAGCTCCTGGCGGGCGACCAGCTCCAGAGCCCCGGGGCGAGCTGGGAGCTCAGCATCCTTCCCCTGGTCCACGGTGGCGAGGCGCAGGGCTATCTCCTCTACCGCAAGACCTATGCGAACTACGCCGCCTTCGGCGGCGACTTCCACTTCCTCAAGACCGTGCAGACCATCCTGGGAGAAGAGCTGGCCAACGCGAAGGCCGTGCACCGCCTCAAGCGACTGGGCGAGTTCAATCGCACGGTGCTCGAGAGCGTCCCCGCTGCCGTGCTCACCGTGGATGGGCGCGGGCGCGTCAGCTATCGCAATCCGCAGGCGGCGCAGCTCTTCGAGGAGAGGCTCCGGGAGGAGCGCCCCTTCGCCTTCGACGAGGGTTTCCATCTCATCGACGGCGACGAGAGCAGGCCGGAGGAACGCGACTGGCTGCAGCGCGAGTGCGTGCTGAGGCGGGGGGATGGCGCGGACGAACGCCGCCTCCTCCTGTCGACCGCCCGCCTGCCGGTTCGCCACGAGACGGACGTGCGCCACGTCATGATCTGCGAGGACCTCACCGAGCACCAACGGCTCGAGAGCGAGCTGCGACGCGCGGAGCGGCTGAGCAGCCTCGGGCAGCTTTCCGCGGGCATGGCGCACGAGATCCGCAATCCCCTGGCCGGAATCGCCATGACCGCTCAGGTCCTGCGCGGCAAGCTCGCCGAGCGGGACGACGCAGCGCCCTACCTCGACCGCATCCAGGACGAGACCCAGCGCCTCGAGCGCATCGTGCGCAGCCTATTGGACTTCAGCCGTCCGGCTCCGCCACGCCTCGAGGCCCTGGACCTGCGGGAGATCGCCCAGCGCGCGCTCGCCGACCTGGTGGGACCGGCCGAGGCGGCGGGCGTGGAGGTGGAGGAACTGACAGGGGAGCCCCTGCCGGTCTGGGCGGACCGCGACCAGATCCAGCAGGTCCTCCTGAACCTGCTGCTCAACGCGGTCCAGGCCTGCGCGCCCGGCGACCGCGTCGGGCTCCGCCTGGCGAGGAGCGCCGCCGTCGGCGGCGGCGAGGGCAGGGTGCGCGTCACGGTGCAGGACAGTGGGCCGGGCGTGCCGGAGGCGGCTCGGGCCCAGCTCTTCGATCCCTTCTACACGACGAAGGCCGAGGGCACGGGCCTCGGCCTTTCCATCTGCCAGAAGATCATGGCAGAGCACGGGAGCCAGATCCGCTACCGACCATGCGCTGGCGGCGGATCGGAGTTCATCCTGGACCTGGCGCCCGCTTCGCCCACGGATCCGCGAGAGGAGAACAGGCCGTGAGTCAGACCATTCTCATCGTCGACGATGAACAGACCCTGCGTTGGTCCCTGGGGGAGGCCCTGAAGAAGCGCTACGAAGTGCTCGAGGCGGAGGACGGACCCACCGGCCTGAGGCTTATCCAGGAGGCGGATCCCGACCTGGTCCTGCTGGACGGGCGCCTACCGGGCCTGGCGGGCGTCGAGGTCCTCGAGCAGGCGCGAGGCGGCGGCTTCGGCGGCCAGGTGGTGATGATGACGGCCTACGGCGAGCTGGAGACGGCGGTCCGCGCCATGAAGCTGGGCGCCTACGACTTTGTCACCAAGCCCTTCCAGCTCGAGAAGATGAGCAAGACGATCGAGAACGCGCTCGACGCGTCGCGGCTGAAGAGCGACAACCGTCGCTGGTCGGAGACGCAGGGGAAGAGGGATCCCTTCGCCGACTTCATCGGCGAGAGCCCGCGCATGTCCGAGCTCTTCGACAAGATCCGGAAGATCGGCGCGAGCCAGGCGGCCACGGTCCTGATCCAGGGCGAGAGTGGCTCGGGCAAGGAGCTGGTGGCGCGTGCGATCCACCGGAGTACGGCGGGCGCCACCGGCCCCGTGGTCGAGATCAACTGCGCCGCCATCCCGGAGACCCTGCTCGAGAGCGAGCTCTTCGGCCACGAGAAGGGCGCCTTCACCGATGCCAAGGCGCGCAAGAAGGGTCTGATCGAGGCCGCCGCGGGCGGCACCCTCTTCCTGGACGAGATCGGGGAGATGGGCCTTCAGCTCCAGGCCCGCCTGCTGCGCGTGCTGGAGAACCGCACCTTCCGGCGTGTCGGCGGCATCGAGGATCTCGAGGTCAAGTCGCGGATCGTCGCGGCGACCAACAAGAGGCTCTTGCAAGAAGCCGAGGCGGGACGCTTCCGCAGCGATCTCTACTATCGTCTCAGCGTGATCGTGCTGGACGTTCCCCCTCTGCGCGAGCGTCCCGAGGACGTCGGTCCCCTGGTCGAATTTTTCATCGACCGTTTCAATCGCGAACTGGGCCGGAACGTGGAGCCCCTGGGGGAGGACGCGCTCTCCCTGCTCCAGGGCTATGCCTGGCCCGGCAACATCCGGGAGCTCAAGAACCTCTTCGAACGCATCATGCTTCTGGAGAGCGGTTCGCGCATCGGGCCGGAGCAGCTGCCGCAGGAGATCCGCGAACCCGCGTCGGTCCCGCGGGCGACCGACGGCCCCTTCCAGCCGGAGCCCATCAGCGCTGTGGAACTCCGCCACATCGTCCGCACCCTGGAGTTCACGGGCGGCAACAAGAGCCGCGCCGCGAAGATCCTCGGGATCAGCCGGCAGACCCTGCGGGAGAAGCTCAAGCAGGGCGGGCTGGCCAAGGGCGCGACTGGCTGAAAAGAGTCCAGACCTGCGATCAGGAAGTGGCCTCTCCCTCGGGTCGGGGAGAGGCCTTCTCCTGGGCCCCGCCGGCGCTGGTCCGGCAAGTCCAAGTGCCCGTTGACTCTGCCGCTCCGGTTTCCCTCCCGATGGAAAAAGCGTCCACGGCATGGAACTTGTTTTCCTGGCCTCCGGAACGGGAGGCAGATCCTTGCAGAAGACGCTATTCCTACTGGCATTCCTGACGCTGTCGGTGGCAACGACGCCCCACGCGAGCCGCGCCGAAGGCGAGGTCGCGGGCGAGACCGGCGAGCCGGACACAACGCTGAGCCGTGAGGATCTCCTCACGGAGGCCGTCACCATTCTCCTGCCGGATCTCGAGGCCAAGGCCAGCCGCATCGACAGCGTGAGCGACGTGCGGGACCTCTACCGCACGGTCGCCGTGGCGCGTGGCTATCTCCAGCTCGGGCTCTACGAGCAGGCGGACACCTGGTACGAACGCCTGTCGAACCTGGACGGCGAAGGGCTCTTCTCGGAGGCCGTGTTCCACGGCAGGCTGTCCGTGGCTGCGGGGAAGGGCGATCTCGATCGCGTGCACTCCCTCTTGAGCGAGCAGCGCGAGGGAATCGCGGAGCCCGACGGCGAGCTGCTGATCCGCGTCCTGGACCAGTTCGCGGATGGCGGCCACTGGGATCGGGTCGAGACCCTCATCGCCGGTTGCCAGGAGCAGTACTTCGGCGAGAAGCCTCCGGCCATGATCCTCCTTCTCAAGGGGCGCTCCCTCAGGCGGCAGGGTCGGCTCGCGGAGGCCGTCTTCCATTTCGAGAGCCTGCTCAACGACCTCAAGGTGCCCAGCGCGCTGCATCCGTCCCTGCTCGAGCAGAAGGACCGGATCGTCCAGGCCGCCGCCGACTGTTCCTTCCTCCTGAACGACCGCATGCGCGCCCGCCAGCTCTACCGGGAGCTCTTGGCCTCCAAGGACCCGGGCTACATGGCGTGGGGGCGCTTCCAGCTCGCGCAGCTGGACATGCTCGCCAACGAATACGAGCAGGCCGAGGAAGCCTTCCGCATCGTGAGCGCGGACACGCTCGGGCTTCGCATCGGCGACTGGGCGGGCGTCCTGGCGGAGCACTGCGCCGCCATGAAGAGCTATCCGCAATACCACGTGATCACCGGACCGCGGTCCACGGCCGCGCTGCAGCCATAGGAGAGCGCATGGAGTCGACGCTGCGCAGACTCATCGAAGTCTACCGCCGCGAGCAGAGGCTCTACGGGGAGATCCGGGAGCACGTCTCGCGTCAGCGCGAGCTGATCGAGGCGGGCGCGTCCTACGGCGAGATCAACAAGGAGCTGGCGCGCAAGCGCGACTTGCTGGGCGAGATCGAGGAGCTCGAGCGGGGGATCGAGGCGGACCGAGCGCTCTGGCGCCGTCGCCGACACGGTCTGGACGGTGGGCAGGCGGCCGAGCTCATGGCCATCCTGGCGGAGGTGACACGCCTCGTGGAAGACATCATCGGACGGGAACGCGAGAACGAGGTGCTGCTCACCAGTCGCCGGCGACGCAGCGCGAAACCGGTGGTCAGCGTGCGCGGCGCGACGATGCGCTACGCCCGCATGAGTGGAGCGGGGGTGGAGCGATGAAGGCGAAAGGGACCTCGGCGCCCCTGCCCGCTGCCGATCCCGTGGAGGCCGTGGCGCGATTCGTGTCCGGCTTCACGCACCGGATCAAGAGCCCCCTGACGGGGGTCAAGGGCTATGGCCGTCTGGTGGAGAGCGAAGACGACCGCGCCCGTCGCCGCTACTGGCGCCAGAGGCTGGACGGCGTCCTGGACTCGCTGGACCTCATGATCGAAGGGATGGGGCGCTATCGTATTCCCGAGAACATCAATCGGCAGGAGATCCCTGCGCAGAAGCTCGTGGAGCAGGCCTGGGACCTGTCCTTGCAGGTCGTCCCAGGCGTGGCCGCGAAGCGCCTGCGACTCAGGAACCTGCTGCCGGCAGAGCTCGTCCTGCGCGTCGACCCCGTCCACTTCCGAAACCTGCTGGTCAACCTGTTCCAGAACGCGATGGACGCCACGAACGCCGGCGGCGAGATCCGCGTCGCGCGGAGTTCCGCGGAGGAGCTGCTCTGCGTCGAGGACGAGGGGCTCGGGCTCCAGGGCGTCGATCACGAGTGGCTGACGCAACCCTTTTTCACGACCCGGCCCGATCGTGCGGGCCTGGGGTTGGCCGTGGCGGAGCAGATCGCCACGGAACATGGCCTGTCCTTGGACTGGCAGGAGCTGGAGCCGACCGGGCTTCGCGCCCGCATTTTCGAGAACTCGAGATCCATAGCTCAAAGGAGTGAGAAGTGACCCAGATCCGTCGCATCCTAGTCGTAGACGACGAACGCGTGATGACCGACTACCTCCGCGACCTCCTGCAGGACCGCTACGAGCTGAGCACGACCGGCAGCGCGCGGGAGGGCCTGGACCTGCTCGGGAAGGGCAGCTTCGACCTCGTCCTGACCGACATGCAGCTCGAGAAGGAGGAGAGTGGCTTCGAGCTGGTCGACGCCTGCCGCAATCGCCCGGTCCCCGTTCCGGTGGTCGTGATGACCGCCTATGCGAGCGTGGACAAGGCGATCGCCGCCCTGAAACGGGGCGCGTGCGACTTCCTCACCAAGCCCTTCGGCGCGCGTGAAATCGAGGCCGTCCTGCGCGGCATCAGCCGCGGGCAAGGGGTGCAGCGGGCTACCTCCGCCAGTGAGGAGGCGTTGAGCGGACGGAAGCGGCTGGTCCTCGGGAAGAGCGATGCGATGCGCCGCGTGTACGAGCTGGCGGAGAGCGTTGCACCGACGCGGGCCACGATCATGCTCACCGGCGAGAGCGGCACGGGCAAGGAGCTGGTGGCGTCCGCCATCCACGCCCTGAGCCGCAGGGCTGCGGGATCCTTCGTGAAGGTCAACTGTGCGGCCATCACGGACACGCTCCTCGAGAGCACCCTATTCGGACACGAAAAGGGCGCCTTCACCGGCGCCATCAAGCGGACAGCCGGGAAGTTCGAGCTGGCCAACGGCGGCACGCTACTGCTGGACGAGATCAGCGAGATGAAGGTGGAGCTGCAGAGCAAGCTGCTCCGCGTGCTCCAGGAGCGGGAGTTCGAGCTCGTGGGCGGCACCGCCACGATCCCCGTCGACGTGAGGATCGTCGCCACCACGAACCGCAACATCAAGGAAGAGGTGCGCAAGGGCAATTTCCGGGAGGATCTCTACTTCCGGCTCAACGTGGTGCCCATCCACCTGCCGCCCCTGCGCGAGCGGCCGGAGGACATCTCGGAGCTCTTGGACTACTTCCTCGATCTCTCTTCCGCGGAGAACGCCCTGCCACGGCCGCGGATCAGCCCGGAGCTCGTCCGCGATCTCAGCCGCTGCCCCTGGCCGGGCAACGTGCGTCAGCTGCAGAATGCCGTGGAGCGCGCTGTCGTGCTATCACGCGGCGGGCAGCTCGACCTGAAAAACTTCCTGCTCGAGGAGGACATGTTGCACGCGGCCGGGGAAGAGCACGGTTTCGACCAGGACATGACCCTGAAGGAGATGGAGAAGCGCATGATCCTCGCGACCCTGACCCGGTTCCGGGAGAACCGCACGCAGGCGGCGCGGCACCTCGGGATCAGCGTGCGCACGCTGCGGAACAAGCTGAACCTCTACCGCCAGAAGAGCCGCTCGACCGCGGCCTAGGGGGAGATCATGGCGGACAAGATCTTCGGCGGCGAGACCTTGCAGATCCTCAAGCGCAGCCTCGATGCCTACGCGCTGCGCCAGAAGGTCATCGCGGAGAACATCTCGCAGGCCGAGACGCCGGGCTACCGCAGCCGGACCGTCGAGTTCGAGACCCTGCTCGACGACGCGATGGGGACGAGTGGCGGGCTCCCGATGAAGAGGTCGCAGGAGGGGCACATGCCCACACCGGAGTCCTCGCAGCCGCCGCCGCGCGTAACGCAGGAATCTGATCGGGCGCTCGACAACGGAGTCAACGACGTCAACCTGGACATGGAAATGGCGGCGCTCGCGGAGACGAACCTCAGCCACAAGATGGCCGCCCGCATCCTCTCCATGCGCTACCAGTTGCTGCGCAGCGCGATCCGCGGGCGCGGCACGCCCTAGGAGTAGACGATGAGCGACGGAATCTTCAGTTCTTTCCGCGTCAGCGCGATGGGCCTCCGCGCCCAGCGCATCCGCCTCGACGTGGCCGCCGAGAACCTGGCCAACATCGAGACCACGCGCACGCCCGAGGGCGGACCCTACCGTCCCCAGACCACGGTCTTCCGGGCGGGCGCCGGGCCGAAGGCGGCCTGGGGCTCCGCGAAGAAGGGTGCGGTCTCATTTCGCCAGCTGCTCGCCACGCACGAGCGGCACCTGGAGGGCGGGGGGGCGCCAGCGCCGCCCACTCCGGCCGCAGCCGGCCCGAGCCTGGACGTCCAGGTCACGGAGGTGGCAGAGCCGTTCACCAGCGAGTTCAACCCGCAACACCCCGACGCGGACGAGACGGGTGTGGTCCTCAAGCCGAACGTGGATCCCATCGGCGAGATGCTGACGCTGATCAAGGCGACCCGCGCCTACGAGGCGAACGCCACAGCGCTGGATGCCGCTAAGCAGATGCTGAATCGTGCGTTGGATATCTAAGGAGTAGGCCGTGAACGATCTCAGAGTGCGACCGCTCGTCACACACAACCTGCTCCGGGCATACGGGCAGGCGCAGGCTAAACCCGCGGCCCAGGAAAGCGGCTTCGGGGAGCTGCTGAAGCAGTCCTTGAACAAGGTGGACGGCGCCCAGAAGGCCGCGAACCTCGCCGTCAAGCAGGCCGTGGCGGGCGGAGAGCAGGACCTCCACCGTGTAATGATCGCGCAGGAGGAGTCGTCCATCACCTTCGAGCTCATGATGGAAGTGCGGAATCGCTTGCTGGAGGCTTACCAGCAGATCATGCAAATGCAGGTCTAGTCTGCAGGAAAGGCGATAGGAGAGCATGGCGGACACGATCACGAAATTCAGAGAGCTCTGGAATCAGATGGGGACAAGCCAGCGGCTCATCTTTCTGTCGCTCAGCGGAGCCATCCTAGTCACCCTGCTCCTCTTCTTCACGTGGCTGGGGCGCGAGGACTACACCCTGCTCTACTCGAACCTTTCCACCCAGGATTCGGCGAGAGTCATCGAGCTGCTGCAGAAGAAGAACGTGGAGTACCGGGTCACGAACGGCGGCAGCGGCATCATGGTCCAGGCCAGCCGGCTGGGCGAGATGAAAGTGGTGCTAGCGGGCGAGGGGCTCCCCACGGGCGGAATCACGGGCTACGAGCTCTTCGACAACCAGGGCATCGGCGTCAGCGAGTTCACCCAGAACCTGAACTTCCGGCGCGCCCTCGAGGGCGAGCTGGCGCGCAGCATCGGCACCCTGAACGGCGTGGAGAAAGCGCGCGTTCACCTGGTGATCCCCAAGCCGGCCCTGTTCAAGGAGGACCGCCAGGAGCCCAGCGCGAGCGTCGTGCTGAACCTCGCTCGGCCCGGCGCCCTGCGCGCGGACCAGGTGCAGGCCGTGCAGCGACTCGTGGCGAGCAGCGTGGAGGGCCTGACCTCGGAGCAGGTGACGATCCTCGACAGCTTCGGCACCCTCCTCACGCGGGAATTCGGCGGTGAAGTGGCCGGCCTCAGCTCGGCCCAGCTCGAGCTGAAGCAGGAGGTGGAGATCTATCTCGCGCGCAAGGCTCAGGGCACACTGGAGAGCGTACTCGGGGCGGGCGCGGCGCTCGTGCGCGTGAACGCCGAACTCGATTTCGAGCAGGTGGAGCGCACGCGCGAGGTCGTCGACCCGGAGTTCGCGGTCGTACTGAGCGAACAGCGCGACCAGACGACGCGCGAGAACGACGGCGAGAACACGGAGAGCAGCACGGTCAACTACGAGTTCAACCGGATGGTCGAGAACATCATCGGCTCCACGGGCACGGTGAAGAAGCTGAGCGTGGCCGTGCTCATCGACGGCACCTACACGGAAGAAGAAGGCGCGTCGGAGTACGTGCCACGCAGTCCCCAGGAGCTCGAGGGCTATCGCAAGGTCGTCGAGAACATCGTGGGGCTCGAGAGCGAGCGGGGCGACAAGATCGAAGTGCTCAACGTCCGTTTCAGCGATACGAGCCTGCCGGAAGGCGGCGGGGGCTTCATGGGCGGCGGCATCATGCAGAAGCTGCCGGGCCTGACCAACCGGCTTCTCTTCATCGCGGCTCTGCTCTTCCTGCTCGCGACCCTTCGTAAGATGGGCGGGCAGCTCGCCGATAGCGTGAGCCGTGCGATTCCGACGAGCGCCGGCAGCGGTGCGGAGGGGGTGGCGGGCGGCTCCCGCAACTCTGTGGACGCGGAGGACCTCGTCGGGCAGGACACCCTCAGCCAGGCCGAGCGCCAGATGAAGATGGAGGAGCAGGCGAAGGCCCTGGCCATGGAGAAGCCCGAGGACGTCGCACAGCTGGTTAAGACCTGGATGCAAGCCAAGGACTAGGGGAAGCTGAGATGGCGAATGAATCGACGAAGATCGCGGTGCCCGGACAGGAGAGTTCCGGCATGGCCGCGGAGCCTGGGCGCGAGCTCAGAGGCGTGACCCGCGCGGCGATGCTCCTGATCGGCCTGGGCAACGACGCTGCTTCGGAAATCACGAAGCACCTGAGCGACGACGAGCTGGAGGACATCTCCGCGGAGATCGTGGCGCTGGGCAGCATCACGCCTCAGGAAAAACAGGAGATCATCGAGAGCTTCTACGAGACCGCTCTGGCGCGCAACTTCATCAGCGAGGGCGGCGAGGACTACGCCCGCCAGATGCTGGTCAACAGCCTGGGCGAGCGGAAGGCCAAGGCGATCATGAGCCGCTTCCGCGGCATGGGCGAGACGAACTACTTCGGCCTGATCAGCAACGTCGACCCGCCCAGCATCGCCAACTTCCTGAAGAAGGAGCATCCCCAGACGATCGCCCTGGTGCTGAGCACGCTGGCCACGAGCCAGGCTGGCCAGATCCTGTCGAACATCCCCGAGGAGGTCCGCACCAGCGTCGCCTACCGCATGGCGACGATCGAGCGGCCGAGCGCCGAGGTGATCGCCGAGATCCAGGGCGTCCTGGGCGACTACGTGATGACGGACTTCCAGGACATGGGCGTCCAGTTCGGTGGGACCACGCACGTGGCGGAGACCTTCAACGAGATCGAGCAGAGCGTGTGGAAGGCGATCCTGGACGAAATCGAGGAGCTCGACACGAACATCGCGGAGGAGATCAAGAATCAGATGTTCACCTTCGCCGATCTCGTCCTCCTGGACGACAAGTCGATCCAGACCGTGCTCAAGGAGGTCGACAGCAAGGACCTGTCGCTGGCCCTCAAGGGCTCGAGCGACGATGTCAAGGATCTCATCTCCCGCAACATGTCGAAGCGCGCCGCCGCCACCATCAAGGAAGAGATGGAGTACATGGGCGCTGTGCGCGTGAGCGACGTCGAGGCCGCGCAGCAGCGGATCATCGAGGTCGTGCGCATGCAGGAGGCCGAGGGCAACATCTTCATCGAAGGCAGGGGAGGAGAGCAGGGTGGCTTCATCGAATAGCGCCGGCGCACCGCCCCTGTCCGCGGAGCTCGACCTCGAGGACTTCGCTCTCAGCGGGATCGAGGCGCAGCTCGAGGCGCTCAGCTACCAGCCTGGCTACGACGTGCTCCGGGAGCGCATCTGGCGCGAGGGCCATGCTGCGGGCGAGAAGGAAGCCCACGAGGCCGCGGAGCAGAAGCGCAAGGAGCTGGCGTCGGGTCCGCTGCTGCGGATCGAGGCGTTGCTGAAGAACCTGGCCGAGGAGCGGGAGCGCTTCATGGAGAGCAACGCGGAGGAGCTCCTGCAGCTCGCCCTGGCTCTCGCGCGCCGCGTCGTGCGCGTGGAGTGCCTCGAGAACCCGGAGGTGCTCACCGAGCGCCTCCGCGCCTGCCTGCGCCAGCTGGAGCTGGAGAGCTCCTACTTGATCCGCATCCACCCCGAGCAGCTGGAGGCGATGGAGGCGCTGCTGGAGGTGTCCGGCATGTCTCTCTTCGGGGAGACGCCGCACCGCGTGATGGGGGACCGGCGCGTGCCCGCAGGGAGCCTCATCCTGGAGGGCAACGGCTCCCGCCTCGAGTCCATCTGTCAGGACGAGCTCGAACGGCTCGAGCAGCACCTCCTCCAGCTTTACCGCGAGGGGGAGACGCCCGATGGCGATTGAGCTGAAGGCCGCAATCCAAGCCGTCCGCCAGTTCAACCCGACCCTGCGCGTGGGCCGCGTGACGCGCGTCGTGGGCCTGCTCGTGGAGGCCGAGGGGACGATCGCCTCCATCGGCGAGCTCTGCGAGATCGAGACGGACCGTCTGCGCGAGCGCGTGCCTGCGGAAGTGGTGGGCTTCAGCGCTGGCAGGCTACTGCTGATGCCCTATCGGGTCATGACGGGCATCCGGCCTGGCAACCTCGTGCGTCCCAGCGGCGGCCCTCTCCAGATCCGCGTGGGGGAGGAGCTGATCGGCCGAGTCGTCGACGGCCTGGGCGTGCCCATCGACGGTGGCGACCCGCCCTGGCTGCCGGAGTGGCGTCATATCCAGAATCGGGCGCCGGGCGCCCTGGAGCGGCGGCGTATCGAGAAGCCGCTGGTCTCGGGCATCCGCGCCCTCGACGCCCTGCTCACCTGCGGCGAGGGCCAGCGCATGGGCATCTTCGCCGGCAGCGGCGTGGGCAAGAGCGTGCTGCTCGGCATGCTGGCGCAGCGGGCCGAGGCCGACGTCATCGTGCTGGGACTCGTCGGGGAACGAGGCCGCGAGGTGCGAGGCTTCCTCGAGGACGACCTCGGCCCGGAGGGCCGCGACCGCAGCGTCGTGGTGGCGGTGACCAGCGACGCCACGGCCCTGGAGAAGATCAAGGGCGCGGAGACGGCGTTCACCATCGCCGAGTACTTCCGTGACCGCGGCCAGCGTGTCCTCCTGATGATGGACTCGCTGACCCGCTACGCCATGGCTCTGCGCGAGATCGGCCTGGCAGCTGGCGAGCCCGCGGCCAGCAAGGGCTACACGCCGAGCGTGTTCGCGGCGCTTCCCCGGCTGCTCGAGCGGGCGGGGAGCTGCGATCGCGGCTCGATCACGGGCCTGTTCACCGTGCTCGTGGAGGGCGACGACCTCAGCGATCCCGTGGCGGACACGGTTCGCTCCATCCTGGACGGCCACATCGTGCTGAGCCGGGAGCTGGCCGTGGCGGGCCACTATCCCGCCATCGACGTCCTGGGCAGCGTGAGCCGACTCTTCCCGGAGGTGGTGAGCACGGGCCAGGTCGAGCAGGCCCGACGGCTCCTGGCCGCCATGGCCCTGTACCGGGAGAACGAGGATCTCATCCAGATCGGCGCCTATCAGAGGGGGAGCAGCGAGGAGATCGATGCCACGATCGACCTGAGGCCGCGCTGGCGCGAATTCCTCCGGCAGGACCGCAAGCAGCACTCCAGCATGCCTGACACGCAGCGGGCCCTCACGGATCTCGTGGGTGCCTGATGCCCGCCTTCCGCTTCCGCCTGGAGAAGGTGCTCGGGCTGCGCCTGCGGGCCGAGAAGGAGGCCGCGCGCAAACTCGGCGAGCAGCTCTTCAAGAGGCAGGCCTGCCTGAAGGACCTCCAAGGCATGGCAGAGCAGCGACGCGAGCTTCTTGGCCGGCGTGACGATCTGCAGAGCCGCCGGATCAGTCCGATCCTTCTGGAGCAGAATCGTCAGCAGGCGATCGTCCTGGACAAGGCGATCCAGGCCGGACAGGGCCGGCTTGCCGACGTGGACCGAGAGGTTCAGGCGGCGCAGGCCGAGCTCGTGGCGAGGAGCCGAGACCGGAAGCTCATGGAAAAACTGAAGGAGAGGAAGAGGCAGGAGTACGACGTCGAGGAGCGCCGACGGGAGCGCAGGGAGAGCGACGCGCTTCCCCGCCCCGCCCATGGCATGACGATTGCGATGAATTCACGCGACTCTGACAGAAGGTAACACTATGAAATCGACACTCCTGTTCGGAATCTTGAGCTTTTTCGTGATCTTCGCGCTGACCTTCTTCATGACAGGCGTTTTCAAGGGCATGAAGGCGGCGTGGGAGGCGAAGGAGAGCGAAGAGCTCGTAGAGCCGACGGAGGACCTGAGCCTTGAGCGGAAAAGCCTGCTCGCTCAGAAAGAAGAATTTTCCCGACGCGAGGGCCAGATCGCCGACCTGGAGGAGGCCATGCAGCTGGAGAAGGCAGTCCTCCAGGAGGAGTTCAACAAGCTGCAGGCGATGCGCAGTCGCATCGAAGGGGCGGCGGGACAGATCGCGGCCAACAAGGAGAAGACCCTGCGCAAGCTGGCGAAGATGTACGAGGCCATGCCGCCGAAGGACGCCGCGTCCATCCTGAGTGGGATGGAGGTGGAGCTCGTTCTCGACGTGCTCCGCCTCATGAAGGAGCGGCCCGCCGCGAAGGTCATGGCCGCTCTCGATCCCGCCCGCGCCGCAGCGCTGAGCAATCTGATGACAGTCAGCAAGGGAGACCGTTGATGGACCTGCTCCGCATGATGGGTGTCGGCGCCGAGCCGGCAACACAGACCCTGCGCGCGGAAGACGCGCCCCCGCGGGATGCCTTCGAGCGCTTCCTGGACGGAGCACTGGAAGAGGCGCGTCCCCCGGAAAACCACGGGGACGGCGCTAGCGAGAAGCCCCACGTGGCGGAGGCGGAGGAGGATCCTCGGCACCCCGAGGCGGAGGACACGGAGGCGAACGGGGCGGCCCAGGCCGAACCCGCGGCTCCCGCGGACGAACAGGAAACGGATACGGCGATGGAGGCGGGCGCTGGGGACAGCGAGACCACTGACGGCGCGATGACAGAAGCGTTGGCGGAAGCCGCGCTCGCGGGGCCGGTGGACGAGACGGTTCTCGTGCAGCTCGGTGCCACGGAAGGGGAGCCTGCGACGGTTCCCGTCGGCCCTGCGCCGGCCATGCCCACGGAGAGCGAACTGGACGGAGGCGCCTCCAACGAGTCGGCGAAGGCCCTCGAGACCGGGAAGGTCCTCGAGGGCGCGACGGCAGAGCTAGCCGCGGAGTTCGTGCCCACGACGAGCGGTGGAGAGGAGACGGGGTCAGTAGAGACCCTGGATGGCGCGAAGAAGCTCGAGGCCGGCGGCCCCGCGACAGAGCAGGCCGCCCAGGCGGCGGACGCGGCGCAGAGCCCCGCGCCCCCCGAGACTGGTGAGGAAGTGCGGACCCTGACACCCGCGCCGGATCCGCGTCCGGAAGCGCCCCGGCAGCAGCCGAGCGCTCCGATCCCCGTCGCGCATGCGGAGTCCGAGCGCGCCGCAACGGCGGACCGGCAGCCGACGCCGTCTGAAATCCCGACCCCGATCGCCGGGGAGCCCGCCGCGCGGGCCACCTCGGCGCAGCCCGCGCAGCCCATGCAGCCCGCGCCCGCGGCCCGGGCGACGAGCGCGGAAGTGGTCCCGTCTAGGGCGGACGCCGCGAACGAGATCGCTGCCAGCAGCGCTCATGGCGGGCAGGACATCGCCGTCGAGGAGCTGCCGCCGGAGCCGCGGGAGACGATCCAGCCACGCCCCCTCGATGCAAGTATCGAGGAGCTGGCGTTCAGGGCGGGTCCCCGAGAGCTATCGGGGACGGGCGTCGCGGAACTGCCCGCGGAACGCGAGGTGGCGACCGTGATGCGCGAGCTGCCCGTCGAGCGGCTTGCGGAACAGACCATCCGCTTCGCGGAGGGCATGCGCAGGGACGGAAGCAGCTTCTATCGCGCGAGCCTGCGTCTCTCCCCGCCTGAGCTCGGGCGACTTCAAATCGAGATGCGCTTGGAGGGCGATCAGGTCTGGACGCGCTTTGTCGTGGAGAGCGCCGCGGCGCGGGATCAGATCGAGCTGGAGCTTTCCCGTCTGAAGGCGGCGCTGTCCGAGCGCGGCCTGGGAGACGCGCGAGTCGAGGTGCAGATCGGACAGAGCGGCGCCCAGGACCGCGGGGGGGACTTCGAGTCGCCCGAGGACGCGGATTGGGCGGAACGTGGCGAGCGCGCGGAGGAATCCGGCGAGCTGCTCCGCTTCTCACGGACCGGACTGCATGACGGTCTCATCGACCTGAGAGCCTGAGAGGTTGGCCATGAACGAGATCGGTAACATCGGAACACTGCCTGGCGGCATCGGCACGGGACCCGTCGGCAGCGACGAGGTCGGCAAGGATCAGTTCCTGCAGCTGCTGGTGACGCAGCTGAAGCACCAGGATCCGCTGTCCCCGATCGCCAACGAGGACTTCCTCGCCCAGCTGGCGCAGTTCTCGAGCGTGGAGCAGCTCAGGGACATCAATTCTGGCACGCAGACGGGGCTGCTCCTGCAGCAGAGCATTACGAATTCGCTGGCCACATCGCTGATCGGCAAGGACGTGCTCGTGGGCACGGACGCCGTGACGATCGCCGGCGGGGAACCGGTCGACTTCTACTACAGCCTCGGAGGCGAGGCGCGTGTGACAGCCACAGTCTACGACAGCTCCGGCACCGTCGTGCGCACGATCAACATCGAGGACGACACGGGTCTGCCTCTGCCCGAGGGCGAGCACAGCTTCACCTGGGACGGCCTGGACGAGTACGGCGAGCCTGTGCCGGACGGCAGCTACAGTGTCGAGGTGACGGCAGAAGACGACAACGGTTTGCCCGTCCAGGTCTACAGCTACCTGAGCGGCCACGTGGACGGCATCCGTTTCGCGGGCGGCACAGCCTACATCGTCATCGGGGAAATGGAATTCACGCTGGCGGACATCGTGGAGATCCGCGATGTGCCGGCGCCCTCGCCCGCGCTGAACGCGGGCTAGGATCATGAAATCGCAGAAGACTGGAGCATGGGAGCAAGTCAGGCAAGGAGGAGCCTAGCATGTTGAGAAGCCTGTTCGCCGGAGTGTCCGGCCTGGTCAACCATCAGACGAAGCTGGACGTGATTGGCAATAACATCGCGAACATCAACACGATCGGCTACAAGTCCGGCCGCGTCTCCTTTCAGGAGCTGCTCAACCAGACCGTGCGCGGCGGCAGCCGCGCCGGAGACGGCATAGGCGGGACGAACCCCATCCAGATCGGACTGGGCATGAGCGTGGCCTCCGTCAGCACGCATCACTCGCAGGGCAACCTGCAGGCGACGGGGAACATGTTCGACTTTGCCCTGCAGGGCGACGGTTTCTTCGTCATCAGCATGGGCAACAACGAGTTCTTCACGCGGGCGGGCGACTTCGGCCTGGACGGCGTGGGGCACCTGGTGCATCAGTCCAGCGGCGGCATCCTGCAGGGCTACGTGCCAGACGAGAATGGCGTGATCCGCGACAGCTCTACCCTGCAGAGCATCATCATCGACAAGTCCCAGTATGTGCCCGCACAGGCCACGAGCTACATCGGCCTGGGCGGCAACCTCAAGGCCGACTCGGAAGCGCTGGGCACGGTGACCGATTCGGGCAAGTTCCTCAAGCTGGCGGAGGCCGCGACCACGCTGGCCTCGATCTCCCAGCAGGACCAGGGAATCGACCTGGATGTCCGCGTGGGGGACGTGATCACAATCAGCGGCTCGATCGGCACGGACGCGATCGTGCCCTATCCGTCGAACCTGGTCGTGAACGAGACCACGAACCTCCAGGACATCCTCAACTTCATCGAGGAGTCGATCAGCGACGCCTCGGGCGGCACCTACCCGCCCGGTTCGGTGAACATCACGGACGGCCAGATCACCGTGGACGGGCATCCGACCGAGGACATCCACGGCCTGCGCCTGATCATCGGCGGCAATCCCGATTTCAACACGGCCTTCACCTTCCCCTCCACGATCGACGCGGGGCCGACCAGCTCCGGGGCCATGAACCAGACCCTGCTCACAGTCGCGGAGGAAACGGACCTGCTCGTCGACCTCTACAACCAGGACGGCGAGGCGCTGGACGGTCCCTCCAGCATCTATGGCATCCTGGGGATGACCCTGTCGCTCCAGGCCTACGTGGGCGGCGAGGCCAACACGCCCGGCACCTTCGAGATCGAGGCCACCTCGACGATCGAGAACCTCCTGGATCGGATCGAGGCCATCATCGGCATCACCAACGTCGGTAACGCGGGCGTGGTGCTCAACGCGGATGGCGAGATCCGGGTCGAGGGGAACGTCGGCCTGGACAACGAGATCGACAGCATCAGCATCACGGACGCGTCAGGCAACGTCACGCTCGGCAACACCTTCATCTTCACGGAGGTCCAGGGCGCCAAGGACAGCGAGATCCATCCGGTGAGCATCGACATCTTCGACAGCCTGGGCACGAAGCACCACCTGACGATCACCTTCCGCAAGCACGAGACGTCCACGGACGTGATCGAGTGGTTCTGGCAGGCGGAGGTGGAGGGCATCGATCCGATCCAGTCCGGCGACCGCGGACGGCTCGTCTTCAGCAACTCCGGCGAGCTGGTCAGCTTCACCTTCGAGGACGGCTCGGGCTCGATCCGCTTCGATCCCGTCAACGGCGCGGAGATGATCGACCTCAGCATCCAGACCGCGCTGGGGACCAGCCTGCTCACCCAGACCGCGGGGCCCTCCACGGCCAAGGTCGTGGCGAGCGACGGCTACACCTCAGGCACGCTGGAGAGCACCTTTGTCGACGAGACGGGCACAGTCATGGGCCAGTTCTCCAACGGCATCAACAACGTGCTCGCCCAGGTCGCCGTGGCCAGCTTCGCCAACTCGGGCGGACTGCTCCGGGGCGGCAACAATTTGTATTCAGAAAACTCGAATTCAGGCCGACCTATAATTGGGACCATCCGCGGAAGCGCGTTCAACCGCATCACGCCCGGGTCCTTGGAGATGAGCAACGTCGACCTGGCTCAGGAGTTCACGCAGATGATCACCGCCCAGCGTGGTTTCCAGGCGAACGCCCGGATCATCACGACGGGTGACGAGATGCTGACCGAGCTGGTCAACCTCAAGCGTTAGGACGCTGAATCGTGGTAACCCTGACCAAGCTCAACGGTGATCCCATCGTGGTCAACGCCGATCTGGTCGAGTTCATCGAGGAAACTCCCGACTGCCTCATCTCCCTGACGACAGGGCGCAAGCTGATGGTCCGCGAGAAACTCGAGGAGGTGAAGGAACGGATCGGAGAGTACCGGCGCAGTGCGCCGGGCGCCTACCCCGTTCCCGCGGGCGGTGAGGGCTACGCGCCCGAAGACATCTCCGAGCCGAGCACGTAGAAGCCTAGCGGGAGACCGAGTTGGATATCGCAACCCTGATCGGAATGGTGGGGGTCCTCGCGGTCCTCTTCTTCCAGCTCATGCTGGGTGGATCGATGGGGATCTTCATTAACATCCCCTCCCTCGTGGGCACCATGGGGGGCACGTTCATGGCCCTCTTCATCAGCTTCTCGATGCCTCAGGTGACGGGCGCGATCAACGTGCTCCGCAACTCCTTCCAGGACAAGGGCCTCGATCCGGTCAACATCATCAAGAACATGGTCGTCTACGCGGAGAAGGCTCGCAAGGAGGGCATGCTGGCCCTTGAAGAGGCGTCCGAGGCGGAGCCCGATCTCTTCCTGCGCAAGGGCCTGCGACTCGCAGTGGACGGCACGGATCCCACGCTCCTGGCCAGGATCATGGAGATCGACATCGATCAGGTCGAGACCCGTCACAAGCAGGGCCAGGAATTCTTCAACGCCATGGGAAGCTTCGGACCCGCCTTCGGCATGATCGGGACTCTCATCGGACTGGTGCAGATGCTCGCCGGGCTCGATGATCCCAGCACCATCGGCGCGGGCATGGCCGTGGCCTTGCTTACCACATTCTACGGGGCGGTCCTGGCCAACACCTTCGCACTTCCCATGGCGGGAAAGCTGAAGATGCGGAGCCAGGAGGAGATCAACCTCAAGTGGATGATGATCGAGGGCATCATGGCAATCCAGTCCGGTGACTCGCCCCGCATCGTCGAGGAGAAGCTCAAGAGCTACGTCACCCCGACGGCCCGCCTGGCGCTGGAGGCCGAGCAAGAGAGCTAGGATGGCGCTCCATGGCCCGTAAGAAGAAGGCAGATACGCCGCCGCCGGGGTCGCCCGCGTGGATGGCGACCTTCGGCGACATGATGAGTCTGCTGCTGACCTTCTTCATCCTGCTGGTCAGCTTCTCGACCATCCAGGAAACGAAGTTCCAGGAGGCGGTGGGCAGCCTCCAGGGCGCGCTCGGCGTGCTCAACGACCTCCCGTCGATTCCCATCCACAAAGAGGTCCTGATCCCCGAGGGCGGGAAGAGCGACGCCGAGGAAATCAAGGAGCGCGTCGAGAAGCTGAACAAGGAGCTCGAGTCCCTGAAGAAGTCCGACGTGGTGGAGATCAGCCGGAGCGAGAAGGGGCTCGCGATACGCCTGGAGGACGAGGCCCTCTTCGACCTGGGCAAGGCGAAGCTCCGCCAGGAGGCGCATGCCATCCTGGACGAGGTGGCCGAAACCCTGAAGGGTTTTCCTAACGGCATACGGGTGGAGGGGCACACGGACGACCTGCCGATCCGCAGCGAGCGCTTCCCCAGCAACTGGGAGCTGTCCTCCGCGCGCGCAACGGCCGTCCTTCGCCACATGCAGGGGAAGGGCATCGACCCGCGCCGTCTGAGCGCCATTGGCTTCGGCGAATGGCGGCCGGTGGTAAAGAATGATTCACCCGAGCACCGGCAGAAGAACCGGCGGGTGGAGATCTTCATGGACGTGCTGCCCGAGAAGAAGACGCGGCAGCTCGGAGAGCATTTCTAGGAGGTAGGCCGGTGGCCGACGAAGAAAGCAAGGAAGTCGAAGAGCAGGAAGCCTCTGCGGAGGATTCCAAGGAGAAAAAGGGCCCGAACCTGAAGAAGCCTCTGATGATGCTCGGCATCGTCGTCGTCCAGGCGGTTCTCGCCTTCGTGGTGGCACAGTTCGTGATTCTGCCCCGTTTGCCCGTCGATCCGGCGGAAGCGGACTCCACCGCCGTCGCGGAGGAGGAGGTGGTCCCGGAGCGTGAGCGCGGCAGCATCGTCATGATGGACGACATCGTCGTCAACCTGCGCGACACGGAAGGCAGTCGCTTCCTGAAGGTCAGCACGGGGCTCGAGTTCACGGAGAAGAAGCTCGAGCAGGAAATCGGAGAGCGCATGCCCGAGTTGCGCGACGTTCTGATCGGCCACCTCTCCAGCCACATGGTGGAGGATATGGTCCACCGGGAAGGTCGCGAGGTCGTGAAGCAGCAAGTCCTGGATGACTTCAACCAGACGCTGCAGGCGGGCAAGCTCATCAACATCTACTTCAGCGACTTCGTGGTTCAGTAGAAACTCGGGGTCGCTCAGGCGGGGAAGGCATGGAGGAGCTCGAGGAAAAAGGCAGGCTCGAAACGCCAGAGCAGGAGACCGCCGCCGAGGGCCAGGAGGCCGCAGGCGACGAGTCCCGCGAGGAGGCGCAGGCGGATTCCCCCGGCGAGGGGGAGGCTGCCGCGTCCGGCGAAGAAGGAGCCATGGACGAGTCCGGCGGGCCGGAGCAGCCCACGGGCGAGACTTACACGAACAGTCGGGGTCGAGAGGTCAGGCTCATGACCTACGACTTCCGTCGACCCATCCAGCTCTCGAAGGGCTTTTTCCGCAGCCTGAGCATGGTCAGCGAGACCTTCGCCAAGCTGCTCACCCTGTCGCTCAGCAACTACCTGCACGTCCCGGTCACCGTGACGACGAGCGGCGTGCGCCAGATTGTCTTCGAGGATCACACGAAGGGCATCGCCAATCCCTCGTTCATCAACATCCTCGACATGTCGCCGATCAAGATCCCGGGGATGATGGACCTCGACCTCGGGCTCGTCTTCACGATGATCGAGAAGCTCCTCGGCAGCCACTCGCTGTCCAACGACATCCGCCGCGAGTTCACGACGATCGAGATGCGTATCGCGCGGAAGATCGTGTTGCGCATGCTCACGGACCTGCGCGAGGCGATGCTGCGCATCCTCGAGGTGGACGTTAGCCTGACGAGCATCGAGCACAACCCCGACTTCACCTACATCATGAACGCCAACGACCCCTGCATCCGCCTCGACTTCGAGGTGGAGCTGATCGACTTCACGGGGCCCATGAGCATCTGCATCTCCTTGGCAGCGCTGGACGCCGAGATGGGCGGCGACGGCCCCTCGCCCTACCGCGACGTGCGCGACATGCAGGAGCGTCAGGAGGACGAGCTGAAGCTCGGCCGCATCCTCGACGGCACGGGCTCCGAGGTCGTGGTCGAGTTGGGCAAGAGGAAGATCACGCTCGAGGAGCTCGAAGAGCTCGAGGTGGGTGGTGTCCTGAGGCTCCGGAAGCAGGTGAGCGAGCCCCTGACGATCACACTCGGGGGCACTCCCCTTTTCGAGGGGAAGATGGGCCGCTACAAGCAGAAGGCGGCGGTCAAGATCACGCGGATCCACAAGCCCGTGAAGCAGAGGCTCGTGGAAGAGCACAGTACCGTATAGAAGGCAGAAGGAGCGGCCATGGCCGAGATGAATTCCGTGGAAAACCAAGAGAACCCGCAGGCGGAGGCGCCGCAGAGCACTGCGGATGCGCAGACCGAGGCGAGCGCGACGCCGGACGCGGCGAACGAGCAGGAGCAGACGCCCGACTATCCCGCCTTCTCCGGTGGCATGGAGTCCAAGCCCGGGGGGGAAGTCTCAGCGGACAACATCGGCGGGATGGATCTGCTCCGTGACGTCGACCTGGAGGTGACTGTCGAACTTGGGCGGACGCAGCTGAAGTTCGGCGACATCATGGAGATGGGACAGGGCTCGGTGATCGAGCTGGACAAGATGGCCGGTGAGCCCGTGGACATCCGCGTCAATGGGATCCTCATGGCCTCCGGCGAGGTCATCGTGCTGGACGACGTCTTTGGCGTGCGCATCACGCGGCTCAACACCCGCGTCGACCGCGCGCAGATCCTGGGCTAGGAGGAGACCATGCGCCGCTTCGCGCTTCTGAGAAACCCCCTCGTCCTGGCAGGGCTAGCTCTGGGCATGCTGGGCCTCCTGACCCTGCTGCCGGCGGGGGAGGGTACAGATACCGGCCTGGCCCTCCTGCGCATGGGCCTGGCGCTCACGGCGATCCTCGCCCTGGCGATCGCCGCGGTGCCCGCGCTTCGTCGGCTCCCCGCTTCGGGGCGGCGGCGAGCGAGCCGCCTCCGCTGCGAGGAGCAGCTGGCCCTAGACGGTCGTCACCGCTTGGCCCTCGTCTCCGTGGACGGCCGGGAGCTGCTTCTGGGTCTTCCCCCCGACGGGTTCGTTCTTCTGGCCGACCTCCGGGCCGGCAGCGGGAACGAGGCGCAGCCCGCCGCGAGCGGGGACG
This sequence comes from uncultured bacterium, assembly GCA_964627205.1. Lineage (GTDB taxonomy): Bacteria > Krumholzibacteriota > Krumholzibacteriia > JACNKJ01 > JACNKJ01 > CAZVHI01. Next base: position 30,339 of record CAZVHI010000010.1, read on the forward strand.
TCTCCGCTGCCTCGGACGAGTTCCAGCGCCTGATTGCCCGCCACCAGTCGGCCGGGACCCCCTGACTGCTTTCTTGCCAGCCCTGGCGATCGGCCGGTCTGCCCCGCGATTCAGGAAGCTCGCCAGGCTGACCGGGAACTCGCAGCGAACGATCTAAGCAACTGTTATCATGAGAGTTAAACCGTCCGTTCCTCGGGCGGTTTCGTTCTTTCCCACCCTTCCCTATGCGGCACGAGCCTTGATAAACGTACCCGGAGACGATCGAGGAGAACCGCTTGCGCACTCTACGCATTCCCATCCTGGCCTGCCTGCTCCTCGCCCTGGGCGCGGCGCCGCTCTTGGCCCTGCCCATGCCCCCGATCTCCGTGAGCATCGGAGAGGGCGGGGAGGGCGCCGGCCTGAGCACGGCCCTGCAGATCCTGCTCGGCCTGACAGTGCTCTCGCTGGCGCCGGCCATCCTGATTCTCATGACCAGCTTCACCCGCATCGTGGTGGTGCTGGGCTTCCTGCGCCAGGCCATGGGCACGCAGCAGATGCCGCCCAACCAGCTTATCGTCGGGCTCTCGCTCTTCCTCACCTTCGCCGTCATGTCGCCCGTCTTCCAGCAGATCCACAGCGAAGCCTTGCAGCCTTACATGGACGAGGAGATCCAGCAGGAAGAAGCGCTGAAGAGGGGCGTCGTGCCGCTGAAGGCGTTCATGTTGAAGCACACCCAGGACAAGGACCTGGAGCTCTTCCTGCGCATCGGCGAACGCGAGGTCCCCGAGACACGGCTGGATACGCCACTCGCGGTGGTCGTCCCCTCATTCGTCCTCAGCGAGCTGAAGCGGGCCTTCCAGATCGGCTTCGTGCTCTTCGTCCCCTTCCTCGTCATCGACATGGTCGTAGCCTCCATCCTGATGAGCATGGGCATGATGATGCTGCCGCCGGTGATGATCTCACTTCCCTTCAAGGTCCTGCTCTTCGTGCTTGTCGATGGATGGAACCTGCTCATCCAGAGCCTGATGGTCTCCTTCCAGTAGGAGTCGAACGATGACCGAACAGGTGATTCTCGATCTCGGCCGCCAGGCGCTGCTCACGACGCTGACCGTCGCGGGCCCCATGCTGGCGGCGGCGCTACTCATCGGGCTGGGCGTCAGCCTCTTCCAGGCGGTTACGCAGATCAACGAGATGACCATGACCTTCGTGCCCAAGATCGTCGGCATCCTGATCACCGGCCTGATCGCCCTGCCCTGGGTGATGCGGGTGATGGTGGGTTTCACCCGTCAGGTCTTCCAGCTGATCCAGGGAATGTGAGGAATGTGAGTTGACCTGGCCCGCGTGGCATGAGCTGGACGCCCTGCGCTTCGTGCTGATCCTCGCCCGCACGGCGGCCTTCTTCTCGGTCCTGCCGCCCTTCGGCGGCGGGTCCGTACCGATGCGCGTCAAGGCCGGTGCGGCGGGGGCCGTGACCCTCCTGCTCTTCGGCAGCGTGGCGGGACCGGGCGCCGCGCCCGAGCACTGGCTGGCGCTGGTCCTGATGCTCGCCCGCGAGACGCTGCTCGGGCTCCTCCTCGGCACCCTCGTGCGCTTCGTCTTCATGGGAGCCCAGTTCGCGGGACAGACCATCGGTGTGCAGATGGGCCTCGGTGCGGCGAGCCTCTTCGATCCGAACACGCAAGCGACAGTAATGGTGAACGGCCGCTTCTACTATCTGCTCGCGGTGCTACTCTTCCTGGGGCTGAACCTGCACCATCCCTTCCTCGAGGGTTTCGGGCGCTCTTTCCGGATCCTCCCCCTGGGTGCCGACGGCATCGCACCCAGCGGCTTTCAGCACTGGGCGCAGCTCTCGAGCAAGGTTCTGCTCCTGGCACTACGTCTGAGCCTGCCGGTGATCGGCGGGCTCCTCATCCTGGACACGGCGCTCGGCTTCCTGGCCAGGCTCGTGCCGCAGATGAACATCTTCCTGCTCGGCTTCCCCCTGAAGATCGCGCTGGGCTTCGCCATCCTCGCCCTCGGTGTGGGTGCAGCCGGCCGTCTGCTGCGCGAGACATTCGGGCAACTCGTCGTCGACTTTCACTCGCTCATGACCTGGATGCACTGACATGGCGGAACGCTCCGGACAGGAGAAGACAGAACTCGCGACTCCGCGCAGGCGGCGCGAGGCCCGCAAGAAGGGGCAGGTGGCGCGCAGCCAGGAGCTGAGCAGCTTCCTGCTTCTCCTCGCGGGCTTGCTCGCCATCGCCGGCCTGGCGCCGGTGCTCGCGCAGGGCCTGCGCTCGGTGATGCTCGGCAGTTTCAGCGCGGCGTTCACGACCCTCGTCAATCCGGAGACCCTGCCACCGCTCAGCCGCATCTGGGTGGGCGATGGCCTACGCCTCATGCTGCCCCTCTGGGCGATCCTGCTGATCGTCGGCTGCGGCGCGGCCGTGGCGCAGGTGGGTTTCCAGGTCAATCCGGGCCTGCTGTCGATCAAGCCGGAACGGATCAATCCCCTGGCGGGCTTCAAGCGAATCTTCAGTAAGCGGAGCGGCTTCGAGCTGCTGAAGGGTCTGCTCAAGATGAGCCTCCTGCTCTTGATCACCTGGCTGACCCTGAAGGGCGAGCTGCGGCAGATCATCGGACTCAGCGACCTCGAGCTGACGCCTGCGCTGGCGGTCCTCGGTCGCGTGGCGGCAAAGCTCGCCTTCCGCCTGATCCTGCTCATGGTCGTGTTGGCCCTGGCGGACTACGCGTTCCAGCGCTGGCAACACGAGCAGGACATCATGATGACCAAGCAGGAGCTCAAGGAGGAGTACAAGGAGACGGAGGGCGATCCCATCCTCAAGTCCCGCCTCAAGGCGCTGCAGCGCGAGGTGGCCCTGCGCCGCATGATGGACGACGTGAAGAAGGCTGACGTCGTCGTGACCAACCCGACCCACTACGCCGTCGCCCTCGAGTACGAGGACGGCCAAGGTGCGCCGACGGTGCTCGCCAAGGGCAAGAACCGCATCGCGGAGAGGATCAAGGAAGTGGCGCGCGAGCACGGCATCCCGATCGTCGAGAACCGCCCGCTGGCCCGCGCGCTCTTTGCCGAGTGCAAGGTGGGGCAGACGATCCCACTGAAGTTCTTCCAGGCCGTTGCGGAGCTGCTGGCCTGGGTCTATCGCATCCACGGCCGGGGCGAGACGAGCCGGCACGCGCTGGAGGGCAGGTAGGCCATGGCCGAGATGAGAAAGGCCGCGCGTCTGGACGGGATCCTCAGCGGGAATGCCAACATCCTGGTCGGCGTCTCGCTGATCGGCATCCTGGGCGTGATGGTCCTGCTGCTGCCGGCGCCGTTCCTGGACCTGCTTCTGGCCTTCAACATCACCTTCGCGCTGATCATCCTGATGGTGACCTTCTACATCAGGGATACGCTCGGCTTCAGCGTCTTCCCGACCCTGCTGCTCTTCCTCACGCTCTTCCGCCTCGCGCTGAACGTGGCCTCCACGCGCCTGATCCTGCTCAACGGCTACGCGGGCAAGGTGATCGAATCCTTCGGCTCCTTCGTGGTGGGCGGCAATCCCGTGGTGGGCATGGTCGTCTTCCTGATCCTGGTCATCATCCAGTTCATCGTGATCACGAAGGGCGCGGGGCGCGTGGCGGAGGTGGCGGCGCGCTTCACCCTGGACGCCATGCCCGGCAAGCAGATGGCCATCGATGCGGATCTCAACGCCGGTCTCATCGACGAGAAGGAGGCGAAGCAGCGCCGCGAGCGCATCGGGGAGGAGGCGGACTTCTTCGGCGCCATGGACGGTGCCAGCAAGTTCGTGCGCGGCGACGCCATCGCCGGCATCGTGATCACCGTGATCAACATCCTCGGCGGCTTCATCATCGGTGTCTTGCAGCTTGGACTCAGCTTCGGCGAGGCTCTCCAGACCTACACCCTGCTCACCGTGGGCGACGGGCTCGTGAGCCAGATACCGGCCCTGATCATCTCCGTGAGCGCCGGCGTCGTCGTGACGCGCGGGCGAAGCGAGCAGGAACTCGGACAGGACTTCATCACGCAGATCTTCGGGCACGCCAAAGCGCTTGGCGTCGCCTCGGCCGCGCTCATCCTCATGGGCTTCGTCCCCGGTCTGCCCAACCTGCCCTTCCTCCTCCTGGGCGCCGTGACCGGCATTGCGGCCTATCGTGTCGGTCACCGGCCGGAGGCCGATGAGTCGCCGGAGCTGGACGAGGCGCCCGCCGAGCCTGGGGATCCCCTCGAGGATCCCGCGCTCTTCCAGGTGGATCGCCTGGAGATGGAGATCGGCTACGGCCTGATCCCGCTCGCCGACACGGAGCGCCGCAGCAACCTGCTCGAGCGCGTGACGGCTGCGCGCAAGCAGCTCGCGGGCGAACTGGGCCTCTACATCAGCCCGGTGCGCATCCGCGACAACATACACCTCAAGCCGAACGAGTATGCCCTCAAGCTCAAGGGCGTGGAGCTCGAGCGCGCGGAGGTGCTGCCCGGCCATCAGCTCTGCATCGCCTCGCCCGAGGAGCGCAGCGGCCTCGCCGGCATCGAGACAGAGGAGCCGGCCTTCGGCCTGCCCGCGCTCTGGGTGCCCGACTCGGATGGCGAGGAGGCGGGCGCTCGCGGCCTGACCCTCGTGGAACCCGCGGCGGTGATCAGCACGCACCTGGGCGAGATGATCCGCCGCCACGCGGATGAGATCATGACGCGCGAAGACGTCAAGCGCCTGGTGGACGGCGTGCGCGAGGTCGCGCCCGCTCTCGTCGAGGAGCTGGTGCCCGCCCAGGTCAAGCTGGGCTTCCTGCAGCAGGTGCTCGGAAACCTGCTGCATGAGCGCGTGCCTATCCGCGACATGGTCAGCATCCTCGAGACCGTGGGGGACTTCATCGGCCAGAGCCAGCACCCGGACGTGATTGCGGAGAAGGTGCGCGAGAGTCTCGGCCGCGCCATCGTCCGCGACCTGACGGACGAGAACGGCGTGCTGACTGTCCTCACTCTCGATCACGGGGCGGAGGAGGTCTTCCTCGAGGCCCTGAAGCAGTACGGCGAGACGGGAAGCATCTTCATGCCTCCCGAGATCGGCGAGAAGTTCCAGGAACGCCTGCGCGCCACGGTCGAGCGCATGGCGCAGCTCGGGCACCAGCCCGTGATCCTGGTCGCGAGCCCCATCCGGCTCGTCTTCAAACGATTCACAGAAACAACTCTAGCCGGCTTGACGGTCCTGGCCTTCGGCGAGGTGCCGGTCGGGACCGAGGTCAACGCCGCAGGGGTGGTGAGTATCCATGATTAGCGAAACCGTCGTTGCTCCCGACATGAATACGGCCCTCAGGATCATCAAGCGCCGCTACGGCGAGGATGCCTTAATCTTGGGAACGCGCAGCCGCAATCGGCGCAAGGAGGGCGCTCTCGCCCTGATCGAGGAAGTCGAGGTGGACGTGGGGCTGGGTAGCGCCGTGGCCGGGGCCCAGACTCGCGACATGGGCGGAGGCGTGGGCGGGCGCGAAGCCGGACAGCCTGCGCCGCGCAGCCTGGAGACGGAGCTGCAGCGCGTCGAGGAGCTGCTGGATCAGTTCGAAGCAGACCTGGATGGGATGCGGACCTCAGCCACAGGCCGAGACCGCTATCCGCTCAGTGCCGCGCTGGAGAGGCTCGGCATCGGGCGCCCGGCGCTCGAGGCCTTGATTGCCGATCACGTCGAGGAGGTGCCGCCCGCGAATCAGGCGGAACCGCATGCGGCCATCGACCGGCTGGGGCAGGTTCTGGCCTGCGTGGAGCCGATGAGCCTCTCCGACCTGCGCGGGCACCACGCACTGCTGGGGGCGCCCGGCGTCGGGAAGACCGCGCTCGCGCACAAGCTGGCGGGCCGGGTCGCCGCGGGCGGTGCGCGGGTGGTGGTGCTGTCCTACGACTCGCGACACGAGGGGGAAAACCTCAGGCTGGAGCGGGCCGCGACCGAGCTCGGCTTCGAGGCCGCCGTCGCTCCCGACCGTGATGCTTTCCTCGGCGCCCTGCGCTACTTGAAGGACCGCGATCTCGTCATCATCGACATGCCGCCGCTGGTGGACGCGCACTGGGCGCTCCTCTCGGAGGGGGAGGCGATCCTGAAAGGCGATCCCCTCCTGCGCCACTTGGTCCTGGCCGCGGACGGTGGCTGGCGGCAGACGAAACTCGCGCTGCAGCGCTGCGATTTCCTCGCCCTGACGCGCGCGGACCTGGCCTCGCCACTGCTTCCCGGACTGGAGCTGGCCGGGAGCGCCGAGTTCTCCCTCTCCTTCGTGGCGGGCGGCTGCGCCCTCGACGAGGGCCTGGACCTTGCGGCCCCGGATGGGCTGCTCGCAGTGCTTCGGCGTGAATTCAGCAAGGCCGATGGCGCAGAGGCCGGAAGGAGGGCGTGAGCGTCATGCAGAGACTCAACCTCCTCGCGGCCCTGCTCACCTTCGTCTACGGCACATGGCAGAGCTGGCCGCTCATCAACTCCCTGGAAAAGGCCCTGCTGGCCTACGTGATCGTCTTCGGGGCGCAGATCCTCGTCTTGATGGGGCTCTTGTACGTCGCGCGCGCGGGGACCCGGCGGGGAGGAGAGCAGTGATCCGGGCGCGGGCTCTGCTCGCGATTCCGGGCCTTCGGGTGGATGCCTGCGCTCCTACGGGGCGCTTTGGCACGGCGATCCCGATGGCACGCTTGCTGCAAGGAAGTTCGGGAGTGAAGCGTACACTCTCGACCGCGCTGAGAAACAACTGGAGAGGACGCAGCTAAGTTGCAGAATATTACTACGTTGTGGGATGCCTACCTCCGCGACCGGATGCCACGGGATCGGGAGAGGCTCATCATCCATTACCTCGGGCTGGTCAAGTACGTTGCAGGACGACTTGCCGCGGGCCTGCCCGAGTCCGTGGACATCGACGATCTCGTAGGTGCGGGGATGCTGGGGCTGATGAAGGCCGTGGAGGCCTTCGACCCCGGCAAGGAAGTGAAGTTCGAGACCTACTCGATGCCGCGGATCCGTGGGGCCATGCTGGACGAGCTGAGGAACCAGGACTGGTTCCCGCGTTCGATCCGGCGGAAGGCCCGCCGCATCGATACTGCGGTGCACGAACTCGAGGCGAGTCTCGGCCGGACGCCGCGGGACGCGGAACTGGCCAAGCACATGCGCCTCGATCTCCACGACTTCTATCGCCTCGTGGGAGAGGTCTCCCACTCGAGCCTCCTGTCCATCGAGGAGGACCTGCGCGTCGGCAAGGACGGGAACTACACCGCGGTGCGCGACATCCTCTCGGACCTGCGCGAGCCGGATGCGCACGAGCGCCTCGCGGACAAGGAGATGCGCAGCATCGTCGTCGACACGCTGGAGAATCTCGACGAGAAGGAACGCCTGGTTCTGACCCTGTATTACTTCGAAGAGCTCACCCTCGCCGAGATCGGCGAGGTGCTCGGGGTCAGCGAGAGCCGGATCTGCCAGATCCACGGCAAGGCGATCCAGAGGCTGAAAATGCGGGTGCGGTCCAGGACCCGAGAGAATCCCCTACCCCTGCCGAAGAAGCGCCTGCGAAGGGAATCTCTGGGCCGCAGCTGAAGCCCCGGGAGGGGCCATGGAGGAGATTCGCCGCATAGAGAGTCCGGTGAAGACCCCGCAGCCGGTCGGCAAGAGCCACCAGCAGAAGAAGCCCGGGGGTCAGCGGAACGAGTTCCAGGAGATCCTCGAACGCGAGCAGGGCGAGGCGCAGGAAGAGGAGCGGCGGGAGACGTCCGACCAGAAGCGGGACGAGCGATCTCAGGAACAGGAGATACCCGCGGACCGGGATCCGGATCGGGGGCTCCTGCTGGACGAGAGAGTCTGACGAAGGGGAGGAGAGAAGCATGGACTGGATGGCAGGCCTGAAGACGGCGTTCGGGAGCTCATCGCTCTTGGCAGCAGTGCTGGCAGGGCTCTTCGGAACGCTGGTTCTCCTCTGGCTCCGGCGACGTTTTCCGCGCGGTTTTCCCCAGGGCTTTGCCCGCGGCTTTCCCGCACTAGGCTCTCGCAGCACGGGGTCTCCCGACGCGCCGAGCGCCAAGGGCGAGGCCGAGAGTCCCGTCGCCGTACCCGGTACCCTGGGTCAAGCGGAGAGGGCATACCGGGAAGAGGTCGAGAGCCCGGAATTGGATTCAAGGAATGCCGCAGAGATGCCGATACTTCCCGATGAGGGCTCCCAGTCCGTGCCCTGCCCGGCGGAGTTTAGCCGTCGGATCGATCGTATCGAGGCGAAGCTAAGAGCGAGGAGCGCTGGGATCATTGGCTGATACGCTGGACAAGCTGATGGCAAGGGTGGGCAAGCTGCCCACCATGCCGCACGTGGCAACGAAGATCATCGAGTTGGTGAGCAACCCGAACACCAGTGCTCGTCAACTGCAGACGGTGATCGACAGTGACCAGGTGCTGGCCATGCGTATCCTCAAGGTGGCCAACAGCGCCCTCTACTCCCTGCCCCGCAAGGTCAAGACGCTGCAGCAGGCGATCGTCATGCTGGGCTTCAATCACATTCGGAGCCTCGTGCTGGCCGAGGCGATCCAGAATCTCTTCAAGGGGAAGGGGCGCCGGGGCGACCTGCTCCAGTCCATGCTCTGGGAACACTCGGTGGGCGCCGCCATGGCGGCGAAGACCGTGGCCAAGGCAGTGCGTTCCCCCCTCGAAGAAGAGGCCTTCGTCACGACCCTCATCCACGACATCGGCAAGCTGGTCTTCCTCCAGAGCGATCCCAAGAGCTACCAGGAGATCATCGAACGCATCTACAACTCCTACCAGCCATTCAGCGAGCTGGAGATGGCGCGCTTCGGAGTGCAGCACGCTGAGGTGGGCGCCGCGCTGGCGGAGCGCTGGAATCTCGACGAACAGCTCGTGGACGCCATCCGCTTGCATCACGAGGACGAGGGCGGGGACTCCCTCTGCGATCTCGTCCGCATGGGCAACGCGCTCGCCTGGAAGGCCTCGTGGGGCTTCCGCAAGGAGCCAGACATCCTGCTGGGTGACCATCCTGCCGCTGGCAGGCTCGGGCTGGACGAGGAGGCCCTCACGGAGATCCTCGTGCAGAGCCAGGACCTGATGCAGCGCGAGCGCAAGACCTTCGGTGTGCCCGAACTGTCGGGAAGCGGGACGCAAACTGCCCAAGGCGCCGACTCGCCGGAGGGCAGCCCCGCCGAAGCGACTTGACACTTCCTCCCACCCTGCCTACTCTGAAACCGATGAGTGCCATGTTGGCAGCGAATCGGTGCAATCCATTTTTCCCCAAGGGTTTGAACCTGTCCTGAAGGCATGAGTGATTCTCTTTTCATCGTGACTCGCGAGGAGAGCCTGCTCCGGCGCATCGAGGAGTGGGGGCAGCTCGAGAACGCGCCCCTCCTGGTCTACCCGAGCCTCCAGGAGGCCTATGGCCAGCTCGACGCCTACGATCCCCTCCTGCTCGTCGTGGACCGGCGCAGCGAGGCGGAGTCCGTGCTCGGTCTGCTCCGGAAGATCCGCCGCCGACACCGTCATCTGGAGATCGTCCTGCTCGAGAGCCCGCGCTCGGACAAGGTGAGGAGCGCGGAACGGCTAGCTGGGGTGGATCGCTTCATCGACCTGCCCCTGCCGGACCGCGACCTGAAGTTGCTGCTGGAAAGGCGTGCGCGTCTGAAGCGCTTCCGCCGGAACTGCAACATCGTGGGCAAGAGCGAGGCGCTGGAGCAGATCCTGGAAATGGTCCTCCACATCGCGCCGACGGACATCAGCGTGCTCATCACCGGCGAGAGCGGCACCGGCAAGGAACTCATCGCACAGATCCTGCACCAGTACAGCAAACGCAGCGGGGAGTCCTTCCTGGCGCTCAACTGCGGCGCGCTTCCGGAGGGCACGCTCGAGAGCGAGCTCTTCGGCCACGAGAAGGGCGCCTTCACCGGCGCCAGCAGCGCCCACGCCGGACACTTCGAGCGCGCGAACGAGGGCTCGCTCTTCCTGGACGAGATCGGCGAGCTCTCGCCCTCGATCCAGATCCGCCTTCTGCGCGTGCTGGAGACGGGCGAGTACATCCGGATGGGCGGCGTGAAGACGCACCACGCCGACGTGCGACTCATCGCCGCCACGAATCGCGACCTCGATCTAGAGGTGCGCGAGGGACGTTTCCGTCGCGACCTCCTGCACCGGATCAAGGTCTTCGAGATCCGGATCCCGCCCCTGCGCGAACGCTCCGAGGACATACCGCCCCTGGTGGAGCACTTCGTGCGCGAGCTGCACGAGCGGGAGGGAACGCCGCTCTTCGAAGTGGAGCCCGCCCTCATGGAGGTCCTCAGGCGCGCTGCCTGGTTGGGCAACATCCGGGAGCTGCGCAACACGATCCAGCGCATCGGCATCCTCGCCCAGGGCAGCCGCCTGACCCTCAACGACCTGCCCGCGGACTTCGTGCACGAAGAGGACGAGCCGGTGACTTCCCTGCCCGTGCCGCTGCACCTGGCGCCAGAGGAGGCGGAGCGGGAGCTCCTCTACCGCTCCATACTCGCCCTGCGCGCGGACGTCCGCGAGGCGCTGGAAATCTTGAAGAGCTTCGAGCAGCAACTGGGCAGCACGGCGGAGCAAGGGGAAGAGAAGGGTCGCTTCGCGCGTCCGCCAGGAAGGGATCTCAGCCGCGAGGAGGGAACGGGTAGCATCGGCGAGATGGAGCGACGTCTCATCGAACGGGCGCTCGAGGAGAACCAGGGGCACCGGCGTCGCGCCGCGCGGCAGCTGGGGATCAGCGAGCGCACTCTCTACCGAAAACTGAAGGAGTACGGCCTGGGATGAGGGTATTTTCGCTGGCGGGGCGGGAACCTATCTCCTATCATTCCATCAAACCCCCTGTGATACCCCTCGCGTGGACTTCCTCAACTCGAACACACGGTGAACGATCATGATCAGACAGATCCTTCCGTGGATTGCCCCGCTCGTCCTCGCCGCGCTCCTTCTGGCCCCGCCGGCAGGAGCGACCAAGTACACCGCGGACTTCATGACCAAGGGGGCCGGCGCGCGACCGCTGGCCATGGGGGGCGCCTTCACGGCCGTGGGGGACGACGCCAACACGCTCTTCTTCAATCCCGGCGCGCTTGCCGCACTACCGGGCAGCGGGCTGAGCCTGATGCACTCCGAGCGCTTCGGCGGCCTCGTCCAGGTCGACCACGGCGCGTTCCACCGCGCCATCGACCTTTACGGCCGACAGTCCAGCGTGGGCCTGTCCGTGTTGCGGGTCGGCGTCGACAACATCGTCTTCACGGGAGAGCATCCCTACAACGACCTCAACGAGAATGGCGAGTTCGACGGTCCGGAGGAGCTGCCCGACACGATCGACCCCAGCTACTTCCGGACGGTGAACGATCAGGAGTGGGCCGTGCTCGGCGTGTACGCCACCAGGCTCAGCGAATGGTCGCTTGGCGGTTCGGTGAAGGTGATCTACCAGTCCGTGGGGGAGTACAACAGCTTCGGCTTCGGGCTGGACGCGGGCGTCCTCAGCCCCCAGCTCTGGCGCGGCCTGCGTCTGGGACTCAAGCTCCAGGACATCACCGGCACCTACGTGGCCTGGAATACCGGGGTCTCCGAATTCGTGGCGCCCTCTCTCCGGCCCGGTATCGCGTGGGCGACGGAGCTGAGCGACCTCGATGCGAGCCTGCTGGTGGCCGCCGACTTCGAGATTCGCTTCGAGAACTACCAGGAAGCCGCCACCCTGCACGCCGGCAGTCTGAGCCTCGACCCGCACCTGGGCCTGGAGCTCTGGCTGCTCCGGGCCGTCGCGCTGCGCGTCGGCCTCGACGGCGAGGACTGGACCGCCGGCGGCGGGCTGCGCCTGGCGGGCGGAGGCGGCGCGCTGCCCTGGGACTTCCTGAGCGACCTCTCCCTTGACTACGGCTTCGGAAGTCACCAAGATCTGGACGGCAGCCACCGCGTTGGGCTGGGTATCCGCTTCTGAACATCGAGTGACGGCAGGGATGCGCGCGTAGATCAGCGCGCGCGCAGGAGATCCATGGACAGGGTCCTGACGATGATCCTGGCCGGTGGGGCCCCGGATGCGCTGGGGGTGCTCGGCCAGCACCGCGCGAAAACCGCCGTGCCCTTCGGCGGTCGCTATCGTCTCATCGACTTCCCGCTGAGCAACTGCGTGAACTCCGGCCTGCGCAACATCTACATCCTCACCCAGTACAACCCGCGCAGCCTGAGACGTCACATCCGCCTGGGCCGCCCCTGGGACCTGGATCGTAGCGAGGGCGGAGTGAAGATCCTGTTGCCCTACTCGGGGGCACATCGGACCTCGTGGTTCCGGGGCACCGCCGACGCGCTGATCCAGAACCTGGACATCATCCGAAAGAGCCTGAGCCGCTACGTCCTGATCCTCAGCGGGGATCACATCTACAAGATGGACTACCGCGAGCTCTTCCACCGCCACGTGGTGACCGGCGCCACCCTCACGCTGGCGACCCGCCCCCTGCAGGCGGGGGACGGCCAGCGCTTCGGCATCGTCGAGACGGACATGAGCGGCCTCCTGCGCGCCTTCCACGAGAAGCCCGGCAGGGACATCGGCAGCGACACTAGCCTGGGCATCTACCTCTTCGAAAAACGCTTTCTGGTGGATGGCTTAGAAAGGCTTGCGAGCGAGGGCCGAACCGACCTCGTGCGCGATCTGATCATCCCAGCCGTGGAGCATGAGCGCGTGGCCACCTATCGCTACGACGGCTACTGGGAAGACGTGGGCGATCTGGGCGCCTACTACCGCGCCAACCTGCTGCTGGTGAACGACTCCCCGCCCCTGGTGCTCGACGATCCGGCCTGGCCCATCTACACGCGCGGCGAGAACGCAAGTCCCGCCTGGTTCACCGCCGGGGCGAAGGTGGAACGCAGCCTGCTCGGCGCGGGCTGTGTGATCGAGGGCGAGGTGACCGGTTCGGTGCTCTTCCCGCAGGTCGTGGTCGAGAAGGGCGCGCGCGTGGAGAACGCCGTCCTCTTCTCGGGTTGCCACGTGGGCCGTGGGGCGCAGGTCCACCGCGCCATTCTCGACAAGCTGGTGCGCGTGGGAGAGGAGGCGCTCTTCTCCGGCGCGGACGAGCTGGCCGTCCTCGCCAAACGCAGCGTGATCGCCCCGGGCAGCCGGTGCCTCGCGTCCACCGCGGATGCGGCGACACGAACGGAGGCCCGCACGTGAACCTGCACGCCTACGGCTCCGTCTCGGTGCTCGTCCTCGCGGGCGGACGCGGGGAGCGCCTGGACCTTCTCACGAAGCTGCGGGCGAAGCCCGCCGTACCCTTCGGCGGGGGTTGCCGCATCATCGACTTCGTGCTCTCCAACTGCTTCCACTCGGGGATGGCGGACATCTCGATCCTGACCCAGTACCTGCCCCGCAGCCTGGAGGACCACGTCGGCTTCGGCCGCGCCTGGGACCTGGACCGCGTCACGGGCGGATTGAACTACCTCCACCCGTTCCGCGGCCTGGACAAGTCGAACTGGTACGGCGGAACGGCGAACGCCCTCTACGAGAACATGCCCATCCTCGCGGAGTCCGCCGCCGATCACTTCCTGATCCTGAGTGGTGATCACATCTACCGGATGGACTATCGCGAGCTCGTGGCGAAGCACGAGGCCTCGATGGCGCAGGTCACCGTGGCGGTGCGCCCCGTCGCGGCCGAACAGGCGCACCACTTCGGGATCTTCGAACGCGACGAGCAGGGCAGGGCCGTCTCCTTCGAGGAGAAGCCCGCGCGGCCACGAAGCAACCTCGCGAGCATGGGCATCTACGTCATCCGTCGAGAGCACCTGCTCGATCTGCTGAGTCGTCGCGGGCCGAGCGAGCCCGAGCTCGACTTCGGCCGCGATCTGGTGCCCGAGTGGGTGGAGTCGCAGACCCTCGCCCTCTATCCCTACGAGGGCTACTGGCTCGACGTCGGCACGCTCGAGAGCTACTTCCAGGCCCATTGCGACCTCCTGGGCCGGAAGCCGGTCTTCCGCATGGACGATCCCGACTGGCCGATCATCACGCGGGCGCCGCATCGTGCGCCCATGTATATGGCGCCGACGGCGAAGCTGTCCGACTCCCTCATCAGCGAGGGCTGCCGCATCTACGGGGAGGTCGAGCGTAGCATCCTGGCGCCGGGCGTGCGCGTCGAGGAAGGGGCGCGCGTCGTGGATTCCATCGTGATGGAGGACGCGGTGGTGGGGCAGGGCAGCAGCATTCGGCGCGGCATCCTCGACAAGCGCGTGCGCGTGGGCGCGGGCTGCCGCATCGGTGGAGAGGGGGAGGGCGAGATCAACCGCGAGATGCCCAAAGCTCTCTTCTCTGGCCTGACCCTGCTCGCCAAGGACAGCAGCGTCCCGGCGGGCTTCGCCCTGGGACGAAACGTGCGCTGGGCCGCCGAGGAGACCGCGGGCCTGGAGATGCAGTATCCCTCCCGGGAGGTGCCGGACGGCGCCTCCGTTCTCAGTTAATTCACGAACGAGGTAACACGAAAAACGCCCGAGCGGAAGCCCGGGCGTTTGTGCCTTGCTTGGTCGCGTGGCCGCGCGGCCTGGCCGCGCTGCGCTAGCTATTCACGAAGAGCACGAGCTTGTCGCCCGGATGGAGGATGCTCTCTTTGCGGAGGTGACTGTTCCAGCCGAGGATGTCGCCTACGCTCGCGCCGTAGCGCCGGCCGATGGAGTAGAGGTTCTCCCCCTTGCGCACGACGTGTACGCGGCGGCTCCGCGGCTCCGTCGCGTCCGCGACCTGGGTGCCCGGCGCATCGCCGTCACCGCCGCGATAGAGGTACTGCAGGACCTGGTTCGCGTAGATGCGCGTGCTGCGGCCGAGTCCGTTCCAGGTCTGCAGCTTGCGGACCGAGGTTCCCAGACGGCGTGCGATGAGCGAGAGGTTCTCGCCCCGCCTGACCGTGTAGTAGCCCTTGGCGAATCCGTTGGGGACGTCGACCGGCGGCAGCACCTTCTCCGCCGCGGCGATGACGCCGTTGGGTGTGGGATTGTGGTAACGCCGATCCGGATGCGTGGGGATTACCAGGCGAGTGCCCGCGCGCATGGTGCGCGGGTTGCGGATGCCGTTGCGCTGCATGATGGCGCGGACGGTGGTGCCGTAGCCGCGGGCGATCTCGTAGAGCGTCTCGCCGCGCCGCACCTTGTGCTGCGCGAAGGTCACGCGCTCCGCGCGGCTCAGCTGTGCGAGGGCGGTCTCGAGCCGCTTCACCTTGCCCGGGGGAACGTGCACGACGTAGCCGGGTCGGTCCGGCGGCGTGCACCAGCGCAAGAGATGCGGGTTCAGCCGCTCCAGCGAGGCCCGCTTGAACTTGCCCTTCTTGGCGATCAGGGAGACGTCCACCGCCTGGTCCACCCGCAGGTCCTCGTAGCGGAACTCTGGCTCGGCGTTCACGGTGAAGCCGAAGTCATCGAGGTGTGTCCCGATCCAGGCCGCCGCCATCATCTTGGGCACGTAGTCCTGGGTCTGACGGGGCAGCTTCAGGTCCCAGAAATTGCGGCTGCCGGCGCGGCGCACAGCGGACTGCACTCGGAACTCGCCCGAGTTGTAGCCGGCCATGGCGAGGTTCCAGTCCTGGAAGATGCCGTAGAGGTGGCTGAGATACTGGCAGGCGGCTTCCGTGGAGCGGACGATGTCGCACCGCTCGTCCACCCAGTAGTCGATGGCCAGGCCGTAGCGGCGTCCCGTGCCACGGATGAACTGCCATGGTCCTACGGCGCCGGCGCTGCTGCGGGCCTTGGTGTTGAAGCCGCTCTCGATCATCGCCAGGTAGTAGAGCTCCTGGGGGAGCTCGTATCGCTCCAACGCCGCCTCGATGACCGGGCGGAAGGCCTCGCCGCGGCCAAGCCACTTCTCGAAGGTCCTCCGGCCGTTGCCGCTGAAGTGGGCGATCCAGCGGTCCACGCGGTCGTTGTGGACGATCTCGAGTGGCCGCGCCGGAATGTCGGGCAACCCGCCGTACCAGAGCACGACCAGCGAGTCGTTGGCCACCTCCAGGGGGGCGGCGAAGTGCATCAGCGACTCCTCGTCGAGGATCTCCTGCAGGCGGTCGAGCCTCGTCTGGAGGCTGTTCATGTAGAGCCGTGCCAGGCCGCCGCTCAGCGCGCTGTCGGCGAGGGCCTCCCCGAGGGCGAGATCCGCCGCCTCCAGGCTCTCCTGGGCCGAGAGCAGGTCTCCCTGGGCCAGGTGGTGGACGGCATGATCGTAGGTCTCCTGGAGAGCCTGGAGCGCCGGCTTGAAGGCCAGGGCGCGGTCGCGCATGGACCAATCGACCGGCTCGTTCGCTTCGACCTCCATCGGTGCGGAGGTCATGCTGTCGGTGGGCGGGGGCGCCAGTTCCACGGTCTCGCTGACGACATCGGTTGCGGGCGCCACGTCCGTCCCCTGGCGGCCGCAGGCGGGCACCAGAAGCAAAGTGGCGCAAAGACAGGCGACTAGGATCTTCGTCGGGGACAAGGGGACCTCCTGGCGGCCATCCTGCAATAGGTGGATCGGGAGCCCTGCAGGCGTTGCCGTGCAAGGGAGATGCCGGAGAGGCGGGCAGTCTAGGGGAAGGAGGAGAAGCTGGCAACGAAGATTTCCAGTCCCAGGTTGACCTTGACCCCGGACCTTAGTATATACTCTAGAATGTCAGCCTATACGGCTATCACCATTGATGTTATGAAATGATCCATGCGCAGGTCTCTGCACGGACAGCCATGAACAGACTCCAGAAGACCAGCCGCTATTTCCTCCAGTATCTCGTGCCGCCGGAGGCCCTGGACGAGGCTCAGAAGCACAGTCTCGCCGAGGCCCTGCAATCCGGCGATTCGGAGACTCAGCGAGAGCTTGCGGGAGCGCTCTGCGAGGCCCTGGCGGAACGCGGCGTTTTCGAGCGCCTGGGGCCTGGACGCTTCCGGGACCCCGCTACGGGAAACCGCTTTCGCCTCCCATCCCTCGCGGCCAGGGAGACAGCGCAGGCGGCAGCGGCAGGGGCCGGCAAGCCCGCCGCTCCGGCAGCCCCACCCGCGCCGCCCGTGGATGAGGACCCAGGGGACGCAGCGCCGCGCGAAGCGGTCACCATCGTGCGCAGCGAGATGCTCCGGCAGGTGGAGTCCATCTTCTCCGCGATCCGCATCGAGGGCAGGGAGCCGGGCCTGGGCCAGGGGCTGACGCGCCTGCTCGCCCTGCTGTCGAACTGGTTTCCAGGCAGCCGCAGCACTCTCTACCGCCTGAATCCCGACGAGAACGGAGAGGACGAGCCCAACCTGCGTCCCCTCGAGCCGGAGACCCTCGCATCTGGGCATCCCTACCGCGTCGCCATGGAGACTGGCGAGATGCAAGTCTTGAGAGGAGACGTGCCCGCGCGCGGGTGGTTCCCGCCACGCGACTTCGGGAACGACTCCGCCTGGGTGCTGCTGCCCCTCGCTCTCGGCGAGGAGTCCTGGGGCCTTTTGGAGCTGCGCCTGCCGGAGGGACTGGACCCCGACGCCTCGCTCGAGACCATGGAGCTGCTCGGCCGCGCGCTCTCGCACCAGCTGCACAACCACCGCATGCTCTCGGAAGTGGTCTACGTCGACTGGCTGACCCAGGTCTACAATCGCAGCTTCCTCGGCCTGCAGCTCCCCCTGGAGGTCGAGCGCGCCACCCGCAACAGCGAACCCCTCGCCCTGCTGGTGGTGGACCTGGACGACTTCAAGCAGATCAATGACCGCTTCGGCCACGACGTCGGCGACCGCACTCTCAAGGAGTTCGGACAGATGATCCGAGATACCCTGCGCAGAGTGGACATGGTCTTCCGCTTCGGCGGGGAGGAGTTCGTGATCCTCCTGCCTCGCCTGGATCTCGAGTCCGCCTACCGGGCCGCAGAACGTCTGCGAGAAGCGATCGAGTCCCATTCCTTCCTCGTGTTGCCCGGGGGGGACCGGCTGGAGCTGACCGCTAGCATCGGTGGTGCGATCTTCCCCCGGGACGCGCTCTCCGAGGACGGGCTGTTCAAGGCCGCAGACGAGGCCTGCTACCGGGCCAAGGGGGCCGGTAAGAACCGCGTCGTCTTCGCGCAGGATCAGGGCCCCCGCGCCTGATCGCCGCCAGCGGGTAGTTCCTCCCAGTCAGCCGCCTGCAGTCTCACCCTCCCGACCGCCGCCGCCTGGCGGCTTCCACCCGGGCGTCGCAGACGAGGGGGTTCCCCTGTTCCGCTTCCTGCTGATGGGGATCTGTGGCGGCCTGCTCTTGCGACGGGTCTTCCCCGCCGCAGGCTGCGTCTTCTTCCTGCTTCCCTGGCTCGTGCATCTGCCCGGCTTGCGCGACACCTTCCGCGGCGGGCGGGGGTTCGCTCACTTGCTTGTGCTGGGCGTGGGCCTGACCGCCGCGCTGCTTCGTCTGCCGTCTCCGCCCGAGCTCGCGGAGAACGTGGAGATCGCGGGCCGCTGGCAAGACACGCAGCTGCGACGCGGTGGAGTGTTCACGGGCACGCTCGTCGGCCGGCCGCGACTCCGCGTCCGGGGCTTGGGCGTATCCCCGCCAGCGCCGGGGACGGCGTTCACGGGTCGCGCCCTGATCCTGCCCGCCTGGGAAAGGGGAAAGCTGGAGGCCCGGCTCCTGAGCTGGCAGGCCGAGTACCGGGAGAGCGCCGCCACCTGGGCCTCTCGCAACTCGCGGCCCGATCGTCACCGGCGCCTGGCCAGAGCGCTCACGGCATCCTACCCCGAGCGCGAAGGTCCCCTGGCTCGGGCCCTTCTCCTCGGCGAGAGAAGCGACCTGTCCCGGCGCGCGAAGCACAGCTTCCGCCGGGCGGGGCTGGCACATCTCCTTGCGCTCAGCGGCCTGCACGTCGGACTCCTGCTGCTCTTGCTCCGCCGCTTGCTGGGGCTGGCGGGGTTCGGACCTTTCCGCGCCGAGTGGCTGCTGCTCGCCCTCCTGCCCGTCCTGCCCGCCGCACTCGGTTCCGGACCCTCCATCTTCCGGGCGGTGAGCATGGCGGCCTACGTCCTGGTCGTCCGCAGGCTGGGCGGGCGCCCCCTTCCCTACGAGGCCCTGGCCTGCGCCGCCTCTCTCGAGCTCCTGCTCCGGCCCGCGTCCCTTCTGGCGCCGGGTTTCCAGCTCAGCTATGTCGCGACCTTCGCCCTGATCGCACGCTTCCGCTCCGCCGCTCCGCCTCCCCTCGCGGCCGCTCCGCGCCTGCTCCTGCGCTTGCGAGAGGCGTTTGCGCTCTCGGTCACCTGCAGCCTCGCCACACTTCCCGTCACGGTGATCATCTTCGATCGCCTCCCGCTCATGGGTCCTCTCTGGAACCTGCTCGCGTCGCCGCTCTGCGCCCTGGCCCTCTGGCTCGGCTGGCTAACGCTCCCGTTCTCCCCGCTCCCATTCGGCACGATCCTCGTTCGTCCCGCGGCCTGGACCTTCGCGGCGCTCTCGTCACTCGCGCACGCGGCGGCCGGCATGCCGCCCTCTCCGCTCACCGGGTTTTCGGTGCCGCTCTGGGCCTGGTTCTTCTGGAGCCTGGGACTCGCCCTGGTGGCGCTCGGAGCTGGCTGGCGGACCCTCGTTGGTTTCGCTCTCATGCTCCTTCCGCCGCTGATCGGGAGCCTGCCGCCTATTCCTTGACACGCTCGGGGAGCGGCACTACGATGCGCGCGTCGAAGCCGTTTCCATCCCATCTCCTTTGCAGTAAAGCAGGTCGACGATGACCCGGATCGCAGTCTTTGCCTCGGGGCGAGGCTCCAATTTCCGGGCTCTGGCGGAAGCCGAGAGGGCGGGGGCGTTTCCGGGTCGGATCGTCCTGCTCCTCTGCGACAGGCCCGACGCCGGCGCGCTCGCGATCGCGGAGGAGTTCGGCATTCCGTCACGTGTCATCGAGCCGGACCGACGCAGCGCACGGCTCTCTCCGAACACCGAGGAGAGCTACGTTGCCGCCTGCCGGGAGGCGGGAGTCGAGTGGATCTGCCTCGCCGGCTTCATGCGCATTCTCGGCTCCGTTCTGCTGGGTGCCTACATAGATCGCGTGCTGAACATCCACCCCTCGCTGCTGCCATCCTTCCCGGGCCTCGACGCGCAGAGACAGGCCTGGGATCACGGCGTGCGCGTGAGCGGATGCACGGTCCACTTCGTGGACGACGGCGTTGACACTGGACCGATCGTCCTCCAGACGGCCGTGCCGGCCCTTCCCGAAGACGGCCCAGACGAGTTGGCGGCGCGGATCCTCGAGCAGGAGCACCTGCTCTATCCCGCCGCGCTGCGTCTGGTGCTGGCGGAGGGTTGGGAACGCGACGGCCGCAGAATCATCCACCGGCGAAAGAAAGGGCAGTCGCCATGAACACGATCCTGGCCAGCACCGACGACCTCGGACTCCATGCCAGTTACCGCGGCAAGGTCCGCGACATCTTCGACCTGGGCGAAGAGCTGCTCATCGTTGCGACGGACCGCATCAGCGCCTACGACGTCATCATGAAGCAACCCGTACCGGGGAAGGGCGAGGTCCTGACGCGAATCTCCGTGGAGTGGTTCAGGCGTCTCGGTTCGCTCGTGCCGCATCACCTGATCAGCGCCGACTGGCGCGAGTTTCCCGCGCCCTACCGCCGCGAGGAGCTCGCGGGTCGCAGCATGCTCGTGCGGAAGACCGAGCGCTTCGACCTCGAGTGCGTCGTGCGCGGCTACCTGGTGGGCTCGGGCTGGCGGGACTATCGGGAAACGGGCGCCGTCTGCGGCATCGCGCTGCCGGCGGGGCTGTCGGAAGCGGCGCGGTTGGACACGCCCGTCTTCACGCCGGCCACCAAGGCCGAGGAGGGCCACGACGAGAACGTCGACCACGAGCAGGCGACGGCGATCGTAGGCCGCGAGCACTTCGCGCAGCTTATGGGCAAGAGCATCGAGCTCTACCGCTTCGCGGAGGAGTACGCGCGCGCGTGCGGCATCATCATCGCGGACACCAAGATGGAGTTCGGCCTTTCAGGTGGCGAGCTGATGCTCATCGACGAGGTCTTCACGCCGGACAGCTCGCGCTTCTGGGCGGTGTCCGACTACAGCCCCGGCAAGACGCCGGATTCCTACGACAAGCAAATCCTGCGCGCGCACCTGGACGACGTGGGCTGGAACCGGGAAGGCGATCCGCCCGACCTGCCCGAGGAGCTCGTGTCGCGCATCCTCCGCCGCTACGAGGAGATCTTCGCGATCCTCTTTCCCGAGGCGGGTGGGAAGCGATGACGATTCGTCGCGCGCTGCTGAGCGTCACCGACAAGAGCGGGCTCACGGAACTGGCCGTCTGGCTGTGCGAGCGGGGCGTGGAGATCGTCGCCAGCGGCGGCACGAGACGCCACCTCGCCGACGCCGGCGTCGACACTGTCGAGCTGGCGGATTTCACGGGCAGCCCGGAGTGCTTGGGCGGCCGCGTGAAGACCCTGCACCCGAAGGTCTTCGGCGGCGTTCTCGCCGACCCGGAGGCCCACGCCGAGGACCTCGCGCGCCTGGACTTCCCGCTCATCGACTTGGTGGTGGTCAACCTCTACCGCTTCCGCGAGGCGGCCGCCGATCCCGAGGGCGACTGGCGGGACGTGATCGAGGCCATCGACATCGGCGGGCCCAGTCTGATCCGCGCCGCGGCGAAGAACCACGCGCGAGTGACCGTGCTCTGCCGGCCCGCGGACTACTCCGCCTTCATGTCCGCCACGGAGAAGGGTGAAGGCGATCCGGGTCTTGATTTCCGCCGCGGCATGGCCGCGGTCGCCTTCGCGCACACGCGGGACTACGACCGCGAAATCGCTGCCTGGATGGATCGCAGCGGGGCACCTGACGCGGGGCTGGCCGGCATCGAGGCGCCGCTGGCGACCCTGCGCTACGGCGAGAATCCACACCAACGCGCTGCGCTGCATCCCTGGCTGACCGGCGAGCTTCCCTTCCGGCAGCTGGCCGGCCCGGAGCTGTCCTACAACAACCTGCTGGACCTCGCCGCCGCCCTCGACCTGATTGGCGACCTGCCGGGCCCGGCCGTAGCGGTCATCAAGCACGGCAACCCCTGCGGCGTCGGTCTGGGCACAGGCGTCGCCGCCGCGCTGGAGGCGGCGTGGAGCACGGATCCGCTCAGCGCCTTCGGTTCGGTGATCGCGCTCAGCGAACCTGTCGACATGGCGGTGGCATCCTTCCTGGCGAAGAAGTTCGTCGAGGTGCTCGTCGCGCCCGCCTGCAGCGCGGAGGCGCGCGAGCGTCTCGCCGGGAAGAAGAAGCTGCGGCTGCTCGAGCTGCCAGACGTCGGCGCCTGGCGGGCGCCGCGGCGCCTACGCTCGGTGGGGCCACTGCTCCTGGCCCA
Organism: uncultured bacterium; assembly: GCA_964627205.1. Taxonomy (GTDB): domain Bacteria; phylum Krumholzibacteriota; class Krumholzibacteriia; order JACNKJ01; family JACNKJ01; genus CAZVHI01. Next base: position 52,564 of record CAZVHI010000010.1, read on the forward strand.
GGACGAAGACCGCGACTTCGTCGCGGTCGACCAGTGGCGGCACGGCGCCGGTCCGGCCCCGGCAGGCGACATGCTCGCGGAGCTGGATCGCGCCTGGCGCGTGGCGAAGCACGTGAAAAGCAACGCCATCGTGCTCTGGAAGGGCGAGAAGCTGCTGGGCGCGGGCGCGGGTCAGACCAGCCGCGTCGACTCCTGCCGCATCGCGGTCGCGAAGGCGCGGGAGATGGGACACGATCCCGCTGGCGCTGTGGCCGCCTCGGACGCGTTCTTTCCCTTCCCCGACGGCCTCGAGATTCTCGCGGAGGCGGGAGTCCGGGCCGTCGTCCAGCCCGGAGGCTCCATCCGCGACGAGGAGGTCCTGGCCCGCGGGGAGGAGCTGGGTCTGACCGTCATGCTTACGGGGCGCCGCCACTTCCGTCACTGAACGCGGCCGCGCGACGCGCCGCCCTATCAGAGGAGGAGACCTTGCACCACGAGGCCGAGTCCATCGTCATCCTGGACTACGGGTCCCAGTACACGCAGCTCATCGCGCGGCGCATCCGTGAGCTGGAGGTCTTCAGCGTCATCCTGCCCTACGACGCGAGCGAGGAGCAGATCCGCGCGCACAATCCACTCGGTCTCGTGTTCTCGGGCGGGCCGGCCAGCGTCTACGAAGACGGCGCGCCGGCGCTGAACCGCGAAGCCATGGCACTGGACCTGCCCTTGCTCGGCATCTGCTATGGCATGCAGCTGCTGGGCCGGGAGCTGGGGGCGGAGATCGACCGGAGCGCGCGCCGCGAGTACGGCCTCGCGGAGCTGCGCTGCGAGACCGACAACACGCTCTTCGCCGGCCTGAGCGAATCGGAGCTGGTGTGGATGAGCCACGGCGACTCCATGCACGACCTGCCCGCGGGAGCCGTCAGCCTCGCCACGAGTCCCGGCAGTCCCATCTGTGCCTTCGCCCACGATAAGCGGCGCTGCTTCGGAATCCAGTTCCACCCGGAGGTCTCGCACACGGTCCACGGCAAGCAGGTGCTGCGCAACTTCGTCTTCGAGATCTGCGGCGCGCGCGCCCTCTGGACGCAGCAGCACTTCATCGACATTACCGTGGCGGAGATCCGGGAGCGTGTAGGCGACGCCCGCGTCTTCTGCGCCGTGAGCGGCGGCGTGGACTCGACCGTGTTGGCGGCGCTGCTCAGCCGCGCCCTGCACGACCAGGTCGAGTGCGTGTTCATCGACACGGGGATGCTGCGCAAGAACGAGGGCGACGAGGTCGTGGCGCTCTTCAAGCGCTACATGGACGTCTCCTTCCATCGCGTAAATGCCGGCGCCGAGTTCCTGAGCGCGCTGCGCGGCGTGGACGACCCCGAGGACAAGCGAAAGGCGATCGGGCATACCTTCATCCGGGTCTTCGAGTCCGTGGCCCGCGAGCTGGGGCCCTTGCCCTTCTTGGCCCAGGGCACCCTCTACCCGGATGTGATCGAGTCCGTTTCGGTGAAGGGGCCCAGTGCGACGATCAAGAGCCACCACAACGTCGGCGGGCTCCCGGATGACATGGAATTCGAACTCATCGAGCCCCTGCGGGAGCTCTTCAAGGACGAGGTGCGCGCGGTGGGGTCGAGCCTGGGGCTCCCGCGCGATTTCCTGGGACGGCACCCCTTCCCCGGCCCGGGCCTCGGCGTTCGCATCCTGGGCGAGGTGGACGAGGAGAAGGTGCGCACCCTCCAGGAGGCCGACGCGATCTTCATCGACGAGCTGCGGGCCACGGGCTGGTACGACAAGGTCTGGCAGGCGCTGGCCGTGCTCCTGCCCGTGCGGTCGGTGGGGGTGATGGGCGATCAGCGAACCTACGAGAACGTGGTGGCCCTGCGTTCGGTGAACTCCCTGGACGGCATGACGGCGAGCTGGAGCGAACTGCCCCACGAGCTACTGGAGCGCACGAGCAACCGCATCATCGGCAGCGTGAGCGGCGTAAACCGCGTGGTCTACGACGTCAGCTCCAAGCCGCCCGCCACCATCGAGTGGGAGTGAGCGTGCGGACCGGCAGGCTGACCGCGGCGAGGATCCTGCTCGCCTTTCTGGTTCTGCACGCGCTCGCGGCGACGACCGCGCGGGCGGCAGAGCGGGAGACCAGCTACGTCTACCCGCCCTTCAAGCACACCCTCGGCATGAACCGCGTCGGCCAGATGGAGATGAAGCTCTTCCTCGGGCCCACGGCGCGTCTCGTCAATCCGCAGGGTCTCGCCGCTGTCAAGCTGACCTCGCGCGATGATCCGAAGACCGAGCGCGACGACGACGAGCTCAGCCTCCTCGGCGTGAACTCCGGGCTGGGGCAGATCATCTACAACCCCACGCTCTACTCCGTCCGCAGCTATGGCAAGGTTGGTTCGGGCGAGGGCGAGTTCCTGCGGCCGCGCGGCATCGCGGTGGACAGGGAGGGACGCGTCGTGGTGGCCGACACCGGCAACCGACGACTCGTCCTGCTCGAGCTCGGAGAGGAGGAGCTGCACTGGCGAGGGAGCGTCGAGGTGGCGGACCGCGCCTTCAGCCCGACGGACGTGGCGATCGCCGCCGGCCTCATCTGGTGCTGTGACTTCGCCGGTGACCGCATCCTGCGCTTCGACCTGGATGGCGAGTTCAAGGACGAGTGGCCGCTCGCCGAGGGAGCGGACTCGCTCTCGGGTCCCCTGGCGCTGGCCGTGCAGGGGGACAAGGATGACTGGAACCGGACCCGCCGCTTCTCCCTGCTCGTGGTGGACCGGGAGGGGCAACGAGTCCAGATCTTCGATAAGAACGGCAGCCGGCGTGCGAGCAGTGATTTGCCTTCGTTGATCTCGTCGCCCGGACGCTTCGGCTATCCCGTCATCGATCTGCACGGCCAGGTGATCCTGCCCGATTCGGTGCAGGGGAGGCTCGTGAAGCTGGATCCCCGCCTCGAGCCGCTGGCGGTCGTCGTGCACATCGATGACGACGAGGACACGCTGCGGCACCCCAACTCCCTCGCCCTCTACCGGCGCTTCGGGCAGCTCTTCATCGTGGAGAGCGCGGGCGGCACCTACGCCTGGACGGGCACAGACGTGACGGACGCGCGCCTGTTCCGCGACCCGGAAGGCAAGCGCCCGGGCTTCCGTCTCGAGTACCGGCTCACCGAGCCCAGCATGGTCGCGCTCCTGACGGTCACGGCCCAAGGAGAGGAGCTGCTGCTGCGCGAGAGGCGGAAGCCCGCCGGTCGCGTGCGCGACTGGGTGTTGCCGCCAGGCGACCTTCCACCGGACGCCGCGCTGCTGATCAGAGCGCGTCCCACCTACTCCGCGCGCAAGCGCCTGACGGTAGAACGGCGCCTGGACTTCCCGCAGGCCGCAGAGGAGGAGACGCCTTGAGCGCGGGCAGGAAGACCGAATGGGCCCGCAAGGCCCTGCACCTGACGACCGTTTTCATACCGCTGGCGGTCTGGTTCCTCCCGCCAGGACTCTGGCGCTGGCCCCTGGTCGCCCTCGCCCTGGCCGTGCTCGTCCTGGATCTCGCTCGCCTGGGCGATCCACGCTTCGGCACCTTCTTCCGGCAGATGCTGGGGCCCTATCTCCGGCAGCACGAGGATCGGGAGCTGCTCGGCTCCACCTACCTCGCCCTGGCCTGCCTGCTGAGCGCATTCCTCTTTCCCAAGCCAGTCGCCGTCGCGGTCATGGGCTACCTGATCCTGGGCGACGGGCTCGCCGGCCTGGTGGGACGGAGCTGGGGCCACCTCTCCCTGGCCTTCGGCAAGACCGTGGAGGGCACGCTGGCGGGTTTCGCCGCGAACCTGCTGGTGGGAGTGATGATCTTCCGCGAGCTGGGGCCGGCGCTGCTCGGCGCGGGCGTCGCGAGCCTGGCCGAGCTCTTGCCCCTGCCCCTGGACGACAACTTTGCCATACCCATCGTCAGCGGCACCGTGCTCTGGCTGACGATGAGCTAGAAAGGAAGAGCATGGGACGCAACGTCGAGATCAAGGTGAGGCTGGTCGAGCCGGACAAGACGAAGGAGCTCGTCGAGGTCCTGGCGGACGGTCCGCCGCGCAAGCTCGCCCAGACCGACACCTTCTTCCGGGTACCCTATGGCCGGCTGAAGCTGCGTGAGCAGAGCCCGGGCGGAGCCGAGCTGATCCACTACGAACGACCGGACGAGTTCGGACCGCGTCCCTCGTGCTACCGGATCCATCACGTCGGCGACCCACTGTCGCTGGGGCAGGTCCTGACCGGCGCGCACAGTGTGCTCGGTGTCGTGACCAAGCGCCGTCACGTATACCAGCTCGGGCAGACGCGTGTTCACATCGACCGGATCGAGGAGCTGGGCGTCTTCCTGGAGCTCGAGGTGGTCCTGCGTCACGAGCAGTCGATCGCGGACGGCGAGGAGATCGCGGAGGAGCTCTCCGAGCAGCTGGGGCTCGAAAAGGTCGACCGCGTCGCCGGCGCCTATCTCGACCTCCTCCGCGAGAAGCAGCGCGACGAGCGCGCGAAGGGAGCGCGGGGAGGGGGCCTCTGATGCGGGGGAAGAGTCAGACCAAGGGTATCTTCTGCATAGAGGGGCTCTGGGATCCGGACCTGCGGGTGGGCGCCACGGTGCGTCCCCTGCTGGAACTGCTGCGCCTCCACGGCGAGATCGCTTACATCCACCGGGAAGCGGCGATGCGGGACGAGGTCGAGTTCTATCTCGACAAATGGGTGCAGAAGCGCTACGAGGCCTATCCCATCCTCTACCTGACCGGCCACGGAGAGAAGAGCGGTCTGAAGCTGGGCGACGAGCTCGTGACCCTGGACGAGCTGGGCGAGCGCCTCGCCGGACGATGCAAGGGGCGAGTGATCATGTTCTCTTCCTGCAGCACCCTCGGAATCGACAAGCGTCCGCTCAAGAGCTTCCTCGAGAAGACCGACGCGCTGGCCGTCTGCGGATACCGGGTGGCCGTGGACTGGATGCGCTCGACCGCCTTCGAGCTGCTCCTCTTCTCACGGATGCAGGACAACGAGTTCTCCGGTCGCGGCGTGGAGTCGATCCAGCGGGAAGCGCTCGATATCGCCACCACGTTCAATGACCTGGATTTTCGCATGCTCAGCGTCAAGGAGCTAGTATGACGCCAGGACCGGTCCGGCTTGGCAGGCCCGCGGACGGGGGCCGGCGCCCGCGATGAAGGGCCGGGTCCTGCACCTCCTCTCCCAGAGGCCCGGCCACACGGGCAGTGGCGTCTTCCTGGACTCGAAGGTCCGCGCGGCGCGGATCGCTGGCTGGGAGCAGAGGGTCGTGGTCGGTCTGCCCGCTGGCGGGGAAAGGCCGCGAGTGGGCGGGTTGGAGCCCACCGATGTCCGGCCCCTCTACTTCGGCGAGGGCGAGCTGGACTTCCCGCTGCCGGGCATGAGCGACGTCATGCCCTATCCCAGTAGCCGCTTCTCCTCTCTAAGCGCGTCGCAGCTTGACGCCTACCGCCGCGCCTGGCGGGAGCATGTGGGCGAGCAGATCGCGGACTTTCGCCCGGATCTGATCCACAGCAATCATGTCTGGCTGCTGAGCTCGCTCCTGGGGGATCTCGCGGGGGGGATCCCCGTCGTCACGTCCTGTCAAGCGACGGGCCTCAGGCAGATGGAGCTCTGTCCCCACCTGACCGGCGAGGTGAAGGCCGGCTGCGCGCGGAGCGAGCGATTCCTGGTCCTGCACGAGGGCCACCGCGCAGAGCTCGCGGCGGCCCTCGGAGTCGAGGCGCGGCGCATCGTCGTGCTGGGGCCCGCCTTCCGGGAGGACATCTTTAGCGCGAAGGGCCGGGACCCGGGTGCGGCAGCGCGCCTGCTCTACGTCGGCAAGTACAGCCGGGCGAAGGGCCTGCCCTGGCTACTGGACGCCTTCGGGGAGCTCCGGCGGGAGAGGCCAGAGCTCGAGCTGCACGTGGCGGGCGGCGGCGCGGGCGGCGAGGCGGAGGCCCTGGCAGAGCGCATGCGGGCAAGGGCGCCGGGCGTCGTCCTGCACGGGCAGCTGTCGCAAGAGGGACTGGCGGAGCTCATGCGGCGCTGCGCGCTCTGCGTGCTCCCTTCCTTCTACGAAGGCGTGCCCCTGGTCCTGGTCGAGGCGCTCGCCTGTGGCTGCCATGTGGTCGCGACGAGGCTGCCGGGGATCGAGTCGGCGATCGCGCCGCGCGCGGAAGGTGCCGTGGCGCTCGTCCCCCTGCCACGCCTGAGCTCGGTGGACCGACCGCGGGCGGAGGATCTCCCCGCCTTCGTCGCGGCGCTTCGAGAAGCCCTGCGCAAGCAGCTGGGCGCGACACCCCCCGCGGGGGCGGGCCCGGACATCGCCGCGGCGCTGCAGGACCTCTCATGGTCCGCCTGCTTCGAACGGCTCGAGGCCGTCTGGCGGGAGCTGCTCCCGCGCTGAGGCCGGCCCGCGCGGATGACGGGCAGCGGGCACCCACGCGGGGGCGGGGACCCCCTTGCATCGTCTCCCGCCTGCCATTAGGATGCTCCTGACTTCCGGCCCCCTGGCCGGACCCATCCACTGCGCACGGTTCCGGACGGATCGGCAGTGATCGACTTTCAGGAAAGAGAGATGGAATGAAGAGGATCTACGTGGGGAATCTTCCCTTCAGCGCTTCCGAGGACGAGATCCGCGATCTGTTCGCGCAGCATGGCACGGTCCACTCCGTGGCCCTGATCTCTGATCGCGAGACCGGACGGGCCCGCGGCTTTGGCTTTGTCGAGATGGAGGACGCGGAGGCCGCGGCCGCGATCTCCGCGCTGGACGGCAAGGAGATGGATGGACGCAACCTGCGGGTCAACGAGGCCCACGAACGGCGCCCGCGCGCCTGATGCGGAGGGGAACTGCCGCCCTTCTCCTGGCCCTGTCGCTCCTGACGCTCGGCCGCCCGGCGCAGGCCCAGGACGCGCCGGAGGAGGCGCTGCTGCGAGCGCGCGCCGCCTACGACGCGCGGGACTGGGAGGGCGCGGCCAGTGCTTTCCGCGAGGGGCTGGCGCGCAGCCCCGAGGACGGCTCGGCCTGGCTGGGCCTGGGCCTCGCACTGCAGAACCTGCAGCGCTTCTCCGAGGCCGTACCCGCCTTCCAGGCGGCCGAGCGCCTGGACTTCGCCCCGCCGCTGGTCCGCTACAGCCTCGCCTGCAGCTACGCGCGCCTCGGCGAGCGCGAGTTCGCCTTCAGTTACCTCGAAGAAGCCTACGACGCGGGCTTCAACAACCTGCAGGCGCTGGCGGAAGATCCCGACCTCGCCTCGCTGCGAGGCAGCGATCGATTCGCGAAGTTCGTCGCGAAGACGGAGCGCCGGCTCAGGCCCTGCGAGTTCGACGCCCGCTACCGGGAGCTCGACTTCTGGCTCGGGGAGTGGGAGGTGCGGACGCCTCAGGGTCAGCGGGTGGGGGTGAACGTCGTCCAGCGGCTCGTGGGGGGCTGCCTGATCCTGGAGAACTGGACCTCGGCCAGCGGCAGCGGCGGCAAGAGCATGAGCTACTTCGATCCCAGCGACGGTCTCTGGAAGCAGCACTGGGTGGACGAGCACGGGCAGATCGTCCGCTATGAAGGCGGGATAGTGGATGGCGCTATGAGATTCACGGGCCGCTTCGTGGAGGTGGATGGGAAAACTCTGCGCTCGCGCATGAGCCTGACGCCCCTGACCGAAGGCCGGGTCCGCCAGAGGATCGAGCACTCGGACGACGGCGGCGAGAGCTGGCGCGTATGGTTCGACGGCCTCTACGTCCCCAGCGCCGGCGCGGAAGAATAGCGCGCGCGGCCGTAGGCAGTTGCAACGGCCGCGTGTCAGGCGGGGAGGAGTGCGACCGGGCCGTTTGACAGCCCGATGGGCCGAGTTTACATTACGTTCCGCCCGCGAATGCCATTACCTGCCAATCCACGCGATGACGAAGCAGGGAGCCTCCCATGCCCCTCGATTTCCTCAAGAAGGTCTTCGGAACCCAGATGGAGCGCGAGCTCAAGAAGGTCTGGCCTCTCGTGGACCGGATCAACGAGCATTGTGAGGGATACCGCGAGCTGTCTGACGATGCGCTCCCCGCCAAAACCGAGGAGTTCCGCCGGCGCTGCGCCGAAGGAGAAACCCTCGACGATCTGCTGCCGGAGGCCTTCGCCCTGGTGAAGGAGGCCTGTCGCCGCAAGGTCAGCCAGGAGTGGGATCTGATCGGGCTCTCCCAGACCTGGGAGATGGTCCCCTTCGACGTGCAGCTCCTGGGCGGCATCGTCCTGCACCGGGGGCAGATCTCCGAGATGGCGACGGGCGAAGGCAAGACGCTGGTGGCGACCCTTCCGCTCTACCTCAACGCCCTGCCGGGCAAGGGCGCGCACCTGGTGACCGTCAACGACTACCTGGCCGAGCGCGACTCTCAGTGGATGGGACCGATCTTCGAGAGCTTAGGGCTATCGGTTGGTGTCATCCTCGCGGGGATGACTCCGCCGGAGCGGCAGAAGGCCTACGGCGCGGACATCACATACGGCACCAACAACGAGTTCGGCTTCGACTACCTGCGAGACAACATGGTGGGCAGCGCCGACCAGCAGGTGCAGCGTGGTTTTCACTACGCCATCGTCGACGAGGTGGACAGCGTGCTCGTCGACGAGGCGCGGACGCCGCTGATCATCAGCGGTCCGGTAGGCCAGTCCACCTCCGACGAGAAGTTCCGCGAGATGCGGCCCATGGTCGAGAGCCTGTTCCGGCGTCAGCAGCGGCTCGTCAACGACCTGGCGACCAAGGCAGAGAAGCTCTTCAAGGCCGACGGCGATGACGATACGCGCTGGGAGATGGGCACCGTTCTCCTGCAGCTACGACACGGCGCGCCGAGGAACAAGCGCTACCTGCGTTTCGTCCAGGAAGAGGGCATCGCCTCCCTGATCGGGCAGGTGGAGAACGCGAACATCCGCGACAAGACCATGCAGGATCTCGACGCCGCGCTCTACTTCGTCATCGACGAGAAGGGGCACGCGATCGAGCTGACCGAAAGCGGCCTGGATTCGCTCAGCGAGAAGGACCGCGAGCTCTTCGTCCTGCCCGACCTCTCCGTGACCCTCGGCGCGATCGACGCGGACGAGTCCCTCGACGCCAAGGAGCAGGCGCAGGCCAAGGAGCGCGCCCACCGCGACTACGCCGAGCACAACGACGTCATCCACATGATCCAGCAGCTGCTCCGCGCCTACAGCCTCTTCGAGAAGGACGTGGAGTACGTGGTGCAGGAGGGCAAGGTCCAGATCGTCGACGAGTTCACGGGCCGCATCCTGCACGGGCGCCGCTACTCGGACGGCCTGCACCAGGCCATCGAGGCCAAGGAGGGCGTCCGCATCGAGGGGCAGACGCAGACCTACGCCACCATCACCCTGCAGAACTTCTTCCGGATGTACGACAAGCTCGCCGGCATGACGGGCACGGCCATCACCGAGGAGACCGAGCTCTGGGAGATCTACAAGCTCAAGGTGGTGGTCATCCCCACCAACCAACCGGTGCGGCGCGCCGATGAGGACGACCACATCTACCGCACGCGCAAGGAGAAGGTGGAGGCGATCGTCGACGAGATCGGGCGCCTGCACGGGATCGGCCTGCCGGTGCTCGTGGGCACGGTGTCGGTGGAGTTCAGCGAGATGCTCAGCCGCGTGCTGAAGGGGCGCAATGTCCCGCACAACGTGCTCAACGCGAAGCAGCACCAGCGGGAGGCGGAGATCGTGCAGGGGGCCGGCCAGCCGGGGGCAGTGACCATCGCCACGAACATGGCCGGCCGCGGCACCGACATCAAGCTGCATCCCGGCGTGGTCGACGGCTCGGCGCTGAACGTCCCCGAGGGCCAAGTTAACGAGATCGTCCGCGGCCTGCAGATCATCGGCACCGAGCGGCACGAGAGCCGCCGCATCGACCGCCAGCTCCGCGGCCGCTCCGGCCGGCAAGGAGACCCAGGCCGTAGCCTGTTTTTCCTGTCGCTCGAGGACAACCTGATGCGCCTGTTCATGGGCGATCGCATGGGCGCGATCATGGATCGCATCGGTGTTCAGGATGGCGAGGTCATCACGCACCGTCTCGTGACGAACGCCATCGAGCGCGCGCAGAAGAAGGTGGAGGCCTACAACTTCGAGATCCGCAAGAACCTGATCAAGTACGACGACGTCATGAACATGCAGCGCGAGGTGGTCTACGACCGGCGCGGCTACTACCTGACCTCCCAGGATCCTCACGAGGAGTTGCAGGAGAAGACGGAGAACGTCGTCACTGTCGTCGTGGAGAAGCACATCCCCGATCACAGCATCCCCGAGACCTGGGAGGCGGATGAGCTCTTCCTCGAGCTGGAGGGCATCTTCCTCGGCGACTTCGGCCTGCCCGAAGCCGAGCTCGAGGCTATGGACAAGGATGTGCTCCGCAACACGCTGCTCGAACGAGCGCAAGACAGGCTCGAGGAACGGGAGCAGAATCTCCCGCCGGGGCTCTACGAACAGGTGGCGCGCTTCGCCCTGCTGCGCAGCCTCGACGAGGCCTGGAAGGAGCACCTGCTCGAGCTGGACAATCTGAAGAGCGGCATCGGTCTGCGGGGCTACGGCCAGAAGGACCCGCTCATCGAGTTCAAGCGCGAGGGCTTCGCGCTCTTCGAGGAGTTCATCGATCGCGTGGACCGCGATAGCTTATCCGCGCTGTTCCACCTCGAGGTGGCGGTGGCGCCGTCGACTTACGAGGGCGAGGATCTCTCGCAGGTCAAGACCCGCCACGAGGAGGCCGATTCCTATCGCCAGGCCGCCCAGGCGGCGGATGGCCAGGCTGCCGCCGCCGCGGATGCCGGGGGTCCGCCTCCGCCCGAGGCGGCGATCGCCACGCAGGCGCCGCCGGGGACGCCCCAGCAACCCGTTGTGAAAAAAGGGCCTAAGGTGGGCCGGAACGATCCCTGCCCCTGCGGGAGCGGGCGGAAGTACAAAAAATGCTGTGGCCGGACGGGTGCTTAGGTGTTAGCTTGCCGCCCACACCGGGACGGAAACGAGACATCATGCAGAAGCGACTGAAGGAAATCGTCATCTACATCCTCGAGAACGGCAAGGGTCTCGAGCCGGGGCAGCGCGCCAAGCTGGAAGAGGTGCGCGAGCAGCTCGGACTCGACGGCCTGGACCTCGACGAGATCGAGGCGGCCATCCAGAGCGTCCTGAACCTCGAAGGCGACGATCTCGCGCTGGCGGATTCGCCGATTGCGGTGGAGCAGGCCGTGCTGGATTTCGACGCGGCTGACTACCTCCAGCGCCTGAGCAGCCTGGGTCTCATCGACGAGGAACAGGAGGAGGAGATCCTGCTGCGCGTCCACCGCCTCCACGCCGAGGGCGCTGGGCTGGCGGAGGTCCAGTTCCTGGCCGCCGCGGTGATCTTCGACGAGACCCTCGCTGAAAGCGGCTGGATGACGAGTCCCGAAGGCCCCGGCCCCAGCAAGCACTGACCCATCGACGGAGTTCCTAGCCCATGCCTCCCTCACTCCTCATCGTAGAGAGCCCGACCAAGGCGCGCACCTTCCAGAAGTACCTGGGGAAGGACTACATCATCAAGGCGAGCAAGGGGCACGTTGTGGACCTGCCCAAGAGCAAGCTCGGCATCGATGTGGACGACGGCTTCGCTCCCCAGTACGTCACGATCAAGGGCAAGGGCAAGGTCCTCACGGAGCTGAAGCAGGCCGCCAAGAAAGCTGGCGAGGTGCTGCTGGCCACCGACCCCGACCGCGAGGGGGAGGCCATCGCGTGGCACCTCAGCCGCCACCTGACGAAGGTGCAGCCGAACATCCGCCGCATCATGCTCAACGAAATCACGCGCGAGGCCATCGAGGAGGCGGTGCAGCACCCGGGGCTGGTCGACGAGAACAAGGTCGAGGCCCAGCAGGCGCGCCGCGTGCTCGATCGGCTCGTGGGCTACCAGATCAGCCCGCTCCTCTGGAAGATCTTCTATTACGGTCTCAGCGCGGGCCGCGTGCAGACCGTGGCCCTGCGGCTCATCGTGGAGCGTGAGCAGGCGATCCGCGCCTTCGTCACCGAGGAGTACTGGTCGCTGCGCGCCACCCTGATGGGGGAGGCCGGCGAGCCCTTCGAGGCGAAGCTGCTCAAGTGGCGGGGCGAGGACATCTCCATCACCAGCGAAGAGGCGATGAACTCGCTGCTCGCCGAGCTCGAGGGGAAACCCTTCCAGGTCGAGGCCGTCGAACGCAAGCAGCGCCGGCGCTCGCCCGAGCCGCCCTATATCACGAGCACCCTGCAACGCGACGCCAGCACCCGTCTCGGCTTCTCGGCCCGGCGCACCATGATGATCGCCCAGCAGCTCTACGAGGGGCTGGAGTTAGGGGACGAGGGGGCCGTCGGCCTGATCACTTACATGCGTACCGACTCGGTCCGCGTCGCCGACGGCGCGCGCGCGGAGCACCGGGAATACGTGCTCGAGAAGTTCGGCCAGGAGTACATGCCCCAGAAAGATCGCCAGTTCAAGGTGAAGAAGGGCGCCCAGGACGCCCACGAGGCCATACGGCCGACGAGCGCCCTCAGGGATCCCGATTCGCTGCGCTCCTACCTGAGTAAGGACCAGCTCGCTCTCTACCGACTCATCTGGCAGCGCTTCATGGCTTCCTTGATGGCCGAAGCGCGCTACGAGGCCACGCGCGTGGACGTGGGAGCCGGCGAGGCCCTCTTCCGCGCCACGGGCAACCGCCTCCTCTTCGACGGTTACCGCCGGGTCCTCCCGAAGGCCGGCGCGCGCAAGAACAACGGCCCTACCCAGACCGACAAGGAACAGCTCCTGCCCGAGATCGTGCAGGGCGAGAGCCTTCAGGCCCGGGAGCTTCTTCCCAAGCAGCACTTCACCGAGCCGCCGCCCCGCTACTCCGAGAGCAGCCTGATCAAGGAGTTGGAGGAGCAGGGGATCGGCAGGCCGAGCACCTACGCCGGCATCGTGGGCACGATCCAGGGGCGCGACTACCTGCAGCTCGACGAGAAGAGGCGCTTCATGCCCACCGAGCTGGGGGAGAGCGTATGGAAGGTCCTCGAGGAGAGCTTTCCCAAGCTCTTCGAGGTGGGCTTCACCGCCCGCATGGAAGAGGAGCTCGACAAGGTCGAAGACGGCGACGAGCCCTGGGAGGACGTCGTCCGTCATTTCTACGACCCGATGAAGAATGCGCTGGAAAGCGTCGCCGAGCGCACGGACGAGCTGCGCCTCAGCATCCGCGAGGAGACGGAGCTTGCCTGCGAGAAGTGCGGCAAGCCGATGATCAAGACCTGGGGCCGCAACGGGCGCTTCCTGGCCTGCAGCGCCTACCCGGACTGCAAGAACTCGCGGCCGCTGGAGGACCCGGAGCCCGCGGGCGACCAGAGATGTCCCGACTGCGAGGCGGAGATGATGATCCGCGTCGGACGCTACGGCCGCTTTGCCGCCTGCTCCCGCTACCCCGACTGCAAGGGGACCTCGCCCCTGGAGATCGGCGTGAGCTGTCCCCGCGACGACTGCAGCGGCCAGCTCGTGGAGAAGCGCAGCAAGCGCGGCCGCACCTTCTTCGGCTGCAACGCCTATCCGGATTGCGACTTCGCCAGCTGGAACAAGCCCGTCGCCACGCCCTGCCCCGACTGCGGCGGACTGGTGGTGGAGAAGGCGAGCAAGGCCAAGGGCAACTTCCAGCAGTGCACGCTGTGCAAGCTCGAGATCCCCGAGTGATGTGAAAAGGCCCGTCACCATCGTGGGCGGCGGACTCGCCGGCTGCGAGGCCGCCCTTTATCTCGCCAATAGTGGCGTTCCGGTGCGCCTCTGCGAGCAGAAGCCCGGGGCCCGCTCGCCCGCGCATCGTCTGAACGGACCCGCCGAACTCGTCTGCAGCAACTCCCTGAAGTCCCTCCGCGAGGACACGGCCGCCGGCCTCTTCAAGGCGGAGCTGAAGAAGCTCGGAAGCAGCCTCTTACCTATCGCCGAATCCTGCGCGCTGCCGGCGGGGGCCGCCCTCGCCGTGGAACCGGAGGAGTTCTCCCAACGTGTCGATGATGCACTGAACACCGCAGACATGATCCAGCGCAGCGAGGGCGAGCTCTCCGAGCTGCCGACTGACCTGCCCGCCATCATTGCCACGGGCCCCCTGACCTCGGACTCGCTCAGCGCGGCCATCGAGGCGCACTTCGGCCGGGGCCGGCTCAGCTTCTTCGACGCCATCGCGCCCACGGTGACGCGCGAGAGCCTCACCGCCGAGCATCACTTCGTCGCCAGCCGCTACGACAAGGGCGAGGCGGACTACATCAACGCGCCCCTGGGCAGGGACTGCTACGATGCCTTCGTCCACGCGCTGCGGGAGGCGGAGCCCTTCCCGGCGCGGGACTTCGAGAAGGGCGTGCCCTACTTCGAGTCCTGCCTCCCGGTCGAGGTGCTGGCCGCCCGCGGCCCCGACACGCTGCGCTTCGGCGCGCTTCGGCCCGTCGGCCTCGTCGATCCCCGGACGGGGGAAAGGCCCTGGGCGGTCCTCCAGCTGCGGCGCGAGAACCGGGCGGGCACCCTCTGGGGACTCGTCGGCTGCCAGACCCGCCTGCGGATCGACGACCAGAGGCGCATCTTCCGCCTGATCCCCGCCCTCGCGGCCGCCGAGTTCGCCCGCTACGGCGCGATGCACCGCAACTTCTTCCTCGATTTTGCGGCGACCCTGACGCAGTTCCAGGAAAGTCGCCATGCCGCCGGACTCTACTTCGCGGGCCAGATGACAGGCGTCGAGGGCTACGTGGAGTCCATGGGCAGCGGCCTGCTCGCCGCGCGTCACCTCCTGGACCGGCTCCGCGGCCGCGAGCCGGCCCTGCCGCCGGAGACGACCCTCGCGGGCTCGCTCCTGCGCTTCCTCGCCGGGCAGGAGCCGGACCGATCCCAACCCATGAACGTCAACTTCGGGCTCCTGCCTTCCCTCGCGCAAAGGCCGCGGCGCAAGGCGGAGCGGAAGGCGGCCCTGGCCCGTCGCAGCCTCGCAGACCTGGCGAGCTGGTTGGAGGGACGTTGAGCCCTTGCGGCGCTCTGTGGCGCTCTGCTAAGTTCCCGGCGTGAAGAAGCTTAGACGAGATTACGAACGTTACCTCGCAGTCGAGAAGGCCTACTCCGCGCACACGGTGGCGGCCTACCTGCGCGACCTGTCGCAGTTCCTGGACTACCTCGCCTTCGATGGCGACCTTTCCGCCCTGGCCATCGACCGCAACACGATCCGCCGCTTTCTCGCCCTCGTTCGGCGGGACGCCTTCGCGGCGGGGCGGAAGAGGAAGACGGCCGTCAGCGACCGCACCGTCGCCCGTAAGCTGTCATCCCTCCGCAGCTTCTATCGCTACCTGAACAGGCGCGGCCTCTTGGACGTCGATCCGGCCGCACTCTTGCAAGCGCCGCGGACCGGTCGCCCGCTCCCGGTCTTCGCGGAGGAGGGATGGGTGCATCGGATGATGGGCCTGCCCGACACCACGACGCCGAAGGGCCTCCGGGACCGAACCCTCCTGGAGCTGCTCTATGGTACCGGCATGCGCCTCGAGGAGCTACGCGGACTGGTCCGGGACGACGTGGACCTGCGGGGCGGGCTGCTGACCGTCTTCGGGAAGGGCGGCAAGGAGAGGCTGCTGCCCCTCCAGGGCGAGGCGCGCCGCTGGCTGGAGCGATGGCTGGACGCAGGGGAGGTGCGCGGAGGTGACGCTCCCGTCTTTCTCGGGCGGGACGGGGGAATTCCCCTGAGCCGCCGCACGATCCAGCGCGTTGTCGAGCGTTACCTGGGCCGCGTCGCGAACCTGGCGCGAGTGAGCCCGCACGTGCTGCGGCACAGCTTCGCCACGCACCTGCTCGAGCGCGGAGCGGATCTCCGTTCCATCCAGGAGATGCTCGGACACGCGAGCCTCGCCAGCACGCAGGTCTACACGCACGTGAGCACGGAAAAGCTGAAGGCGGTGCACCGCAAGGCGCACCCGCGTGGATGATTGGGAGTAAAGCCGAGAGGAGGAAGCTCTTGCCGCCCTTGCCCAAGGATTTCATCTCGATCGCGGACTGGAGCCGCGAGGATCTCACGCGTGTCCTGGAGCTCGCCATGGAGCAGAAGCGCACGCTCAAGAAGACGGGCAAGCTGCCGCCGGAGAAGGCGGGCAAGGTGCTCGCCTGTCTCTTCCACAAGCCGAGCCTGCGCACGCGCATCAGCTTCGAGGTGGCGATCCGGCAGCTCGGCGGGTCGAGCCTCTACATCACCGAGCGAGAGGTCGGCATCGGTACGCGCGAAGCGCCGCAGGACGTTGCGCGGGTCCTCGAGCGCTACGTCGACGGCATCATGATCCGCACCTTTGATCACGAGCACGCTGTAGTTCTGGGCCGCAACGCAACGCGCATCCCGGTGATCAACGGCCTCACCGACCTGCTCCACCCCTGCCAGGTCATGGCCGACCTCCAGACCATCTGGGAGCACAAGGGCAGGGTCGAAGGGCTGAAGGTGGTCTACATCGGCGACGGCAACAACATGGCCAACAGCTGGATCCACGCCGCGGCCCGCTTCCCCTTCGAGCTGGTGATCTGCAATCCCAGCGGCTTCGATCCGGACGAGAGCCTGCTCGCGAATGCTCGGCGCATCAATCCCGAGCTGCGCTACGAGGCGATCAGCGACCCCGCGGCCGCGGCCCTGGGCGCGGACGTGCTCTATACGGACGTCTGGGCGAGCATGGGGCAGGAGGAGGAGGCCGAAGAGCGCAAGAGCGTGTTCGCGCCCTATCAGATCAACAGCAAGCTGCTGGAGAAAACGGGCATCAAAGATACGATCGTCATGCACTGCCTGCCCGCGCACCGGGGAGACGAGATCACCGACGAGGTCATCGACGGCCCGCATTCCGTGGTCTTCGACGAAGCGGAGAACCGCCTTCACATCCAGCGCGCGATCCTGTCGGTGTTGATGTAGATGCGCGCGCGGACCTGGCTCTCGCTCGCTGCGTGCCTGATCCTGGCGTCGAGCTGCGCCCGGATGCGGCCGCCGCCGGGCGGGCCGGTCGACAAGGTGCCGCCGGAGAT
Source organism: uncultured bacterium (assembly GCA_964627205.1). Taxonomy (GTDB): domain Bacteria; phylum Krumholzibacteriota; class Krumholzibacteriia; order JACNKJ01; family JACNKJ01; genus CAZVHI01. The sequence continues at coordinate 69,542 of CAZVHI010000010.1, forward strand.
CGTCGGCAGCTGGCCCGAGGATGGCAGCGGGGAGCACGGCAGCCTCGACACCATCACGCTGCGCTTCAGCGAGAAGGTGGACCGGACAAGCTTCCTCTCCCAGCTTCGCACCGATCCCGACTGGCTCCTCCGCTCCCTGCGCTGGGAAGCGGACACGCTCGTCGCACTGCGCTTCTGGGATCCCTTCCCGCTTGACACAACCGTGGCCGTCTACCTGCTGCCGGGCTGGCGGGACCGGCACCGCGTCCAGCAGCCCGAATGGCAGATGGTCCACTTCGCGACGGGCGACAGCCTTATGCCTGGCTGGCTGGCAGGCAAGGCCACCTTCAAGGGCAACCCGAGCCGAGCCATGCGCCTCGAGCTCGCCGATAGCATGGGGCACGTGGCCCGGGAGCTCAGGCCGGACCGCCAGGGCGGGTTCGCATTCCGCCACCTGCCAACCGACGGGCGGCGCCTTACGCTGCGCGCCTGGCAGGACGTCGATGGCGACAGCCTCTACGACGCGGCGATCGACTTCGCGGACTCCCTGAGCGACAGCCTGCTGATCCTCACGGCGCCCGAGCCGCAGCGCCTGGACCTGCTGCTCGACGTCATCGATCCGAACGAACCGGGCGAGGTGCTCGGCAGCTTCACCTGCCTGGACACGCTACCGGCCGCCTACCGGCTGCACCTCTTCCCGGATTCCCTGCGCATCGCGCCCGACTCCCTGCCCGCGCGGGATCCCGCCCTGCTGCCGGACTCGTTGCGCAGGGCGCTGATCCCAGGAGACGACGGTCCCGCCCTCTGGCTGCCGACCGACGGCGAGTTCACCTTCGACGCCGTGCCCCCCGGTCCTTGGTGGCTCTTCGTCTTCAAGGACCTGGCCGCCGACTCCGTCTGGGATCCCACGGCAGAGCCCGCCTACCTGGATCCCGGTCCCCAGTGGCTCGAGCCAGGAGGCAAGATCACCTGGATGCGCTTTGGCTTCCCGGAGCCGACAGACTCGACGCGCGCCGGCCGAAGCGAGATCCCTCGCGGCAGCGAGGAAGGCGCACCGTGAGCGCCCTGCTGCGAAGGGGAATCGCGGGCGGAACGCTCACCCTGCTGCTCATGGCTCTGCTCCTGCTCGCCGCGCCCGCGCGGGCGCAGTACCTCTTCGGCAAGAACAAGGTGATCTACTCGCCGCGCGATTGGCTGGTCTCGCGCAGCGAGCGGGTCGAGCTCTTCTACTATCCCGAGGAGGAGCACCTCGCCCGCATGGCGATTGCCTACGCGGACACGGTGGCCGCGGAGCTCGAGGAGGTCTTTGCGCTCGAGACGTGCCACCCCGTCCCGCTTGTCCTCTACGGATCGCAGCACGACTTCCGCGAGACGAACGTCATCCCCTCGCTGATCCCCGAGTCGGTGGGGGGCTTCACCGATCTCATCCGGGGACGAGTCGTCGTCCCCTCGACCGGCAGCCTGAGCCAGCTCCGCCACGTCATCCGGCACGAGATGGTGCACGCCTACATGCTCGAGAAGCTGTCGCAGGTGATGTCGGCCAGGCGCCAGTTCTCCTACCAGCATCCGCCCCTCTGGTTCGTCGAGGGCTTGGCGGAGTTCTACAGTGTCGGCGAGCCCGACACCGAGGGCGAGATGCTCCTGCGCGAGGGCATCCTGGAAGGCACCCTCCCGCCGCTGTCGAACATGTGGCGCATCCACGGGACCTACCTCATGTACAAGATGGGCCAATCCGTGGTGGCCTTCCTCGATCGCAACTACTCCACGGACGCGGTGCGGGGCATCCTCGAGAGCTGGTGGCGGAGCAGCGACTTCGACCGCGTGCTGGAGATGAGCCTGGGACTCGACCTCGAGGAGCTGGACCGCCGCTGGCGCACCCAGATGCGCCGGCGCTACTACCCCGCCGTGGGCACGCGCACACCGGCGAGCGAGCGGGGACGGGAGCTACTCGACAGCGCGGGATTCCAGTCGTCGCCAGCGGCACTCTCGGACAGCAGCTTCGTCTACCTGGAGACCGAAAGCGGGCACGTCGACCTGGCCCGGTCCCGGCTGCCGAAGGCTCGCCGGGGGCGCGCGCGGCCGGAGATCCTGCTTGCGGGCGGGCGGAACCCCGAGACCGAATCGATCCCCCTCTTCCGCAGTCGCCTGGGTGTTGGCGCGGGGCTCCTGGTCCTCTCGGCGCGAAGCGGGCCGCGCGATCATTTGCTCTTCCTCGACCCGGACAGTGGCGCCACCCTGCACCGCTTCGAGGCCGACTCCCTGGTCCAGATCGAATCGCCGTCAGTGGCCGGAGACGGTCGCGTTCTCTTCTCGGGCATCGACCCCGGCGGACGCCGCGACCTATATCTTCTCGCTGGCGAACCGAGCGCCGAAGAACCACGCTGGGAGCTCCGGCGCCTGAGCGTGGACGACTTCGACGACCGCGATCCCGCCTGGCATCCAGATGGAGAGCGCTTCCTCTTCTCCTCCGATCGCGCATTCGCGGAGGCAAGTTCCTATCGCAACCTCTACGAGATGGAGCTCGCGAGCGGCCAGGTGCGGCGCCTGAGCCGCGGGGAATGGGTGGACCAGTCGCCGGTCTGGCACGCGGACGGCGAGCGCTACCTCTACGTCTCCGACCGGAAGGGGGCCTGGGACGTCTACAGCGTCGAGGGCTCCCTCCATCGCCGCCAGACCGCATGCTACGGCGCCGCGCAGAGCCCGAGCTGGATCGGCGAGGGCTTCCTCGCCTCGGTCTATCAGGACGGTCGCTACCGCCTCTTCCACTTCGAGCTGAACGAGAACGGGCAGTCTTTCGTGCAGCCGGTCGAGGCGGAGAGCTCCGTCTGGCCGCGCGCCGTACCGCCGGGCGACGGCGCCCTCCCGTCACCGGTGCCCTACGAGCGGCGCTGGGGGCTGGACTTCGTGCAGTCCGGCCTGGCCTACGATCCCGAGTTCGGCAACGCGGGCGGCGGCCAGATCGGTTTCACGGACCTGCTCGGCAACCACCAGCTCCTAGTGGCGCTTTCCAACAACGCGACCAGCGCGGGCGACTTCTTCAAACGGCTCAACGTCGGCGTCAGCTACAGCAACCTCTCGCGGCGGATCAACTGGAGCCTCGCCCTCTTCCACCTCTCGAGCGACTTCGATCCCAACTGGGAGGAGTACCGCTTCGAGCGCCGCATCGGCGGCCTCCTGGGCCTGCGCTATCCCTTCAACCTCTTCCGGCGCATCGAGCTCAGCCTCACCGTGCGCGGGATCATCCAGGAGGAGGACCTGAGCTACCGTTTCCGCGATCCCGAGGCGGTGCTCAGCTCCATCTACTTCTCCTGGGTGCACGACACCGTGCTCTGGGGCTACGGCGGCCCCTACGACGGCGAACGTCTGAACCTCACGGTCGGCTACAGCACCGACTTCGGCCAGAGCGACTACGGCTACAGCATCCTGCGGCTGGACGCGCGCAAGTACTGGCGACTGACGCGGCACAGCGTCTATGCGGCAAGGCTAATGGGTCACTTCTCTAGCGGGGACGATCCCCGCTTCTTCCATCTCGGCGGACCCCTTCAGCTGCGCGGTTGGCCCTATCGTCACTTCCATTCCAAGGGAGTCTGGCTCAGCAATCACGAGATCCGCTTCCCGGTGCTGCACGGGCTCCGCCTCTACACGCCGATCGGGAACCTGGACCTGCCCTCGATCCGCGGGAGTGCCTACTTCGACGCGGCGCGGCTCAGCTCGCGCTTCTTCAGCATCCCGCAACCCCAGTGGGCCGGAGCGCTTGGCGTGGGGCTGGAGCTCGGCTTCGGACCGCCGGTGGTCATCCGCTGGAACATGACCCGCAAGACCGATTTCGAGAGCATCGAGAAAGACCTCGTGCACCAGGTCTTCCTGGGCTGGAACTACTAGCGGCCCGCAGACGCCGCCGCGGGCGTGGCGCGCCAAGCGGCGGGAAAGGATCCCCGATGAACGGCGAGAACTCCTGGGTCGAAGACCTGCTCAACCTCAAGCGCACGCCGCGCAGCGGCTGGTTCCGCGTCGGTGTGAACCGGCCCGAATCCGTGGCGGACCACTCCTTCGCGACGGGCCTGCTTGCCTGGCGCATCGCCAGGGAGAGGGGCCTCGACGCGGAGCGCGTCCTGCTCATGGCGCTCCTGCACGACTTCCACGAGGCGCGGCTGGGGGACATCCCGAGCCCGGCGAAGGCGGCGCTGCCCGCGGGCGTTCTGGTCGAGGCGGAGGGGAGGATCCGGCGCGAGCAGTGGGGGACGCACGCGCCAGAGGTCGTGGCGCTGCTGGAGGAGTTCGAAGGGGGGGAGAGCGAGGAGGCCAGGCTCGTGCGCGCGGTCGACACCCTCGAGCTCTTCTTGCAGGCGCGACGCTACCGGCGGGCCGGCTTCACCGACGCCGACGAGTTCCTCAGCGCCCTGCGGGGCGCTCGGGAGCTGGGCGAGCTGGGGGACATACCCTGGCTGGCAGAGGCCCTCGGCGATGACGACGGCGGCCGCTAGCGGGCGGGACTTCCCAGCATGGCAATCCCCCCGCGCCGGGCGCGGAGGGTCGCGGGGGCCAAGAATGAGTGGAGACTAGGGCTGGCTCTGCTGAGCGAGGCTGCCCGCGCGGATCGCTAGGCGGGACTTCATCCGGTTGGCCGTGCCACGCTTGATGATGCCCTTCTTGGCCAGCTTGTCCAGCTGGGAGCTGAGCGCGGGGAGCATGCCCGTGGCCTCCTCGGCGCTGCTGACTGCGCGGAAGGCCTTGAGGCTGTGGCGCATATTGCTCTTGTAGGCCTTGTTGTACAGACGGGCCTTCTTGCTGGTCTTGAGTCTCTTCTTGCAGGACTTGTGATGAGGCATGCCTTCTTCCCTCTCCTCGCGTAACGGCAACAAGGCCGGCAATCTAGCAAGGCCCGCCCCCCGTGTCAAGCCCCGCTCCTGGGCGAAAGCCCTTGTCGCGTCTCCAGTTCCGGGCTAAGTTGGCCCGGTGAGCGCCATGGACCTCCCCGAAGCACTCCGCCGGAAGCTCGATCGGCTGCCCCGCTCGCCAGGCGTCTACCTCTTCAAGGACGCCGCGGCCAAGGTCATCTACGTCGGCAAGGCCAAGAACCTCTCCTCCCGGGTCCACAGCTACTTCCAGGAGAGCCGCGCCCGGGATCCGAAGACCGAGATCCTCGTCCGCCGGGTCGAAGACCTGGACTACGTGGTCCTGGGCAGCGAGATCGAGGCCCTGGTCGCCGAGAACAACTTCATCAAGGAGTACAGCCCGCGCTACAACATCAAGCTCCGGGACGACAAGAGCTTCCCCTACGTGCGGATCACCTTGGAAGAGGAGCTGCCCCGGATCTTCCTGACCCGGAAGATGGAGGAGGGGGGGAGCCTCTACCTCGGACCTTACACCGATGTGGGCGCCATCCGCCAGACGCTGCGCGTGCTCAAGACGCTCTTCCCGATCCGCGACTGCCCGGGCGACCTGCTCGCGGGCGGCCTGACCCGCGAGTGTCTCTACTTCCACATCGATCGCTGCCGCGCCCCCTGCACACGGCGGCAGTCGGTGAGCGACTACCGCGCGGATGTGGAGCGCGTTCGCCTCTACCTGAGCGGGCGCGCGAGCAAGCTGGGCGGCCTCCTTCGCGAGGAGATGGAAAGGGCCTCGGGCTCCATGCAGTACGAGAAGGCGGCACAGATCCGTGACCAGCTCCAGGCCCTGGATCGCCTCGAGCACCGCCAGCGGGCCCAGGCCTTCGGCGCCGAGGACCGCGACGCGCTGGCCCTCGCGCGGGACCGCCAGGACGCCTGCGGCGTGGTCCTGCGCCTACGCGAAGGCAAGCTGCTCGCCGCCGAGACCTTCCACTTCCGCACGGCCGACGGCGAGGAGGATGCGGACGTCTTCCGCGCCTTCTTCCAGCAGTACTACCACCGCGTCCAGACGCCGCCGCCGGAGATACTCCTGCCGCTGGAGCTGTCGGAGACCAGCCTCCTCGCCCGCTGGCTCGGCGTGCGCCGCGGGAGCCGCGTCGCGCTGCGTCGGCCCCAGCGCGGATTGGGCAGGCAGATCCTCGCTCTAGCCCTGGAGAACGCACGCACGAAGCTCGACGAGGCCCTGGCCACCTCGGGCAGCAAGGCCGGGCGCGTGCCGCCAGAGATCTTCGAGCTGCGCGAGGCCCTCGGCATGGCGGCCCTGCCCAGGATCATCGACGGCGTGGACGTCTCCAACACGGGGGATCGCGAGGTCGTGGCCGCCCTGGTGCGCTTCCGCGACGGCGCCCCCCTCAAGAGCGGCTATCGCCGCTTCCGCATCACTGCGGTAGAGGGGCAGGACGACCTGGCGTCCATCGAGGAGGTGATCCGAAGGCGCTACCGGCGCCTGGCCGAAGAGGGGAAGGGCGCACCCGACCTGCTCCTGGTCGACGGTGGCAGGGGCCAGCTGGCCGCCGCGGCCGGAGCGCTCCGGGAACAGGGGGCGACAGACCAGGTGTTGATCTCCCTGGCCAAGCGCGAGGAGACGGTCTATCGGGCGGCGAAGCCCGACGAGCCCCTGCTCCTGCCACAGAACTCCGGGGCCCTGCGCCTCTTGCAAAGGATCCGCGACGAGGCCCACCGCTTCGCCCGCGACTTCCATCGGCAGCGGCGCGGAAAGGCCAGCATCCGTTCTGCCCTGGACGAGGTTCCCGGCCTCGGTCCCGCGCGCCGCCGCCTCCTTCTCGATCAGTTCGGCAGTGTCCCGGCCATCGCGCAGGCGACGATGGCCGAGCTCTGCGCCCTGCCGGGCATCGGTCCCAAGCTGGCGGAGAAGCTGCTGGCGCAGCTGCGCGGGGGGAAATCGTGAACGACGCCTGGCGCGCCGCCCTCGACGACTGGCTCGACCAGCTGCTCGTCGAGAGGAGCCTCGCCCCGAACACCCTGGAGGCCTACCGGCGTGATCTCGGGCGCCTGCCCGCCTGCTGCCCCGATCCCCTGCGCGCCGGCGAGAGGCAATTGAGAGAAGCCCTGCGACACGCCGAGCGGGAGGGGCTGTCCCCCCGCAGCCGGGCCCGCATGCTCAGCGCCTGGCGGGGCTTCTTCCGCTACCTCGTCGCCGAGGGGCGCATCCCGCGCTCGCCTGCCGAGATGCTCGAGGGGCCGCGCCTGCCCAAGAAGCTCCCCGACCTGCTGTCGGTGCGCGAGATCGAGGCTCTCCTCGCCGCGGCGGGCCGGAGCCGTAGCCTTTGCTTGCGCAATCGGGCTCTCCTGGAGCTGGCCTACGGCTCGGGGCTGCGCGCCACGGAGCTGGTGTCCCTGCCCCTGGCCGATCTCTTCCTGGAGGACTCCCTCGTGCGTGTCCTGGGCAAGGGGCGCAAGGAGCGCTGGGTGCCCCTCGGAGCAAGCTGTGCCGACATCCTGGGGGAATACTTACGAGGGGAGCGCCCCGGCCTGGCCCGGCCGACGACACCCCCCGTGATCTTCCTCAACGCCCGCGGGGGAGCGCTGAGCCGCGTAGGCTGGTGGAAGATCCTGCAGCGCCTGGCGGCCGAGGCGGGTCTGCCGGGCCGTGTCAAGCCCCACAGCCTGCGGCACTCCTTCGCGACCCACCTGCTGCAGGGGGGAGCGGACCTGCGCGCCGTCCAGGAGATGCTGGGACACGCCTCCATCAGCACGACCCAGATCTACACCCAGGTGGACCGGCTCTACCTGAAGCAGATCCACCGGCATTACCACCCCCGCGGCCAGACCCGGGACTGATCGCCCGGCCGGGCCGGAGCACCCCGCTGCAGGGGACCTTCGCAAGGCGTTCTACTGTTGCAGTTTAGGAGGGAAAGGAGTATTCGTTGACAGAATTCCGGGGCTCTGCTACCTCAAGGATCACTTGAAGCTGCGGCGCCAAGTGGCTGTCGCCGCCCAGGAGGGGTTCGTTTTGGCCTACACGGTGCGCCTGGATCTGTTCGAGGGTCCCCTCGATCTCCTGCTCTACCTGATTCGCAGGGAGGAGATCGAGGTCACGGACATCTCCATCAGCCGCATCACGGCGCAATACCTGGGACACCTGGAGACCCTCCAGACTCTGGAGCTGGACGCCGCCGGGGAGTACGTCCTCATGGCGGCCACCCTCCTGCGCATCAAGAGTCGTCTCCTTCTGCCGCGCCGGGGGGAGGAGGACGAGGAGGATCCGCGCCGCGAGCTCGTGGACCAGCTCTTGGAGTACCGCAAGTACAAGGAGATCGCCGGACGCTTCGACGAGCTGGCCCGGGACCGCAGCCGGCGGCACGACTTCGTCCCTGAGACACCACTCGACCAGCTGCGCAGCCACGACGAGGTCTTCTCGCTGGATTTCGTGGAGCTGCTGGGCGCGCTTCGCAGCGTCATGGGAAGCGTGGCAGACCGGGAGGCGCGGCACCGGGTCGTGCTGGAAAACGTGACCCTGGAGGAGAAGCTGCTTCTGATCAGGGATAAACTGCGCGCGGAGAAGCGCTTCCTGTTCCGCGACTTCTTCGGCGCGGCGCCTTCGCGCCTGCATCTGGTGGTCACCTTCATGGCTCTGCTGGAACTGATGCGGCTCGGCGAGGCGACCGCCTCGCAGCAGGGCAGCTACGCGGAGATCTGGATCGAAGCGGCAGCGCAGGCGGATGCGCAGGCGTTCGCGCGTGCCGCCACGGCTTGAATGAAAGGGTGAGAGAATGGAAGCCGACGTGAAGCGGACGGTGGAGGCGTTGCTCTTCGCCTCTCCCGTGCCCCTTTCCCTGTCCCGACTCCAGGGCATCATCCCCCGCAGCGATCGGAGGAGCATGCGCGAGGCCGTAGAGACCTTGCGCGACGAGTACGACGCCGCCGGCCACGCCTTCCAGCTCGAGGAGATCGCGGGCGGGTGGCGCGTGATGACCCGGCCCGACTACACGCGGGTCATCGAGGAGATGATGCGGGGCCAGCGCCGCGTGCGCCTCTCCAAACCCGCCCTCGAGGTGCTAGCCGTGGTGGCTTATCGCCAGCCCTGCACACGTGTGGACGTCGAATCCGTGCGCGGCGTGAACTGCGGCGGACCCCTCGCGACGCTGATCGAGCGCGGCATGCTCCGCATCATGGGCCGCGCTGAGACCCTCGGCCGCCCGCTGCTCTACGGCACCACCGACGAGTTCCTCTCCCACCTGGGCGTCAACCGGCTCGAGGACTTGCCCCAGCTCTCCGAGATCGAGGCGCTGCTCAGCTCAGGCGAAAACGGGGACGGTCCCGTCGCCCCAGAGGAGCGCCGTGTCCGCCTGCTCGAGGGGATGGAGTCCATCGCCGACATGATCGGGGCGGGCGAAGAGAGCGAACCCGCCGGCGGGAACGGCAACGGCGACTCGCCTCCGCCCGAACCGGAGCTCGATATTGCGCTCGCGGATAGCGGAAACGAGCAGGAAGAGTACGACCAGAACTCCATCGGGGGCATGATGGCAGAGCACGCCCGCGTCCTCAGCTCCGGACTCGCGCGGGAGAGGGAGGCCCTCGCCGCCGGGGCGGCTGCGCTACCGGCGGACGGGGATCCCGAGCCCGATGATCTCGGCGAGCCGGTGGAACTTCGCGAGCAGGACGAGAGCGCGGAGCAGGAGCTCTCCGAATGGCCCCCGGAAGAAGCGGAGAGTTGACCCGACTCCGTCTGAACCGCTACCTCGCCCTGGCCGGCGTGGCCAGCCGCCGGCGCAGCGACGATCTCATTCGCGCGGGCCGCGTGAGCGTCGACGGGGAGAAGGTCACGAGCCCCGGCACAAGTGTCGACGCAAAGAGAAGCCGCGTCACCCTCGACGGGCGCCGCGTCCGTCCGGTCCCTCCGAGCACCTACCTCCTGAACAAGCCGCGGGGCATCCTCTCCACCGTGAGCGACCCGCGTGGCGGGCGCACGGTACTCGACCTCGCGCGGGAAGCTGGGTTGGAGGGCAGGCTCTATCCCGTGGGACGCCTGGACAAGGACAGCCAGGGCCTGATCCTGCTCAGCAACGAGGGAGACCTGGCCCACCGGCTCCTGCATCCGCGCTTTGGCGTGGAGAAGGTCTACCGGGTCCGCATCAATCTACCCATCACCAAGACCCAAATGCGCTTCTTCGCCTCCGGCCTTCCCCTGAGCGAGGGGACGACGAAGCCCTGCCGGATCGCGGCTCTTCGCGGCCGCGCGAGCTACCGGGTGATCTTGACCGAGGGGCGCAAGCGGCAGATCCGGCGCATGTTCGAGTGCCTGAACCGACGAGTGATCGAGCTGACGCGGGTGCGTCTCGGTAGCCTGAAGCTGGGAAGACTACCGGAGGGGGAGATCCGCCCCCTGGAGAAGGGTGAGCTGGCCGGCTTGAAACGGGCCGTCGGCCTGCGATAGAGTGCGGGCATGGCAGATAGACCCGAGATCGACCAGCTGCGGAAGAGCATCGACGGCCTGGACCGGGACCTCGTAGAGCTGCTCGCGCGCCGCGCGGAGCTGGCGCGCGAGATCGGCGACCGCAAGCGCGCCAGCCGGCAACCATTCCACGACACACGGCGCGAGGAGTCCGTCGTCGAGCGCCTGCAGGGCTACAACGACGGACGCTTTCCCGAACGGGCGCTGGAGGCCGTCTACCACGAGATCTTCGGCGCCTGCCTCTCCCTCCAGGAACCCCTGCAGCTCGCCTTTCCCGGCGGGAGGGACGGCTTCGTGCACGAGGCCGCCGCCGCCCGCTTCGGGATCAGCTGCCGCCACGTTCCAGCGGCGAGCCCGGACCAGGCGCTGCGCCGCCTGGCGGCAGGCGAGGTCAGCTTTGCGATCCTGCCCTTCGAGAACTCCCTGACCGGCCTGCGCACCGCGTCGCTCGACGCGCTGGCCCGCCTGCCCCTGCCCATCGCCGAGGAGCTGATGCACAGGCCGCTCACGCGGCTCTACGGCTTCGGCGAGGGTCCGCCGCCGTTCATCGCCGGCGAGTTGGAGGTCCTGCGCACGCTCGCCGATCCCCTCGACCAGCTCTTCCCGGGCAGCCGTCTCCAGGGTTGCGAAAGCCTGCCCGAGATGGCCGAGCGCATCCTGCGCGAGAAGCGCGGCGCGCTGCTCGCGGGTGAAAGGCTCGGGCGCGAGTTCGAGCTGCCCGTGCTGCAGGAGAGCCTGGAGCCCTCCGCGCGGAACATCGACCGCTACCTCGTGCTCGGCGGCGAGGAGAGAGAGCCCAGCGGGCGGGACAAGACCTCCCTCTTCGCGGAACTGCCCAACCATCCCGGCAGCCTGCAGGGTCTGCTCGCGCTCTTCTCTCGGCACGGCATCGACCTGCTGGCCCTCGACAGCCGGCCACGCCAGGGGCTACCCTGGGAGTACCGCTTCTTCCTGGAGCTGGCGGGGCATCGCCGCGAGGAGCCCCTCAGCACCGCGCTGGCGGAGGCGGAGGCCCTCGGCACAGAGCTCGCCATCCTCGGTTCGTATCCACGCGTAAAAGGAGGGGAAGGTGGACTTCCAGAAGCTGGTCCGTGAGGACATCCTGCAGGTCAAGCCCTACATCCCCGGCAAGCCCGTGGAGGAGCTGCAGAGGGAGCGTGGGGTGCCCGAGATCATCAAGCTCGCCTCCAACGAGAATCCCCACGGCCCCAGTCCCGCGGTCCTCGAAGTGCTCGAGCAGGGGATCCGCGAGCTCAACCGCTACCCGGACGACAGCGCCTTCTATCTGCACAAGGCCCTCGCAAAGCATCTGGGCGTCAGCGAGCACCGCATCTGCATCGGCAACGGTTCGGTAGAGCTTCTCTACATCCTCGCGGAGAACTTCGTGAACCCCGGCGAGAACCTCGTCTTCGCGACGCCGTCCTTCGTCGTCTACCGGATCGTCAGCCAGCTCTCCCCCGGCGACGGCGTCGAGGTGCCCATGGCAGGCGACTTCGTCCACGACCTGGAAGCCATGGCCGCCGCGGTCGACGAGAAGACGAAGCTGGTGTTCATCTGCAACCCGAACAACCCCACGGGCACGCACAACAGCGAGGCGCAGCTGCGGCAGTTCCTGGAGAGCATCTCCCGTGACGTACTGGTTGTGGTGGACGAGGCCTACTACGAGTACGTGGAGGCGCCCGACTATCCGCAGACCCTGGAGTGGCTGGATCGCTATCCCAATCTCATCGTCCTGCGGACCTTCTCCAAGATCCACTCGCTGGCCGGGCTCCGCGTGGGCTATTCGGTCAGCCATCCGGAGCTGGCCGGGCTCCTGGAGCGGGGGCGTCCGCCCTTCAACGTGAACTCCCTATCGCAGGTCGCGGCCGTCACGGCGCTGGGGGAGACCGAGCGGGTGCGGCACATCCAGAGCGAGAACAGCATCGGACGGCACTACATAGGCAAGAAGCTCACAGAGCTCGGCTGCCGTGTGCTGCCCAGCCAGACGAACTTCGTGATGGCCTTCCTGCCGATGGACGCAGATCTAGCCTACGAGAAGCTGCTCGACAAGGGCGTCATCGTCCGTCCCATGGGCAGCTTCGGCACCGACATGAACGCGGTGCGCATCAGTGTGGGGCTCGAGGAGGAGAACCACCGCCTGGTGCACGCCCTGCAGGATCTCCTGCGCGAGACTTCCAATTCATAGGAGCACGACTTGGAGTATCGGATTCGGCCGGCGAGCAAGTTTCGCGGACGCTGGCGGGCGGCGGGCGACAAGTCCCTGACCCACCGGGCCTTCATCCTGAACGCGATGGCCGAAGGCGTAGGCGCAGTCCGCAACGCCAATGGCGGTGAGGACTGCGCGCGCACGCGCGACATCCTCCAGGCGCTGGGCGCCCGTATCGAGCAGCCCGAGAAGGGCGTCTGGCGGGTGGAGGGCCGCGGTGGGACCTTCCGCGCCCCCGAGGAAGTGCTCGACGCTGGCAACTCCGGGACGACGATGCGCCTGCTCGCCGGGCTGCTCGCCGGGCAGCCCTTCACCGCCGTTCTCGACGGCGACGACTCCCTCCGCAATAGGCCCATGGAACGCATCAAGGCTCCTCTCGAGGCGCTCGGTGCCGCCGTGGAGACAGGCGCAGGCGGCCGTCCGCCGCTCACGGTGCGCGGGGCGCCGCTTGTGGGCTGCCGCTACGTGAGCCCGGTCGCGAGCGCGCAGGTGAAGAGCGCCTTTCTGCTCGCGGCCCTGGGAGCGGAGGGGGAGTCGGCCTTCCGTGAGCCACGCCGCAGCCGGGACCACAGCGAGCGCATGCTGGACCGCATGGGCGCGGAGCTGTCGGAGGACGAGGAGGGCTGGATCTGTCTGACGGGTCCCTGCGCGCTCCGCGCTGTGGACGTGAACGTGCCGGGGGACATCTCTTCAGCCGCGTTCCTGATCGCCGCCGGCATCCTCGTGGAGAAAGGGAACGTGCTCGTCAAGGGCCTGGGAGTGAACCCCACGCGCACGGGCCTGCTCGCCGTGCTCGAGCGCATGGGCGGTCGCTTCGCGCTCTACCACCCTCGCGAGGAAGCCGGCGAGCCCGTCGCGGACCTGCTGGCACAGTACTCGCGGCTCCAGGCCACGGAGATCCGGCCGGAGGAGGTGCCCAGCCTCGTGGACGAGATCCCCGTCCTTGCCGTCCTCGCCGCCTGTGCGAACGGCGAGAGTCGCTTCCATGGCCTGGCCGAGCTCCGCGTAAAGGAGAGCGATCGCCTGGAGAGGACGGCCGCGCTGCTCACGGCCTACGGTGCGGATGCGGATGTGGAGGGGGACACCCTGCGGATCCGGGGAGGACGCCCCCTGCGCGGTACGGAGTTCTCGTCCGGGGGCGACCACCGCCTCGGGATGGCGGCGACCGTCGCCGCCCTGGTCGCGCAGGGGGAGAGCCGTGTCACGGACACGGGCTGCATCGCAACGAGCTTCCCCGAGTTCGCCTCCCTCGTCCGCCGCTTCTCGGCGGGGGCGCTCGAAACGATCGGGGAGGGGCAGTGATGATCATCACCATCGACGGACCCGCCGCCAGCGGCAAGAGCAGCACGGCACGCGCCGTGGCCAACCGGCTCGGCTTCGAGTACCTGGACACGGGCGCGCTCTACCGGACCATCACCCTGGCCGCGCTGCGCGCGTCACAGCCGGCGGCGGAGGGGGAAGCGCTCGACGCCTTCCTGCCCCAGCTGTCGATCAGCTACCGCTACCGGCGGGGAAACGTCGAGATCTTCCTGAACGACGAGGAGATCAGCAAGGACATCCGCGGCGCAGAGGTCACGGCCAACGTGAGCGCCTACAGCGCCCTGCCTTCGGTGCGGGTCCACATGGTGAAGTTCCAGCGGAAGTTCTCCCAGGGCCGTAACCTCATCGCCGAGGGGCGGGACATGGGCAGCGTGGTTTTTCCGGAGGCGGAGCTGAAGGTCTTTCTCGACTCGGATCCGAGCGTGCGCGCGCAGCGCCGCGCGAAGGACTTCCACGAGCAGGGACGCGACGTAGACGAGCAGACGGTCCTCGGCGAGCTCCGGCAGAGGGACAGCCTGGACACGGAGCGGGAACACTCGCCGCTCATCCAGCCCCAGGGGGCCGTGCTCCTGGACAACAGCGAGCTGACGATCGAGGAGCAGGTCAGCGAGGTCCTGAGGCTGGCCGAGGAGCGCTGGCCGTCCCCGCGCATCGGCCCCGACGACCTGCTCTGCGATGCGCCGACCCGCCCGCGTGGCGAGCTTCTCGGCGGCATGCGCGTGATCTACCGGGGCGTTTGGCTGCTGGTACGCGGTCTCCTGCGCCTGCTCTTCTGCGTCCGCTACCATCATGAGGAGCGCGGCTCGATCGACGGGCCCCTGCTCGTGGCCGCCAACCACATCGCCTGGCTCGACCCGCCGGTCGCTGGGAGCATCGTCCCGCGCGAGCTGTCCTTCGTCGCCAAGCGCGAGCTCTACAGCTTCAAGCCCTTCGGCGCCTTCATCGCCTACTTCGGGGCCGTGCCCATCAAGCGCGGCACCTTCGACCGCCGCTGCTTCGACGTCCTGCGGGGACGCGTCAGGGATGGCGGCGCGGTGCTCTTCTTCCCGGAGGGCACGCGCAAGCCGGTCGGGCGCCTGGGCCGGGCCAAGTTCGGGCTCGGCCTGGTGGCGCAGGAGTCCGGCGCGCCCGTGCTGCCCGTCTACATCAAGGGCACGACGCGCTGGAAGAGGGCATTCTGGCGACGGGACCGCATCGACGTCTACCTGGGCCGCCCTCTGCACATCGCCCCGCTCCTGAACCGGGGCCTGGAGAACCGCGAGCTGCTCGACCTCTTCGGCGAGGGCGTCATGGGCGAGATCGCCCGCCTCCAGGAGGAGGCGGGCGGGGCCTTTCCGGCTGACGGGAGGAAGCCCTCCGGCGACGCTTCCTGAGCCGCTGCGAGGCGCCTTCTGGCGCCTCGCCTAATGGACTCCCGTGGGAATGGTCAAGGTCCCAAACCCCTTGCATTTCCATTGCCTATGGACTATCGTCTCCGAGTTGCCCGGCTGCCGCCGGGCAATTCCTACGAACACTCCAAAGGAGATGAACGAGACATGGATTTCGAACTCGATTCCCCCCAGGGCCCTGGCGAAGACCAGGCGAGCCCCGAATCCACGACGAAGGGGGGTGAAAGCGCGGAGACTCCTGTCGCCACGGCCACGCCGGAGGCGACCGGAGAGGCCCTGAGCAAGGCGCAGGTGCTGAACAAGACCCTCGGATTCGAGATCGAGGAGTTCGACACCGGCAAGGCCCATGAGCGGCTGGCGGACGATTTCGAGGAGCAGATGCTCCAGTACGAGAACACCCTCAAGGAGATCAAAGAGGGCGAGATCGTGAAGGGCAGTATCCTTCATGTCGGCGAGAACGAGGTTCAGATCAACGTTGGCTTCAAGAGCGAGGGCTACATTCCCCGCAACGAGTTCGGAATCGAAGAGATCGCTATCGGCGACGAGGTGGACGTCTTCCTGGAGAACCTGGAGGACCAGGATGGTCTGGTCGTGCTCTCCAAGGAGAAGGCGGACTTCCTGAAGGTCTGGGACACGATCAAGGATGCCTACGACGCTGGTAACATCATGGAGGGCACGGTCGACCGCCGCATCAAGGGCGGACTGGTGGTGCGCTTCCTGGGCGTCGACGCCTTCCTGCCCGGCAGCCAGGTGGCACTGCGTCAGGTGCCGGACCTGGAGGCGCTCATCGGCCAGAGCTTCGAGTTCAAGATCATCAAGCTGAACAAGCGCCGCCGCAACATCGTGGTCAGCCGCCGCGTCGTACTCGAGGAGGAGCGCAACCGGCTCAAGGCCAAGATCATCGAAGAGCTGGAGAAGGGGCAGGTCCGCAAGGGCACTGTCAAGAACATCACCGACTTCGGCGCCTTCGTGGATCTGGGCGGCATCGATGGCCTGCTCCACCTCACCGACATGAGCTGGGGGCGCATCAGCCATCCCAGCGAGCTGGTGAACATCAGCGAGGAGATCGAGGTCAAGGTCCTGGACGTGGACCTCGAGCGCGAGCGCATCAGCCTCGGGCTGAAGCAGCTCACTCCCTATCCCTGGGACGAGGTGGAGAAGAAGTACCCCGTCGATGCTAAGATCCCGGGCAAGGTCGTCTCCATCACCGACTACGGCGCCTTCGTGGAGCTGGAGAAGGGCGTGGAGGGTCTGATCCACATCAGCGAGATGTCCTGGACGCGGCACGTAAAGCACCCGAGCAAGATCGTTTCCATCAGCCAGGAGCTCGAAGTGATGGTCCTCTCGGTCGACCGTGAGAACGAGAAGATCAGCCTCGGCCTCAAGCAGACCGAGCCGGATCCCTGGGACACGCTGGACGAGCGCTATCCCATCGGCGCGATCGTGCCTGGCAAGGTGCGCAACCTCACCAACTTCGGCGCCTTCGTGGAGCTGGAGGAGGGCATCGACGGGCTCGTGCACATCAGCGACATGAGCTGGACCAAGCGCGTGCGGCATCCCCGCGAAGTGCTGAACAAGGGCGACGAGGTCGAGATCGTGATCCTGGCCATCGACAAGGAGATTCGCCGCATCAGCCTGGGGCTCAAGCAGCTCACGCCCGATCCCTGGCTCGAGCTGAGCGCGAAGTACGTGGAGGGCACCTTCGTCGACGCGAAGGTCGTGCGGCCGCTGGAGCGCGGCGTGGTCGTCGAGGTCGAGGATGGCGTCGAGGGCTTCATTCCCGTCAGCCACCTCGGCGAACGCAGCATCAAGCGTCCCGCGGAGCACTTCGCGGAGAACGACCAGCTGCCCGTCAAGGTCATCAAGATCGATCACGAGGGGCGTCGCATCGTGCTCTCCGTGACCGACCGCCTCCGCGAGGAGGGACCCGAGGCCTTGCAGGAGTACATGGACAAGTACGGAGAAGCTCGTTTCCATCCTCCGGCAGAGGGCGAGGATCAGCCCGACACGATGCCGGAGGACGGGTCAGGGGAGGCCGCCGCGCCCGATGCGGATGCCCCCTCGGGCAAGGAAACGGCCACCCCGACCGAGGCCATGAGCGACGTCGAGGAGGCCCCGGCTCCTGCAGCCGAGGAAACCCCGGCTCCCGTGACCGAGGAAACCCCGGCTCCCGTGACCGAGGAAACCCCGGCTCCTGCGGCCGAGGAAACCCCGGCTCCTGCGGCCGAGGAAACCCCGGCTCCCGCGACCGAGGAGGCCCCGGCTCCCGTGACCGAGGAAACCCCGGCTCCCGCGACCGAGGAGGCCCCGGCTCCCGTGACCGAGGAAACCCCGGCTCCCGCAACCGAGGAGGCCGCGCCCGCGGAAG
>CAZVHI010000011.1:0-82377 GCA_964627205.1 uncultured bacterium
TGGCCGGACAGGCGTTACGAAGATTTAGGCCTCAAACGTTGGGACAGCAGTGATACTATATCACCATCATTGCTGCACACCGTAGGAGAGTCAATACGCTTCAAGGAAGCAGGTGTCGGCGCTGCAGTTCCTGGCGGGCCTGCTATGGCAGCAATATGATCTTAGCAGTTGTTCTCTCCCCGTTCTTCTGCGCGACCTTGCAGAAGTACACCCCACCTGGCACACGCTGCCCCGAGTTGGCCTTACCATCCCAACTTGTTCTGTGAAGACCCGCTGGTTGCTCTTCCGCTGAAAGGGTCTTCACCAGTTCCCCGCCCACGTTGTAGACAGACACGGACACTGTTCCCTCATGTGTCACGACATACTCGATGTTCACTTCAGGATTAAACGGGTTTGGGTAGGCTGAAATCGCGGGCCTCTTGGCCTTATCAACTGCTGCCGCACCTCCCGACTCCGTAATCACAACCGGGTACGTCGGGGCCCCTCCAGATTCGCCGGCCAGTTCGTTAAAAGAGGTCACGCGGTAGGTGCCTTCCAAGTCACCATCAGGTGGAAGATACTCAAAGCTGGTCGCTCCTCTGTCCAAGGTGGCGAGTAGTTCGAACCCTCCCCCCGCTGGCGGCTCCCGATAGACCCTGATGCCATCCGCCCAGTTTCCAAACAGGCTGCCGTTACAATTCGGATACCAGCCTATTTCATCCGGGTATTCCCTCGTACTCCACGTTAATCTCAGTGACCCGGGTTGCTCCCCATCGATTGCATCGAGCTCACTCACCTGAGCTGATTGCATCCTGACGTTCTCCGGAACCTCATACAGGTCGGCGAACATGAACGCGTCTATTTGCTCCGCGGCCGCTCGGCCCTCAACGCCAAGTGACGAGTAGAAGAAGTTCTCGTTGAACAGTTCCAAGATGGGTCCGCCAAGATCCCACTGTCGAAACTCGTACATACTGTCAAAGAGCTGTCGGCGATTCGAGCAACAGTCGTCATTGTCCCCATCGAAGGTCGGTGACTCGAAACCGTCCCCCTCGTACTCGTCGTAGACGGCCCAGAAGTAGCATCCTGCTGCCGAGTAGTCGGGATGCCCGGCCCACGTGTACCCAATTCCATCGTAGCGTGGATTCCGGAATGGCGCATTCTCCACGTCATCCGTTCCCGACCAATCCATGTGTAAGTGATCGTCGTAGAGGGCCGCTGTTCTGTTCCTGGCCGCCCAGCTGTAAAATATCGCGAAACCCTCGTCAAAGGCGCGGCTCTGACCCCAGGGACCGTTCAATCGATCCAAGAGCAGGTAGTGGGCCCAGTGTCCAAATTCATGACACACAACATTAGGATAACTGAAATAGTAGGGATCGATAACAATGTATTCATAATCGTTGCCCACCGTAAACTGCCCTGCATGCTCGATCTCCTGGATGAACGTGCGGATCGTATAGAGCGCTTGGGAAGGGTTTCCCTCGAAGATGGAGTAGTAGAATTCTCGACTGAGCTGGCCGTGACGGAGAACCATGCCATAGGCATCAGGCACCGGGATGATGTGATCGGATACGACTATTTCCGTATCATTCGGGTTGATGGAAACCAGGCGCCAGTGGCTCTCGCCGAAGAAGTAGGTATCGCCACCGCCCATCCAAACGATGTGCTCATAATCCGGGGGGATAGTCCACGCAGCATGGTTCTCGGATGACACTCGAATGAGCAACTGGTCGTAGCTGAGAGGATAGGGCGCTTCGAACGTTCCGCTCATCCAGTAGGATCCATCTTCAGCGACTCGATCGTAGTTGAAGTGCAAGATTCCTGGAGGATCGGAGCCGGAGTAGGGGAACCATTTCGAGCCGTCGGACGACTTCCGGAAACTCGCGAGGGCGATTACATCGGGAACGCCAAATGAGGTTGCATCCGTATCGGCAAGTACCTTGCCATCAAAGGAGAAGCTGTAAACCGCCGTACTCTCGGATTCGCCAGGGGACTGGCCTGTTCCGGCAGCCGATTCTCTTGATTGGCGTACAGCCTGGTATGTATCGTCGTATCGAGTTACACCCCCATCAGGCTCGATTACAGGATTAGGGAGAGAGGTGAGCGTATCGAACGATGCCTCCAGCCAGAGTGAAGCATAGGCTCGCGGATAGAACAGCAGCGGGCAATCGGACAGTTCAACCGAAATGCCGATCCATGTCGGCTTCTCTTCCTTGACGATAAGTGGGAGATCTACATTGTACGGAGCTTCGCTCCGGAGTTCCGTCGTGAAGGAGACACTGCCGTCGCCTTCCGCCGACAAAATTCCACCAAGAAAACGCATGTCCACATTCGCCTTCACGTCCACTGCCGACTCGAGCACGAATGACAGTTGGAAGCTCTGATCATCTGGCGAGACGGAGGAGTATGCGATATCTGAGATGGTGATTACCTTCGGAGGAGCGGGAGTCGTGCCCTGAGAGCTCGAAAGCGGAAGTGCACAGACCATGATCGCCACTCCGAATTCAGCAAGCAGCGTGCTCAGTGTTCTCATTGCGTCTTCCCTCTGGGTTTCTTACTCATTGCTTGAAATCAGTGGAGTGGATCGGAGGCATCGTCGTCCCCAATGGAGTACAAGGAGGGCAGCCAGAGTTCTGGTGAAATGCACACGAATCCTACTGATACCCCGTTCGTGGCATAAGCTTCTATATAGTCAGGAAGCCAAGCCAGGATCTTGAGAATCGCGCGATTCTCTAACCATCGCCCCATGTGATCGTCATCGTAACCGGAATGGATTAGAACACCATCGTCGTCATCGTCGCCGAGGCGAGCGATTCGTGGGTGGGGATCTATGGAAGAGTCGCGTGCAGAGAGCTGAGGTGCGTATAGGGGCAGCGTAAGAAGTGCATAGACAAACACAAAAAGAGTGCGGCGCGCGAGCATGAACTACGATCTCCCGGTTCTCGAGTCGTGGCGGCCAGGGGATTGGCATCCTCCTCGAGAACCATCAATAAAGCGGCCGGAAAACTGAAGGATGGGAGGCCACGTTCGGGGGGGCGCCAAGTTACATAGAGAAAAGGGATTGTGGTGTGTGTGTTTGGAGGTTGACTGGCTCAGCAGTGAGAAAGCGAAGGGAAAAGTGTAAACGCGGTTGTCACTTTCGGGGTGTGAGTGGCAACAGTGTCAACGAGTCGGCAGACAACGCCTTACCGGCCCAACACCCGCTTCAGTAGCCTCACCGGCGCGAGAATCGCCGCATGTGTTCCCCGCCGCAGGCCCAGCAGCCAGCCGGGCACGTCGCGCGCGAACAAGGTTCCCCAATGCAGGCGGAACACCTCCTCGCGGAAGAGCCAGTGCAGGGTGTTCATGCCATAGGCGAGCGGGTGCTTCTTCAGGTGCATCCAGATCGCGGGGTACTGCATCGCCAGGTAGGGCCAGCCCGTCACCCAGAACTTCCGGCAGAGCCCTTCGTGGTTCACGGGGTGGCTGGTCCACTCCGCGAAGTCCCAGGTGGTCTCCGCCTCCTCGTCGGTCTCCAGGCGCACGGACCAGTCGTCGGTCTGGCGCACGGGCGTGAGCTGCAGCCCGGCCACGCCTTCGCCGTCCAGCTCCACGCGCGCCACGTAGTTGTTCCGCTGGCTGCGCTCGAACAGCCCCAGCTCGTAGTCCGACAGCGGCGGCTCGTAGTCCACGAGCAGGCTGCCCAGGCTGTAGAAGATCACGGCCTGCCGCCCGTCCGGCCGGCGGCGCCACTCGATGCCGTGCTGGAAGTGGGGGTGGTGCCCCAAGATCACGTCCGCGCCCGCGTCCACGATCGCCCGGCAGTCGGCCTGGTGATCCGGGTGCGGAAAGTCCACGAACTCCCGCCCCTTGTGCACCGACACCAGCACGAAGTCCGCGCCCGCCGCCCGCGCGGCACGCACGTCCTCGATCACTAGCTCGCGCTTGAACGGCGCGTTGCCCGCGAGCTCCTCGCCGGCGTCGGTCTCCGTGTCGGCGGTCGCGTAGGAGCAGAGCGCCACACGATACCCGCGCGCCTCCACCCAGGCCGGCTCCCGCGCGGCCGCCAGGTTCGCGCCGCTGCCGGACACCGCGATGCCGTGCTCCGTCAGCGCGCGCTTGGTGAACTCGATGGGCGCAAGCCCGTTGTCCATGGTGTGGTTGCTGGCCAGGCAGGCCAGGTTGAATCCCCCCGCCACGAAGTGCGGCACCAGCCGCGGGTCGGTGAGATAGCTGATGCGCTTGTACTTGATGTGCTCCGCGCGCTCCTCGCCGAAGCAGGTCTCCAGCTGCCCGAAGACGATGTCGCCGCCTGACCACACCGCCCGCACCTCGCCGAAGGGATGCTCGGGCGGACGGTCGAGCATGAAGGCCATCAGATCCCGCTCCCAGATGATGTCGCCGCTCGCATAGAGAACGAGGCGCTCGCCGGCACCGGCGTCGGCAGCGCCATCAGCGCCTGCCACACGATCGGGCGGCGCGATGCGCCCGGTCGCGCGATCTAGACAGAAGCGCGGCGAGCGATCCGCCGGACGGAACCAGCGCGGGATCTTGCGGCTCATTCGTCTCCAGAGTCGGTGTTGGTCCGGCGCATGCAAGCGCGGTGCCGCGCGCTGTGCCGAACGCGCAAACCCTAAGCCACACTGCCTTTTCCGCCAAGCCTTTCTCTTTGCACCCGGGTGCAATGCCGCCACCGCTCTGCTATGCTGCGCTCGTGCCCCGCGCGCCCGCACGAGGAGGAACCGGCCATGATCGCCGTTGAGAAGCACGAGAGTGTCGCCGTCCTAAAGCTAAGCCACGGCCCCACCAACCCCATCGGCCTCGAGCTGCTGGGCGCACTGCTCGCCGAAATTCGCCGCGTCGAGGAGGACCCCACGCTGCGCGGCCTCGTCCTCACGAGCGCGAGCGACAAGTTCTTCTCCATCGGCTTCGACATCCCGCAGCTCTACCCCCTCGGACGCGAGGACACGCTGCGCTTTTACCATGCCTTCGGCGCAACGACCCTCGCGCTCTACACCTGCCCCAAGCCCACGATCGCCGCCATCAACGGACACGCGGTGGCCGGCGGCTGCATCCTCGCGCTCTGCTGCGACCACCGCTTCATCGCCGAGGGGCACAAGCTGACCGGCCTCAATGAAGTAAAGCTCGGCGTGCCCGTGCCCCACATCGCCGATCGCATCACGCGCGCGCTCGCCGGCACCCGCCACGCCCGTGAGATCCTCGAGGGCGGCGAGTTCTATCCGCCCGAAGACGCCCTGCGCTTCGGTCTCGTCGACCAGGTCCTGCCCCAGGCGGAGCTCCTGCCCACCGCGATCGCCGAGGCGGCGCGCCTGGGCGCGCTGCCGCCCAACGCCTTCACGCAGATCAAGCACGACCGCACCGAGGAGATCGAGGGTCAGGTCCTGGCCCGCCGCGACGAGAAGGAGAAGGTCTTTCTCGACTGCTGGTTCGGCGCCGAGGCGCGCGCGCAGCTCGAGGAAGCGATGAAGCGCTTCTGAGGGAAGGGGGCAACACCCCTCCATCCCTCGGGATAATCAAGCGAAAACGCTTGATTATTCAGAGGGGTGGTGGGCTGAGCCGTCTCGCGAAGATCCTCCCTCCTAAGTAGCATTCCCGCAAACATGTTATAATTCCGGCAGCCCCGCAGCCGAAGGAGCCGCCATGCGCCGCCTGCTCGCCCTGCTGACACTCGCCGTCCTGCTCTGCCCTGCCGCCTTCGCGGAGACGGAAGACGCCGGTGGTTTCGCCCGGTCCGAAGAGGCCGAGCTGTCCAGTCCCATCGGCGCGAAGCTGCAGTACCTGCTCGCGCTGCGCGGCGACCTGCTCAAGGCGAAGAAGGGCGCGCAGAACGCCCCGGGCGGCAAGAACGCCTCCGGCGATCGAAGCGACGACGAAGCCGAGGCCCAGACTCTCGCGGCCCTGGCCCCGCGCGTGGCCCGCGCGGACCTCTTCACCGGCTCGATCCGCTTCGACTCCCGCCCGAACACGAAACTGCTCGCGCGCCTGGAAGCCCTCGGAGTCGAGTTCTTCCGCTACGGCGACTCAGACGAGCCCGCGGGCAGCCGCACGGTCTTCCCCGCGCGCATTCCCTTCGCCGCGCTGACGGCTCTAGAGCGCGGCGCGCGCGGCTTCGGCATCGCACATATCGACTGCGCGTGGCGTCCCGGCGCACCGCCGCCCCTCGCGCGCAGCCGTCCCCAGGTGGAGACCGAGGCCGCGTGGGAGGTCACGGACGGCGCGGGCGACCCCCTCAGCGGCGAGGGCGTTGTGATCGCGGACTTCGACACGGGCGTGCTCTTCTACCACCCGGCCTTCTTCCGTGAGAGCGGCGAGAGCTTCGACTGGCTAGACGTGGATCTGAGTGGGGGCCTCAGCCCCGGCGACGCCGTGGACCTGGACGGCAACGAGCTGCCCGGCGCGAACGAGGATCTCAAGTACATCGAGGCGGGCAACACCGACCACTACGGCAACTCGCCCGGCGGCTACGACACGGCCTTCGACTTCCTCTACAACGACGCCGACTCCGACGGCCAGCGCGACTACGGCCCGCCCGCCTACGGCGAAAGCGACCCCACCTATGGCGAGCGTCTCTTTATCGCGGACGATCTGGATGGCGACGGCATTCTCGACCCCGGCGAGCCCCTGCTAGCGCTGGGCGACGTGATGGTGCGCGCCATCCACAACCGCGACGGCAGCGTGCGCCGCCGCGGCGTCGACCTGCTCCAGTCCGAGACCGATTACTGGGGCCACGGCACCCAGGTCACGGGCATCTTCGGCGGCGGCTGGGCGGGCCGCGCCATGACGGGCATCGCGCCCGGCGTGGAGTGCGTGCACTTCGACAACGACTACATCAGCGAGCCGCCCTTCCTCGTCCCCATCGAGGCGGGCCTCCTCTGGGCGCGCGACGAGGGCGCGGACGTCATCCTCATCGAGGACGGCGAGTGGGCCTGGGAATACCTCGACGGCTCCTCCAACGTGGAGATCATGCTGAACGAGCTCGCCGCGGACGACGGGATCGTCCCAGTGATCCCCGCGGGCAACCTCGCCACCGGCGGCATGCACACCTGGTTCGACGGCACGGACACCGCCATCGCCGCCGACGGCTGCCACATCCTCTGGGTGGACTTCCTCTGGTTCGACTCGCTCAAGCCCCAGCTCGAGCTCACGCCGCCAGGCGGCAGCCCGATCGTGCTGCCCTACGACGGCGGCACCGTGTACGAGCAGGGCTACGGCATCTACGCGTTGATCACGATCTCCGACCGCGGCACGCGACGCTGGGACATCCGCATCGCCACCGACCCCGAGGGCGGCAACCTCGACGGTAGCTGGGATTTCCACTTCAGCATCGCCCCGGGCGGCGGCATCCACGGCTTCTTCTACGACGACATCTCCGGCTGGACCTCGGCTTCCGACTGGGCGGTGGAGGTGCAGACGCACACGGTCACATGGCCCGCCACGGCCGACTCGGCGATCAGCGTAGCGGCCTACCAGCCCGCGGACGACGGCGGCATCAACAGCTACAGCGGCTGGGGCCCGCGCATCGACGGGCGTCCGGACGTCGACATCGCCGCGCCCGGCTCCACGGTCTGGAGCGCGCACCCCTTCACGCCCGGCAACTACACGCCCTTCGGCGGCACGAGCGGCGCGGGGCCGCACGTGGCGGGCGCCGTCGCACTGCTCAAGCAGCTCATGCCCGACATGGACCCGGGCCAGTGCCGCGCCTGGCTGCGCGCAGGCGCCGGCCAGGACGAACACACCAGCGACCCCAACCGCTGGGGCGCGGGCAAGCTGCGCATCTACGCGGCCATCGCCGCCGCGCTCACGAACGTCGCCGACACGCCCCCCAGCCCGGAGCTGAGCCTCGCCGCCTACCCCAACCCCTTCAACCCAGCCACGACCCTGCGCTTTACCCTGCCCACGGGCGCCCCTGCCACGCTGCGCATCTTCAGCGCGAGCGGGCGCCAGGTCTGGAGCCACGCACTACCGGCGGCAGAGGCCGGCGAGCGCGAGATCCGCTGGGGGGGTGTCGACGATCGGGGCCGCGCGCTTGCCTCGGGTCTCTACTTCGTGTACTTGCGCCAGGGGGATCGCGTCGCCGCCACCCGCGTGACTCTTCTCAAGTAGCGCTCTGCCTCCGACTTCGCGGATCCCTGCTGGGGCGCGCGGGGCGAGGTGATGCGCATGCATTCCATTTCACGAAAATGCTATAATTGGCAGGCTCTCGCACCCGAAAGATCGGATCCATGAAGCGCATCTTCGCTCTCGCCATCCTCCTGCTGGCGCTGCCAGCAGCTTGGCCGCCCGCGGCGCCGCACGCTCAGCTCCTCCTCAACGAGGCGCTCAGCTCGAACGTCTATGGCATCGTCGACGAGGACGGGGACAGCGGCGACTGGATCGAGCTTTTCAACGCGGGCGGCGCGCCGATCGATCTCGTCGGCCACGGCCTCTCCGACGACCCCGCCGAACCCTTCAAGTGGATCTTCCCCGACGCCGTGATCGATCCGGGCGAGCACCTGCTCGTCTGGGCCTCCGGCAAGGACCGCCCCCACTGGCCACGGCACTGGGAGACGGTCATCGACTGGGGCGACGAGTGGCGATACCTTCCCGGCCTCGCCGAACCGCCGGCCGACTGGCGCAGCATCGGCTTCGACGACAGCGAATGGGACGTCGGCCCCAGCGGCTTCGGCCGCGACGACGGCGACGACGCGACGTACATTCCCTACGTCCGCTGCTGCTACCTCCGCCACAGCTTCACTGTGGACGACCCGGAAAAAGTCCCGCTGCTCTGCCTGCACGTCGACTACGACGACGCCTTCGTCGCCTACCTCAACGACGTGGAGATTGGCCGCGAGAACATCGGCGTGCCGGGCGACCACCCCGCCTGGAACGACGTCGCCCCGAGCATCCGCGAGGCGCAGATCTACCAGGGCGGTTATCCGAGCACCTGGTTCGTGGCGGGCGCGGACAGCATCCTGCAACCGGGCGAGAACGTCGTCGCAATCCAGTTCCACAACGTCTCCCTGTACAACGCCGACATGAGCCTGATCCCCTTCGTCTCCCTGGGTCTGGATTCCGTGCCGCCCGGCGGGGGAGAAGGCATCCCGCCACTGCTGCAGTTCATCATTCCGCATCTGCACACGAACTTCGCCCTCAGCTCGAGTGGCGAGACGCTGAGCCTTTACGATCCGCTGGGGGTGCTGATCGATTGGGTCGATGTCGCCGAAGGCTGGGCGGACGTCTCCTTCGGCCGCGCCCCGGACGGCGGCGCGAACTGGGTGTACTTCGCCGAACCGAGCCCGGAACTCGCCAACCCCGACAGCGGCCACGTTAACTTCGCCGAGCCGCCGATCTTCTCCGTGACGGGCGGCTTCTTCACCTCGCCGATCACCCTGGAGCTCGAAGCGGACGAGCCTGGCGCACAGATCTACTACACCTTCGACGGCTGGGACCCTTCCGACTCCACATTGCTCTACGTGAATCCCCTGCAGATCGCGAGCAGCACGATCGTCCGCGCCCGCGCCTACGAGCCGGGAAAGCTGCCCAGCCCCATCGTCACCCACAGCTACCTCTTCGACGAGGGCTCCGCGCTGCCCGTCTTCTCGATCGTCACCGACCCCGACAACCTCTGGGACGAAGACTACGGCATCTACGTCCTCGGTGACGACCACCAGCCGAACTACCCCTATTACGGCGCCAACTTCTGGCAGGACTGGGAGCGGCCCGCGCACGTGGAGTACTGGGAGACCGGCGGCGCCCTGACCCTGCGCCAGGACATCGGCATCATGATCCACGGCGGCACCTCGCGCGCGCTGCCCCAGAAATCCCTGCGCCTGATCGCGCACGGCGGCTACGGCGAGTCGTCCCTCGCGCACCAGTTCTTCCCACAGCTCGAGCTGGGCGAGTTCAAGTACCTCGTCCTGCGCAACGCGGGCAACGACTGGTGCAAGGCCCACCTGCGCGACGGCTTCCTGCACGAGCTCTCCCGCAGCTACGATCTCGGGCAGCAGGCTTACCGTCCCGCGGCCGTCTTCCTCAACGGCGAGTACTGGGGCATCCAGAACATGCGCGAACGGCCGGAGGAGAACTACCTGGCCGCGCACTATGGCGTCGATCCCGACGCGGTGGACCTGCTCAAGGACCGCTGGATCCCCGTCGAGGGCGACCCCTACGACTACCTCGACATGATCGCCTACATCGAGACGCACAGCCTCGCCGACAGCGCCCACTTCGCCTACATCCAGACCCGGATGGACACCGATCTGTTCGCCCTCTACATCATCTTCGAGATCTACCACGCCAACACCGACTGGCCCTACGGCAACACGCGCTACTGGCGCGCGCGCAATCCGAACGGCTACTGGCGCTGGATGCTCAAGGATCTCGACCTCTGCCTCGGCCTCTACGATTCGGTCACCCACAACACGCTCGCCTGGGCGCTCGACGAAAGCGGCGGCGGGAACAACCCGCCCTGGTCCACCTTCCTGCTCCGCAGCCTCATGGAGAACGGCGTCTTCCAGCGCGATTTTATCAACGCCTACGCCGAGATCCTGAGCACGCGCCTGCTGCCGCAGTCGGCGAACTCCGCACTGAACGCCACCGCTTCAGTCATCGCGGCGGAGATTCCACGGCACACCGATCGTTGGAGCTCGTCGGAGGCCGCCTGGCTGGAGGAACTGGACGAGCTGCGGGACTGGCTCAGCGAACGGCCCGGCATCGCGAAGGGGCACATCCTCGCAGAGTTCGCCCTCGCGGACACGATGCAGCTGAGCGTGGGCATCGACCCGCCGCGGGGAGGCTCGCTCGCGCTGACCGCCGTCGACGCCGCTCACGGCTGGATTGGCAGCTACTTCGTGGGCAATGACATCCCGCTCCGCGCCGTGCCCGCACCCGGCTATGCCTTCACCGGCTGGTCCGACCCGACCCTGCCGGACGAGTCCGAGGTGATCCTCCCCGCGGACGGCGATCGCGCGATCACCGCATTCTTCACGCTAGGCGGGCCGGGCGTGCCTGACGCCGTGATCAACGAGATCAACTACCGCTCCGCCGAAGTATTCGATCCCGGCGACTGGGTGGAGCTCTACAACCCCGGCACGAGCGCGATGGAGGTCGGCGGCTGGATCTTCAAGGACAGCGACGACGGCCACGCCTTCGCCATCCCGCCCGGCACGCTGATCCCCGCCGGCGGCTACCTCGTGCTCTGCGAGGAGCTCGCCGCCTTCATGGCGCTCTTCCCGGACGTCACGAGCGCCCTCGGCGACCTGGGATTCGGCTTCAGCGGCGGGGGGGAGCTCCTGCGGCTCTACGACGCGGAAGGCGCGCTCCACGATTCGCTCGTCTACGACGACGCGCCCCCCTGGCCCATCGAACCCGACGGCGGCGGACCAACGCTCGAGCTGATCAACCCGGAGCTGGACAACGCCCTGCCCGAGAGCTGGGCAGCGTCGGTGCTGCCTTTCGATCACGGCAGCCCCGGCGAACGCAACAGCGTATACGATCTCACGGGTGTAACAGAGGACGCGCCACCGGCCCGGCTCGCGCTCTCGGACCCCCATCCCAATCCCTTCAATCCGGCGACAACGCTCCGCTTCGGCCTGCCTGCGCCCGCCCGGGTGCGCCTGAGCGTCCACGACGTGCGGGGGCGGCGCGTGGCCGTCCTCCTTGATGGCCAGCTCGACGCCGGCTGGTACGAGCGGAGCTGGCGGCCGGAAGGCTTGGCCAGCGGCATCTACCTGGCCCGCCTCGAGCTTGCGGGTGAGGTCCTTTCGCGCAAGCTCGTCCTGCTTCAGTGAGCCCGGCTGCCCGCCCGATTCGCGCCAGACTCGCATCAACGATGTTTGAATTATTCCTGTCTGCTGTGTAACGGGCTCCCCTGTGATACACTTTGCGTACTCCTCCTTCCCGTGGTCCTAGCCCAGCACCACGGCCACGGGTGGGAACTGAGAGGTATGATCCCCATGTTCCGACAGCTCTCGCGCATGGCCCCGCTGATCCTGGCGGCGCTTCTGGTTTCGCGCCCCCTCCCGGCAGAGGTCCTGATCAACGAGGCTCTGAGCCTCAACCTTCTCGGGATCACGGACGAGGACGGCGAGGCCTCCGACTGGATCGAGCTCTACAACACGGGACCCATGACGGCACACCTCGGGGGCTGGGGCCTGTCCGACGATGTCACCGATCCCTTCCAGTGGATCTTCCCGGTTGTCGACATTCCGCCTGGCGAGGCCTTGCTCGTCTTCGCCTCGGGCAAGAACCGTCTCATCGGCGAACTGCACACCAACTTCAAGCTCGACGACGGCGGGGAGCTCGTCCTGCTGTCCGACGACGACGGCGAGCCCAAGGACCTGCTCGACACGGGCGTCCTGCCGCCCGACGTCTCCCGGGGACGTTCCCCCGACGGCGGCCTCGCCTGGTTCTTCTTCTCCCCACCGACACCTGGAGGGCCCAACGGCGAGGCCTTTCCCGCCATCGCCGCCGCGCCGCTCGTCAGCCCGGAGGGCGGTCTTCCGGATTCGCCCCTGAGCGTGGAGATCAGTTCGCCTTCACCGGAGGCGGAGATCCGCTACACGCTCGACGCCTTCGTTCCCGATGAAGACTCTCCCCTCTACACCGAGCCTATCTTGGTGGACACGAGCACGATCGTGCGGGCGCGCTGCTACGAGGAGGGTCTGCTTGCCAGCCCCACCCGCACGCGGAGCTATCTCTTCGACGAGGGCTCGGAGCTGCCGATCGTCTCCCTGGTCGCCGACCCCGACTACCTCTGGGACGAGGACCTCGGCATCTACGTCCTCGGCGACGATTACCAGAACTGGTGGCCGTACTACGGCGCCAACTTCTGGGAGGACTGGGAGAGGCACGCCCACATCGAGTTCTGGGAACCCGGCGGGCAACCTGGTTTCACCCAGGAGATCGGAATCGAGATCCACGGCGCATGGAGTCGCGCCAACGCCCAGAAGTCTCTGCGCTTGATCCCCCGCGCCGGCTACGGCGCCGAGCTGATAAGCCATCCCGTATTAGGGCCTGACGAGATCTCCGAGTTCCACTTCCTCATCCTGCGCAACGCCGGCAACGACTGGAGCAAGTCCCATCTCCGGGACGCCTTCGCCCACAGCGTGGCCGGCCAGTTCGACCTGGACGTGCAGGCCTACCAGCCCTGTGCGCTGTTTCTCAACGGCGAGTACTGGGGGATCCACAACATCCGGGAGCGCCAGGACAAGCACTACCTCGCCAGCCATCATGGAGTGGATCCGAACGAGTTGGACATCCTCGAGCGGCGCAACGCCGTCGTGGAGGGCGACGGTTTTCACCACATCGACCTGCTCGCCTACCTGGAAACGAGCGACATGGCGGCGGACAGCACGCTGGCCCATGTCCAGACCCTGATGGACACTGAGAACTTCTCCATATACAACGCCGTCGAGATCTACCTCTGCAACGTGGACTGGCCGGGCAACAACACCCGCTACTGGCGGCCCCGAACGGCGGACGGGCGCTGGCGCTGGATGCTCTGGGACCTGGACAGCACCCAGGGCCTCGACGGTCTCGTGGACTTCAACTGCCTCGCGTGGGCGCTCAAGAACATTGAGGGAGAGATCCCTCTGCCCTGGGCCACCTTCATTCTCCGTCGCCTGGTAGAGAACCCCGTCTGGCGGCGAGACTTCATCAACCGCTTCGCCGACCTGATGAACGAACCCTTCCTCCCTGACCAGATGCTGGCCGCGCTCGCGGAGGCCTGCGCTGCAATCGAGGCGGAGATGCCCCGGCACCTGGAGACCTGGGATCGATACTCCTGGATCTGGGACTATCACATCGAATTGATGCAGAACTTCCTGGGCGCGCGCCCCGCCTACATGCGACAGCACATCCTGGAGGAGTTCGAGCTGGCTGGCACCCTCACCCTGGGGCTCGATGTCGACCCGCCCGGATCGGGCAGCATCGAGCTGACCGAGATCGCCGTCGACTCGACCTGGAGCGGATCCTATTTCCTCGGTAATCCCGTTCCGCTGAAGGCCGTGCCGCGCTCGGGCTATCACTTCGTCAGCTGGTCGGATCCAATGCTTCCCGGGGAGCAAGAGGTCTTGATCGCTCCCGACGGCGACTACTCCGTCACCGCGATCTTCGGGGAAGGAGGGGATATCGAACCCCGGGCGGTGATCAACGAGATCAACTACCACTCCGCCGACGCCTTCGACCCCGGCGACTGGGTGGAGCTGCACAACCCGGGTACGAGCGCGATGGATGTCAGCGACTGGATCTTCAAGGACGGCGACGACGGCCACGCCTTCGCCATTCCCCCGGACATGCTGATCCCCGGCGACGGATACCTCGTGCTCTGCGAGGACCTAGCCCTCTTCCAGCTCTACTTTCCCGAGGTGACCGGCGCCATCGGCGACCTGGGCTTCGGATTCAGCGGCGGGGGGGAGCTGCTGCGGCTCTACGACTCGGAAGGCACGCTTTACGACTCCGTGCTCTATGACGACGCGCCCCCCTGGCCTATCGAGCCCGACGGTGGCGGACCCACGCTCGAGCTGATCCACCCGGAGCTGGACAACGCCCTGCCCGAGAGCTGGGCGGCGTCGGTGCCGCCTTTCGAACACGGCAGCCCCGGCGAGCGCAACAGCGTCTTCGAGGGAACCGGCGTGCTGGCCGACGAGACGCCGCCGGCCCGGCTCGCGCTTCTAGACCCCCACCCGAATCCCTTCAACCCGGCGACGTCGCTCCGCTTCGGTCTGCCTGCACCTGCACGGGTGCGCCTGAGCGTTCACGATGTGCGGGGGCGCCGCGTGGCCGTCCTCCTCGACGCCAGGCTCGACGCCGGCTGGCACGAACGGACCTGGCGACCCGACGGGCTCGCCAGCGGCATCTACCTGGCCCGCCTCGAGATCGCGGGCCAGGCCCTCTCCCGTAAGCTCGTCCTGCTCAAGTGAGTGCTCCGCGGCCTCCGGCCGCGAGGCGCGGCTACTGGCCGCGAGGCGCGGCTACTTCAACAAGGTCATCGTGAACGAGCTCTCGAAGCCGTCTGCCCGGAACAGAGCCAGGTAGGCGCCCGAGGCGAGTGTCCCGCCCCTGTCGTCCATACCGTCCCACAAGACGCTGTGACTCCCGGCGCCGTAATCTCTCGAGACGAGCCTCCGCACGAGACGACCCGCGGGATCGAAGATCTCGAGGTCCACGTGCGCGGGAGCGGGAAGGTTAAAGGCGATCTCGGTCGACGGGTTGAAGGGATTCGGCACACAGTGGACGGAAGGAAGTGCCTGCGTGGCTGCTTCCTCGCCGGGAACCGCCGTGGGCTCGGGGAAGGAACGTCCGAGGATCTCCACCTCGGCCAGACCCTCGGGCGGGTAACCGGTGAAGTCCACCTCGAACTCGAGGCTCTGCCCCGCGGGGATCTCCAGGTCGCGGATCAGGAGGACGTCGTCCCCCCCTTGCCCATCGGGATTCAGGAAGATCGGCGTGCCGGGGCCCACGTAGATGTCCTGGTCGCCGTCAGTGTCCTCGAAACGCAGGAAGGGGAAGATGCTCCTCTCCTCGTCGTAACCCCTCAGTCGGAGTCGATACTCGCTCCAGGGCTCGTCGGTCTCGTTGTGGAGTTCGAAGGAGAGCCCCGCCACCATGGTGGCCTCCCAGTTGATGAGGGCGAGCACCTGCCACATGTTCGAGTCGATCCACTCGATGATGCGCCAGATCGAGAAGGGGTCCCCGTAGATATCGAGCTCGATCAGGCCCTCGGGGGGGAGATGAAGGATGTCGACGTCGAAGCTGTAGGTCGAGCCGTCCGGCACGCTGAGCAGGAAGACTCGCATGATTTCAGTCCGCCCGACGAGATCGCCATTGTCATCAACGTAGACCGGGCTACCGGCGCCGTTGTAATCGGCGAGTCCTACGAACGGGAAATCGCCGTACGGCTCGCGGCCCTCCAGGCGCAGGCAGAAGCCGCTCCAGGTCTCCCCGCTGGCGTTCGTGATCTCGAACTCCTGATCGTTCATAAGAGGCAGGTAGGCGCCGCCGTTCTCGATGGTCACCATGAGGCGCTCATAGAGATCCGGGAAAGTATAGGTATAGGGCTGTGCAAGGGGCCCGGCGATCCACAACATCATCATTCCAAGCCACAGGGCCAGACTCGATAGCGATCTCTTCAAGCCGATCATGATCCACCTCCGGAAGTCCGCACCACACCCGTTGGGTATCGAGTTGAGAAGCACAGGGACGCTGAATTCATTGCGCCGTTGTTTACATCTTAGACGAACTGATTCAAAAATCGTAAACTTTCATCTCGGAGTAGTAAGCGCGGATGCGGAGGCGGCATCTAGATTGGAACGGATTCTCGTATCCAGGCAAGCGGCCCCGCTCCTGAAAATGAGTGGGGCCGCGTGGGTAATCCGGTCCGTTTGGGGAGGGCCGAAAAGTCGGCGCTCTAGGCCTCCTCGGCCTCGAGCAGGTGCTCGGCCTCCAGGGCGGCCATGCAGCCGGTGCCCGCGGCCGTGATGGCCTGGCGGTAGACCGTATCCTGGACGTCGCCGGCGGCAAAGACGCCCTCGATGTTGGTCTTCGTGTTCTCGGTGAGGATGTAGCCCTTGTCGTCGAGGTTGATCTGCCCCTCAAAGATATTCGTGTTGGGCACGTGGCCGATGGCCATGAAGACGCCATCGCACTCGATCTCGTAGAGCTCCTTGGTCTTCGTGTCGCGCAGGCGCAGCCCGGTGACGGTGCCCGTGCCGCCGTCGAGGACGTCGTCCACGGTGGCGTTCCAGATGAACTCGATCTTCTCGTTGGCGAAGGCCCGCTGCTGCATGATCTTGCTGCCCCTGAGCTCATCCCGGCGATGCACCACGCGCACGCGCTTGCCGAAGCGGGTCAGGAACATGGCCTCCTCCAGCGCGGAGTCGCCGCCGCCGACCACGATGATCTCCTTGTCCTTGTAGAAGAAGCCGTCGCAGGTGGCGCAAGCGCTCACCCCGCGGCCCATGAGCCGCGACTCGTTCTCCAGGCCAAGCAGCCTGGCCGTGGCGCCCGTGGCGATGACGAGCGTCTTGGCCCGGAACTCCTGTTCGCCCGCCCAGATGCCGAAGGGACGGCTGGAGAGGTCGACGCGATCCACGTCGCCCGCGATGAATTCGGTGCCGAAGCGGGCCGCCTGCTTCCGGAAGTTCTCCATCAGCTCCGGGCCCATGATCCCGTCCGGGTAGCCGGGGAAGTTCTCGACATCGGTGGTGATGGTCAGCTGGCCCCCGGCCTGCAGGCCCTCGATCACGAGGGGTTTCAGGTCGGCCCGAGCCGCGTAGATGGCAGCGGTGAGCCCCGCCGGACCGGTGCCGATGATGATCACATTGCGGACATCCATCCTCATCTCCCTTTGCTAATCTCGAGTTTTCACTGCCGCAGCCCGCTAATCTACACACTCCCGGCTCCGAAATGCAAGGCGAGCTCGGAAGCCCCTGTCGCACTCCATCATGCTGGGTCGCGCCCGGGACCAGGGCACAAGATCTGGGGGTCTGAAACCCCCGCCATGGCTAATGCGCGCTCCGCAAAGGCCCTGTGGACAAGTAGGATTCTTCCCCATGAGGAAAGGATTCTAAGTATTTGTCAACATTGGATATAACGAGATATCCACCGAAGGGGAAAGTTATCCACAGTGTACGTGTCGAGGGATGGCATGCAGGCGACGGCGGAAGGTCGGTTTCTAGACGAAAATGAGAGCGGGGAGGGCCGGTCCCGTCCTCCCCGCTTTCCAGAAATCCCCGGCCGCACGCCTAGCGCGGCTGCAATTCCTCGCTGGACTTCGGCTTGAGCTCCGGCTTGCTCTTCTCGCTGGTCTGGGCCACGGGCGTGCTGCTGCGCTTCTCGCCCATCCGGCAGTTGCCCTCGAAGAATACGCCCTCGTCGATCACGAGGCGCTTGGTCACGATGTCTCCCTCGAGGTGGCTGCCGCCCTGAAGCTCGATCCTGGAGCTGGCCTTGATGTTCCCGAAGACCTTGCCGGCGATCACGGCATCCTTGACGTGCAGGTTGGCCTTCACGACCCCGGTCTTGCCGACCTCCAGGGTCTCCTTGCACACCGCTTCGCCATCGAATTCACCTTCGACGCGCAGGGTGCCCAGGGCTTTGATGCTTCCGTTGAACTGGCTGCCGGCACCGAGAATCGAGGCGCTCCCGCCACCGGTCGGGGCCTTCTGGGGCAGGTTCTCCTCGTCGCGTCCAAACATGGGATCCTCCTTGGGGTTCGCTCTAACCTTGTCAGGCTAGCTTTTCCAAATCAGTCCAACAAGTAGTTTTTGGGATCCACCGGGATCCCGTTCCGGCGCACCTCGAAGTGGAGATGCGGTCCCGTGCTGCGTCCCGTGTTCCCGAGAAAGGCGATCACGTCTCCCGCCCGGACACGGTCCTCCTTGCGGACGGACAGCGAGCTGTTGTGGGCGTAGAGGCTCGTCACGCCGAAACCGTGTTCCACTAAGACGAAATTCCCGTACTCCTCGTTCCAGCCGGCCACGAGCACCACGCCGTCTCCGGCCGCGCGCACGGGAGTGCCGGGCTCGGCCGCGATGTCCATCCCCGGATGGTAGCTCGCGCCGCGCGTGCCCGAGTACTCCCGGGTCACCCAGCCGCGCAGTGGCCAGGCGCTCGGTGCCGCATGGAGCATCTGCTGCCCCTCCAGCGAGAGGCTCCCGTCCAGCAGCGCCGGGGGCTCGCCGGAACGGACTCCGCGGCTGGCCAGGTCCTGCAGGACCGAATCGGGCAACCCTTCCCGCACCCCGAGCATCTCCTGGATCCTCAGCAGGACGAGCGTGGCGTCCTCAAGCTGCGTCTCCAGGCTGTGGACGCGGGCCACCTGCTGGGTCATTGCGTCCAGGCGTCGCTCCAGGATGTGCCGCTTCTGCTTCTCCAGGATGAGGGAGCCCGAGGAGAAGATCAAAAACAGCAAGGCCAGCAGACCGACCAGCACTACGGCGACCAGCAGGCGGAAGTAGCGGAAGGGCACGTTCCAGTCCAGCGACTCCTGGCCGGAGTCCGGCACCAGATGCACCCGCACGCGCTGCGGCGCTTTCTTCCGCGGGCCGAACAGCCACTTCCATGCCGACATGGACTCCCCCTGCCCCCGTGTGCGTTTGCTAGAGCTGGCCGTCGAGGGAGACCTCGAGGACCTGCATGATCCGTTCCAGCTCCCTATCGCTCCCGAACATGACCTCGAGCTTCCCGCGGCCGCCGCGATACTGGAGTTTCACGGGGAGGCCGAAGCGCGATTCCATCCTCTCCCGCAGGCTCCGCAGCAAGGGGTCCTCTTCCGCGGCGCGATTTTCCCGCCTCCCGCTGGGGCGCTTCCGGGTCTTGGCGAGGCGCTCCGCCTGGCGCACGGAGAGCTGCCGCCTTTCGATGTGCCGCGCGAGCTGAAGGCAGATTTCCCTCTCGAGGCCGATGAGGGTGCGGACGTGCCCGGCGCTGAGGCTCCCGCGAGCCAGCATCGCCTGTACTTCTTCTGGTAACTGTAATAATCTCAATGTGTTAGAGATTGTCGAGCGGTCCCGGTTCAGGTAGGCGCCCAGCTCGTCCTGGGTCCAGGCGAAGTCCTCGATCATGATGCGGAAGGCGTGGGCCTCCTCGATGGGATCGAGGTCGTCGCGCTGCAGGTTCTCCACGAGGGCAAGCTTAAGGCTCTCCTTCTCGCTGACCTCTGTCAGCATGGCCGGAACCCTCTCCAGCCCCGCGGCCCGGGCGGCGCGAAGTCGACGCTCGCCAGCGACGACCTCGAAGCGCTCTCCCCGCCGCACGAGTAGGATGGGCTGCAACACGCCCTCTTGCTCGATGGAGCTGGAGAGCTCTGCCAGCTTGGCGGAGTCGAAGTGATGCCGGGGCTGGCGGGGATTGGGATCGATGCGATCCAGGGGGACCTCGAGGACCCGATAGCTCCCCTCCTCGCTGGGGGCGAGGCTCTCGACTGCGGCCGATGCCGGGTCGGCCTCGACGGTATCCTCGCGCGCGAGGGCCGGCGCCGGCTTCACCGTGGCGGCAGGCGGAGGTAGATCGGACAGGATCGCGCTAAGCCCCTTGCCCAACACCTTTTTCTGCATGGATGACCTCCTGGGCGAGTTGGATGTAGCTCTGGGCTCCCGTCGACTCGAGGTCGTAGAGCAGGATGGGCTTACCGAAGGACGGAGACTCGGAGAGCTTCACGTTGCGTGGGATCACGGTCTGATACACGCGATCCTCGAAGTAGCGGATGGCCTCCTGGGCCACCTGGCGCGAGAGGTTGAGGCGCCGGTCGTACATGGTGAGCACGATGCCCTCGATGAGCAGCCGTGGGTTCTGGTTCTGCTGGATGCGGGTGACCACGTTGAGCAGCTGCCCGAGCCCTTCGAGGGCGTAGTACTCGCACTGGATGGGGATGAGCACCGACTGCGCCGCCGTCAGGATGTTGACCGTAAGCAGCCCCAGGCTCGGCGGGCTGTCGATGAAGACGTAGTCGTAATCCTCTACGAGACCAGTCAAGGTTTCCCGGAGGAAGTAGGAGCGCCGCTCCTGGTCGACCAGCTCCACCTCTGCAGCGCTAAGGCGGTGAGACGAGGGCAGGAGCCCGAGGCCCGGTACCGGGGTCTCGAGCAGGATCTCGGCTGCCGTCGCCTGGCCGATGACCAGCTCGTAGGTCGAGGCCGGGATGTCTTGGGGGTCGACTCCCAGGCCGCTGCTGGCATTGGCCTGCGGATCCATGTCCACCAGCAGGACCCGATGTCCCGCGGCGGCGATGCTGGCGCTGAGGTTGACCGCAGTGGTGGTCTTGCCCACGCCCCCCTTCTGGTTCGCGATCGCGATGACACGTGACAAGCGGGAGCCCCTTTCGCCGATCTCGTGGGAGGGATCGATCCCTTGTATCGGCTGGGGCCCAGATTGTCAATGAGCGTTTCACGTGAAACCCAATTTCGGTCGTTTCACGTGAAACAGGGCTTTGTGCCGTCGAAATTGTTGCTGCCGCGGTGGCGAGGCCGGCGAGATCGCGGCCGCGGGGCCTCGGCTCAGTCGGAAGGTCTCAGGCAGAGATAGAAGCAGTCGTGCTCGGGCCTGTGGAAATGGAATACGTCCCCCGCCTCCCAGCCTCGCTTGGGCCAGCGGCTTCGCTCCTCGTGCCACTCCTTGCCCAGACCCGTCGCGCCCTTGACGAAAGCCGCCGCGTCGAGGCGATGCCTCGTGCGGCGCGACCAGTGAAGAGCGCGGTCGACGCTGGCCAGCGCGCGCGCGCAGAGGAGGCCACTGCCCTCGGGAATCTGTTCGTCGAGCCAGGTGGAAAAGGGGGGTTCCTCCAGGCGCCCCGGGTAGCTGTGCGCGTCGCCCGCGGATCCTGCCGACAGGCTCTCCAGCACGGAGGACAGGAACGCTGCCTTCCCCTTGCGCGCCTCGAGCAGGACGAGTTCGGGCGGACGCTCGCGACCGGGACCGGGCATCGAGGTCAGGGCCAGCCAGACAGGAATCCCCGGCACGCCCGAACCGCTCCCCGCATCGAGAAGAAAGCGGGCCTCCGGGGCGATCACCGGCCAAAGATAGGCCAGGGGTAGCGAATCCAGCAGGTTCACGAGGATCTGCTCCACGGGATCCCGGCGAGAGACCAGGTTGATCTCAGCGTTGGCCTCCAGGACACGCCGGGCGTAGAGCTCCATCTTCTCGAAGCAGGCCATCGGGAGCTCTGTCTCGAGCATCTCCTCGCGGAGCGAAAGCGAGGGGAAGGCAGAGGGCGTTTCCCGTGAAACATCGCCGCGGAGATGCTGCTCGCAGGCCTCCCGCCAACGGCGGCGGATCTCGGCGGCCGCCAGCGCTCCCGCGTCCCCGATCACGATCCGCTCCCGGCGGCGCCAAGGCGTTGCCTCGCTTCAAGATGGACCATCAGTATGGCCAGATCGCTCCTGCGCACCCCCGGCACGCGCCCCGCTTGTCCCAGGCTGCCCGGCCGTACGCGGGACCAGCGCTCCCGTGCCTCGTTGCTCAGGCCCTGCACGGCATCGTAGTCGAGATCCTCGGGAATGCGGCGATCTTCCATGCGGCGGAACTTCTCGGCCGCCCGTCGCTCCCGTGTGATGTAACCTTTGTATTTCACTTGGGTCTCGAGCTGACTGGCCTCCGTGACACTCAGGAGCTCGAGCCCCTTCAGCTCTGGCTCGATGTCGGTATAGAGCACGCCCGGGCGGCGCAGGAGCTGCTCCGCGGGTATTCCCGGGCTCACGGATTCGCCCGTCATCCGGGCACTCAGGCGCGCGGCCGCGGCGGCGCCAAAGCCCTGGGATCGGAGCCGCCGTAGATTCTTCTCGACGCGAGCCCGGGAGTCGAGGAAGTGCCGATAATCGTCCCCGGAGATCAGACCCAGCTCGTGTCCCACGCCCATCAGTCGCTCGGCGGCGTTGTCGCTCCGCAGCAGCAGTCGGAACTCGGCCCGGGATGTGAACATGCGGTAGGGCTCGTCGGCGCCCCGGGTGACCAGGTCGTCGACCATCACACCCAGGTAGGCCTCCGAGCGATCGGGCACCCAGGGCTCGCGACGTTCCACGTGAAACGTCGCATTGATTCCGGCGAGCAGGCCCTGGGCGGCGGCCTCCTCGTAGCCGCTGGTGCCATTGATCTGCCCCGCCAGGAAGACGCCCGGCAAGCCCTGTAGCTCCAGGCTGGATTTCAGCTGCCGGGGGTCGACGGCATCGTACTCCACGGCATAGCCCGGGCGGAGCATCTCGCAGTTCTCGAGCCCCTTGATCCCGTGCAGGATCTGGACTTGCAGCTCCTCGGGCAGGCTCGTGGAGAGCCCATTGATGTAGTAGGACGGATCGTCCCGCCCCTCCGGCTCCAGGAAGAGGGTGTGACGCTCTCGCTGGGGGAAGCGAACGACCTTGTCCTCGATGGACGGGCAGTAGCGGGGTCCGATGCTGCGGATGCTGCCGTTGTAGAGAGGGCTTCGGTCCAGGTTCTCGTGGATCAGCGCATGGAGGGCGGAGGACGTGTAGGTGACGTGGCAGTCCACCTGATCGCGCTCGATCGCCGACGTGAAGTGGGAGAAGGGCACGGGCGGGTCGTCGCCCGGCTGGGCGGCACAGCGAGCGAAGTCGATGCTGTCCCTGTGGATGCGCGGCGGCGTTCCCGTCTTCAGCCGCAGGGTCCTCAGCCCCAGCTCGCGCAAGAAGCGCGCGAGCCCCACCGCAGATCCTTCACCGAAACGCCCCCCAGGCGTTTGGAGCTCGCCGCTGTGCATGAGCCCGTCGAGGAAGGTGCCCGTGGTGAGCACCAGCGCGCGGCCGGCGAGCTCGCGCCCGTCGGCGAGACGCAATCCCTCGAAGCCGCGCCCGTTCTGGGCGAGAGCGATCACTTCCCCTTCGATCAGCTCCAAGCTTTGCTGCCGCGAGAGCTTTCCAATCATGCCCACGCAGTAATTTTGCTTGTCAGCCTGGGCGCGCGGCGCGCGCACGGCAGGGCCCTTCCGCATGTTGAGCATACGGAACTGGATGCCGTGCTCGTCGATGTGGCGGCCCATCTCGCCGCCGAGGGCGTCGATCTCCCGCACGAGATGGCCCTTGCCGAGACCGCCCACGGCTGGGTTGCAGCTCATGCGTGCGATGCGCTTCTTAGATAATGTTATCAAAGCAGTGTTAAATCCGCGTCGTGCAGACAGTAACGCCGCCTCGACCCCCGCGTGGCCGGCTCCGATTACCAATATATCGTAGTTATTCTTCATTATATATAATTATCGAATTCGGGGTGCCCTGCGCCCGCATTCACTTGCCTACGCAGAAGCCCGCGAAGATCTCCTCGAGGACCCGCTCGCCGATGCGATCCCCGGTGAGCTCCTCCAGCTCCGCGAGGGCCTCCCTCAGTTGCCGCGCCAGGAGCTCGCTCTCCAGCTGCGCCACGTCGCCTGATTCCAGGGGCGCGAGGCTTCGCTGCGCAGCCAGCAGCCGCGCCTCCTGCCGGCGGTTGACCGCACCCTCGAGCTTCGCGTCCTCCTGCCCGGAACCCATGGCTAGCTCGTGGAGCATCTCCCGCAGCTCGGCGATGCCGTCGCCCTGGAGCGCCGAGACGGCCAGCACCTCGAGGCCCTCGGGTGACAGGGCGCGCGCGCGGTCCATGTCGTACTCGGGCAGGTCGCTCTTGTTGACGAGTAGGAGATCTCGTTCGGGTCTGAGCTCCCGCCAGCGGCGACGCTCGGAGGGGCTCGGCTCCCTCGCACCGTCCGTCACCCAGATCGTGAGCAGGGCCTCGCGCAGGGCGCTCTCGCTGCGCTCGACGCCCTTCCGTTCGGCTTCGCCCCGCGCCTCGCGGAGCCCCGCCGTGTCCTGGAGGTGAAAAACGATACCGCGCTGCACCCAGCTCTCGCTGATCACGTCCCGCGTGGTGCCCGGCGAAGCGGTGACGATCGCGCGCTCCGACTCGAGCAGTGCGTTGAAGAGCGAACTCTTGCCCACGTTGGGCT
This sequence comes from uncultured bacterium, assembly GCA_964627205.1. Taxonomy (GTDB): domain Bacteria; phylum Krumholzibacteriota; class Krumholzibacteriia; order JACNKJ01; family JACNKJ01; genus CAZVHI01. Next base: position 24,380 of record CAZVHI010000011.1, read on the forward strand.
CGCCGGCCAGCACCACGCGCACGCCCTCGCGGATCAGGCGCCCTTCCCCGGCACCGGTCAGAAGCTCGCCGAGCTCCTGCCGCAGCTCGTCGAGCCCGCGCTGCAGCTCCTCGCGCGGGAGTAAGTCGATGTCCTCCTCGACGAAGTCGATACCCGCCTCGAGATCGCGAAGCAGGACGAGCAGCTTGCCGCGCAGCGCCGAGAAGCGGCGGCTGAGGCCGCCTTGGAGCTGGGTCAGGGCCAGCTCGCGGGCGCGCTCGCTGCGGCTCCGCACGAGCTCCGCCACTGCCTCGGCCTGCACGAGATCCATGCGGCCGCTCAGGAAGGCGCGATAGGTGAACTCGCCCGGGAACGCGGGCCGGCAGCCCCGGCGCTCGAGCTCCGACAGGACGGCGCGCACCGTGGCGGCGCCCCCGTGCGTGGAGATCTCGACGACGTCCTCGCCCGTGTAGCTGTGCGGGCCCGGCATCCAGGCTGCAAGAACCTCGTCCAGTGGCCGGCCATCGCTGTCCAGGAGGAAGACATGTTCGAGGCGGCGGGGTTGGAAGCACAGAGGAGGGTCCGCGGGGCGGATCATCCCTAGTAGGAGCTCCCGGGCCTGCGGTCCGCTGATGCGCAGGACGGCCAGGGCGCCTTCGCCGGGCGCCGTGGCGAGAGCGGCGATGGTCTCGTCGGGCCTGTGCATGGATTGGCTCCAGGACGGGGAGTCCGCGCGCGAACCGTCTCCGGGCGAGCCTCCGTGGAGAGGCCCCGGCGCTCCGGACCCGGTCGCGCGTGCGGATCCCGCTGTTCCGTGGCCTGCTGGCCTTAACGCCGGCGGGGCCGGCGGCGGCTCGACCCGCCCGAGTCGCCGGGGCCCTCGGACTTGGAGTCGAGCTTCAGGATTTGCCGGGCCAGGTCCTTCGAAAAGGGCTTCTCCGTGGATTCGTCCTCGACGACGGGCTGCTCCGAGAGCGTGGCGGGTTCCTCGTCGGGCAGGGGTTCCCGAGCCTCCTCGTCGCGATACGAATCCCGGTCCCGAGAACGGCCCGCGTCGCGGGAACGGGAATCCCGGGACGGCCTGCGCTCGCGATCGGGCGCACGGTCACGGCCGCCCTCATGGCTGCGGCCGGAAGAGCGTTCGTGGCGGGGCGCACGATCGTCCCGGCGCTCGCCTTCTCGCTGCCCGCCCTCGCGGCGTTCGCCATCCCGGTGTTCGCTGTCCGGGCGCTCGGTATCCCGCCGCTCGGCGCCACGGGAGTCGCCGCCTCTCTCGTCCCGGGAACGGTGCCCTCCGCGGCGACGCGGCCGGCGGCGGCGCTGCGACTCTCCGCTCTCTCTTCCGTCCGCCTTCTCCTCCCGCTCCGGCAACTCGACGGGATCCAGGCGGGCCGGGCGGAAGCCGGGGTCGGGAACCTGATCGTAGGCCGTCTTCAACTCGCTAGGCTGGCTGTCCCGCTCCCGCGGACGCTCCTCCCGATCTCGACCCCTGCGCTCCCGGTCACGACCTCGCCCTCGGCCCCGGTCCTCGCCGTCGCGGTCGCGGTCGCGGTCGCGTCCGCGGGAGCCCTCCGGCGCCACCACGACCCGGCGGCGTGTGCCGCCCCCGACGGTGAAGGTGTGCAGGTCTCCGCGCTCGGCCAGCACCAGGTGGATGACGCGGCGGTCCTGAGCGCTCATGGGATCCAGGGTGACGCTGCGTCCCGAGGAGAGCACCGCCTCGGCCGCGCTCTCGGCGCGCTCGCGCAGGGCCTCCTCGCGGCGGGCGCGGTAGTCGCCCACGTCGATGTTCATGATGACGTTGTGCCCACGCTGCGCGGCGACGATGCGTTGGGAGAGATGGCGCAGGGCGTCCAGGGTCTGCCCGCGGCGGCCGATCAAGAGCCCATCGTCCTCGGGCGCGTCGATGCGGATATTTGTAGCCTCCTCGTCCTGGGAGACCGAGAGCTCGAACTTCACGTCCATCATCTCCAGTAGGGTGTTGACCACCTCGACCGGCGCGCTCTCGTCGTCGCCGAGCTCCCGCACGCGCACGCGCACGGGCTTGGAGCCCATGCCGAGAAAGCCCTTCGTCCCCTCCTCGAGAACCTCCACGCTCACCCTGGCGCGGCTCAGGTTCAGCTCCTGGAGTGCCTTCTGGACGGCCTCTTCTTTCGTCTTGGCTTCGGATTCGCTGCTTTTCATGTCTTTACTTCTCCTCAAGCATTAGCGGGCACGACCTTGGGTTTTTGGTCCAGCCCCTTGTGGATGTAGTACTGCTGGGCCACCTGCAGGATGTTGTTGACCAGCCAGTAGAGGACCAGCCCGGACGGGAATCGGTAGAAGATGAAGGTCATGAAGATCGGCATGATCTTGTTCATGGCCGCCATCTGGCTGGCTTGCGCGCTCTCGGCCCCCATGCCCATGCCCGAGCCGCCCAGCTTCTGCTGGATCCACATGGTCAGGCCCATGAGGAGGGGAAGTACGCAGATGGAATCGTCGATGAATCCGCCCAGCAGGGGGATATGGAAGGGGAGCTTGTAGATGACGTCCATGTTGGAGAGGTCGTCGATCCAAAGCATGAAGCCCGCACCTCGCAGTTCCACCGCGCTGCGCAGGACGCGATAGAGCGCAAAGAAGACGGGCATCTGAAAGAGCAGCGGCAGGCAGCCGCCCAGTGGATTGACGCCGTGTTTCTTGTAGAGCTCCATCTGGGCCTTGCTGAGTTGCTCCCGGTTGCCCTTGTGCTTCTCCTGGATCGCCTTCAGCTCGGGCTGTAAGGCCTGCATGTCCTTCATGGACTTCAGGCTCTTGTGGGTGAGGCGATAGAAGAGAACCTTGGTGAAGATGGACAGAAGGATGATGATCACGCCGTAGTTGGGGATGAAGCGGCTGAGGAAGTCCATCAGCCACTTGATGGCCAGGCTGATGGGGCGGATCAGGGTTCCCATGTCCACCAGCTTCTCCAGGGAGCGGCCGTAGACCTTCAGATCCTCGTAGACGAGGGGACCGGCGTAGACGCGGAAGGACTCGGAGAAGACCTTGCGCTCGCCCCGTAGGGGGTACTCTGCGCGCCAGCCGAGGTACTCGTCCTCGTTGTCGCCCACCAGCATGGCCCGGCCGGTCTGAAGCTCGTCCGGAACGAGGGCGACCACGAAATACTTGTTCTTCGTGGCCAGCCACTGGACCGTCCCCTCTTCGGAACGGTCGCCGCTGCCAGGCATCCCATTACTGTCTTTGAAGTTACGGAGGGAACGCTTTCTCTGGTCCTCGCCCACCAGGTAGTAGTTGTTGAAGGAACGCAGGTCGTCCTTGCGGCCCTTCTCCGTCGAGAGGATGCCATGGCTCCAGTCCACGGTCAGCGCCCGCGTCCCCGCGAGGCTGCCGCCGAACTCGCCGTGGATTTCGAGACGGAAGTCGAGGCGATCCGCGGAGAAGGTGTAGGACTTTAGGAGCTGGCCGCCCGCGCCGTCGCTCGCGCGGAAGACGACGGTCTCCTCGCTTTTACCCTTGAGCTGTACGGAATCGCCGCCCCCAGGCAGCTCCACCTGGAAGTCCCAGTCGGCGCTACCCCTCCTGCCACCCGTGCCGTCGAGCTCGACGGACAGGGCCGATGCCCGCTCCTCGCCCTCGGGCGCCCCGATCAGCTCGACGAATTCGCTGTCCACGCCCCCGAACTCGAGCAGCTCGATGCGGGTCAGCACCGCGCCCCGCGAGTCCAGCCGGTAGCGTGCACGCTCGGTCTCCACCACGATCTCGCGCCGTGGACCCTCGTCGAACTCCTCCGGCACGAGGGGGGACGCATCGGCACTTACCGCAGGCTCCGGCTCGCTGACAGGGGGCGCGAAAGCGCCGTCCTCGACCGTCTCCGCGGGTGTTTCGCTCCTCACGAGGGAGTCGCCCTCCACCTCGGACGGCTCGCGCTGAGGTGCAAAGCGCGACATGTAGCCGAAGTAGAGGATGAAAAGAAGGAAGATCAGCCCGAAGGCGATCCTTGTTTGCCTGTCCATGATCTTCCCCTCGCGGAGAAAGCCGCCGGATCCCGTCCCCTAGTCTGGGACGGGGTCGTGCCCGCCTGGGTGGAAGGGATGGCAGCGGGCCACCCTTCGCAGGGCAAGGGCGGTTCCTCTCCACGGTCCGTGACGCTGCACGGCGCTCTCCGCATACTGAGAGCAGGAAGGATGGAACCGACAGGTATCGGGCAGGATGGGCGAAAGGAGCCTGCGGTAGGCTCGGATCAGGAAGAGGAGTGGTCTGGTCGTCATTCCTTCCTGGCTCATCTTGTCTCCGATAGAAGTTTCAGGCGGGTCAGCAGTTTCTCGAGTTCACCGGCGATCTCTTGCGTCTTCGACTCGTCGATGCCGGCACGGGCTAGAAGTAGATAGGCTCCGGGTTTCGCGAGCCTGCCCAGGTGGATCCGAAACGCTTCCCTCAACAAACGCTTCGCGCGATTCCTCTGCACCGCCCCCCCGATCTTCCGGCTGGCCACCACCGCCAGCTGGCATCCGGTCTCTCTCTCGGAGAAGAACAGGATGAGCCGACGGCCCACGGCCTTCCGTCCCTCGCTGTAGATCGCATCGAAGTCGGGAGGTGGAATCCGCCCGGGTTTGGGCGGGGTTGTGCTGGATGCGGTCATTACCGGGGGTCACGGGAGCTAGGCGGATAGCCTCTTGCGCCCCTTGGCCCGGCGGGCATTGATGATAGCCCGGCCAGCCTTGGTGCTCATGCGCTTGCGGAAGCCGTGCTTGCGCTTCCGCTTCAGGTTGCTGGGCTGGAAGGTCCTTTTCAAGGCTAACCTCCTTATTACAAAGTGACTTAACTTAGTCTGGCACCGGTCGGAAGTCAAGACAAAAAGCGGAGGGCGGTGGACCGGGGAAGGCTTTCCTCACCGGCGTCCCAAGATACTAGTTATCAGTCTGAAAAACAAGCAGTTGTGAGTTTTATCCACAGCCGCACCCTTTTCCCTTGAATCTCATTTCACGGCTGTGCTAACTTGCGCCACGTCCCCATATTTCGGGTTCTCAGGCCTCTCTTCGCGTTACTTATCCACTTTTCAACGAAGTGATGTGGGAAACTAGCTTCTCGCTCGTTGTGGATAACTATACTCGTACCTGTGGATTGTGACTGTAAAGTAGTTGAAAATAACTCACTTAGGGGGTTATCCACAGTTGTGAAAGGTGACGCTGGTGTGAAAGCCTCCATGCGCATCGATCCTGAGGATCTCTGGGAGCGCATTCTTGTCGTGATCCAGGGGCAGGTGAACAGCCAGAGCTTCCAGACCTGGTTCAGGCCGACACGTCTGGTCCGCTACGAGGACGGCACCCTCTTCGTGGAGGGGCCCAATCAGTTCTTCGCGGATTGGCTTTCGGAGCACCACATGCCCGTCATCCTGGCGGCGACCCGCGAGGTGATGGGGATCAGGCCCAAGATCGAGTTGATGATCCGCGAGGACGGCGAGTCGACGCCCTCGCGCCGGCCGCGGCGTCCCGCCATCTCCTTCTTTAAGCGCTACACCCAGACCCCCAAGCCCGACGGGCTGATGATCAACGCGAACTACACCTTCGGGGAGTTCGTAGTGGGCGACAGCAACCGCATGGCCCACGCGGCCAGCCTGGCCGTCGCCGAGAAGCTTGGCAGGGTCTACAATCCGCTCTTCATCTACGGCGGTGTGGGACTCGGCAAGACCCACCTGGCGCAGGCCATTGCGCACTTCGTGCTGGAGGAGCACCGGAAGGCCAAGATCTCCTATGCCTCCAGTGAGAGCTTCATGAACGAGCTGATCTACTCGATCCGTCACAACAAGACGCTGGAGTTCAAGAACAAGTACCGCAATGTGGACCTGCTTATCATCGACGACATCCAGTTCCTCGCCGGCAAGGAGAGTACCCAGGAGGAGTTCTTCCACACCTTCAACGCCCTCTACGACGCGAACAAGCAGATCGTCATGACGAGCGACCGGCCGCCCAAGGAGATCAAGACCCTCGAGGAGCGCCTCTCCAGCCGCTTCGAGTGGGGCCTGATCACCGATATCCAGATGCCGGACCTGGAGACGCGCCTGGCCATCCTCCGGAAGAAGACCGAGAAGGATGGCCTGGAAATCCCCGATGACGTGCTCTTCCTCATCGCGGAGAACGTGCGCAACAATATCCGTGAGCTGGAGGGCAGCCTCATCCGCCTGCTGGCCTTCTCGGGTTTGACGCACAACGACATCACGACCGACCTCGCGATGGAGGTGCTGCGGGACTTCATCGATGACCGGCCCCGCACGCCGAACATCCCGGACATCCAGAAGGCGGTGGCTGAGGACTTCTCGATCAGCGTAGAGTTGATGAAGTCCGAGAAGAGGAGCAGCCGCATCGTCCTGCCCCGGCAGGTGGCGATCTACCTCTCCCGCGATCTCACAGACAAGAGCCTGATGGAGATCGGACGCCACTTCGGTGGCCGCGACCACACCACAGTGCTCCACGCCTGCCGAAAGATCGAGCGGCTGCTCAAGGAGAACGAGGATCTCAAGATGACCCTGACGAAGTTGCAGCAGAGCTTCCAGCTCCAGCCCCCGTGAGCTTTCCACGATGGCCCGTGGAAAGGGCGTGGATATCCCTGGGGACAGTTCCTCCCTGTGGAAATCCGCAGGGAAATCCCCGGAGGACCCCTCCCTTATCCACGCCGGCTGTGCAGAACTCGGGCGGCGCAGTACTTTGTCGATTAAGGGATTGCAAAGCAAGGAGCCGGGTTATACACATTGTGCACAGGTACTAGCTCTACTACTTACCTTTTCTTTGGAATGGAGAGAAGAAGACAAGCAGCGATCCCCGGGCTCGGAGCCGAGGGGATCGGCCAGGAGGTTCCGGAGTGAAGATCACGCTTTCCCAACCTGAACTGAATCGTCTCGCCAGCCTGGCGGGCAACGTGGTGCCGAGCAAGTCGACCCTTCCGATTCTCTCTACCCTGCTACTCGAAGTGGAACAGGAAGGCGTGAGTGTCTCCGCCACGGACCTCGACCTGTCCATCCACCTCGTCACCGAGGCGGAGGTCGGGAAGAAGGGGACAGTCGCCGTGCCCGCCCGCCGATTCTCCGAGATCGTCCGCAAGCTCGACAGCGTGGACGTAACGCTGGAGACGAGCGAGAACGCGCTCTCCATCCACTGCGGACGCGCGCAGTTCCAGATTACCACCATGGACGCCGCCGATTTCCCGAAGCTCCCCGGCAGCAAAGGCATCGAGAGCTTCGAGGTCCCGTCGGGCACCTTCAAGGATATGATCCGGCGCACGCGCTATGCCGTGAGCCAGGACCTCGCGCGGCCGTCGATGAACGGCATCTTCCTGGAGCTCGACGCGGAGAAGATCACCATGGTGGCCACCGATGGCCACCGCCTGGCCTTCTGCCGCCGCCAGGAGAGCCTGCCCGTGAGCAGCAGCTACGGCGTGATTATCCCCGCCAAGGCGCTCGATCAGCTACTTCGCCTCCTACCGGACGAGGGTGAGCTGTCCATGGGGATCAGCGAGACGCAGGCCTTCTTCGAGACGGGCGCCGTGAAGCTCTACACGCGGCTTATCGAGGGGCCCTTCCCCAACTACCAGCAGGTAGTTCCGAAGCAGAACGAGCAGAGCCTGGATGTCAACACAGAGGCCCTGCTCGTGGCCACCGATCGCGTCTCCACGCTTGCGGCCAGCCTGACGACCAAGCAGATCAAGATGGTCCTCGGCAGTGATTCGCTCGTCCTCGAGGTGGCGAGCCCGGACATCGGCCGGGCCAAGGAGGAGATAGAGGCCGTCTATGGCGGCGAGAAGATGAGCATAGGCTACAACGCCGTGTACCTGCTCGATGTGCTGAAGAACATCGGCAGCGAAGAGGTGCGCTTCAAGCTGGACCGCCCCGACACTGCGGGGATCGTCGAGCCCGCCGAGCAGGCAGAAGGCGAGGAGTACTTCACGCTTCTGATGCCGCTGAAGCTCAGCGACTGATCCGGGCCGTCGGTGCGCTACCTCGAGCTGCGATCGGAGGGCTTCCGGAACCTCTCTCCCTTCAGCCTGAGCTTTCACCCCGCGGTCAACTGGATCCACGGCGCCAACGGTCAGGGGAAGACCAACCTCCTCGAGAGCCTGATCTACCTGGTGTCGGGCCGCAGCCACCGCCTGGCCCGCGACGAGGAGATCGTGGCTTTCGGCGGCGAGCACTTCTTTCTCGCCGGCGAGCTCGAGGACGACGGCGGCGAGAAGCTGCGCTTCAGCGCCTCATACGCACGCGGTGGACGCAAGCGCATCCGCCTGAACGAGGACGAAGTGGAGCGGCTCTCGGACCTGGTGGGCCTCACCGGGGCGGTGGTCTTCGGACCGGGAGACGTGGAGCTCGTGACGGGCGAGCCCGAGAAGAGACGCCGCTACCTGAACTACACGCTGTCGAAGACCGACCCCGGCTACCTGCGCGACCTGATCGCCTATCGCCGGGCTCTCAGGCAGCGCAACGCGCTGTTGCGCGAGGAGCGGACGAGCGGCCGCCATCTGGACGCGTGGACGGGACGACTGGTGGAGATCGGCAGCCGCATCATCCTGCAGCGGCGAGAGAACATCGTCCTCCTGGCCGAACACGCGGCGCGATTCTACGGGGAGATCGGGGCGGACGGAGAGGCCCTGGAGCTCTCTTACAGGAGCCCGATCGAGGGCGGGAGCGAAGCGGAGGTCGCCGGGGCCCTGCAGGCCAGACTCGAGAATCTGAGGGGCTCTGAGCTGTTGAAAAGACGTACGTTAGCGGGTCCACACCGCGACGATATGGTGATTGACATAAGCGGTAGGGATGCAAGAAAATTTGCCTCACAGGGGCAGAAGCGCTCCGCGGCCGTGGCCCTGAAGCTCGCCCAGGCGGAGTTCCTCGCCCGGACGCGCAGAGACCGGCCCATCGTCTTCCTGGACGATGTCTTCAGTGAGCTGGACCGGGAGCGACGCGAGAAGCTCTGCCGCCTCGTGGGGGGGAACTACCAGACCTTCCTCGCATCCCCCCATCCGGAGGACCTGCGTCCGGACCTCTTCGGGGACATGTGGCGCTTCGAGATCGACGGGGGTCGGGTCCGCGCGGAGCAGGAGATATGAACGGCGGAAGGCGCAGGCGAGAGCAGGACAGACTCCGCCCAGCAGGCGAGATCCTGGCCGGCGTGATGGCGAGCCTCGGCCTCGGCGATCGTCTCCGCGAGCGGGAGGCGTTGACATGCTGGGGGGACATCGTTGGAGAGGAGATCGCGAGTCGCAGCAGGGCCTTGCGAATCCGGGACGAAGTCCTCTACGTACGCGTCGACAGTCCCGCCTGGAGCCAGGAGCTCCGCTTCCTCAAGAGCCGGATTCTCGCGGGCTACGAGGAGGCGCTGGGCCCCGGCCGCGTGCGTGACATCCGCTTCACCGAGCATTGAGTCGGCACGAATAAGAACAGCAAAGAGAAAGCAACAACAAGATGAGCGAGTCCTACGGGTCCAGCAACATCCAGGTTCTGAAGGGGCTGGAAGGCGTCCGCAAGCGTCCGGCCATGTATATCGGAGGCACGAGCTCCGACGGTCTACACCATCTCGTCTACGAGGTCGTGGACAACTCCGTGGACGAGGCCATGGCCGGCCACTGCGACGACATCCTCGTCGAGATTCTCGACGACGGGTCGGTGCGCGTCACCGACGACGGCCGCGGCATCCCCGTGAGCGATCACCCTACCGAGGGCAGGAGCTCGCTCGAGGTGGTGATGACGCTCCTCCACGCCGGCGGGAAGTTCGACAACAAGAGCTACCAGGTCTCCGGCGGCCTGCACGGCGTCGGCGTGAGCGTGGTCAACGCCCTGTCGCAGTGGCTAAAGGCCACAGTCTTCGTCGACGGGCAGGCCTGGTTCCAGGAGTACCGCCGCGGCGTTCCCGTGGCGCCGGTGCGCGTGATCTCGGGCGCGGAGACGGTGGAGCAGCGCGGCACCGTGATCCAGTTCATGCCCGACCCGGAGATCTTCGAGACCACGGAGTTCCGCTTCGACGCGCTCTCCAGCCGCCTGCGGGAGCTGGCCTACCTGAACCGCGGCCTCTCGATCCGCGTGCACGACGAGCGGGACACGAGCAAGCGGGAGTTCAAGTACGACGGCGGCATCGTCCAGTTCGTACAGTTCATGAACAAGGGCAAGAACCCGCTTCACGATCCACCCTTCTACGTGGAGACCGAGCGCGAGGGCGTGCGTGTGGAGGTGGCGATCCAGTTCAACGAGGGCTTCACGCACAACGTCTTCTCCTTCGCCAACAACATCCACACCCACGATGGCGGCACGCACCTGTCGGGCTTCCGCAGCGCGCTGACACGCACGCTCAACGCCTACCTGCAGCGCGAAAGCAAGAACAACGGCAAGACGAGCCTCAGCGGCGACGACGTGCGAGAGGGCCTGACCGCCGTGGTGAGCGTGAAGCTCTCCGAACCTCAGTTCGAGGGGCAGACCAAGGCCAAGCTCGGCAACAGCGAGGTGCGGAGCGCCGTCGAGAGTGTGATCAACACGCGCTTCAGCGACTACCTGGGCGAGAATCCCGCCGCCGCCAAGGCGATCCTCTCGAAGTGCGTGTCGACGGCGAAGACGCGAGAGGCGATGCGCAAGGCGCGGGACATGGCCCGGCGAAAGAGCGCCCTGGACAGCGGCACGTTGCCCGGCAAGCTCGCGGACTGCAGCGAGAAGGACCCGGAGAAGTGCGAGCTCTACCTCGTCGAGGGCGACAGCGCGGGCGGCAGCGCGAAGCAGGGGCGCGACCGCAGCTTCCAGGCCATCCTACCCCTGAAGGGCAAGCCGCTGAACGTCGAGAAGGCGACGTCCACCAAGGTCCTGTCCAACGACGAGATCCGGATGATCATCACGGCCATCGGCGCCGGCTTCGGCGACGAGTTCAACTCCGGCAAGCTGCGCTACGGCAAGATCATCATCATGACGGACGCGGACGTGGACGGAGCGCACATCCGCACGCTCCTACTCACCTTCTTCTACCGCAAGATGACAGAGCTGCTCGAGGAAGGCCGCATCTTCATCGCCCAGCCGCCCCTCTACCAGCTCAAAAAGGGCAAGGTGGAGGTCTACGCCTACGACGACGCCGAGCGCGAGGAGAAGGTGAAGCAGCTCGGCGGCGACTCGAAGAAGATCACCCTGCAGCGCTACAAGGGCCTGGGTGAGATGAATCCCTCCCAGCTCTGGGAGACGACGATGGACCCTGAGAGCCGCACCGTGCTCCAGGTCAACCTGGACGACGCCGTGGAGGCGGACCGCATCTTCACCATCCTCATGGGAGACGAGGTGGAGCTGCGGCGGCAGTTCATCGAGACCTACGGTGATACCGTCGGCGACCTGGACATCTGATCCGACGCAGCGAGGAGTGACATGACAACGGGTGAGAGGATCATCTCGATCGACATCGAAAAGGAGATGAAGCGCTCCTATCTGGCCTATTCGATGTCGGTCATCATCTCGCGGGCCATTCCAGACGCGCGCGACGGGCTCAAGCCCGTACAGCGGCGCATCCTGACGGCCATGAACGACCTGAACCTCGCGCCGGGCCGCCCCTACCGCAAGAGCGCCAAGATCACGGGCGACACCACCGGCAACTACCATCCGCACGGCACCTCGGCGGTCTACGACGCCCTGGTCCGCATGGCGCAGGATTTCTCGCTGCGCTACCCGCTGGTGGATGGCCAGGGGAACTTCGGGTCCGTCGACGGCGACTCCGCAGCGGCCGAGCGCTACACCGAGGCGCGGATGACGGCCGTCGCCTCCGAGCTGCTGCAGGACCTGGACAAGGAGACCGTCGACCTCGTCCCCAACTACGACGACAGCCGCATGATGCCGTCCGTGCTGCCATCTGTGGTGCCCAACCTGCTCATGAACGGCACCTCTGGCATCGCCGTGGGCATGGCCACGAACATCCCGCCCCACAACCTCGGTGAGCTGGTGGACGGACTCCTCGCCCTCATGGAGGATCCCGACATCGACGTCCACGAGCTGATGGAGCATGTTCGCGGCCCCGACTTCCCCACGGGCGCGATCATCCACGGCAGGGACGGCATTCGCCAGGCCTACACGACCGGGCGCGGGCGCATCCTCGTGCGGGGACGGGCCGAAATCGAGGAGGAGACGCGCGGCGGCCGCTCACACATCGTCATCACGGAGATCCCCTTCCAGGTCAACAAGGCGATGCTGATCGAGAAGGTCGCCGAGCTGGTGCGCTCGGACAGGGTGCGGGGTATCTCCGACATCCGCGACGAATCGGACCGCGAGGGCATGCGCGTCGTCATCGACCTGAAGAAGGACGCGCAGCCACAGGTGATCCTCAACCAGCTCTACAAGCACACGCCCCTGCAGCAGGCCTTCAATGCGAACATGCTCGCCCTCGTGGGCGGCCAGCCCCGTCAGTGCGGCCTGCGGGAGCTCATGCAGGAGTTCCTGAGCCACCGCGAAGAGGTGATCGTCCGGCGCACGAAGTTCGACCTACGCAAGGCCGAACAGCGCGCGCACATCGTTCAGGGGCTGCTCGTCGCGGTGGAGAACATCGACGAGGTGGTGCGGCTCATCAAGACCAGCGCCGACAGCGAGGAAGCGCGGAAGCGGCTCATGGAGAGCTTCAGCCTGAGCGAGCTGCAGGCGGGCGCCATCCTCGACATGCGTCTGGGGCGCCTCACCGGGCTGGAACGCAGCAAGCTGGAGGCCGAGTACGAGGAGCTGCAGCGCAGCATCGAGCGCTACCGCGCCATCCTGGCCGACCGCAATCTCGTGCTCGACCTGATCCGCGATGAGCTGACCCAGCTCGGGGAGCGCCACTCCGACGCCCGGCGGACGGAGATCGCGCCGGCCCTGGACGACTTCGAGGCGGAGGACCTCATCGCCGAAGAGGACATGGTCATCACCATCACCCACGAGGCCTACGTCAAGCGCACCCCGCTGGATATCTACCGCCGTCAGCGCCGCGGAGGGCGCGGCGTCAAAGGTATGGCCTCACGGGAGGAAGACTTCATCGAACACGTCATGGTGGCCTCGACCCTCGACACCCTGCTCGTGTTCACGAACCTCGGCCGCGTCTATCAGCTCAAGGTCTGGGAGCTGCCCCAGGGCGCTCGGACCTCCCGCGGCAAGGCGCTCGTGAACCTCCTCCGCCTGCGCAACGGTGAGAAACCGCGCGACTTCGTCCGTGTGCACGACTTCGGCGAGCCCGACCGCTGGCTGCTCCTGGCGACGGCCCTGGGCCAGGCCAAGCGCACACCCCTGGCGGACTTCGCCACACGGCGCCGAGACGGCATCATTGCCCAGGGCATGCGCGAGGGCGACCACCTCGTGCGCGCTGCCCTCGTCGGGCCCGGCGAGGAGGCAGTCCTGGCCAAGTCCGGTGGACGCAGCCTCCGCTTCGCGAGCGACCTCCTGCGCCCCATGGGCCGCAGCGCCCGCGGCGTACGCGCCGTGAACCTGCGCGGCGAGGGGGACCGCGTGGTGGACTCCGTGATCGTCGGCGGTCACGACTACCTGCTCACCGTGACGGAGAACGGCTACGGCAAGCGCACCCCGCTGTCGGATTATCCCGTGAAGGGCCGCGGCGGGCTCGGCGTGATCGACATCAAGACCTCCGAGCGGAACGGCCCCGTGATCGCCGCGCTCGCGCTCCGCGAGGACGACGAGATCATCCTCATCACGCGCGGCGGAGTGATGATCCGGCAGGCGGTGAAGGGCATCTCCGTGATCGGACGCAACACGCAGGGCGTGAAGATCGTATCGCTCGATGAGGGGGACAAGGTGGTGTCCGTGGCCCTCATCCCCCAGGATCGGGCCAATGGCGAGATCGAAGAGAGTTAGGACGACACGAGCCGTGGAGGGAAAGCGTGAGAGGCGAGAGTTCGGGTAATATGCATCGCCGGGAAGGGATCAGCGAGGCGACGGTCCGCCGCATGTCGAACTATTACCGAATCCTCCAGGATCTCGGTGGGGAAGACGTGGAGACGGTCTCCAGCGAAGGGCTGGCGGATCGCTGCGGCACGACCAGCGCCCAGGTACGCAAGGACTTCTCCAGCTTCGGCAGCTTCGGCCGTCGCGGGCTGGGCTATCAGGTGGAGGGGCTACAGCGGAGCATCGCCGAGATCCTGGGGATCGATCACGAGTGGAGCCTGGTGCTGGTGGGGGCGGGGAACCTCGGACACGCGCTCTTCCAGTACGAGGAGTTCCGGGCCCAGGGCTTCAACATCACCGCCATCTTCGATTCCAACCCGGAGAAGGTCGGGCGGGACTGGGACGGCGTGCCGATCCATTCCATGGACGACCTCGACCGCATCGTAAAGGAGCACGGATCGCGGGTGGGGATCATCGCCGTGCCGTCGGCGAGCGGGCAGGAGGTGGCCGACCGTCTCGTGGCCGCCGGCATCGAGGGCATCCTGAACTTCTCCCCCAGCAAGCTCTTGGCGCCCGACGAGATCTACATCCGTAACGTGAATCTCTCCATCGCCCTGGAGAGCCTCAGCTACTCGCTGAGCAGAAAACAGAAACTGCGTCCCTATTAAAACCCAGGAGCGCGCATGGCCGCAAGCGGTGAGAAGGTGACGCGAAGGGGATTCCTGAACGTCCTCCTCGGTACGAGCGTCTTCGCCTGGCTGGGCACGGTGCTCTACCCCGTCATGCGCTACTTCCGTCCCCCCGAAATCAGAGAGGCCGTGGTGACCAGCCTCAAGGTCGCCCACGTGAACGAGCTTCCCCCCGACAGCGGCATGGTGTTCAAGTTCGGGCGCAGGCCCGGCCTCCTCGTGCACACGCCCGACGGACAGCTCAAAGCCTACGACGCGATCTGCACCCACCTCGACTGCACGGTCCAGTACAGCCGCGAGCGCCAGCAGATCTGGTGCGCCTGCCACAACGGCCGCTATGACCTGAACGGCATCAACGTCGGCGGTCCGCCGCCGCGGCCGCTCGATTCCTTCCGGGTGGACATCGACGAAAACGGCGACATCCACGTGTCCAAGGAGGCCTAGCTTGCGCGAGAGCAGGCTGCTCCGCTGGCTGGACGAGCGCTACCAGATCCGGGACTTCCTGGACTTCATGTCCCACAAGGAAGTGCCGGTGACGGGGCACATGCCCTGGCTCTACTTCGGCGGCGTCAGCCTCTTCTTCTTCCTCATCCAGGTCATCACTGGCATCCTGCTGCTCTTCTACTACAAGGCCGGCGTGGACAGCTCCTACGAGAGCGTGCGTTTCCTGCTCACCGAGGTGGAGTTCGGCTGGCTAATCCGCTCCATCCACAGCTGGTCGGCGAACCTCTTCATCCTCGCCGCATTCATCCACATGTTCAGCGTCTTCTTCCTGAAGGGCTACCGGAAGCCTCGCGAGCTGACCTGGCTGTCGGGCTTCGTACTCCTCGTGCTGGCCATGGCCTTCGGCTTCAGCGGTTACCTGCTGCCCTGGAACGAGCTGGCCTTCTTCGCCACCAAGGTGGGCACGGGCATCGTGGGCGCCATTCCTGTGGTCGGCAAGCCGCTCCTGATCCTGCTGCGCGGGGGCGAGGACGTGAGCGGGGCCACGCTGAGCCGCTTCTTCGGCATCCACGTGGCAATGCTGCCGGGGATTTTCGTGCTGGTCCTGGGGCTGCACATGCTCTTTATCCAGCGCCAGGGCATGGCCGAGCCGGAGGCGTGGACGGAGAACCCCGCCGCCCGAAAGACGATGCCCTTTTTCCCCAACTTCGCCCTGCGCGACCTCCTGCTCTGGCTCATCGTGCTCAACGTGCTCGCGCTGCTGGCCGTCTTCTTCCCCGACGGCTGGGGGCCCTTCCACTGGCACCTGGGCGAGAAGGCGGAGCCCTTCGCGCCGCCACTGCCAGGGATTCGTCCCGAGTGGTACTTCATGTTCATGTTCCAGGCGCTCAAGTTCCTGCCGCCGGAGATCCTGCACGTCGAGGGCGAGGTGCTCGGCGTGCTGGGCTTCGGTCTGGCCGGGCTGCTCTGGGCGCTGCTGCCGTTCTGGGATCCTGCCCGCAAGGGCGGCCGCCGCGGACGGAGGATGACCTACTTCGGCATCCTCGCACTCGCCTTCATCGTCGTCATGACCATCCTGGGCTACGTCCTGGAGTAGGAGCCATGGAACGAGACCGGCACACGCGCATTGCGGCATTCCTTCCGGGGGCCATGGCCTGGGCGCTTCTGCTGATCGCGTCGGCGGCTCCGGCCCCGGCCTCGGACATGGACGCGGCACGCGTACAGGACCTGCTCAAGAACAACAGCTGCGTGAACTGCCACGTCAACCACGAGGACGACGAGGCGCGGGCACCCACCCAGAATATCCACATGGACGTGCACATCCGGAAAGGGCTCGCCTGCCACGACTGCCACGGCGGAGATCCCGGTTCGGACGACGAGGACGTGGCCATGGACCCGGACCGCGGCTGGCTCAGCCCCCCCGAGCGGAGCGAGATCCCCGAGTTCTGCGGGCGTTGCCACAGCGACCCCGAATACATGCGCGTCTGGAATCCAGGCATGCCCGTCGACCAGGTCGAGAAGTACTGGACCAGTCGGCACGGTCAGAAGCTGAGAATGGGCGACGAGACGGTGGCCATCTGCACCGACTGCCACGACGTACACAACATCCGCCCGTCCGACGACCGGAAGTCCACGGTGCATCCCATCAACCTGCCCGAGACCTGCGGCGCCTGCCACGCGGATCCCAAGTATATGGCCGGCACGGGCCTGCCCACGAACCAGCTGCGGCTGTTCCGGGAGAGCGTGCACGGCCGGGCTCTGCTCGAGAAGGGCGAGATCGGCAGCCCGAGCTGCAACGACTGCCACGGCAACCACGGCGCCGTGCCGCCCGATGTGAGCAGCCTGTCCCGCGTCTGCGGGCTCTGCCACGTGCAGAACCTGGAGTACTTCCTGGGCAGCGTCCATGCCGACGCCTACGCCGAGGAGGAGATCCCCGAGTGCGAGGCCTGCCATGGTAACCATGACATCGCCAAGCCAGACGACACGATGCTCGACGTGGACGGCGAGTCCATCTGCCTGGACTGCCACGACGAGGACGACGGCACGTCGGGCGTGGAGACCGCGGCCGCCATGTTTGCCACCCTCACGGAGCTGGCGGAGAGACACGACCTGGCCGAGGCATCCCTCCGCGAGGTGGAGATCAAGGGTATGCCGGTCACCGATGCGCTCTTCGACCTGTCGGGCGCGCGTCAACATCTGATCAAGGCGCGGACCCGCGTGCACAGTTTCGACGAGGACGAAGTGCTCGAAGACACCCGCGCCGGGCTGGAACTGGTCGAGAGCGCCGAGGTGGCCGGCGCGAGCGCCCGCGAGCGCCTGCGCTTCCGCCGCAACGGGCTCGCACTGTCGACCCTCATCCTCACCGTCCTCGTGATCGGCCTCGCGCTCAAGATCCGGCAAATCGAAGCACCGCAATAAGAGACCTGGCCGGCCTTCCCTTCGCTCTTGTACCCGGGTACAATCGTGGCAAGCCGGGCCGATCGAGGTCCGGCTTCGATGCAAGGAGTTGGCGCATGTCCGCGAAGGACGATCGCAATGAAGCGGAGGCGGGCTCGCTCCGAGAGGGAACGGGCTGGTTCGAGCCCCTCTACGCAGACGCCGGCCGGGACGCCGAGCAGGTGCCCTGGGCGAACCTGCGACCCAATCGCTTCATCATGGAATGGCTCGAGCGCGAGCGCCCCCGCGGCGACGGGCTCCGTGCCCTCGTGCCCGGCTGCGGCCTGGGCGACGACGCCGAGGAGCTGGCCCGGCTCGGCTTTGAGGTGAACGCCTTCGACCTCGCACCCAGCGCCATCGCCTGGGCCCGCGAGCGCTTCCCCGATTCGCCCGTCGACTACCGCGTCGCGAACCTCTTCGACCTGCCCCGCGAATGGCGTCGCTCCTTCGACTTCGTCGCCGAGGTCTACACCCTGCAATCGCTGTCCGCGGACATCAGGCTGGAGGCCGTGCGGCTCATGCCCGAACTCGTCGCCCCCGGCGGCCGGCTGCTCCTGATCTGCCGCGGCCGCGAGCCCGACCAGGACCTAGGCGGTCCGCCCTGGCCACTGACGCGCGCGGAGCTGCGCGCCCTCGAAGACGCGGGACTGGAAGAACTGCGCTTCGAGGACCTCCGTGTGCGGGATGACCGGGACCCCGACGTCGGCATCCGCCGCTTCCGCATTCTCTACTCACACCCCTAGCGCTCGCGCGGCGCCGGCGCTAGCAACGCGTTAACACCGCTTACCACTTTCATACGCAGTCCGCCAGGGCCGGCCCCTGGTCCCCCGCGCGAAAATCGGCTATCCTCGCCTTCCGCCTCGCGAGTGCGCGAGGAGGAGTGGCTTACTCGTTTCCGATCGAGAGGAGGCGGATCATGGCGCGACCAGTCATCCACTTCGAGGTCATCGGCGACGATGGGGGGCAGACCCGTGAGTTCTACAGCAAGCTCTTCGACTGGGAGATCCAGATGTGGGAGGGCGGCGACTACGGCCTTGTCGCCGCGGCCGGCGAGAAGGGCTGCATCGGCGGCGGCATCGGTGGCGCACCCGAGGGCACGGACCCCTACGCGACCTTCTACGTCGAGGTCGACGACTTGAAAGCCTACCTGGACAAGGCTGTGTCGATGGGAGGCGAGATCGTCATGCCGCCGATGGAGATCCCGAACGTCGGCAGCAGCGCGCTGTTCCGCGATCCCAGCGGACTGCTCATCGGGCTCTTCAAGGGCATGGAGCAATAAGGATAACCCGCTTTCTCGGCTTCGAGGACGGGGAGCTCCAAGGCCCGGTCTTCGAGCACTTCGATGCCATACGGGATCACGTGCCGACGAAGCAGTGCGAGAGTTCTACCCGTCAGCGAAGCAGGACTAGCTTCACCGCCTCCACCCCCGCCATGTTCTCCAGACGCGCGAAGTAAACCCCCGACGCAACGGGCGCACCGCGCGCGTCGCAGCCGTCCCAGTCGAAGGCGTACTCGCCCGCCGGCAACTCGCCGACCATCAGCTCGCGCAGCCTCCGCCCGGTCACGTCGTGGATAGCGAGGTTCACGGGACCACTCGCGAGCAGGCGCAGGCTCAGCGTGACCTTCGGGTTGAAGGGGTTGGGATGGGGCGGCAGCAGGCGCCGCGCCGCGTCGAGCACCGGCGTCTCCGGCGCGGCGGTGACCCAGCAGGGCAGCGGGCCGAGCTGGAGAAGCCCGCCATCCTCCACGGCCAAGAGGCAGCCCGGCGCGACGAGCACGTCCTCGTAGTCCCCTGCCACGTTGCCCACCACGAGCGGCGCGGTCGGCTGCGTGAGGTCCAGCAGATAGAGGTGCTGCTGGTCGAAGGGTACCGCCGCGAGGCCCAGGGGTCCGCTCATATCCAGCCAGTTGGGCTCGCCGCCGAGGTGCAGCGTGTCGACCAGCGTGGGCTGCACGGGATTGCTCAGATCGAGTGTAGCGAGCAGCCCGTACTCGACCCCCATGTAGCCGTAGTCGCCCGCGAGGCTCAGCTCGGTGCCGAGACCCGAGACGGGCATCGGCCAGATCTCGACCGGGAAGATCTCGCGGGGATCGCTGATGTCGTAGATGTAGAGCAAACCATGGGAGAGCACGAAGGCGTGGTCGCCCCGCAGGTCCACGTCATCGGCGAAGTGGTCGAAGTAGCCCTCCTTGACCGGCTGGGCGGGATCGGAGAGATCAAAGACGTAGAAGCCCCCGATCATCGCGGCCATGAAGGCGAAGCCATCTCGAATCTCGCAGGAGTTCAGCCTGCCCCACTCTGGGCCGTGGACCTGAGCGACGACCTCGAAGCTCTCCAGGTCGATCACCTGGAAGCCCCAGTCGATGCTCTCGTCGTCGTTCCAGTTCACGCAGGCGACGCCGCCTTCCTGGCCCAGGCCGCCGTAGTGGGCGATGAGGGGAAGTTCCCGCGTGACGACGGCCGCGGAGGGATCGCTGATGTCCAGCTCCACGAAGCGCTCCCACTCGACGGCGTAGAGCGTCGTGCCGTCTTCGGCCAGTCGCATGCTCACGGGCGAGACGGGTGCGCTCCAGGGCAGCTCCGCCCAGCCGAGATCGCCCAGGCGCAGGCTCTGGATGATGCCGACCGGCCACTCTGTGGGGGGGATGTCCCAGCCGTCGAGGTAGCCGCGCAGGACGAAGCAGTGTTCGTCCGTCAGCGCCACGGACCGGCCGTCCCCGTGCGAGCCCATCCCGAGCTCCAGCAGGCGCTGGGGCTCGGCCGGGACGCCGACGTTCTCGAGATACATGCCACCGCCGCTGATCAGAGCCGCTAGCGTGCCCCTCAGGTCGAGGTCCAGGATGGGATTGTGGCCGTATTCGCTGATGGGCACGTCGCCCTGGAGCTCCAACTGTCCCGCGCCCTGCCAGAGGAAGGTCTTCAGCCCATCGCCTGCCACGAAGACGTGGTCCCCGCCGACCTCGACCTCCGAGAAGTCGTCGACAAGATTGAGGGTGTTCACGTGAAGCAGCGCGGCGGGATCGGCCACGTCCACGACCTCGAGCAGGCCAGCGCCGAAGCCGCCCGCGTCGTTCGTGATGAAGGCGTGCCCCCAGGCGACGTCGACGCCGAGGAGGGCGTCGGGACCCAGGAAGATGCTTCCCAGCTCGACGATCGTGTACGGGTCGCTCGCGTCGAAGATCATCAGGTACCCGAAGTCGGTGACCACGTAGACGAGGTCGCCGTCCAGGCAGATGCGCATGCCCTCGCCGATCAGGGTCGCCTCGCCCGGGAGCTGAACGGGCGCGCTGGGATCGCTGATGTCGAGCACCCGGAGCGCCGGATCCTCGTTCCAGGTGCCAGGCTGGAAGTGGAAGACGTAGTCGCCGCGGGGCTTCGCGTCGCGCGGCAGCGAGACAGTAATACTGCCGAGCAGCTCGGGCGCGGATGGGTCTGCGAGGGAAAAGATGTCGATGCCGGGCCATTCGTTGCCCCACTCGCTGTAGATGCCGCCCGTGATGATCGCGAGATAGCCTTCCAGCTCGATGCGCACGGGGAGATTCGTACTGTACATCGTGGTGTTCTCGAGCAGGACATGGTCCTCGTAGATCTCGCAGTCCTCTTGGGCCAACGCCGCGCCGTCGATCGAGGCGAGCAGGCAGAGGGCGGCGAGCAGCTCGAGCACGCGCCGAGAGGGACGGCGACTCCAGACAAGGCGGGAGCGCGCTTCGGCACCTGCGTGGCAATTCTCTGCAGTCATCGCACCTCCTTGTCACGGATTCGGGCCCGCGACGAATACTCCTCAGCGCAGCAATACCAGCTTGCTGGCCACGATGTGGATGTTCAGCTCCGCGCGCGCCTCCCCGGCCATGGACAGGACAATCCGCGTGGGGCGATTAAAGGGATTTGGCTGCGCCGCCAGGCGCAGCCTTGCCGGGAGGGCGGCCATAATATAACCGGCGCGCGGTCTGAGCGGGTGCAAGGCGTCTCCTTCAATGACGGAACTCGACCGAATGGGGAAGCCGGACGCTAATCCATTGATATTTTACAGGATTTCACCGCGGCCGTCAAAAGAGGGCAGCGCCGCGCGCGGCGGCCGCTCACTCGCCGAAGCAGATGCCGGTCTCGCGGCCCAGGCGCAGCAGGGGATGGTCCAGCGGGACGAGGCGCTGGCGGTTGGCGACCTTCTCGATCTCGACGCTGCCGATGTCGCCGCCGCGCAGGCAGACCATGCGCCCCGACTCGCCGCGGGCGAGCAGGTGTACGGCCTCCGAGCCCAGGCGGCTGGCGAGCACGCGGTCGAAGGCGGTGGGGGTGCCGCCGCGCAGGAGGTGTCCGAGCACCGTGACCCGCGTCTCCAGCTTGAGTTCGTCCTCGATCTGCTTGGCCACCAGATGCCCCACGCCGCCGAGGCGCACGGGGTCGGGGCTGTCCTCGACTACCCGCGCCACTACCTGCTCGCCGCCCTCGGGCTTCGCCCCCTCGGCCACGACGACGATGCTGAAGGGCCGCCCCGCGCGGTTGCGCGTGACGATCTTCTCGCAGATCGAACCGATGTTGTAGGGGATCTCCGGCAGCAGGATGATGTCGCCGCCGCCGGCGAGCCCGGAGTGCAGGGCCAGCCAGCCGGCGTTGCGGCCCATGACCTCCACCACCATCACGCGGTGGTGGCTCTGGGCGGTCGTGTGGATGCGGTCCAGCGCCTCGGTGGCGATGGAAACGGCCGTGTCGAAGCCGAAGGTCTGGTCGGTCTCGTAGAGGTCGTTGTCGATGGTCTTGGGGATGCCCACGACCGGGATGCCCAGGCCGCGCAGGCCGTCGGCGATGGACAAGGTGCCGTCGCCGCCGATGCAGGCGAGCGCGTCCAGGCCCAGGCTGCGCACGTAGCTCACGGCCTCCTGGCTGCGGTCGACGGTCGTCCGCTCGTCGCCCTCGCCTACGGGCCAGGCGAAGGGATTCGCGATGTTGCTCGTGCCCAGGATCGTGCCGCCCTGGGTGAGGATGCCGGAGACGTCGTCCATCTCCAGCTTGCGGGAGCGCTTCTGCACGAGGCCGGCGTAGCCGTCCAGGAAGCCGATGACATCCCAGCCGTGGTGGCCCACCGCCGTGCGCACCACGGCGCGGATCACTGCGTTGAGTCCGGGGGCGTCGCCGCCGCCCGTGAGAACGCCGATCGCTTCTATCTTGCCTTCCATGGGCTCCTGCCTTTCCCGCGTCGGTGTGAGCACCACCCTTGCCTAACAGAAATCGGTTAGTTCCACAACGGACTTGAGCGCGGGATCTTGGCAGCCCGCCGCCGCCGGCCTACATTGGTTCCGTGCGGCGTATCTTGGCCCGCGGCGCCGCGCTCCACCCCGACCCCTGTCCGCTTAAGGCGCCGGCGAAAGGACGACCGTGTCCCCGAAGCTCCCCCTGCAGGTGCTCGCCGTCGATCTGGACGGCACCCTGATCAGCAACTACCAGGACTTCGATCAGCCGGTGAGCGCCGAGAACCTGGCGGCGCTGCGCGAGCTGCGCGAGGCAGGCACGCGGGTGCTGATCTGCACGGGGCGCAACGAGGTCTCGGCTCGCAGCGTGCTGGCGCGGGCGGGGGACGCGGAACTCGCGGCGAGTGATCTCATATTGCAGAACGGCGCGTTGGTGATCGAGGGAGGCAGCGGGCGACTGCTGGCCTCGCGGCACCTGCCGCGGGCCGAGGCCGCTCGCGTGCTGGCCGTCTACCGCGAGTACAGCCTGGAGCCCCTGCTCTTCGACAGCCACGAGCGCGGCGCCGCCCTGCTCTACGAGCGCGAGCCGGCCAACCCGCGTTTCGCCCTCTATCTCAGCATCCGTGCTCGCGAGGACGGGGACCCCGACAGCCTGCGCCGCGTCGACGACCTGGCCACGCACCTGGACGTCGACCCCCTGGCCCTCGCGACAATCGACTACCGCGAGAGAATCGATCCCGCGCGCGAGGCCATGGAGGTCCTGGCGCTGCCGACGGCCCGCGTGGCCCTGCAGGGATTGATCGCCTGGGCCGGCGGCCCTCCGGCCTTTTTCCTGGAGGCCTTCCACCGGGACGTCGCCAAGGAGAACGCCTTCGCGGACTACTGCTGCCTGCGCGGCTACGACCCCGCGCGTTGCGGCGCCATCGGCGACGGCCATAACGATCTGGAACTCATCCGCAGGGTCGGCCTCGGCGTGGCCATGGCGAATGCGCCCGAGTCCGTGCGCTCGGCGGCCGACCATGTGGCTCCCCCCTACAACGAGTCCGGCCTCGCCGCCGCCGTCCGCGCCCACTTCCTACCGTGAAGCGCGCTTGCTTTTCCGCCACGCGCGGGATAGCTTTCGGCCATGCAATCCAGCCGTAAACTCCTACTGCTTCTTGTTATACTGACACTCCCCGCACTGCTCATCCTGGCCGGCTGCGCGTGCAAGCGCTGCGAGCAGGAGCAGGACCGCATCCTCGTCCAATGGGGCGAGCCGGAGCAGACCGAGCTTCAACAGGACAGCCACCTGTTCACCGAGACCTGGTACTACTGGGAGGTGGGACGCACAGTGATCTTCCTCTGGGACGATCGCGAGTGCTCCTGCGACGCGAGCACCTACACCTTCACGCCGGAAGAGGGCGAAGGCGCGCGCGCGACCGAGAACGCGGGCTCGCCCAAGAACGCAACCCTCGCCGGCCGCTTCCACAGCGCCCCGCCGCATCCCTATCGCCCCTGAAGTCGGTAGTGTCTTACTTGGGTTTCCCCTCCTACTCCGATCGATCTCTCGGAGAAAAGCCGATCCTCCGTTTCTCTGATGCGTTGGGCATACTCCGCCTGCCTCCCCAAGATCTTGAAATCACAGACTGTGATTTCAAGTCTGCATATTCTTGATTTGTAAGGAGAAGCATGAAGTCGGGAGGGAAGCGCCGAAGGTTCCGCCTCACCGCCTGAGTGAGGACTCTGGTTTCCACTCCATAGAGTCTCGCCAGGTCGGAATCAAGCATGACCCGATGCCCTCGGACGTGAAAGATCAACGACTCGATGGACTCAATGGCAACGGAGAGGGGTGCTTCTGGCAAAGTCTCGGAATACCTCAACGGCGGATCGCAGGAGAGATGAGCGAGGGGAGTACCCAGCCTTTCCTTACCATGCAAAGTTGGTACCGATCTGAGGGTTGAGCCCAGGGGAGCCGTGCCCGGAGTCGCCACGTGGCGATAGCACCCCGCCGAGCCCCCGCCGCACTTTTGCCACGTGGCAATAGCCCCGCACGGTCTCGCTCTGGTTTTGTCACATGACAAACGAGCGGCGCGCAGCGCCCGTCAGGGCGTGAGGACGATCTTCCCGAACTGCTCGCGCGCGGCGATGAGCCGGTGGGCCTCGGCCACCTCGGCGAGCGGCAGGACTCGGTCGATCACCGGCCGGAAGGCCCCGTCCGCCACGAGCGAGAGGATGCGCGGCAAGGTCCCCCGGCTGCCCATAGTGCTGCCGAGGATCGCGAGGTTCTTGAAGAAGATGGGACGTAGGTCCGCGCGGAGCTCCGGCCCGCTGGTGGCGCCGCAGCACACCACGCGCCCGCCGGGAGCCAGGCAGCGCAGGCTGCCGGGCAGGGTGTCGGCGCCCACGTGGTCGACGACGATGTCCGCGCCGCGCCTCCCGGTGAGTCGGCGGACCTCCGCCACGAAGTCCTGCTCGCGGTAGTCGACTGCGTCCTCCGCGCCCAGCTCCAGCGCCTTCGCCAGCTTGGCTTCGCCGCCGGCGGTGGCGATGACCCGCGCCCGGAAGTAGCGCGCGACCTGGATCGCTGCGCTGCCAACGCCGCTGCCGGCTGCGTGCACCAGCACCGTGTCCCCCTCGCGGATACCGGCCTTGGCCACGAGCATCTCCCAGGCGGTCAGGAAGACCAGCGGCACGGCGGCGGCCTCCTCGAAGGAGAGCGAGTCGGGCAGGGGCAGGACGTTCGCGACAGGGAGAGGGAAGAGTTCGCAGTCAGTGCCGTCGCAGCTCTCGCCGTAGATGCCGTAGTGGCGGCAGTAATGGTCCTTGCCAGAGAGGCAGGCCTCGCAGCGCCCGCAGGAGTAACCCGGGGCCACGGCCACACGATCGCCCGCCGCGAAGCCGTCCACTCCCGCGCCGACCTCCACCACCACACCCGCCCCGTCCGAGCCCGGCGTGATGGGCAAGGGAAAGCGGTGTCCCGGCACGCCCCGGCGCACCCAGGTGTCGAGATGATTGATCCCCGCCGCCTTGATCTCGACCAGGAGCCGGCTAGGCCCGGCCTGGGGGTCCGGCAGATCCTCGATCCTCAGGGCGTCGAGGCCGCCATGCTCGTGGATGCGCACCGCCTTCATGCTTGACCTCCGTGGCCCATAGGGGGGATTCGACCGGCGGAACGGGAGCATCGCGGCATTGCAGTGCCCGGACTTCCCGTATCTGCCCGTCAGGGGTGGATTTTCCGTAAAGCTTCCGCGATTTCAAGCCGAATCATTGCATGAGACGAAGGGCACGGAAAGCCCTGCGTCCGGGGACCCTATAGGTCCCGACCGGTCAGAGCAAGGAGCCGAATTGACGTCCTCCGATCTTGCCCAGCGCGTGATCGAGCTGCTCTCCGAGCGGGAGGCCCTCGCCGACCCCGGGAGGGCACTCGCCCTGCGGAAGGCGGTCCACGATCTCATCGAGGACCAGTCCTCGCGGGGGAATGCGTCGGAGTCTGTCCCAGCAAGCCAGGATGAGAACGCTTCCCTTGCTGATGGATGCGGCTTCGAGCCCAGCGACCTGCCGATCTCCAAGCGGAGGCTCTCCCAGCTCAACCGGCTGAAGGAGGCCCTGCTCTACGAGCAGGACTTCGAGGCGAGGCTGCGGAGGATCACCGACGACGTCCTGGAGATCTTCGGGGCCGACTTCGCCCGCATCTGGGTGATCCGCAACGGCGATCGCTGCGACGGGGGCTGCATCCACGCGGAGCTCGACGAGGGCCCCCACGTCTGCAACTACCGGGACCATTGTCTGCACCTCATGGCCAGCTCGGGCCGCTACACGCATATCGATGGCGAGGTCCACGCCCGCGTGCCCTTCGGCTGCTACAAGATCGGCCGCGTCGCCGCCGGTGACGAGCCGAGGTTCATCACGAACGACGTCGTCAACGACCCCCGCGTGCACAACCAGGAGTGGGCGGCCGAGCTGGGACTGACCGCCTTCGCGGGTTATCGCCTGCTCTCGGAGGAGGGGCGCCCGCTCGGCGTGCTGGCGCTCTTCAGCGAGCACGAGATCACCCTGGAAGACGACGCCCTCCTGGAGAACCTGGCCAACATCACCGCGGACGTCATCCAGATGGCCCGGGCCGAGGAGGCCATCCAGACCTCTGCGCAGAGCTATCGCGAGATCTTCGACAACTCGGGCGCCGCCATCTTCGTCCTCGAAGGGGAAAGCGGGCGCATCCTCGACGTGAACCGCAAGGTCGAGGAGATCTTCGGCTACGAGAAGGAGGAGGCGCTCCACCTCGACATCATCGACTTCGGCCAGGAGGACGAGGTCTGCACCCGCGACGTGGCGCAGGGCTGGATCGATCGCGCCGTCTCGGAGGGCCCGCAGCTCCTGGAGTGGCGGGCCCGCCGGAGAGGCGGCGAGGTCTTCTGGGCGGAGCTCTCCCTGAGGCGGGCGGTCATCGGCGGCCGCGACTGCGTGCTGGCCGCGCTGCGGGACATCTCCGAGCGCAAGGCGGCCGAGCAGGCCCTGCGCCGCGCCAGGGAGGAGGCGGAGGCGGCCAGCAGGGCGAAGAGCGAATTCCTGGCCAGCATGAGCCACGAGATCCGCACGCCCCTGAACGGCATCATCGGCATGGCGGACCTGCTCGGCGACACGCTGCTCGACTCCGAGCAGCGGAACTACGTCGAGACCCTGCGTACCGCCGCGGATTCGCTGCTGACCATCCTGGGCGACATCCTCGACTTCTCGAAGATCGAGGCGGGCAAGATGGACCTCCTGCCGCGGCCCTTCGACCTGGCGCGGACCATCGCGCAGACCGTCCAGCTCCTCCGCGCGCGGGCGCAGGACAAGGGCCTGGGCCTACGCTGGAAAGTCGAGGAAGGCTGCCCCACACGGCTGATCGGCGACGCCGGGCGCATCTACCAGATCCTGATGAACCTCGTCGGCAACGCCGTCAAGTTCACGCACGAGGGCGAGGTGAACGTGGACTGCCGGCTCCTGGAGCGAAGCGAGGAGCACGCGGGCCTGTGCATCGAGATCGGGGACACGGGAATCGGCATCCCGGAAGAGAAGCTCGAGAACATCTTCGAGAAGTTCAGCCAGGCGGACGCCTCGACGACGCGCCGCTACGGCGGCACCGGCCTCGGGCTCGCCATCTCCAAGCTGCTCGCAGAGAGGATGGGCGGACGGCTCGAGGTGCGCAGTCGCGAGGGCGTGGGATCGGTCTTCACCCTCGGCCTGACGCTTCCCCTCGCCGACGGCCGGGATCGCGAGCACCCCGCCGAAGGATACGGCGAGCAAGCTCCCCGGCCGGAAGCTTCGCCGTCGAGTGCGGGGAGCGGGATGGGTACATGCGCCGATCTCGACGCGCGCGTACTCCTCGTCGAGGACAACCCCATCAATCAGAGGGTCGCGCAGGCCATGCTGGAGAAGATGGGCTGCACGGTGCGCATCGCCTGCGACGGGCGGCAGGCCCTCGAGCTGTTGCCCGGGGAAGACTTCGACCTGGTCTTGATGGATTGCCAGATGCCCGAGATGGACGGCTTCGAGGCCACTACCCGGATCCGCAGCCTGGGCGGGGAAAAGGCGCAAATCCCCATTGTGGCCATGACTGCCGCCGCCCTGAAGGGGGACCCGCAGCGTTGCCTTGCCGCCGGCATGGACGACTATCTCGGCAAGCCGGCGCGGGCTGCGGAGCTGCAGAAGATCGTGCGCCGCTGGGTCTTGAGCGGCAGGCACTCTGAGCGCCAGGAATTCTGAGGTGCAAGAGGGAGCCTGAGCCCTGGCAGAGGCTTTGCTTTTCATGGTCGCCCTGCCGCCCGAAAACGGCGGGACGCGTCACTCGGAGGCCCGCGGGGGCCCGAAGTCAGCAAGGAGCGTGCATGTTGCCTCGTGATCGCAACCCGGAGAAGGGCTATCTAGGCGCTGTTCTCGGCGAAGAGATCTGGGAGACCGCCAAGGAGCGTCTCCGCGATGCCCTGCAAGAGATCCTGCAGGAGACACGTAGGGAGTCGGAGCAGAGGATCCAGGGGCTGATGGACGAGCTAAACGAGTCCCGCCGCCTGCTCGAGGATGACGCCGGCGAGCGCGAGCGCGAGATGGCAGGCTCGGTTGAGCGCCTCGAGAAGGAAAACGCCGAGCAGGCCAAGGAGCTGACCAAGGCGCAGGACGAACTGCACGAGAGGGACCGTGAGCTCGAGGTCGCCTGCCACCAGCTGCACGAGAAGGGGGAGGGGAGCGAGGCGGAGATAGGGAATCTCCAGGAGCGCCTGGATGCCCAGGAGGAAGAGCTCGAAGCGGCTCGCGAGCGTCTGCAAGGCCAGAGCGACGAGCTCGACGATGCCCAGGTGCGGCTGGACGCGCGCGAGCGGGAGCTCGAGGATGCGGGAGAACGCCTGAGCGGTCGCAAGCGGGAGCTGGAGGAAACGCGGGGGCGCTTGCACGAGCGCGAGGCAGAGATCGAGGAACTCCAGGAGCGGCTGCAAGGCGGGGAGGGAGAGCTGGAGTCGGCCCGGGACGAGCTGCAGAGCAAGGAACAGGAGCTGGACGAGGTCCAGAAGCGCATCCTATCCATGGAACAGGAGCTGGAATCGGCCCGGCAGGAAGCCAGCCAGGCGCTCCCCTCGGGCGGAGACTACCTCTCCGAGGTCGGGAAAGAGATCCAGCTCTCGATGAACGGCATCATGGAGATGTCCGCACTGCTAGCTCAGACCTTCCTGGACACCGAGCAGGAGAAGTTCGTCAACTCGCTCTGGGGTTCGGCCTCATCGCTCCTGGGCATCCTGAACAACATCCTCGAGATCTCCCAGATCGAGGCGGGCACGCTCAAGATCGATCCGTGTTCCTTCGAGCCCCGGCAGATGATCGAAGAGGTCTTGGAGGATCTACACAAGGACGTCTCCGACAAGGGGTTGAGCCTGGACTCGAAGATCGACGCGCGCTGTCCCCAGCGCGTGATCGGCGACGAAGGACGGATCAAGCAGGTGCTGCGGAACTTTGCCGAGCATGCCATCGCCAACCTGCCGACCGGCGAGCTGCGGATCTCCATGGGCTGCCGTGAGGAGCACAGCGGCAGCGCGCGCTTCCGCTTTGCCGTGACGGAAGGCGGCAGCGGGATGTCGGCCGAGCAGCTCGAGAGGCTTCTCGAGATGCCCGCGCAGCCCGCGTCTGCCGTAGGCCGCGGCGGTGGCGACTCAGGGCTAGGTCTACCGCTGTCCAAGAAGCTCATCGAGTTGATGGGGGGTAGCGTGGGCGCGAGGAGCCGTGAGGGGCGGGGGAGCACTCTCCACTTCGAGCTGACGATGCAGGTCGTCGAGCGCGCAAGCGCGGGCGTCCCCGTGGCCGACTAGCAGCTCGCTAGTCTGCGTCCTCGCGGGGTTCCACCTCGCAGGTGAACTCGTCGCGGCCAAGGAGCCGGCCGTCGATATCCCGCGCCTCGACCTCCCAGACACCGGCCATGCCCCCGTACAGGGTCTTGTAGGACCAGGTCCGCCAGTCGGGGCCCTTGAGCTCCAGCTCGATCTCCTGGATGACGCGTCCCCGATAGATCCAGACGTGCTTCACCTTCTCCCCCGCCGCGGCGCCCCGGACGCGCGTCCAGTAGTAGACGCGGCTGCCCTCGACGAAGCGCGTGTCCCTGCCGGTCAGCTCCTGCAAGCTCATGCCCCGGCCCAGGCCCGATGCGACCAGGGTCAGGTTCGAGGCTTCCGTGGTCGTGGACTCCTCGCCTGCGTCGGCCCCCGCTTCCCCGGCCACGGGTTCCTGGATCGTGTCGTCCCGAGCGGGCGCGGGCTCCTTGTCGACTTCTTCCTCCGCCGGTTCCGGCTCCTGTCCGGTTTCGTCGATAACCGTCACCGGCTCGGCGACGTCGACTTGCGCTTCCTCCGCATCCCCCTCGAGCTCGGGTTCCGGCTCCTGCGCATCCTCCACGCTCTCCTGCGGCGGCGCTTCCTGGGCCTCGAAGGCAAAGGGCATCACGATCTGGGAGCGGACGGTCTTCCCATCCGCGCGGGGCGGATCGAAGCGGCTACTGCGCGCGGCCTTGAGGGCCTCCACGACGAAGAGCTCTGGCAGGTCGGAGCTCAGCACCTGCGTCCGGTCGACGCGGCCCTTCTCGTCGACGTAGACCCACACGAGCACCATGCCCGAGAGGCTGCGATTCTGCACCGCCTCGGGATACCTGTGGGGGGGGATGAAGGTGCAGACGGGGGTGGGCGATTCCACGGCGGCGGGCGCGGAGCTGCCGATCTCGCCATCGGCGCGCGCCGGCGCGGCCGAGCCTGCGAGCAGCAGCGCGAGCAGGGCGAGACGCCACATCGCAGGCCTCCTTGCCTTCGGGGTGCTACTCGACGCAGGTGAAGGCGAAGACGCCCAGCACATTGCTGTGCCGGTCCTGCACCTCCACGCGCCACGATCCGGTCATTCCCGGGAAGAGCGTCTTGTAGGACCAGGTGCGCCAGTGGGCGCCCTGCACGGAGAGCTCTACCACCTGGATCTCCCGGTCTTCGTGATACCAGACATGGTAGACCAGGTCGTTGGGCGCGCCGCCGATCAGGCGGGTCCAGAGGTAGACGCGCTGGCCCAGCGCAAAGCTCTCCGCCTTGCTCTCCAGCTCCCGGTCCACCACTGCCGCGCCGAAAGCGGCCTCTGTCAGGATGAGACCTTCCGGTGTCAGCGAGGCCTCGGTTTCTTCCGCGTTTGCCGGCAGGGTGATCGCCAGCAGCAGCGCGGTGAGGATGATTCTTGTCATTCCGTTCCTCCTGCTCGAGCCTTCGCCCGCGACTGGCCCGCGCCCATCCCGAGCGAATGATAGACCCTTTCCACAGCTTCTGCCATGCGGCCGGTTCCGAATTCCACCAGGACACGCCGTCTTGCGACTCTGGCCATCTCGAGCCCCTCTTCGTGCTTCCTCACCGCCTGAACCAGGCGCTCGGCCAGGGCTGCGGCGTCGCCCTGGGGAAAACGGGAACCCGTGATGCCAGGTTGCAAGAGCTCGGCCAGCCCCCCGGCGTCGCTGGCCAGGACGGGCAGGCCGGCCGCGAATGCCTCCAGGACCGCGCTACCCAAGCCCTCCTCGCGGCTCGGCATACAGAAGAGATCGAAGGCTGCCATCAGATCCGGCAAATCCTTCCGGCGGCCGAGGAGGAGGAAGTGCTCGGTCAGGCCGAGACGCTTGATCTGCAGCTCCAGCGCCTCGCGCTGGGGGCCCTCACCCGCCACGGCGAAGTGCAGCCGCGGCTCCTCGACGGTAGCCTCGCTGGCGGCCTGGATCAGGAGGTCGAAGCCCTTGCTGCTGTCGAGGGCCCCGGCGGCGCCCACGAGATACGCGGAGGCCGGCGCGCCGAGGCTCTCGCGTAGGGCGTCCCGGAGTGCTGGGTCGAAGCGGTCGGGGGGCGTGACCTCGTCTCCCAAGTGGAAGCGTGCCGCGGCCTGGAAGGGCTCGGGCTCCACGGCGTCGGGCACGAGTCGGATGCGCCGGGTGGCGACGCCGAACTCGCTTAGGCCGGCCGCCACCGCCTCGCTGATTGCGATGTAAGCGTCGATGTGACGGTCGCGGTACTTGATGCCATGGAAGGGCCCGCCGCGGCGGGCGAAGGCCGTGCGGCGGGTCACCAGGAGACGGCGCCGGGAGTCGCGGCGGGGCCAGGAGAGGGCGAGGCGGGCCACGCCGTGGGCCCTGGCCGTGTGGGCGTGCCAGAGCGGGATGCCGACCTCCGCCGCTGCCAGCCCCAAGCGGAAGGCCGCGAGCAGGTCCAGGTCGCCCCGGGGAGAGAAGGGGACGCGCTCGAAGCCTTCCTTCTTCGCGCGGATCGAGAGCGCCGAGCGCGGCGGCGTCGCGAGGACGTTGCGCCAGCCCCGTTCGCGCAGGGCCCGCATCAGGAGCAGCACCTGACGCTGCCCGCCGCGCATCAGGCTGCCCGTGTCCAGGTGCAGGACGGTCCTGCTCACGACCCACCCCCCGCGGCGCCCCGGCGGATCCGGAACCAGAAGAACCCGATTAGAGCTGCGAAGGGGATCACGGCCAGCAGGTCCTCGAGGCCGCCCGCCCCCGCCTCGCGCAGGCGGATCAGGTCCTCCAGGTAGCGGCGCTCGCCGGTGGCTGCGACAGTTCCCAGGGGAACGACGGCGAAGACCGCGAGGATGATGCCGAGCAGAGCGTCGCCGGCGATGAGCCCGCTGCCGAAGAGGGTGCCGTTCTCCCGGGCGCGCTCGCCAAGGCCCCGCCGGGCCAGCAGCCAGGCGAGTAGGCCGCCGAAGATGATGGGCGCCGACGTCGTCACCGGCAGGTAGAGGCCGATGGCAAAAGGCAGGGAGGCGATCCCCAGGAGTTCCACGGAGAAGGCGATGCCGGCGCCCACGCCCAGCAGCGTCCAGGGGAGCTCTCCGCCCATGACGCCGCGGGTGAGGTCGGCCATCAGGCGCGCCTGGGGCGTGGGCAGCGCGGCGCTGCCCAGCGTGTAGGCCTTGTGCAGCAGGACCACGACGCTGCCGCCGATCAGCGCGAAGCTCAAGGTGCCGAGGATCTCGCCGAGCTGCTGCTTGTGGGGCGTGGCGCCCATGAGCACGCCGGTCTTGAGGTCCTGTGCGATGTCCCCGCTCATACAGATGGCGATGCAGACCACAGCCGCCACGGTGATCGTGGCCTCCATGCCGGCATCGCCCCGCCAGCCCCACTGGTAGAAGAGGACGGCCGTGGCCAGAAGCGCGGTGATCGTCATCCCGCTGACGGGCTGGGAAGTGGAACCGATCAGGCCCACCATGCGAGCGCTCACAGCCACGAAGAAGAAGGAGAAGACCAGGCTGATGAGCGTGCCGCGGAGCCCGAAGCCGAAGACCGGCAGGAAGAGCATGGCCGCAATGGCCAGGGCGGCGATGGGTAGGGAGATGCGGGGATCGAGGTCGCGCTCGAGGCGGCTCTCGGCCCGCGCGTCGTCGCGGCGGCGGAGCGCGCCCAGGACGCGGCCGAAGGAGCTCCAGACCGTCGGCATGACCTTGGCCAGGCTCCAGAGACCCCCGAAGGCCACGCCCCCCGCGCCTAGGTAGCGGATGTAGTGGTCCCAGATCTGGTCGGCGTTCATCGTGCCGAGGGGCACGCTGCCCGGGTAGAGCACGATCTCGGTCTGGCTGCCGAAGTAGTGGAAGAGGGGGATGAGGACCACCCAGCCCAGGACGCCGCCGGCGAGCATCACCGCCGCGATGCGGGGACCGATCAGGTAGCCCACGCCCAGCAGGATCGGCGAGAGCTCGAAGCCGATGGTGGACTGGTGCAGGCGCGAGGCGCTCCACTGCACGACCTGGCGCCAGAGGCCCAGGCCCTCCGCCAGCAGGCGGTAGGCGCCGCCGATGGCGATGCCGTAGAAGACGTTGTGGGCCCGGCCACCACCGGCCTCGCCAGCGAGGATCACCTCTGAGCAGGCCGTGCCCTCGGGGTAGGGCAGGGTCGCGTGCTCCTCGACCATGAGGCCGCGCCGCAGGGGGATCATCGCGAGGATGCCCAGCAGGCCGCCGGCCATGGACAGCGAGAAGACCTTGATCCAGCTGAGCTCCATTCCCAGGAAGAGCAGGGCGGGCATGGTGAAGATGATGCCGGCGGCCAGGGACTCGCCCGAGGAGGCCACCGTCTGGATCATGTTGATCTCGAGGACGCTTCCCCGGCGCAGGATGCCGCGCAGGATGGCCATACCCATCACGGCCGCGGGGATCGAAGCGGTGACGGTCAGGCTGGTCTTCAGCCCGACGTAGGCATTGGCCGCGCCGAAGAGCATGGAGAGGGCCACGCCCAGGAGAGCGGCCCGCAGGGTGAACTGGGGGACATCCTTCCCGGCGGGGATGTAGGGTTCGAAGCCGGCCTGTTGCCGCAGCGCGATCTCCTTTTCCGTGGGAGGGGTAGTCTCCCAGGCTAGCATGCGGAGGCGAATCTACCAAGCGGGGCCTGGAAATCCGGCCCACCATGTCGAATCCTCCCCGCATTCTAGCGATATCATTGCTTTTCTGAGAAGGAATTGCTCATCGGCCGGCCGGTGCCCGCACGGCCCGATTCTCCGTGATCGTCTAATCCTTTCGGATCATTGCCGCTAAAGCCACTTAGCAAATCTCCCGATAAGGAGAGAGCATTGGCAGTGGGATTGCATGATCTAGGTGTTTCTGCGCCCTGCGCTTGCCGGTTTCGGGCAGATACTCGAAGGCGGGGCCTCGGCCCAAGGAATACCATGGGCACACAAGGAGGCTCCATGCTCCGGCGCTGGCTCGCGCTGCTGCTCACCCTGCTCCTGTCGCCCCTCCTTGCGGACGGCACGGCAGGGGCCGCCGAAACTCCTTGTCTCGCCGACGAGATCGGGGCGCTCGGAGATCAACTCCGGCTGGAGCTCCGCGAGGCGGCGGGGGAGGCGAGGGTGACCGGGCGCGAGGAGGACAGGCAGGGTTCGTTCACCTCGGCGCTAACACGGCTCTTCGCCGGTGAGGCTTGGCGCCTGGGCCGGGAGGCCAGCGCGGACATGGCCATGAGCGAGCCTCTCCTGCGGGAGGCCGGTCGGCGGCTCGACGTCGCCCGGGAGCGGGTGCAGCGGGCCGAGGAGGAGAAAGGGCGGGCGAGGACCCGCAGGCTTCTGGAGCGTGAGCTCAGGCCGGCAGCACTGGAGCTGGCCATCCTCCTGGACGCGGTGCTGCGAGCCGATGCGCTGGCAGGAGGAACGAAGCGGTAGAAAACGGGATCGGGTTGCCCCGCTGCGGAAGTAGGGGCTAGCTCCCGGTCATGGATCCACGGGAACGGAGAGCCCAAATGAAAATCCTCTGTGTCGATGACGATCGGACCACGCTGACCCTCGTCACCCGATCGCTCGAGAAGTCCTGCCCGGACGACGAGATCGCCGGGGCCGCTTCCGGCGAGAAGGCAGTGGAGGCGCTTTCGCATGGCGACGTTGATATCCTGATCACCGATCTCGTGATGCCCGGCATCTCCGGTATCGAGGTCCTGGAGAAGGCGAAGCGCGAGAAGTCCGACACGGAGGTCATCATGGTGACGGCCTACTCCTCGGTGGAGTCGGCCGTGGAGGCCATGCAGAAGGGGGCCAGGGATTACCTACCCAAGCCGGTCAACATCGAGCTGCTGGTGGAGAAGGTGGAGAACCTGAAGGAGTTCCTCCTCTCGCGCCGGGAGATCGACGACTACCGCTACGCCATGACCATCATCGAAGAGGACGTCTGCCGCACGGCGCAGATGGTGGAAAAGCGTCTGGGCGAGATGAAGTCCCACTTCGAGCAGATCCGCGAGGTCCTGGAATCTCCACGTAGCGCGGAGGAGAAGATCGCGCTCATCGGGGAGCGTCTCGGCACGCTGCAGGAATCGGAGACACCATGATCGGCAGCGAGATCAGCCAGAAGGCCTTCCGTCTGCTCAAGGAGTACATCGAGTACGAGTGCGGCATCTACCTGGGCGAAGACAAGCAGCACCAGATGGAGACCCGGCTCGGGCAGCTCGTGCGGGAGGAGGGCTGCGAGGACTTCGAGGAGCTCTACCTGAAGGCGCGAGGCGACGAGACTTCCCGGCTGCGCGACCGCATCACTGACGCGCTGACCACCAACGAGACCGCCTGGTTCCGCGACGGCGCGCCCTTCGAGGCGATCCGCGAAGCCATCCTGCCCGCCCTCGCCGAGGAGCTCGACGCCTCGCCGGATCGTAAGCTGCGCGTCTGGTCCACGGCCTGCGGCCCGGGGCAGGAGGCCTACTCCATGGCGATGTGCATCCTCGAGCACGCCCGGGAGGGCGGCGGGCTCGATCCCGGGCGGGTGGAGATCTTCGCCACGGACATATCCCCGCTCGACCTCGAGAAGGCCCGCCAGGCCCGTTACCGTGGCATGGCCATCCAGCGCGGACTGGATCCGGAACTGCGCAAGCGCTACTTCCTGCACGACGGCCGCTACTGGGCGCTGAAGTCCGAGCCCCGGGAGATGGTTCGCTTCGAGCCTTTCAACCTGGCCGACGATCCCGCCGGCTTCGGTTCCTTCGACCTCGTGCTTTGCCGTTACGTCGCTCTGTACTACTCGGACGAGTTCCGCCGCGGCCTCTACGGCCGCCTCCGGCGCGCGCTCGTGCCGGGCGGGCACCTCTTCCTCGGCGCGCCGGAGACCCTCGGCGCCCACTCCACGGGTTTCGAGCCCCTGGAACACGGGAAGACCGTCTACTACCGGGTGACCTAGGCCGCAGCTCCCAGGCCGTCGATCCGGGCTCTCGGCGGCAACTCGTCGGCCGAACTCCGCAATTCCCTCCAATTCAATGCCTTGCGCAGTCGCCACGTGGCGACTGCGTCGCTGTATTCTGACAATCTCCCCTTGCTTCTATGACAATACAGCACCCATTCTATGACAATCGCCATGGGCTCGGAGCCATTGATCCCGGGGACAATGCTCCAGTTGGCGAGATAAGGAGCCGCATGCTCTTCACCATCCTCAGCTATCTCTTGCCGGCCGTGCTGGTCGGCGGCTTCCTCTGGCTGGTGGGGCTGGTGGCCAAGCGGCGCTTTATCGACCGCAAGCCCATCAGCGGCGCGAGCCAGATGATCGCCGAGCAGAACATCTTCGACATGCAGACCGACCAGGGCCGCAAGGCCATGATCGAGCAGACGAAGATGAAGGAGCGGCCCGCCGCGGACGCGGACGGGGAAAAGCTCGAGGACGAGGACTGACCCCCGCGCTTCGCATCGGCCCGCGTTGCGTGATCCAGATCTAGATCAGGCGGATGATGTGGTTCTTGCTGCGGCGCTTGACCCTGCCGAACCAGATGGCGAGCGGGTACATCACCATGAGCAGGCCGAACAGGCCAAGGAAGGACTCCAGCACGGCGCCCTCGCGGTAGAAGAAGCCGAGACGCCGCGTGAAGATTGCCAGAATGGGGATGTGCAGCGCGTAGAAGAAGAGCGGCACCTTGCCCACCACGCCCAGGGGCTTGAGCACGTTCGAGTGCATCCCGATGCGGCAGAAGAGCCCCACCATGAAGACCACGGCCCCCGTGAACCAGAGCATGTGCACCAGGCTGGGCGGATACTTCTGGTCGAGGAAGAAGGACCAGTCGAAGAAGTCGGAGAAGGGAAAGATGTTGCCATAGCCGCGGCCCATGCGCACGAGCATGGCCAGGGCCACGAGCGCCACGCCGATGATCATGCTCTTGGTCGACCGCTCCGCGTGGCTCCCCCAGCGCTCGAACCAGAAGTAGGCCATCACCGATCCAACCAGCGCCAGCGCGAACCAGGGCAGCACGGGGTAGAGATTGAACTTGCCCGAGTCGATGAAGAGCTGCATGGGCACGTGGACCCAGCTGTTCAGGTCATAGGGGATCTTGAGCAGGAAGGGATAGACGAGGTAGATCACGACGGCCAGAGACAGCCGCGCCCACCAGCGCCAGCGGATCACGAAGGCGAGCAGGATCATTGCCATGCCGATCGTGGCGATGATGCCGAGGTGCCACAGGCGCACCCGCCCGAAGCCGCTCCAGGAAGAGTTCACCCAGGTCATCTGCACCAGAATCAGGAAGAGCCCGCGCTCGATGAAGTGCCAGCGCGCCCGCCAGGGCGAGGTGCCTGCCTTCATGCGCCGCTGGAAGGCCCAGAAGACCATGGCACCGTTCATGACCAGGAAGCCGGGCGCGCAGAGGTAGCCCATGTAGCGCAGGCCGAACTGCGCGCCGCCTGCGAAGAAGGGATCTGCGAACTTGAAGCTGTACCAGACGTGGTTGAAGTACTCGTTGCTGTGCCCCAGCGCCATCATCACGCCCACCAGTCCGCGGAACTGGTCGATGAAGTGGAAGCGCTCCTTGACCGCCATGCTGCCTTCCTTCCCTGAAGCGTGAGGCCCCGCGCCGGCGCGCCGGGACCGGCGACTCTCCTAGAATTGCGTGCGCAGTACGCGGAGACCGACGAAGTCCTGCCGGGAGTCCGGCACGTTGTAGGCCCGCGACGCCGAGCGGCAATCCCCCGCCTCGTGGAACCAGCTCCCGCCGCGCACCGCCTTCGCGTAGCCGTGATCCGGATCCGCGGGTCCCTCCGGGTCGAGGATCGGTCCCTCCTCGTAGGGCGCCGCCCAGTCCCAGCACCACTCCATCACGTTGCCGTGCGTGTCGAGGAGGCCCTCGCCGTTGGCGATCTTGCC
Organism: uncultured bacterium; assembly: GCA_964627205.1. Taxonomy (GTDB): domain Bacteria; phylum Krumholzibacteriota; class Krumholzibacteriia; order JACNKJ01; family JACNKJ01; genus CAZVHI01. Next base: position 63,056 of record CAZVHI010000011.1, read on the forward strand.
GCCGCCATCGTGGGTCGTGTTGCCGGAGTTGCCGCAGTACCAGCCCGACGCGTCGAGGACGGCGTCGAGCGCGCAGCTCGTCTCGGTGATCGGGCCGTTGTGGAAGCCCGTCTCGCTGCCGGCGCGGCAGAGGTACTCCCACTCCGCCTCGGTGGGGAGCCGCCAGCCGTCGGCATCCCGGTCCCAGGTCACGTCCTCCGCGTTCCCGCCGGCGATCGTGTAAGCGTGTGTGAGGCCGTCCTCGGTCGAGAGCGCGTTACAGTACTGCACGGCCTCGACCCAGGTCACGCCTTCGACCGGCAAGTCGCCGCCGACGAAGGTCGACGGGTTGCCGGCCATCAGCTCCTCCCATTCGGACTGCAGAACCTCACGCTCCCCGGCGATCAGCTCGTGCCCCAGGAGGACGGTGTGCAAGGGCTCGTCCTGGATATCGCCGTCGTCGGGGTTGTGGCCGGGCTCCTCGGGCGGGCTGCCCATCGTGAATGCGGCCTCGCCGACGACGGGACCGTCGAGGATCCTGGTCTGCACCACGTTTCCGTCGCCGTCGTCGAAGTAGAAGGAGAACTCGTGCTCGCCCACGGGCAGCGCGAGCGTCAGCCGGTAGAGCGCGCCCGAGAAGTTGTCGCCGGAGATACGATCCATGTCGTGGGGATCGCCGTCGATGACCACGTCGTGGGCGATCGGCTCCGCCAGAGCATCGTCAAAGTAGGTGGCTTCGAAGGTGAAGAGTTCGCTCGTCAGCCCCCAGTCGGCGGAGACGCCGAAGTCGAGCACGTAGGTGCCGGGGATCGGCGTCGCGGCCGATACGCCCGGCGAGAGCGGCGAGACGAGGCCCGTGTCGTCGGTCAGCTTGATGGCGAAGTGGTACTCGCTGTCCGGCGTCAGGTCGAAGAGCGTGGCCACCTGCAGCACGTCGATGGCGCCGGGGACAGGCAGGCCCGTCATGGGCGTGGCCGCGTCCCAGGCCGTCTCGTCCGCGATGGGCGCCTCGGCATAGCGGATCTCGACCGACTGCGCCTCGCCCAGGTAGCCGTCGTCGCCGGTGGGGTACCAGGAGAGCTCCACCGACCAGGGCCCGCGCGGCTCGGCGAAGAGGTTGAAGACCTGCCCCGGCGGCGTGCGGTCGATGAAGGGGCCGGGGCCCTGCAGGATCAACAGGCCGTCGTCCTCGTCGGTCACGAGGACGAGCCCCTCGGGGCTCAGGCCGACGCCGGTGGCGTTGCTGCTGGAGACCTGGCCGGCGAGCACCGGGTGCGTGGGACTGGTGATGTCGACGATATGCAGGCCGGCGTCGTCGCCCGCGATGAAGGCATAGCCGTCGCGCAGCTCGATGTCCAGGCACCAGCCGTCCAGCGGCATGCGGGTCACGCGCACCGGCGCCTCCGGATTACTGATGTCGAACACGGACATACCCTGGCGCTTGTCGGCGACGAACGCGTAGTCGCCCTCGATCTCGATGCTCAGCGCGTTGCCGGGCGTGTCGATGTTGGCTGCCACGCGCGCGGTGGTCTCGTCCGGACCGATGGGCAGCACGCGCAGGTCCATGACCGTGAGCCCCATCTGGTCGTCGGCGACGAAGCCCCAGCCGTCCTTGACCGAGATGTCCTTCGCGTTGCCCAGCGTGTAGGCCCAGCTCTCGTTGGGATAGGAGCCCGGCGCGGTGGCGTCGGGATCGGAAAAGAGGACGCGGACGCCCTTCCAGCCCTCGGCCTGGTAGACGGCGTGGGACTCGTCGGGATCCGGGGGCAGCTCGATGAAGACGCTGTTCACGTCGATGGCCGTGGAGCCGGTGGCCGGCAGGATCTCCGCGTTCAGCGGGTCCGTGATGTCGAAGGCGCGGATGCCCTCGGTGCCCTCGACGATCAGCGCGACGTCCCAGAGGGTGCGCTGGGGGAAGATGCGCATCACCTCGATGTCGTCCACCGCCTTCGGCGTGTTGATCGTGTCCACGAGGATGGGATTGGCGGGATCGCTGATGTCCACCACGTGGAAGCCGGCCTGGTTGGCGGCCACGAATGCGTAGCCATCCAGCACCGCCACGTCCATGTTGAGCGACGGCAGGGGCAGCCTGCTGACCAGCGTGAAGGGCGACTCGGGGATCGTGTAAAGATCCTCCTTGCCGCAGTCGGTCGCGAAGGGGATCGCCGCCACGACCAGGGCGATCATTGTCCATCTCCGCGCGCGCGTCGAAGTCATCCCAGCTCCTTAGCGTTAGAACAGCTTGTAGCTCATCGCGAACCACCAGGTCCGCTGGATCCAGTTCTTGTCTTCCTTGATGTCGCCCCACCAGGGCGAGTCCACATCGCGCTCGGCGTACTGGAAGCCGAACTTCCCGCTGACGCCGTAGGGCAGCTTGCGCGAGGCCTCGATGCGGTAGGCGTACTCGTTGTCCTGGCGGCCGACGTGGTAGGGGTCGTCCGCGATCGTCTGCGTGCCGTCTGCCGAGAAGTAGGACACCGCGTAGCGTGCCCTCGCGCTCACGCTCGCAAACAGCCGCTTCACGTTCTTGTAGGGCGGCTTCCAGCGCAGCTCCACCTGGTACATGTTCTTCTTGTGCGTGCCGTCGGAGGCGGGGCTGGTCGTCAGCGTCTGCCCCTCGACGTCGATGCCGCGGCCGTTGGCGTCCTTGAAGGCGTAGTCGACCGTGAGCCGCCAGGGTCTGGCCAGCGTCCAGTAGAGCGTGCCGCGCAGCTCGAGGGTGAGCAGGTCGTTCTCGAGGTGGGGCTTGTTGTAGTAGTAGAGCTGGCGGGTGAGCGTGAGCTTGCTCGAGAGCGCCTTGCTGTGCTTCTGCCGCCAGGTGGCCACCGCGTTGTTGCGCGTCAGGCGGAATTGCTCGCTGGTCACGGGCGTGTTACTCGAGACGTCGGGCGGCCGATCGTTGAGCTGCCGCAGGTACTTCGAGGGGCTGTAGGAGTAGTAGAGCTCGATACTCTTGCCCTTGCCCGTGTTCTGACGAACGACGAGGCGGTACTCCTCGTTGGCCAGGATCTCGTTGTGCCAGTACTGCGTGCGCGCGTACTTCAGGCCGATGCGCGTTTCGCCGAGCGCGAAGAAGCGCCGCCGCGCCTCGAGGCTCAGGCTGGGCGAGATGACGAGGTCGTCGAAGCGGTCGACGTTCTGGTACTTCTCCCGCGTGGCCAGAGAGCCGCTGAAGTACTCGTTCGCGAATGCCTGGGAGTACTTGAAGGCGTTGTTGTCGTAGGTGAACTTTAAGCCGGCGCTGCTCTTCCACTTGAAGCCGAGCAGGCCCCCCATTTTCTTCGTCGCGGGCTTCGCGGCGGCCACGGGCACCGGCGGAGCGAGGCCCCCGGGCTGGGGCGGCCCATCGTAGTACAGGATCACGAAGAGCTCTCCGCCACTGGCCACCTCGCCCGCGAGGCGTAGCTCGTGCGCGCCGGCGGGCACGGAGAGCGCGAACTTCTTGCCGCTGCTGGGCAGGCCGGGCCGGCCGTCGCCGTAGGATCCGCGCTTCGGCGCCTCGAAGTCGAAGGGCAGCTCCGCCGGCGCGCCCGGCAGGCCCGCGAAGCGCAGGGCCGCCGTCTTTCCACCGGCCTCCCCCGGAGCGTAGTGCACCTTCGTGTAGCCGACGATCTCGCCCGGCCCTTCGAGGGGGATCATCAGGTCCGCGGGACCCACGAGCAGGTACTGCTTGCTCGCCCCCGCCTTGCCGACGGGCACCGCCGTCGCCTCGCCACTCGCCCAGAGCGCCACGCGCGCGGCCGCGGGCAGCGCGGCGCAGAGCAGGGCCGCGGTCAGGAGCGCAGTCGTGATGCCGTTGCGACGGATCATGGGGATGGACATTTCTCCGGTCTAGGGTTTCACGTCGGCTTCGGGAATGCGGATCTGGCAGGAGATGCCGCAGGCCTCCGGTCGCACGCAGCGGATCTCGAAGCGATGGACGCCGGGCGGCACGGAGATGCGCATCAACTTGCGGTCCCCGGGAAGGATATCCGGCCGCTCCCGGTAGGCGGCCGCGCTCAGCTTACTGGCGTGGTAGTGGTAGACGTTCTGCGATTCGCCGCCCCGCAGCAACTCGAGCGAGTAGTTCTGGTCGCCGTTCATCGTGTGATCGAAGTCCAGGCGCGTGTAGATCTTCAGGTTCGTCGGCCCCTTCACCGTGAAGCGCAGGGGCGTCTCCTCGCTGAAGTGGTAGTAGGTGGACTGCTTTCCGCTGGCGAACTGCAGGTGGTAGACGGCGTCGAAGCTCTCCGGCGCGAAGGCGACGTCGCGGGTCTTTTGCTGCCGCGACTCGCGGAAGAAGCGGGCGGCCACGTTGCCGCCAGGTGGCGCGCCCCCGAGGACCTGGATCTCATGCTGTCCCGTCGGCACGTCGACGTAGACCTTGCGCAGGGCCCCGACCTCGCCCGCCTGGTCGCAGTAAGCGGGCCCGGATAGCACACGGCCGCGCAGGGACTTGCGCAGGACCTCGCGGCCGTCCATCAGCACGCGCAGCGTGTAGCTCTGCTCCTCTGGGTCGTCGGCCGAAAAGAGGTAGCGGGTGACGATCTTCAGCCGCCGCGGCCCGCGCAGGGAGAGCAGGGCCGGCTTCTCGGCGTCTAGAACGCAGTACTCGAAGTCCTGGCTTTCGACCTGGAGGCAGATCTTGCCGGCGTCGCTGCGCGGCTTCACGCTGCGCCAGTTCGTCTTCGCGGAGACGGCCGTCGCCGCCGCCACCAAGACGGCCACCGCCAAGAGAAGGGTCCGCGCCGGGGGCAGCGCCCTCGCGATCGCCTCGCGCCCGTTCATACCGTGTCACCGTCCACTTTTCCGCTCCATCTATCGAAGAGGCCCCGGCGCAGTTCCGGCGCCAGGACCAGCACGCAAGCCGCGCAGTATAGCACGAGGAAGACCGCCGCGAGGGGGAAGCGATAGCTCTCGCGGATGAAAATCTCGCCCTCGCCCGGCTCGGGTCGGTAGTCCGGGGCCACCGGCAAGCCCATCTCCGTTGCAAGGTCCCGCACGTTCAGCATGTGGATACTCGGAACGCCCCGTTCCGACATCAGGATCATGGCTCCCTTGCGGGGGAAGTTCTTCACGCCCAGGTCGTAGGTCAGACCCTCGGGCAGCAGCATCCGGTTCTGGCTGCTGCCGAGGCTGGCAAGGCCGCCGCCCACGTTGATGTAGGCCTTGAACGCCCGGCCGCGGACCTTCTCCTCGTAGAAGGCCATGCGTTTCGCGATGGCGTCCTCGATGTTCTCGGAGGCGAGGATCCCCACCCCGTTGCGCGTGACAGCCGCGAGCAGCAGGCGCCGGCCCTCGGGGCTGAGGCCCCGGCCCATGTCGTCGCCGCCACCCAGGGAGGCGGCGGTGGACTTGATGTGGAAGATCTTCTCCTCGAGAAACAGGCTCTCCATGTCGAGCCAGGTGAAGTCCGGCTCGTTGGCGCCCCACATCGACGCGCCGACGGACGTGATCACCACCGGCGCCAGCTCCATGGCCTCGATGGCCGCGTAGACGCAGATGTTCATGCCCGGGAAGGAGCCGCTCAGGGCCACGGCCACCGGGTCGCCCGGCTCCAGGCCGATCTGCCGGAAGTAGCGGATCAGGACGCCGGCCCAGTTGGGGTTGAGGGTCGTGAGCTTGGACTCCAGCACGCCCTGCGCGTTGGTGATCAGGCTGGTCTCCGGCCCCACGAGCCCCGTGCCCGCCGGGTCGTTCACCATGTCGAGCACTGCGCCTTCCATGAGCCGGTGCCGCCGCACGGCGGCGAAGGCCGCGTCCGCCTTCTCGGCCGCCGCCAGCTTGAGGTCGTAGTCCCGCTGCTTCACCGAGCTGCGGGTGACCTCGAGCACACCCTGGAGGGCCAGCGCCAGGACGGCGAGCCCCAGGAGCACGAGCTTGCGTCGCCTATCCGATTGCAAACTCAATGATCCTCCCCCCCTGTGCGACGACCAGGGCCAGGCGCACGATGAAGGCGGCCATGAACATGGTGCAGAGGGTCTCCACTACCCCCTGACGAAGCATCCAGTAGGCGATCAATCCCGGGATGATGTAGCCGATCGACTGGATGATGGACACGTCGAGGCCCACGCCAGCCCAGGCGTTGAAGACCAGCAGGTAGCGCGTGACGTAGCCGAAGAGGAAGCCCGCCAGCACGCAGAAGACCAGCGTGCGCCGCCCGTAGAGCAGGATGAAGCGGCTGAGCAACTGCACGCTCGCGAAGGTCACCAGCGAGGCGAGCACCGTGCCCACGATGCGCAGCGGCTGGTCGAGATAGAGCGCGATGTAGCCCGGCACGATGAGCCCGCCGGCAGCGAGGCCGAGGATTTCCGAGAAGACCAGGCTGACGACCAGCCCCAGGCCGATGGATTGATAGATCACGCCTCTTCGCTCCCGTTTGCCTTGCCCTCGATCAGGTCGAGCAGTGCCACGCCCGCGCCGCCGATGTTGCCGAGCCCCACCACGAAGCAGCGCTCGCCGCTCGCCGACACGATCTCGTCCCAGACGGCCGCCGCGCTCCAGCCGCCCAGGTCGAGGATGCGGTCGCGGGGCAGACCCTCGCGGCGCAGGATTTCCGAGAAGACGCCCGTCTGCTCCCCGACGACCAGGTAGCGCGCGGCGCGGAGCTGCCGCCCGAAGAGCGGCGCCAGATCCTTGCTGCGTCGCATGCGGTCCGCGCGGATGTTGATGAGCGCGACGACCTCTTCCTCCCGCTCGTCGAGGCCCATGTGCTCCCAGACGAAGGCGGTGGACTCCGGGTCGTTGGCGGCGAACATGTTGACGAAGTCGATCCTCTTGTCGCCTTCGAGCACGTGCAGGGGCACGAGCGCTCCCAGATCCGGCTTGACCTTCCACATGCCCGCCAGCGCCTCCGCCCGCGGCACGCCCGCGGTTTCACAAACAGCCAGCGCCAGGCTCAGATTCTCCGCGAACTCCACGTATTCGAAGCGGTCCAGCTCCTCCCGCGTCACGTTCTCCGGGTCGGTCTGCCGGAACTCGCTGCCCATGGCCTGCGCCTTCTCTGCCAGGAGCCCCGCGAAGCGGTCCTCCGCGGTGAGCAACAGGCCCCGACGGGGTACCGTGCCCGCCAGGCTTTTGGCCACGTCCTCGATGCGCGGCCCCATGGCCTCGAGGTGGTCGGGGCGCACGTTGGTGATCACGCCGATCGTGGAATCCACGATACGATGCTCGCAGGTCCACTGCAGGTCGGGACGCACCGCCATGCACTCCAGGACGATGGCCTCGGCCTTCGCGCCCGCCGCCCGGCGGAAAATGCGCAGCTGCTCGCGGATGTTCGGCGCGCCGCGGCGCCGGACCGGCGTCTCGCGGCCGTCCGGGTAGATGATGCGCGCCGCCGAGCCCGTGGTCTTTGCCAGGGTGCGCACGCCGCCCGCCTGCAGGCCGGCCGCGATCAGGCGCGTGACCGAGCTCTTGCCGCGGCTGCCGTTCACGTGGATGCGCACGGGTACCCGCCGCCGCATCAGGCGGTGGCGCCCCATCTCGAAGAGACCCAGGGCGGTCAAGAGGAGAAACAGAAGCAGGATCAGCTTCATGTCGCCTGTCTTCCGGTCGCCGCAGCCCGCGGGGCGCCATTGCGCCCCGCGCCATTCCAAAAGATGCCCGTCGCCTGGTCGCCTAGCGGATCAGCATGAGCTTCCGCGTCAGCACCTCGCTCGCCGCCTCCAGGCGGTAGAAGTACACGCCCGTCGCCGCCGTGCGGCCCTCGTCGCCCAGGCCGTTCCAGAGGGCGCTGCCCGGTCCCGCTGCTGCGGGGCCGTCGTGCAGCGTGCGCACAAGGCGCCCGGCCGTGTCGTAGATCCTCAGGCTCAGGTGTCCCGCCGCCGGCAGGACGTAGTCGATGCGCGCGCTCTCGTGCATGGGGTTCGGCAGGCTCTGCGCGAGGGCGAGGCGCGACGCGCCCGCCTCCCCGCCGAGACTGTGGAAGGGCCCGAGCAGCGACTCCTGTCCGTAGGGGTGTTCTGCGACCAGCCGGTACTCGTGGTCGACCGCGGGGTCGACCGCATCGTCGATGTAGCTCCGCGCGCTCGCGGGCAGGTCGGCGTTCAGCTCCACCTCGCGCCCGTCCTCCAGACGGGAGAGGCGCCAGCCGAGCACGGGGCGCTCGTCGCTCGTGCTCCAAGATAGCTTGAGTCCGCCGCTCTCGCCGGGCTCCGCCGCGAAGTCGTCGAGGCGGAAGGGCACGAAGACTGGCGGCTCGGTCGTCAGCTTGACGGCCAGGCCCGGCGTCAGGGGCGCCATGCCGGCCGCGTTCAGCCCCGAGTAGCTGAGCTGCAGGCCGACGGTCTCGCTCTGGTCTTCGATGCCGACGGTGGCGTAGCCGCGCAGGTAGTCCGCGTTGTTCACCTGCCGGTACTGGAAGACGATCTCGCCGTCGCCGCTGGCGGTGGGGTGGACTGCCGGGTCGAGCAGGATCAGCTCGAAGGTCTGGAGTTCGGAGATCTCCTGCCGGTAGTGGCGCATGCGGCTCCACTCGACGATGAAGGCGCCGCCTTCCTCGTCGTAGTAATGGTAGACGCCGTCCTTGAACGAGTCGCCGGGGATGCTCTCGGCCGGGGCGGGATTGAAATTGTCCCAGAAGGGCGCGACCACCGAGTGGTTTCCGTGCGCGTTGGGGATCGTCCAGTTGTAGAAGTCGAAGTCGTCGTCCGTGTCGAAGGAGACCCAGCCGTTGTCGCAGACCCGGACGCTGTCCACGTCCTGCCCGTAGTAGCGGAAGGTGAAGGGGGAGGGCAGCTCCAGGAAACCGACCCACTGGTTGTTGTCGTAGTTGTACTCGATCTTCTCGCCGGGGCCGCCGAAGAGCGTGCTCAGCTCCACCCAGTCGTAGGCGGGCCTCTGCGCGAAGAAGAGGTCAGCGCTGTCGTAGGCGTGGTAGCCGTAGTCGTCGGGGCCGACGGGGAGCCCGGGGCTCATGCGCCCGACCAGGAGGCCCACGCTGCTCTCCTGCGCCGCGCCCTCGTCGACGGTGAGCAGGAGCCGGAAGGAGACCTGGGTGCCGGGCACCAGGTCGCCTGCGAGATCGAAGACGAAGGGCTCGCCCCCGTTGTCGACCTCCTCGCCGGGCGCCAGGGCGCCGAAGACGCAGGTGGGGTTCACCAGCGTGCCCTGTGCGGGGTCGCTGAAGATCAGCCGCCCGGAGACGGCGCCGCCGCTGCTAGCCCGGCCGTCGTTGCGCACGGTGACCGTCAGGCTCACGGTCTCGCCGGGGTCGGCGTAGCCGTCGCCGTCGATCGCATGTCCCGTGGCCACCAGCGCCGGCCCGAAGACCTCGAGCACGAGGTCGGACGGGTCGCCCGCGCTGCCGTCGTGGGTGACGGTCAGCGGCAGGGCCGCGCGCAGGCCGTCGGGGGTCTCGCCTGCGATCATCAGCTCGAAGGCCCCCTCCGCCGTGGCGCTGCCACCGGCCGGGACGTTCGGCACGCTGGCCTCGCCCTGGGTCACGTTGAAGTAGGGCGGCGCGTGGTCGAGCTGCGCCGCCACGCCCGTGGCGTCTGTGCCCCCGCCGTTGGCGACGGTGAGCAGCAGCGACACGGTCTCGCCGGGGCCGGCGAGGCCGTCGCCGTTGCCCTCGATCTCCGTGAGCTCGTAGTCCTGCGCCGCGCAGAAAGCGTTGCTGTCGTCGAGCACGATCTCGCCCTCGTAGGGCACGCGGTCGGGGTGCGTGACCGTGACGGCCAGGTTCGCGTCACCCGTGGTGGGCATGGCGAAGCTTACGTGCGCCGTGCCGGTCTCGCCGGCCCAGGCGCAGCCGAGGAGCTGATCACCCTGCACGACGCCCACCCGGGCGCCCGCGAGGGGGCCCGCCGTGGCGTCGTCGGTCACGGTGACCTCGAGGGAGTTGCCGCCCGCGGGCAGCACGGCCTCGTGCCCTACCGTCAACGTGGTCGGCGTGTCCTTCCAGAAGTTCAGCTCCGGGTCGCCGAGCAGGTTGTAGATGTGCATGTAGAACTCGGTGGACTCCTCGCCGTGGGTGGCGAAGTCCATCTCGTGGGGGAAGTAGCCGACGAAGTTCGTGCGTCCCGCCACGTAGAGCTGTCCCAGGGTCGTGATCGCGGGATCCACGATGCGCTCGTAGAAGGCGATGGCCATCGCGTCGTTGTAGCGCGTGTGCGACCAGTGCTCGCCGTTGCCGATGAAGGCCACCGCCCCCTTGGACGTGTTGGGCGTGCCCTGGCGGATCCAGTGCTCGCCGAAGCAGGGCCGGTTCGCGTAGGAGAAGTCGCCGTTGAGGCAGACGAAGCTCATCACCACGGGCGTCATCGCCCCGTTGTCGATGAAGGGGATGCTCTCGGAGAGGAACTCGGGCTGGAACCACCCGTCGACGAACTGCGCCCAGCCGCGGTAGGCGAGCAGGGAGACGCCCGCGTCGACGTTGGCGGTGATGATGGGTATGGCATCGACCGCGTTGGTGATGCCGCCGGTGGGGTGGCGGGGCGTGCTGAACACGCCCAGGAGGTCGGCCCACCAGGGATCGGTGACGTCGAAGGGCGGGGGCAGGAAGAAACCGTTCGTGAAGCCGAGGGTCTCGAGCTGCTCGCCGCAGAAGGTGACGGTCACCGTCGGCGTTTCCGAGGCGTAATCCGCGGCCACGAGCAGGTAGTGCTCGAACCAGTCCCGCTCGCCGCCGAAGTAGGGGCTGCGCTCGTAGGCGATGGACTTGTTCACCACGGTCTGCGCCTGGTACTCGTCCTCCACCGAAAGGCGGCCCATCATGAGGTCGGGCAGCCAGTCGTCCTCGTCCATGAGCGTGTAGGGATGGTCGGTCACGTTGCCGCTGAAGAACCAGGAGGGCACGTCCTCCACGTCACCCACGATGAGTAGGTACTCGGGCGGCGTGTCCCAGCTGTTGTAGGCCGCGCGCAGCCAGGCCCGGATCTCTTCGCGCGTGGCGCCGGTCTCGGCGGTGGTCGCCATCACGACCTCGAGGCCCTTGCGCCGCTTCCAGTCGATCAGCGGCGCTACGGCGCCTGACAGCGCCTCGGTCGTGACGATCACGTAGGCGCCATTGGCGCTCTCGCCGGCGGCACGGTCCCCGCCGGCCGGGCCCGCGGCCCCGAAGACGGCGTCGAAGCCCCGCGAGCGCTGCCGCAGGCGGGACTCGGCGCTTGCTGCCCAGTCGCCGTCGTGGTAAAGCGCCACGCGCGCCGTCTCGGCGGGCGGCGCCTCGAGCTCAAGCAGCGCCACGCTCAGGCCGCGCAGCGAGCCCGGCAGGAGCCGCGCCCGGGGCGCGAGGCCGGCCGGTCCCGCGAGGACCCGCGCCTCCACCCGGGTCGCGCCGGGCGGCAGGGCAAGCAGGCGCGCGGAGGCGGCCTGGGCCGAGTCGTCGCCGCGATCGCCACCAGGGGAGACGAAGGTGACGATGCTGTGATCGGGGTGGACTTCGACGGGGAAATGCAGCGCCTGCTGATCGGCAGCAGCCATGGCGACCGTCGCGATCGCCATGGCCAGCAGACCGGTTCCTAGAGCAAGCGCGAAATGGGCGCGCTTCATTTGACCAGTATCATCCGCCTCGAGTGAGTTTCGCTAAGGGCTTCCAGTTCGTACAGGTAGACTCCGCTGGCCGCAGCCCGGCCATCGTCGTGACGACCGTTCCAGCTCACTTGATGCTGTCCGGCCGGGAGTTCGCCACTGTGAAGATTGGCGATGTTGCGTCCAGCTACGTCGTAGATCCGGATGCTAGCATGCCCGGGGCGGTCAAGCACGAAAAAGATCGTGGTCTTGGGGTTGAAGGGGTTGGGGGCGTTGCCGATGAGGCGCGCGGCCCCCGGGATGGACTCTTCCACGCCGGTCCCACAGCCCTCCGGGCCCGCGCCGATCAGCTCGTCGCCGCAGGTGCCCGGGCCGCCGGGATGGTTGCCCGCGGCGCAGGGGCTGTCCTGATCGATGCCGTAGGGGTGGTCGGGATCCTCCGCGCCACAGAACATGGGGTCGAGGGAGAAGTTGTCGCCGCCGTCCGTGCCGCAGAGGGCGTCGCCGCCGGCATTGCCCCAGACGTCGCTGCAGCTGATCGTCGGGTTGGCCGAGACGCAGTAGAGGCCCTGTCCCACCGTGGAGCCGGCGATGATGCAGCGCTCCACGATCGCGTCGCCGCCGAACTGGAAGGTGATGCCGCCGCCGTGGCTGTCGGGGCCGGGGCCGGTGCTGTTGTCCGCGATCGTGCAGCCGCGGATGGTCGGCCCAGGCGCGAAGTTCACGTTAATGCCGCCGCCGTCGGCGTTGAAGCCCGTGGCGTCGTTCTCCACGATCGTCAGGTTCTCCAGCAGCGGGTCCGAGCCGTCGGTGTGGATGCCCGCGCCGAGGCTCCAGGTGTAGGAGGCCTGGTTGCCCTGGACCAGGCAGTCGCTCATCGTGCCGGACGCGCCGCCCATCCAGGCCACGCCGCCGCCGTATCCCAGCGTGATGTTGTTGATGATCTCGCAGTTCGTGATAGTAGCAGTTGCGCTGCTGACGGCGATGCCGCCGCCGTTGCCGAAGTTGGAGTTGATGAAGTTGGCGTCGATCAGGCAGCCGTCGATGGTCGGGTTGCTGAAGGAGGCGATGATGATCCCGCCGCCGCTGGGCGACTGGTTGTTCGTGAAGTAGCAGTCGTAGACCTGCGAGTTGCTGTTCTCCTCGATGGCCAGTCCGCCGCCCTGCTTGCCCTCGTTGTCATGGAAGTCGATGCGCCGCATCACGCAGTGGGCCTGGTTGATGGCGATGATGCCGCCGTCGGTGTTGTGGAGGATCTTCAGATCGCTCATCTCGACCGTGGCGTCGACCTCGCGCAGGAGGATGCCGGCGCCGTAGACATCGGCGAATGCGTTGCGCACCTGCAGGTTCTCGATGCGGACGTTGCTCACCAGCTCGACGAAGATGCCCCGGCCGAGGCCCTCCGCGTCGATGATGGTCTCTTCCTTGCCGGCGCCGATCAGCGTGACCCCCGACTGCATGATGACGCAGGCGGGCGTGGATTCGGGGCCCTCGGTCTCGTGGGTGCAGTCGTAGTAGGTGCCGGCGGCCACCTGGACCGTATCTCCGGCGGGACAGGCCTGGACCGCGTCGTGAATCTCATCGAAATCACCGGGAACATTGAGAACGCCGCCGAGGGCGCTGCCTGCCATGCAGAGCAGCGCTAGGGACGCCAGGAGCCCGAGCGTCTTCTTCATGGATATTTCCTCCCGAAAATCGACATGGGAACGGGTATCGCCGCGTGGTGGCGGATCCTTAATTTTAACACATCGTTGTGGGCTTTGGGAATCCCGGGTAGGCCTCGGGAGCCACGGACGGGCCCGCCCTTCGGACTTTCCGCCCCTCATTCCCGTCCTACCCGCCGCCAGATTTCGTGTATAATCGGGGAGATATTTCCCCATGGTTTCTCTGGGAGGTCCCTCCTCCCCCGTCATTTCCCAGCCAGGAGGCAGCGATGCGCAGGGCACTCGGGCTCGTCGTCGTCACATTCTTATTCCACGCAGGCGGCGCCCTTGCGGCGCAGATCCAGGCCGAGGAGCTGGTCCTGGACGCAGCCCTCGGCGGCGAGGCGGCGCTCACCGTCCTCGAGACGGGCGCCGGCACCCTCACCCTGGAGTTCACGCTGCCCCGGCTGGCGAGCGAGGAGCTCGTCGCGGGGGGCGAGACCTACCAGGCCCTGGCGATCCCGGGCGGGGGGCTGCAGGGCCTCGCCGGCCGGGCGGGACTCCCCACCTTCTCGCGCCTCGTGGCGCTGCCGCCGGGGGCCACGGCCAGCGTGCGGGTCGTCGCGGCGGAGGAGCGGGAGCTGACCGGTTTCCGCGTCTTTCCCGTCCAACCAGCTGACGCCGCGGATTTCGTGATCGACCGGGACTGGTACGCGGGGCGCGGCGAGCGCTCGGAGGATATTTCTGCGGTGGCGCTCGGCGAGCCGGCCTCCCTGGGCGGGCTGAGTGTCGCGCCGCTGACCGTGAGCCCGGTCGCCTGGGACCCGGCGACGGGCATGCTGCGGGCGGCGAGCCGGCTGGTGATCGAGCTGGACCTCGGGGATGTCGATCTGCGCGACGCCATGCCCGCGCAGGCTATCCTGCCAGAGTCCTTCGACCGCCTCTACCGCGACACGGTGCTGGGCTGGGAGCGGTCGGACGACTCGGCCGTGGGCCCGGGTGCCTATCTCCTGATCTGCCGGGACAACAGCGGCGTGCTCAGCCGCCTCGAGCCCCTGCTCGAATGGCGCCGCCGCCAGGGCTACGACGTGATCCTGGCCACGACCACCCAGACCGGCACGACGACGGGTTCGATCAAGAATTACATCCAGGGGATCTACGACACAGCCGACCCGCCGCTGGAGTTCATCGCGCTGGCGGGCGATGCCACCGGCAGCTACAGCATCCCCTGCTGGAACGAGGGTATATCGGGCTACGGCGGCGAGGGCGACCACTACTACACGACCCTCGACGGCGGCGACATCCTGTCCGACGCGCACATCGGCCGGCTCTCCTTCCAGACCTACACGGAGTTGGAGACCATCGTCGACAAGATCGTCACCTACGAGACCGCGCCGCCCCTGAGCGACACGGGCTGGTTCACGCGCGCGGGCCTGGCGGGCGATCCCTCGTCCTCGGGCATCACCACCATCTACGTGAACCAGTGGGTGAAGCAGCACCTGCTGGCCCACAACTACACCCAGGTCGACACGCTCTGGTATCCCAGCGCCAGCCAGATGACCGCCAGCATCAACCAGGGGCTCACGGTCTTCGGCTACCGCGGCTGGCTGAACATGAGCGGCATGTCCTCGGGCTACATCAGCTCGCTCAACAACGGTTACGAGCTGCCCTTCGCGGTCATCGTGACCTGCGCCACGGGTTCCTTCCAGAGCGACGGCAACTGCCGCTCCGAGGCTTTCCTGCGCGCGCCGAACGGCGGCGGCATCGGCGCGGTGGGCACGGCCACGACCGGCACGCACACGCGCTACAACAACTGCTATTACAACGGCGCCTGGGAGGGCGCCATCAACGGCACTGACCACCGCCTGGGCTTTGCCCACACGCGCGGGAAGCTGGAGATCTACGCGAACTACCAGCTCTCGCAGCCGAACACGGTCGAGATCTGGTCGGTGTGGAACAACCTCATGGGGGATCCCGCCACCCGCATGCGGATGGCCTATCCCGCCGACCTGAGCGTCGTGCACCCGGCGCAGCTGCCGGTGGGGGCCAACTCGCTGCTGGTGAGCGTGAGCACGGGGGGATCGCCGGTGGCCGATGCGCTGGTCGCGGTTTACAAGAGCGGCGAGCTGCGCGTCACGGGCTACACGGATGCCGCGGGCGACATCAACCTACCCATCGCGGGCTACAGCGCGGGCGAGCTACTGGTGACGGTGCTGAAGAACGACCACCTGCCCTATCTCGGTGGCATCGACCTGGGCAGCGTGCCGGTCTTCGCCGCCTACGAGGCGTCGACGATCGACGATGACGACGCGGGCGGCAGCTCCGGCAACGGCAACGCCCGGATCAACCCGGGCGAGACGATCGAGCTGCCCGTCGCGCTGCGCAACCACGGCACGAATCCCGCGGCAGGCGTGACGGCGACCATCGCCAGCGCCGACCCCTACCTCACGATCAGCGACAGTGCGGAGAGCTTCGGGGACATCCCCGCGGGCGCTACGGTCTGGAGCACGGAGGACTACGACTTCACGGTGGCGGCCGACGCGCCGGACGGGCACGTGCTGGCCTTCGACCTCGAGGCGCAGGGCGGCCTGGAGACCTGGGTTTCATTGATCGAACTCACGGTGACGAGCGCGGCCTTCCAGCAGGAAAGCTTCACGTGGAGCGGCGGCGGCAGCACGCTCGACCCGGGCGAGTCGGGCGCCTTCAGCGTGTCGATCCGCAATGTGGGCAGCATCGCTGCCGCGGGCGTGAGCGCGCTACTGCGCTGCGAGGACAACTGGGTGACGGTCACCGATTCGCTGGGCGTGTACGGCGACATCGGGATCGGCGCGGCGAGCGAGAACACGGGCGACACCTTCACGCTCGACATCTCCGCCGACTGCTTCCAGGGGCACCTGGCTTTCTTCACGCTGCGATTGGAATTCGGCGAGGGCTATGTCGCCGTCGCGGAGTTCGGCCTGCCGGTGGGTACCGCGTCTTCGGACGACCCGATCGGCCCCGACGCTTACGGCTACTACGCCTTCGACAACACGGACACCGGCTACCCCTTCACGCCCAGCTACAACTGGATCGAGATCGACCCCAACCACGGCGGCCCGGGCACGAGCGTGGGCCTCACCGACTACGGCTGGGAGCAGGACGACACGCAGGTGCTCGACCTGCCCTTCACCTTCTACTATTACGGCGAGCCCTACGGCCGCATCTCGGTCTGCTCGAACGGCTGGGTCGCCATGGGCAGCAGCTCGCTCACGCACTACCGCAACTGGAACATCCCCGGCACGGGCGGCCCCGACGCGATGATCGCGCCCTTCTGGGACAACCTCTATCAGCAGAGCACTAACCTCGTGTACTACTGGGACGACGAGGAGAACGCGCGCTTCGTCGTGCAGTGGAGCCGGGTGAAGAACGACTGGAGCGGCGCCACGCAGAACTTCGAGCTGGTGCTCTTCGACCCGGCGGTCTACCACACCGTCACCGGCGACGGGCAGATCCTCTTCCAGTACGACACGGTGGGCAACACCGACACGCAGAATGGCTACGCCACCGTCGGCATCCAGAACCGCGAGCGCACGGACGGCGTGCTCTACACCTACTGGAACCAGTACGCGCAGGGCGCGGCCACGCTCGCTTCCGGGCGGGCGATCCTGTTCATGCCCGTCGGCATCCTCAACCTCGGCCAGCTCGAGGGGAGCGTGCTCAACGCCACCGCCGGCGGCACGCCCGCGCCGGGGGTGGAGATCCGCGTGATGGAGGCGGGCCAGACGCTGATCTCCCAGGCCGGCGGCGACTACTCCGGCGCCGTGCAGGAGGGGACCTACACGGTTCGCGCCCAGCACGAGAGCTTCCTCACAGAGGAGGTGGCGGGTGTCGGCATCGTGGAGGACGAGACCACCGAGCTCAACTTCCTGCTGTCTGACATCCTCGGTCCCTATATCGAGAACACGACCGTGCTGCCGCACACGGAGGACACGGTCGGGCCCTATGTCGTGGATACCTGGATCACGGACTTCTCGGCGGTGGACGATCGCCGCTTCCATTATTCGACGGACGACGGCATCGTCGAGTTGCCGCTCGTGCTCGTCGATTCCGAAACGGGGCAGTACCGCGCCGAGATCCCGGGGCAGGAGTCCGGCACGCAGGTGCGCTACTGGCTCAGCGCGCGCGACGAGGGCGGCAACTGGAGCCGTGTTCCCGCGGGCATGGACACCTTCAGCTTCTGGATCACGACAGGCGTGCTCGTGGCGGAGCACGACATGGAGAGCGAGCAGGGCTGGACCGCGGGGGATACGGGCGACACCGCGATCAGCGGCCTCTGGGAGCGCGCCGACCCCGTCGGCGTGTGGGAGGGCAGCGACGAGGTGCAGCCCGAGGACGACGCGTCGGCTGTCGGCACGATGTGCTTCATCACCGGCAACGCCGAGACGGGGCAGCAGGGTGTCGACGACGTGGACGACGGCAAGACGACCCTACTCAGCCCCTGGTTCGACCTCAGCGAAGCAATGGGCGTGACCGCCAGCTACCGCCGCTGGTACACGAACGACACGGGCTACAACCCGAGCGAGGACTACTGGGTGGTGGAGGCGACTGGCGACGGCGTGACCTGGGTGAGCCTGGAGTACACGAACGTGAGCGACCGGAGCTGGGCGCTGAAGAGCTTTATATTGGACGACTACATCGAGCTGACGAGCACCGTGCGCCTGCGCTTCATCGCCTCGGACTTCGGCGGCGGTTCGCTGGTGGAGGCGGGCGTCGACGAGTTCGTGCTGAGCGGCTTCGGTCTGCCCGACGCGACCGGCGAGCCGGAAATCGGCGTGCCCGCGCGGCTGACTCTGCTGCCCGCTTCGCCGAATCCCTTCAACCCGGTCACGCACCTGCGCTTCGGCTTGCCTGAGGACGGGACGGCGAGCCTGCGGATCTACGATGTTGCCGGGCGCGTCGTGCGTGCTTTGTTGGTGGACGAGCCGCTCGCGGCGGGCTACCACGACATAGTCTGGGACGGCCGTGACGATCTCGGCCGGCCCGCCAGCAGCGGCGTCTACCTGTACCGCGTGTCAACGGACATGGGACAGCTTTCGGCTAAAGCAACCTTACTGAAGTGACTTCGCCGGGGTGGCCAGCCACCCCCCTGCTTTTCTGATTCGACTACGGCTGAGAAATCCCCACCAGCAGGCAGTCACTGGAGGTGATTTCATGAAGCAAACGATGCAATTGATTTCCTTCGCCATTCTGCTACTTGCTACCGGCACTCATGCGGCGGCGATTCCTCAGAAGCTCGTACTCGACCCCGCTGGCGGTGAACTGCCCGAGGTAACAGTTCTCTCCCAGGAAAGCACAGGTCTCACCCTGGCGTTCGATCTACCCGCTCTCACCCAGGAAGAGATCGTCGTCGAGGATCGGCTCTACCAGGTCCTGACTCTGCAGGGTGGCGAGATGCGAGGTCTGCCGGGACGTGCGGGTCTTCCCACATATACTTGTTTGCTTGCTGTACCTGACGGCGCGGCGGTCCGGGCCCGGGTCCTAGCCCGGAGCGAGTCATACTTCGAGGGCTATCGCCTCTTTCCCGTGCAGCCGGAAGACGCTGATCGCTTTATCCTCGATCTCGGCTACTACCAGGGCCTAACAGAGCGAGAGAAGGCCCCGGCTGTGATTGTCGGCGACCCGGTGATCTTTCGTGACCTGCGCGTGGTACCGGTCACTTTCAGTCCGGTTGACTTCGATCCGGCCAACGGCTCGCTGAACGCTGCCCACCATATAGAGGTGGAACTCGATTTTAGTGGGAGCGACGAACGCAATGCCGTACCAGTCCCCCGCAGCCTTATCCCCGAGTCCTTCGACCGCCTCTATGCAGAGACTGTCGTGAATTACGAACGATCTGACAATGTCGCCGTGGGGCCGGGCACTTACCTGATCATCTACCCGGATGACTCTGAGGTGCTGAATCGAATCCAAGCTCTGATCAATTGGCGCGAGCGCATGGGTTACAACGTCATCGTTGCCAGCACAGCTCAGACAGGGACTGTAAACACATCGATAAAGAACTACATCCAGAATGTCTATGATACCAGCGATCCACCATTGGAGTTCATCTGTCTAGTAGGAGACGCCTTCGGTGCTTACAGGATCCCCTGCTGGTTCGAGTTACTGTCCGGCTTCACGAATGAGGGAGACCATTACTATACCAATCTCGAGGGCGACTGACCTTCCCCCATCATCTAAGCCAACTGGGGAGTTAGTTTTCTGCTCTCCTCG
>CAZVHI010000012.1:0-77083 GCA_964627205.1 uncultured bacterium
GCGATTCGTCCCAGCAGGGATCGGCGATCTCCACGTCCACGCAGAGCTGCGTGTTGATCTCGGCCGCCCAGTCGTGGATCGGCAGGACCGCGAACCCCGGCGGTAGTAATCCATCCTCGAAGTCCTCGGCGACGACGGAAATCGTGTCGACATCGATCAGCATGTTGTCGAGCCAGACGGCGCCGATGTCGGTGGGGAAAGAGCCATCCTGATCGGACCAGCCGCCATCCGAATAGAACTGGAAGCGGACGGCCTGAATCACGCCGCCAAGCTCCGCGGCCGTGACAGCGAGCTGAACGATCTGGTAGACCTGTTCGCCGACGGCATTGTTGCGGTAGATCTCGAACCAATCGCCAGTGCCGAGGACCTCCACGGTGAAGAAGTCGTAGCTCTCCCCTTCGAAGTCGCCACAGTAGGCGAAGGCAATCTGGACCGAGCCCGCCACCGCGAGATCAACCGTCACCTCCACGGCCTCCGACCACCCGTTCCCGTAACCGGGATAGAACAGATCCCCGCACCAGAGCGCGTAGCTGTTCTCCAAATCACCTGGATCGAAGGGTAGGGCCTCGCTCATGTCCGTCGCGTGCCCCGCGACCAGGGCGACGTCCGCGACATGCCAGTGGAGATTGTCGACGCCCGGCAAAGGAGCGAACCATCCCGCCGGCTCCATGTACTCGAAGTCGTAGCCCTCGTCATAGGTGCCAGGCATGCCGAAAGCGCCAGGTCCCTCCGCGGCAAAGAAGAAGAGCTGTCCCTCCCTACACTGGAGTCCTGGCGATTCCTCGTGGAGAGTAGGCCTCATCTCGACGGCTGCGGGCAAATCCACGTCCTTCACCTGAATTCCCACGACCGGGAGTGCGACAAACATCGTCAACAACATCGCAGTGATCGAACGCATGGCTCAGCACCTCCCCCTTTCATTCCATCAATACCGTACCGGCAAAGGATACCTGTCCGTCCCTAGAAGTTTGGATTCGAATAGACGGCAGGGAAAGGGCTCGTTGGCAAGATACGGGAGCGCTAAGACGCGAGGCGCCGAACCAGGTATGCTCCAATGCCGGTGGGAATACCGATAGAAAGAGGGGGCACAAGGCCCCCTCTTTCTATCGGCGTCCCCAACGGGATTCGAACCCGTGTCGCCAGATCGAAAATCTGGTGTCCTAGACCTGGCTAGACGATGGGGACTCAGGAGTGTACCCGTGTGCAATCCGGGCCGGCGGAAGGTAGCAAGCAAGACAGGACCTGTCAATGGAACGGCCGCCTGCCCAGGGCCGGCGGCCGTGTTCGCACCTGGCACTGCTGGCTTCCTCGCGGCGGCGTGCCCGTAAGACCGGGTCTAAAGGATCCGCATCACAGCCACCACCTTGCCGATGATGCGCACCTCGCCCGAGCCCTCGGGCACCAGGATGGGCTCGAGGTCGGCGTTCTCCGGCTGCAGGCGGATCTGCCCCGGTTCCTTGTAGAAGGTCTTCACCGTGGCCTCGTCGTCCACCAGGGCCACGACGATCTCGCCGTTGCGCGCCGTCTCCTGCGGGCTCACCACGATGGTGTCCCCGTCCAGGATGTGGGCGTCGACCATGGAGTCGCCCATCACCTTCAGCAGGAAGTTGCCCTCCCGCGCGGCGAAGGAGGCGTCCACCTCGATCCACTCCTCGATGTTCTCCTCGGAGAGCACCGGCTCGCCCGCGGCGACCCTTCCTACCAGCGGCAGACTCACCAGGTTGTCGCCGCGGCTGCCCGCGCGCGGGCCGAGGCTGAGGAGCTCGATGCCCCGCGACCTCTCCCGCTCTCGCCGGATGAAACCCTTGCGCTCCAAGGCCACCAGATGGTCCTGGACTCCCCGCGGAGAACGGATGCCAAAATGGGCACCAATCTCCCTGATCGTAGGGGGATAGCCGTTTTCCCTCAGAAACTGCCTCAAGAAGTCCAGGATGGACTGCTGACGATCCGTGAGAGTCGCCTGCGGCATATCGCTCGCCTCCTGCGAAAGTACCAGGCCCGGCGCAAGCGCCGCCGGACGTCGGCCACGAGACCTTCGCCCAGGCGCCAGGGGGCCGTCAAGAGGAAGAGCACCCGGGCCGCGGGCCCCGCGCCGCCTTCCCGGCCGGCGCGGGGGATGAGAGCCCGCGGCTCCGTGTGCAGAAAAGCCGGGGAGCCGGAGGGGAGCGGCGCATCTCGCCGCTCCGTCCCCGGACGGGCCGAACCCTCCCATTCGGCCTGCCGGCACTCCCTCTCCCCGTAAGAATCTCGCGCCGCCGACATTTGACGGCCCGTATGGCAGCCCTCCGCCCGGACCAGTTCGTCCGCCGGATAGATGCCGCCGCCCGGATGGACTTCACAGCCCGGGCAGAGGGCGTAGATCTCGGGGCCTCCCGGCTTCCCTGGAAGATGGGCACCGGGCCGGGAGCCCCCGTGCAAGCTTGGCTGCGGCGCCGCGGACTGTCCCGCGAGCTGCCGCCGGGCGTTGGCCAGAGCCTCGGCCAGCCCCAGCGCCCGGGGGCGCCGGGGCAGCGGCAGGGCTTCCCGCCGCGCCGCCGCGCCCTCCTCGAGCGCGTGAAAGAGATGGATCTGCCGCGTCGAGACTCGTTCCCTCATGAGACGCTCCTTTCCACGAGACGCGCCCTGCGCACCGAGTCCCGGCCAAAGCGTTCGCCGAGATCGTCCATGGCCTGGCCGAGGCGGGATTCGCGCTCCGGCGCCTCGGAGTCGAAGAGGGTCGCAGGCACCTGATCGCGGGGCACGAGACCGCGCACGGAAACGCCCAGCAGCCGAACCTTCTCCCCACGCCGCTCCACCTTGTCCATGAGACGGCGGGCGGTCTGGTAGATGAGCAAGCCCTGGTCAAGGTGCTCGCTGCCGCTCACCGAGCGGCTGTAGGTCCGGAAGGAGGCCGTGCGCAGCTTGAGGGTGAGGGTGCGCCCGGCCACGCCCTGCTTCCGCAGGCGCCGGGCCACTTTTTCGGAGAGCTCCAGAAGCGTGCGCTCGAGCACGCGCAGCTCGTTCTGGTCCTCGTCGAAGGTGTGCTCGTGTCCCACCGACTTTTCCGGTTCCGCCTCGACCGGCACCTCCCGTGCGTCGACCCCCCGGGAGAGACGGTAGAGGCGCCGCCCCCAGAGGCCGAAGCGACGCTCCAACTCCGCCTGCCCGAGCCGGGCCAGGTCGCCGATCGTCGCGACGCCCGTCTCCTCCAGCTTCGCCAGGGTCTTGGGGCCCACGCCCCAGAGCCTCTGGACGGGCAGGGGATGCAGGAAGCCCCGCTCGGCACCCGGCGCCACGACGACCAGGCCGTCGGGCTTCTCCAGGTCCGAGGCGATCTTGGCCACGAACTTCACCGCGGACAGTCCCGCGGAACAGCTCAGGCCCGTCTCCTGCCGGACCCGCTCCCTGACCTGGCGCAGGGTCCGCTCGGGCGGCCCGAAGAGCAGCTCCGTGCCGGTGAGGTCGAAGAAGGCCTCGTCCAGGCTGAGGGGCTGCACCCGCGGCGAGTAGTCGCGCAGGATGGCCATGATGCGACGGCTTTCTTCCGCATACACGCTCATGCGCCCCGAGACGAAGCAGGCGTCGGGGCAGAGCTTGTAGGCCGTCCGCAGCGGCATGGCGCTGTGGATGCCGAAGCGGCGGGCCTCGTAGCTGGCCGCCGAGACGACCCCCCGGCGGGTGGGGTCGCTGCCCCCCACCACCACGGGCCTGTTCCGGAGCTCCGGGAAGTCCCTCTGCTCCACGGCGGCGTAGAAGGCGTCCATGTCGACGTGGGCGATGGCGGGAGAGGACGTGAACATGAGTTTGAAGACCTCCAACGAAGATCGATCTCCATGGCTGTGCGGTGAATCGGAGGCTACTATACAAACGTATAGGTGTCAAGCGAAGGCGGGAAAAAAGTTCCAACGGCTTCAATTCCAACAAAATAGAAAACGGGGGGAGGCGCCCGGCCTCCCCTCTTGCCAGATTCTTTCGGGAAAGCATAGACTCGCCGCGTTCTTCCCCGCCGAATTGGAGAAACATGAGCGATCGTTCAACGAGACAGGCTCGCAGCGAGAGCCGTTTCGCTCGCAGTTTCCTGCTCCTCGGCCCGCTTCTCGCCCTCGCCCTGCTTCTCTTCTTCGACCTCGATCCCGGTCGTCCCGTCGTGACCCGCACGGCGGCGGTGGCGCTGCTCATGGCTATCTGGTGGATCACCGAGGCGATCCCCCTCGCGGTGACGGCGCTCTTGCCCGTGGTGCTCTTCCCCGCGCTGGGGATCATGAGCGGAAAAACCGTCGCACCGATCTACTTCAACCACATCATCTTCCTCTTCCTCGGCGGCTTCATGGTGGCGCTGGCCATGCAGCGCTGGGAGCTGCACCGGCGCATCGCGCTGCGCATCCTGCTGCTCTTCGGCACGAGCCCGCGCAGCCTGCTCGCGGGCTTCATGGTCGCCACGGCCTTCCTGTCCATGTGGATCTCCAACACGGCGACCACCATGATGATGGTGCCCATCGTCCTGGCGGTGATCCTGAAGCTGGAGGACGCGCTCGGCGGCGAGGTGCTGCGCCGCAACTCGATCGGCCTGCTGCTTGGCGTCGCTTACGGCGCCACGCTCGGTGGCATCGCCACCCTCGTCGGCACGCCGCCCAACCTCTCCTTCGCACGGATCTTCGAGATCAGCTTCCCGAACGCGCCGGAGATCTCCTTCGCGAGCTGGATGCTCTACGCGCTGCCCGTCTCGATCGTCTTCCTCGCCATTGTCTGGCTCTTCCTCTCCTTCGTCTTCCTGCGCGGGAACTCCGCCTCCCTGGATCGGGAGACCTTCCGCCGGCAGTACGCGGAACTGGGGCCGTTGTCCTTCGAGGAGGGCGTGGTGCTCGTGGATTTCGTGGGCCTCGCCTTGCTCTGGCTCTTCCGCGCCGACCTGCGCCTCGGCGCGCTCACCGTACCCGGCTGGTCGCGCCTCTTCGACAACCCGAGCTACCTGAACGACGGCACGGTGGCCGTCGCCATGGCGCTGCTGCTCTTCCTAATTCCGACGCGCAGCCGCCCGGGTGCGCGCATCATGGACTGGGAGACGGCGGCGAAGCTGCCCTGGAACATCGTCCTGCTCTTTGGCGGGGGCTTCGCCCTGGCCAGCGGCTTCCGGGAGTCGGGACTCTCGCAGTGGATCGGCGACCAGCTCGCCACGGGCGCGGGCGGCCTGCACCCGATCCTGATCATCGCGTCGATCGCGCTGGTCATCACCTTCCTGACCGAGCTCACGTCCAACACGGCCACCGCGGAGATGCTGCTGCCCATCCTCGCGGGGCTCGCGATCAGCCTCCGGCTCAACCCCCTGCTGCTCATGGTTCCCGGCACGCTCTCCTGCTCGCTGGCCTTCATGCTGCCGGTCGCCACCCCCCCCAACGCCATCATCTTCGGCACGAGCCGGCTCCGCATCCCCGACATGGCGCGGGCCGGCTTCCTGCTCAATCTGATCGGGGTCTTCCTCGTGACGCTCGCCACATGGTGGATCGGGCGCGTCGTTTTCGGCATCGACCTGGCGAGCTTCCCCGCTTGGGCCGAATCGAGTTGATTTAGATCAAATCCCTATCAATAAATGGGATAGAAGAGACCTTGTCGCAGCTTTTGGGCTTGCTTTCGATGACACCGTTTGCCACTCTCGCAATTATCCTACGGTATCTCTTGGTCGTTCCGATCAATCGAATGTCTCAGGTCTGAAACGGGAGGTTGCGATGAGGTCGCAAACTAACAGAGTGATCATGTCTATCTTCACAGCGCTGATCTGTCTGGCCGTTTCCGGCCCGGCATGGTCCCAGTCGATGCTGCAAGATGTCATGGAAGCGCGCGGGCTGACCGAGAAGGACGTGCTGGCCGCGGCCAAGACCTACGTCCCCACAGGCGGCCGCGACGAGTACATGGTCTTCAGTTCTGGCGGACAGAGCGGACAGCTCATCGTCTACGGGATCCCGTCGATGCGCATCCTGAAGTACGTCGCCGTGTTCACCCCGGAGCCCTGGCAGGGCTACGGCTACGACGACGAGTCCAAGGCCGTCATGGCCCAGGGCAAGATCCGCGGCCGCGACATCACCTATGGTGACACGCACCACCCCGCGATCACCGAGACGGACGGCGAGTACGATGGGCAGTACCTGTTCATCAACGACAAGGCCAATCCCCGTCTGGCGGTCGTCGATCTGCACGACTTCGAAACCAAGCAGATCGTCGTGAACCCCTTCTTCAAGTCCAACCACGGCGGCGCCTTCGTGACGCCGAACTCGGAGTACGTCATGGAGCCGGCCCAGTACGCCGCGCCCTTCGAGATGGACTTCGTGCCCCTGGAGAAGTTCAACGACAAGTACCGCGGCGGATTGACCTACTGGAAGTTCGACCGCGAGAAGGGTCGCCTGGTCGGCGAGGAGTCCTTCACCTTCGAGATGCCCCCCTACAGCCAGGATCTCTGCGACGCGGGCAAGGGCCCGAGCTACGGCTGGGGCTTCACCAATTCCTTCTGCTCGGAGCGCTACGTGGGCGGCATCGAGCGTGGCCGTCCGCCCTTCGAGGCCGGCTGCTCCTCCAAGGACACCGACTTCCTGCACGTGACCAACTGGCAGAAGGCCGCCGAGCTGGTGAAGGCCGGCAAGGTGAAGAAGGTCAACGGCGCCTACCTCATCACCATGAAGCAGGCGATCGATGAGGAACTGATGTTCCTGATCCCCGAGCCCAAGAGCCCCCACGGCTGCGACGTGACTCCGGACGGCAAGTTCATCATCGTGTCCGGCAAGCTGGACAGCCACGCCTGGGTCTTCAGCTGGGATAAGATCAAGAAGGCGATCAAGGACAAGCACTTCGAGGACCGGGATTCCTACGGCCTCCCCATCATCGGCCTCGACACGGCCCTGGAGCGCTCCGTGAACGTGGGCCTCGGCCCGCTCCACACTCAGTTCGACTCCGTGGAGGGCGTTTGCTACACGTCGATCTACGTGGATTCGAAGATCACCAAGTGGAACTACATCACCGGCAAGATCCTGGACGATCTTCCCATCCACTACAACGTCGGCCACCTGATGACCATGGAGGGCGACAGCAAGAGCCCCGACGGCAAGTACCTCGTGGCCCTGAACAAGCTGTCGATCGACCGTTTCAACCCGGTGGGCCCCCTGCACCCGCAGAACCACCAGCTCATCGACATCGGCGGCAAGACGATGTCCCTGCTCTACGACATGCCTCTGCCGCTGGGTGAGCCGCACTATGCCGTGGCCATCAAGGCCGACAAGCTGAAGCCTGGCGTCCGCTACAAGTCCGGCACGGACAGCCGCACCGACGAGCGCTCCCCCTACAGGGCGCGGGCGGGACGCGAGCGCGTCGAGCGCAAAGGCAATCGCGTGGATGTCTACGGCACCCTGATCCGTTCGCACATCACGCCCGAGATCATCGAGGTCAAGGAGGGGGACACCGTCTCCATCCACCTCACCAACCTCGAGCGGGCGCAGGACGAGGTCCACGGCTTCGCCATGTACGGCCACAACGTCCAGCTCTCCATCGAGCCAGGCAAGACGGCTTCCACCACTTTCGTGGCGGATCAGCCGGGCGTCTACCCCTACTACTGCACGGAGTTCTGCTCCGCTCTCCATCTGGAGATGCAGGGCTACCTGCTCGTGCAGCCCAAGGGCTACAAGGCGAAGGCCGGCAAGATGCAGGTGGGCACCAAGTACACCAAGGCCGACTACGAAACCCAGGTGGCGACCAACCTGGCCACCCAGGAAGTGATCGACCAGGTGGTGGGCTTCATCACCAGCCACAACTTCCAGGACTTCCCCACCGTGGTCGCCCTGGTGGAGGACGCCACCGACCAGCTCGGCTTCGCCGCCGAGGTCCGCAAGAAGTCCGAGGCGGCCGCGGAGCAGAAGGACTGGCAGAACGCCATGCTCTGGGCGAACCAGTGGTGGCAGTATCAGGTCAAGACGGCGGATCTCGGTCTGCGCGCCAAGACCTTCCTCGAGGAGCACGGAGCGAAAAAGATCAAGTAAGCCTGTTGATCTTCAACGCGCTCCGTCGCTCTTTATGGGAGCACTTTGGTTTCGGGTATCAGGTTTCAAGGAGGTTGTGATCCTTGGAACCTGATACCCGGCCTTGTAACGGGGAGAACCGAAGTTAGGGAGGTTTACCTTGAGCCGTCTCATGGTGGTGATCGGTTTCCTGCTCACGGCCCTGGCCCTGGCAGGATACGCCTTCGCCCTCTATATGGTCTCTACGAAGTTCCGCGGATCCACCCCTATCGCGGTAGCGCCCGTCGAAGTCGCCGAAGCTCCCGCGGCCTCTCCGGGCGTGGAGCTATTCCAGACCAAGACCTGCTTCACCTGCCACGGCGCGGATGGGAAGACCCCCATACTCCCCGAGTACCCGAAGATCGCCGGCCAGAACGCCGACTATGTCCTACAGCAGATGAGGGACATCAAGGGCAGCGCACGCAGCAACGGCCAGTCGGTCGCCATGACGGGCGTCATGCACCTGGTCAGCGACGAGGAGCTCGTCATCCTCGCGGATTACATCGCCGGCTTGCCTCCCGACGACACGGGCCTGGGTACTGATCCCGATTCCGAGGGGGCCGGGCTCTTCATGACCAAGACCTGCTTCACCTGTCACGGCGCCGACGGGAAGACGCCCCTACTGTCCGAGTACCCGAAGATCGCCGGCCAAAACGCCAAGTATATCCTGCAGCAGGCGAAGGACATCAAGAGTGGCGCCCGTGACAACGGCCAGACTGCGGCCATGAAGGGCGTCATGCACCTGGTCAGCGATGAAGAACTCGAGATCCTGGCCGAGTACATCTCCGGCTCGACACTCGGCGACGATACCGATGCCGGCGGGACGCCCGGCACAGGCACCGATGCGGCCGCTGAGCTTCCGCCGGGTGAGGAGCTGTTCAAGACCAAGACCTGCTTCACCTGCCACGGCGCTGATGGCGCCCATCCCCTGCTCCCGGAGTACCCGGAGATCGCAGGCCAGAACGCTCAGTACGTCTTGCAGCAGACAAGGGACATCAAGAGCGGGGCTCGCAGCAATGGCCAGACCGCGGCCATGAAGGGCGTCATGCACCTGGTCAGCGACCAAGAACTCGAGATCCTCGCCGAGTACATCGCCAGCTTGCCTCCCAACACCGACGTGGCGGGCGCCGACCCGGAATCCGAAGGCGCTAATCTCTTCATGACCAAGACCTGCTTCACCTGTCACGGCGCCGACGGCAAGACACCCCTTCTGCCCGAGTATCCGAAGATCGCCGGCCACAACATGGAGTACGCCCTGCAGCAGATCATGGACATCAAGAGCGGCGCCCGCGACAACGGCCAGACCGCGGCCATGAAAGGCGTCATGCACCTGGTCGACGACAACGAGATACGGATCCTGGCCGAGTACCTCGCCACGATGGAACCTTAGGAGTGATCATGAAAAAGCACTGGTCGAAGACGATCCTGATCGCCGCACTCGCCGCCTTCGTGGCCCTGAGCGCCCAGGCCTGGAACGAGGAAGGCGGCGAGCGCGAGGAAGCCCTGGACCTGCCTCCCGATCTGGAGAACGGCCTGGATGTCTACGAGGTCTGCGCTGGCTGCCACCTGCCCGAGGGCTGGGGCCTCCAGGAGGGCACCTTCCCGATGCTCGCGGGCCAGCACCGCGAGGTCCTGATCAAGCAGATGGCCGACATCCGCGCCCTGAACCGCGACAACCCCACCATGTATCCCTTCGCGCTGCCCCGGGCCATCGGCGGCGCCCAGGCCCTGTCGGACGTGTCGGCCTACATCGAGAAGCTGCCCATGAACCCGGACAACGGCAAGGGCGAGTGGCCCGATGGCAGCGAGCAGTTCGCCCACGGCAAGGAGCTCTACAAGAAGAACTGCGTGGAGTGCCACGGCGAGATCGGCGAGGGCAGCGCCGAGAAGTACTACCCGAAGATCCACGGCCAGCACTACGCCTACATGCTGCGCCAGTTCGAGTGGATCCGGGACGGCAAGCGGCGCAACGCCAACCCGGACATGGTCAAGCAGATCGAGGGCTTCTCCGATGAGGACATGATGGCGGTGATCAACTACGTGTCCCGCATCCCCGTGCCCGAGGAGGACCTGGCGGATTCGGCGGACTGGAAGAATCCGGACTTCGATTAAAAAGCCGATACAGGGAGATGGAAGGAGTCGTGTGGCCGTGGCAGTGAACAAGAACCGGACGCTCGCCAGCAGCGCGCTCATCCTGATCGCGATCGCATTGCTGGTTCCGATCTACTTCGTCCCCATCTGGTGGGTCTCCCTCGAGGCGCCCAACTACCCCGAGGAGGCCTTCCCCGACGGCGTGCGAATCAACTTCCACGTCAACGGAGTCTTCAGCGGTTGCCAGATGGTCGAGAAGACCGAGATCGAGGAAGACGAGGCGCTGGATTGCGTCCACGAGATGGACACGATCAACCACTACGTCGGCATGTATCCCATCGCCTCCGGCGGACCCGTCGAGCTGTTCTTCTCGCTCTTCTTGCTGTCCTTGGTGGGTGTGATGCTTCTCGGCTTCCTCTGCCGGAGGCCAATGCTCCGCACAGGCGTCATGGCGATCGGCTTCGCGCTCGTCGCAGTATGGATGGCGATGGCCTGGCATGGCGCAGGCGGCCTGAAGTATCACAGCGCCGAGTACCTGTCCGGCCGCATCACGGTCCTCGGGGAAAGCGCGGAGGATAAGGAAGAGCCGGAACTGTCGGCCGGCGAGGCGCTCATCGCCCGGCTCAAGGCCTCCCTCGCGGAGAGCGAGGTGGAATCGGCGGAGGAGGCCCCCACCGACGAGGCCGAGCTGAGCGAGAAGGCGCAGAGCATCGCCTACCTGGAGGATGCGTTCCTCGCCTACCAGGATCGCCGCGACGGCGAACACGCACAGTGGCGTGGCAGCGGATCCCAGCTGCTCGCTTGGCACTACGAGAAGAGCCTGGGACGCTATTTCCGCGACCCGGCCAAACTGGAGCCCATGGTGGCGAAGATGGCGAAGGCGGGACAGATCACCTTCTGGGGAATCCTGGTGATCATGGCGCTGCTGCTGGCAGCGACACGCAAGACCTACGGTCTCGCCCACCGGCTGCTCGGACTCCTGCCCATGTCTCTGCCGCTGCTCTTCATCATCGAGTACGCGGCCTGGCTGTGGTGGTATGGCCACAACATGAGCGAAATGGGGGCGTTCACCCTGAAGCCCTTCATGCCGACCGTCTTCGGCCAGGGGAAGGTGGCGCAGTTCACGACCAACTCCTACCCCCACGTCGGCTTCTGGCTGATGCTTCTCTTCGCCGTTCTTCTCGGCGCGGCCATGCTCCTGCGCAGGAGGCAGAGCCAGGAAGAAGGCATCTAGCGTGCGATCACCGGGCCTGATCCTGATGTTGCTCACGATCTGGCCGCTCGCCGCAATGGCCAGCCTCTCTCCTCTCCAGCTCATGGTGGACGAGGCAGAGCCCAACGCCATCCTCACGCCGGACCCGGGCGTCTACGCGGGGCCGATCATCCTGGACCAGCCGCTGACCATCGACGGCCGCGGCCAGGTCACCATCGACAGCGGGGGCGAGGGCTCGGTCATCTACCTGGACACGGACGGCGCCACCATCAAGAACCTGCGCCTCACAGGCTCTGGCAACTCCCACAACGACATCGACGCCGGCGTGCAGGTGCGAGGCAACTTCAACGTGATCAAGGACAACACAATCGACGACTGCCTCTTCGGAATCGACCTCCAGCAGTCGGAGCACAACATCGTGCGGCGCAACCGGATCAGTTCCAAGCCCCGGGAGCTGGGTCAGCGCGGCGACGCGGTCCGCCTTTGGTACTGCTTCCACAACAAGATCGAGGACAACGTCTGCACGGACTCCCGCGACATGGTGGTCTGGTACTCCTCGGAGAACGAGATCCGGGGAAACACCCTCACGAACAGCCGCTACTCGCTGCACTTCATGTACTCGCGCTACAACCTCGTGGAGAATAACCGCTACTTCAATAACACGGTCGGAATCTTCCTGATGTACAGCGACGGCATCGTCGTGAGGGGCAACCACATCGCGCACGCGGCCGGACCCACCGGCGTCGGCATCGGCTTCAAGGAGACCTCGGAGCTCAGCATCGAAGGCAACGAGGTGCTCTACTGCGCCAGCGGCCTCTACATCGACGTGTCGCCCTTCCAGCCAGACACCTTCAACCGCTTCGAGAACAACCTGATCGCCTACAATGGCATCGGCGTCCGCTTCTTGAGTGACTGGCATGGCAACATCTTCACCGGCAATCACTTCGCTGATAACCTGACGCAGGTCTTCGTCGGCAGCGGAATGAGCGCCAACCGGAACGAGTGGCGGAGCAACTACTGGAGCGACTACGAGGGATTCGACCGCGACCTCGACGGCGTCGGCGACACGCCCCACGAGCTCTACGCTTACGCCGACCGCATCTGGCGCGACGTTCCCTACGCCCAGTTCTACAAGGGATCGCCGATGCTGGAGATCCTCGACTTCCTGGAACGGCTGGCGCCCTTCACCGAGCCCAACCTGGTGCTGAGAGATGACACGCCGCGCATGAGAAAGGAGGAGGGGGAAGACCCGGCACCGGAGCCGGAGAGCCCGACGAGCCTAGAGCTGCTGCTCGAGTCGCTCGAGCGGTCCGGTTCGGACTGACGCCGGTCCCGACGGCCCGCAGCATTCGACCCAGTTCGGACCTGAGCGGGCGCCCTGCGCGCAACCCCCCAACGATCCATGACACGATCGTCCTCCGAAACCAAACAGAAGCTCCCCCGCCGCGAGTTCCTGCGCACGCTGACGATGTCAAGCGCAGTGCTCGGCTCGGCGCTGCTCGGCTTCGTGCCGGTGCTCCGAAACCGTATCGATCGCCTGCGTCCCCCCGGCGCCCTTGCCCCTGACAAGTTCCTCGCATCCTGCATCAAGTGCGGCCAGTGCGTGCAGGTCTGCCCCGTGGAGGCGATCAAGCTCGCGGACGCGGACGACGGCTTCGGTCTGGGCACCCCCTACATCGAATCGAGGCAGCAGGCCTGCGACTTCTCCTGCGACGGGCTCCAGTGCGTCCTGGCCTGCCCGACCGGGGCCCTGACCCACGAGATCGACTATCCCCATCAGGCCAGGATGGCCGTGGCAAAGCTGGAGCGCCCCGACCTCTGCCTCGCGGTCCAGGGCAGGGGTTTCTTCGGCGCTGCGCGTGGCAGCGAGTTCGAAGGCAAGCTGCGCTACGAAGAAGTGGATCGCTGGAATCCCATCCCCATCCGCGAACACCCCTACGAGCTCGAGATCTGTGACCTCTGCGTGCGCCAGTGCCCCATCGAGATCCGGATCGCCCAGTGCGAGGCGGGCACCCCGCCCGCGGGCGACGAGAACCAGTGCCCGCCGGCCCACGCCATTCGCTTGACGGAGCTGGACACCGACGGGAGCGGCCGGCGCTTGATGCCGGAGGTCTTGAGCGGCTGCGTCGGCTGCGGTGTGTGCGAGATGATCTGCCCGGTGGAGCCGGCGGCCATCGTGATGGAGGACAAGGGGGTGCGGGCATGAGGGGATTGATCGAATCGGTCGCCCTCCTGCTCGGCCGCGAACCCAGGAAGCCCGAACCGGAACATGTCTCCCCCCAGGCAAGAGCGATCCACGACCAGCGCATGGAGAGGCGGGACCGGGAGACCCGGCAGCACATCAAGCAGGAGAGGGAAGCTCAAGAGAGGAAGCCCAAGAAGTGGCGACGCTGGCGCTGGGCGACCCTGCTCGCGGTGAACCTGTTGTTTGTCGTCTCCTTCCAGCTCGACATCCAGCTCCTGGAGGGAACCCTCACCGCCTCGCGCTTCGTGGGCTTCCACCTCATCGATATCTTCGCCGCGCTGCAGGTCATGTTGGCCTTCAAGCACGTCGTCATCAACCTACTCATCGGCACTGCAACCATCTTCCTCCTGTGCCTCGGGGGCGGCAGGGTCTTCTGCTCCTGGATCTGCCCCTACCACCTCCTGTCGGAATGGATGGAAATGCTGCATCTCAAGCTGGTGAAGCGGAGGTGGATCCGAAACCACAGCTTCGACCGACGCGCCCGGTCCTGGCTCTGGCTGACCTTCAGCGTTCTCGCGGCAGTCACCGGCTACACGGTGTACGAGACCATCTCGCCCACGGGCATCCTCAGCCGGGCGCTGATCTACGGCCCCGGGATCGTGCTGCTGTGGGTGGTGATCCTGCTGCTGTTCGAAGGGCTCTACTCGCGGCAGGCCTGGTGTCGCTATGCCTGCCCCATCGGGCTCACCTATGGCTTCGTCGGCATGGTCGCACCCATCAAGGTGACCTACGAGCTCGAGAACTGCTTCCACGACGGCGCCTGCCGCCAGGTGTGCATGGTGCCGCACGTGCTGAACGTCACCCGGAAGAGCCGGGCGGAAAACATGCAGATCGATCTCGGCGCGGACTGTACGCGCTGCGGCTCCTGCGTGGACGCCTGCCCCACCTCGGCGCTCTCTTTCAAGATCAAGGGATTGGGGAAACAGCTGTGATCCGTTTTTCAGGCATCAAGAAGTCCTTCCGCCGCGAGAAGGTGCTCGTCGGGATCGATCTCGAGATCGCGCGGGGCGACCGCGTGGCGCTGGTGGGCTCCAACGGCGCCGGCAAGACGACACTGATCCGCTGCCTGCTCGGCGAGTACACCTGCGAGGGTGACGTGACGGTGTCAGGTCTCGCCCCCCGCAGCAATCGCCGCGAGGTGCTCGGCGCCATCGGCTTCGTCCCCCAGCTACCCCCGCCCCTCAAGATGCCGGTGGGACAGCTGATCCACTTCGCCGCAGGCGTCTGCGAGAGCGATCCACAGCGCATGATCGAGGTCACGGAGCTGCTCGGTCTGCCGGTTTCCCCCATCCGGCGCCGCCCCTTCATCAAGCTGTCCGGGGGCGAGAAGCAGAAGCTGCTCATCGGCATCGCCCTGGGCCGGGACTGCGGCCTGCTCGTGATGGACGAGCCCGCCGCGAACCTGGACCCCGCGGCGCGCCGTACGTTCTTCGAGCTGCTAGCGAGGCAGGGTGAGGAGACGACGATGATCATCTCCAGCCACCGCCTGGACGAGGTGGCCGCCCTGGTCAATCGCGTCGTCGAGCTGGACCGCGGCCGTATCGTGCTCGACGATCACGTGGCCGACCGTATCGACCTGACGAGCGTGCTGGACTGCTGCATCGCGCTCTCGCGTCCCGACGACGCCTTCGCGAAGGCCGTAGGCGCCTGGGGTTTCCGAGAGAACGGGGGGAAGAGGGAGTGGCGAGGCAGGGTGGCCGGCCCGGACCGTTTGCGTTTCCTCGGCATGCTGTCCCGCTACGCGGGGCTGCTCGAGGGAATCGAGATGCGGGAGGAGGGGAAGGATGCTTGACAGGCTGTTGTTTCCCCTGCTGATCGCCCTGCTGCTGGGCTGCGCGGCGAAGGAGGAGACCGGCCCCGGCGAAGTTCGCTGGGACCGGGACGTCTGCGCCCGCTGCGCCATGGCGGTCAGCGACCATCACTACTCGGCCCAGGTGCGAGGCGGTTCGCCCGAAAAGCGAACGAGACTCTACAAGTTCGACGATCTCGGCTGCGCGGTGATCTGGCTGGACGGGCAAGCCTGGAGTGACGATCCGCGCACAGAGATCTGGGTCAATGATCACGAGAGCGGCGATTGGCTCGACGCGCGCGCGGCGTGGTACATCGCGGGCAAGACCACCCCGATGGATTATGGCCTCGGCGCCCGGAGCGAGAAGACCGACAGCGCCCTGAACTTCCATCAGGCCGCCGAACACATCCACCGGAAGGACAAGCGCCCCGAGTGGCGTAGTCACGAGCAGCAACACGTACAGCCCGATGACGGAGAAACACGATGACCCAGCTGATTCGCATGGCCCGGGCCGATATCGAAGAGACCCTGCGCGCGCGCTGGTTCTTCCTCTACACGCTGATCTTCGGCGCCGTGGTGGTGAGCCTCTTCGTCTCCGGGCTCACGGAGTCCCGCATCATGGGCTTCACCGGTCTCTCGCGCCTGCTGGTGACCTACCTGCAGATCACCATGGCCATCCTTCCGGTCTTCATGCTGATCACCACCGTGCGTTCGGTGGTCGGCGATCGCGAGGCAGGCATCTTCGAGTACGTGCTGTCGATGCCCGTGGGGATCGGCGCCTGGTACTGGGGCAAGCTGGTGGGGCGCTTCCTCGTGTCCTTCCTGCCCGTCTTCGCCGCCATGATCCTGGCCGTCGTCTGGGGCATGGTGAAGGGCGTGGCGATCCCCTGGAGCCAGGTCCTGTTCTACACGGGGCTCCTGGCCTCGATGACCTGGTGCTTCCTCGGCATGGGCATGCTGGTTTCCACCCTCTCCCGCTCCACCGATGTCGCCCAGGGCGCGGCCTTCCTCATCTGGCTCGTCCTGCTGCTGTTCCTGGACCTGATCCTGCTGGGTGTGATGATCAAGGAGGGGCTGCCGGCGGAGTCCGCGGTGGCCATCGCGCTCGCGAACCCGATGCAGGTCTTCCGCACGGCCGCCATGCTGCTCTTCGACCCGCAACTGGTGCTCCTGGGGCCGTCCGCCTACGTGATCCTGGACAACTTCGGCCGGACGGGCTACCTGGCCTGGGCCATGGCCTATCCCGTCGCCGTCGGCCTGATCGGCTCGGGGCTGGGCTTCTGGACCTTCCGCCGCGGAGACCTGTCCTGAAAATCGCCTAGTCGAAGGTGCAGGCGATGAGCAGGGTGAAATCGTCGCCGAGGGGCTGCCCGGCCAGGAAGTCCGTGACCTCTCGCTCCACCCGGTCGAGCGCCTGCTCGGGCGGTCCGCCGCGCAGGGGCCGGACCACATCGACGATGCGCTCCTCGCCGAACTCCTCTTCGTCCTCGTTCATCGCTTCGCTCACGCCGTCGGTGAAGGCCAGGAGCAGGTCCCCCTCGCTGAGCGCCACTGTCTCTTCTTCGAAGGGCGTGCCGGGCACCACGCCAAGGATGGGCCCGCCGACGCCCAGCTCGCGATGGCTGCCGTCCGCGCGGATGAGCCGCGGCGGGTTGTGGCCCGCGTTGACGTAGGTGAGGGACTTCGCGGTGGGGTCGTAGACGGCGGCGAAGAAGGTGATGAACTGCTCGACGGGCGTGTTGCCGTGGATGATGTCGTTGATGCCAGCGATCATCTCGCGCAGGGGCACGCCGACTTTCGCCATGCTGCGGATCGACGCCTGCAGGTTCGCCATGATCATCGCCGCGCCCGCCCCCTTACCCGAAACGTCCCCCACCGCCATGAGGGTTTGGTCCTCGGGCAGGGCGAGCACGTCGTAGTAATCGCCCGCCACCTCGAGGCTGGCGCGGAAGCGCGCGGCCACCTTCAGGCCAGGCGTCTCCGGTAGCGTACTGGGCAGGAAGCCCTCCTGCACCTGCCGTGCCATCGCCAGCTGCTCCTCCAGACGTTGCTTGTCGAGCGTCTCCTCGAGCAGGCGCAGGTTCTCGCTTTCCAGCGC
The DNA here is from genome assembly GCA_964627205.1 of uncultured bacterium. Taxonomy (GTDB): domain Bacteria; phylum Krumholzibacteriota; class Krumholzibacteriia; order JACNKJ01; family JACNKJ01; genus CAZVHI01. The sequence goes on from CAZVHI010000012.1 coordinate 17,452, forward strand.
CACCTGCGTGGCCAGCGTGCTCAGCTCGCGGAGCGTCTCGGGAGTCAGACGCTCGGCGCCCTCCTCGAAGGCGAGGACGAGGAAGCCCAGGAGCTGTGCGCGGCGGACCATGGGCAGGAGCACGCCGGCCTGACGCGCCGCGAGCCACTCCGCCTCCGCCGGCGAGGTCTCCGCCCTGGCGCTCGCCAGCAATTCGTCCACGAGCAGGGGACGCCGCTCGCTCGCGAGCAGGGCGGCGAGTTCGCAGTCCACGGCGAAGGGCGCGGGCGTCCCATCCGGCAACTGGAAGCAATCTGCGGGAGCTTCGTGGAGCAGTGGAACGACCGCGGAGATGCCCAGACCCCTTTTCAGGCTCTCCTCGAGGTTCAGCCAGAGAGCGCGGCGGTCGGGCAAGGCCGCGGCCGTGGCGTGGAAGTCGGCGATCAGCGCGCGCAGGCGGCGGCGCTCGGGATAGAAGCGGCGCTCGATCTGCCCCTGCACCCAGCGCCAGAAGGGTGTGAAGCCGATGGCGAGGACCAGGGCGATCAGGAGTGTGGGCGTGCGGCTGCCCACCCCGAGCGTGACGAGCAAGAGCTCGCTCACCCCGTAGAGTAGCCCGAAGAAGAGGAGGAGCAGCACGCCCGTGACGAGTACGTAGCGCGTGCCGCGGCGCATGCGACCCTCGACCTCGAGCAGGCGGTAGCGGCCGAAGGCGTAGAGGAAGGAGACCGGCGAGAGCAGGAGCGTCGCGAAGGCGACGATGATCGCGATCATCGCCACGAGGTCCGGAGCTCGCCGGAAGAAGCCCACGGCTCCGAGGATTACCATGATGAAGAGCACGATCAAGCCGATGCCCGTGCCCCACTGCACCAGGCGGATCTGGCGTTTCTCCAGCGGATCGCGGGTCTTGCCGCCGCGGACGCCGAGGATGACGAAGCCCGCGGAGACCTGGAGCGAGATGAGGATTGCCGCCACGGGGCCCCAGATCTGCACACCAGGGAAGGCGTCGATGCTCAGGACCGCGATCTGGGGCAGGTAGACCAGGACCGAGGTGAGCAGGGGCCTGCGCTGCACCGAGGGCAGAGTTTTCGGGAAGTAGAGCTGCAGGTGTAGCCAGAAGGCGCTGAAGAAGAAGGTGAGGATCGAGAGGATCTGCTCGGAGACGACGTTCCACGGCAACTCGAAGGGCGCGTAGCGGGTCATCCCCAGCGAAACGGCCATGATCATGAAGGCGGCCATGGCGAAGGAATAGAGGGCCAGCAGGCGCACGCCCGCGGAGCCCGAACGCCGGAGCAGGGCCCAGATCCCCACGAGGAGATAGCCCAGCGTGGTCAGGAAGCGGAAGCCGTCGGCCGAGAACTGCATGAACTGGGCGAGCGCGCTGCGGGGCGTGGTGAGCGCGACGGCCACCCGATCCCCCTCGGCATCGCGGTAGCGCAGGCTGATCTCCTGTCCGGGCGAGTAGATCCTCTCCCGGATCTCCCCGGGCGCGAAGGGCTCCTCCCCCGCTGTCCACAGCTCGAGCAGCGTGTCTCCAACGGCCGGCACGGGCGGCGCGGGGAAGTCGGTGGCATAGATTTCGTTGAAGTGCCAGGGATCCTCGTCGCTCTCGCGGTACCACTCGCTGTCGATGCCACCCGAGCTGCGCCATGATAACAGGGCGCCGCCTTCGCGCACGTAGAAGGCGAGCGTGTGAAGCAGGAGCAGGACCCCCAGGGCCAGGATCGCTCGCTCGAAGATGCGCATCTTCATGGACTCCCCCGCGAGGCCGAAGAAAGATCCGAAGCGTCGCGCCGGCGCGTCCGCGCGCTGCCCCGGATCCCGATGGCTCGATTCTGCCGCCTGCGCGCGGGCCTGTCAACACGGCGCCGCGGAGAAGCGCGCGCTTGGCAAGAGGTGGCGCTTTGGGTTATCAAGGGGGATGCGTGGGCGCTCCTCGCCCGCGCCTTTTTCTATCCGTGACCGCGAACGGACAGCAGCCTGGGGGCGAGCGATGAAGGCAGAAGCCGAGAAGCCAATCGTGAGCGGCGAGTGGCTCGACGCGCAGCGGGACGATCCCGACCTGCGCATCGTGGACGCGAGCTGGCATCACCCGTCGACGGGCCTCGACGCCCACGCGATCTACCGGGAGGGACAGATCCCCGGCGCCGTCTTCTTCGACATCGACGCCGTCGCGAGCCGCATCGGCGAGCTGCCTCACATGCTACCGGACGCGGCCACCTTCGCCGCCGGCGCAGGCGCGCTGGGGCTGTCCCGCGAGCGACGCATCGTCTTCTACGACCAGAACGGGATCCAATCGGCGGCCGCGCGGGCCTGGTGGACCTTCCGCCTCTTCGGCTACGAGCGGGTCGCCGTGCTCGACGGTGGCCTCCCCCGCTGGAAGGCGGAGGGCCGGACGCTCGCGGATCGGGCGCGGACGCCAGCGCCGGTGGAGATCGAGCCGCTGCCCGCCCCGCCACAAGTGCGCGGCTTCGATGAAGTTCTCGCGAAGCTCGACGACGCGGGTGAGCAACTGGTCGACGCACGCTCGGCCGGACGCTTCCACGGCCGTGATGAGGAGCCCTGGGGTGAGCCGGGCCGCATCCCAGGCAGCCTGAACCTGCCTTACGAGGAGCTGCTCGATCCCGGAATGGGCACGCTGCTGCCGGCGGTGACGATCCGCGCGCGCTTCGAGGACACCGGCGTGGACCTGAGCCGGCCGATCGTGTGCAGTTGCGGCTCGGGCGTGACGGCCTGTGTGCTGCTCCTTGGCCTCGTCCTGATCGGCAAGACGGACGCCGCCCTCTACGACGGCTCCTGGGTCGAGTGGCTGCGCCGCGAGGACGCGCCCCGCATCGGCCCCGAGGGCGCCAGCGGCTGATCCTCAGCGCAACACGAACTCGAAGGGCAGCGTGATGCTCGTCCGCACGGGGTGCGTGCCCTGGCGGCCCGCGCGGAAGCGCCACTTGCGGGCGGCGGTCAGCGCGGCCTCCTCGAGGGAGTGGGCGGCCGTGGAGCTCACGATCGTCACCCGGATCACGCGCCCGCGCTCGTCGACGTCGAAGCGCACGTGCACCACACCGGTCAGCCCAGCGTCGCGAGCGAGCTCGGGGTAGCGGGGCATGACCTGGAAGACGGGCACGGGCGCTTCCTCGTAGCCGACGAAGGCGCCGCGTTTGTCGTCTTGCTCGGGCGGCTCGGGCGGCACGGGCTTGTCGAAATCGAACTTGTCGTCATCGATGCTGGCATCATCCGACGCGTTGGGGTCCTCCACCCAGACAGGGTCCGGACGCGGCATGGGCTCGTCCTTCGGCGGCGGCGGGATCTCAATTTCGTCGGGGATATCGACCAGCTGCGGCAGCGCCTCGTCCAGCTGGTAAGGTTGAGGCGCGAACGCCGGCGTGAAGAGGAAGGCGAGGGCGAGCAGGAGGATGCTGCTCAGCAGGCTCCCCCCCACGCGCCGCGCGCTGCGGCTCCGGATCCTTCCCTGAACGGTGACGACCATGGCCAAGCCTCCTTCGGGCGCTGAATCACCCGGTATCGAGTCTCGGCTTGGCAGGTGGGGCCCGCTTGAGACGCGGGCTTGCCGGAAAGATGGGGCCCCTTCCCCCTCATGACCAGCGGTCGCCCAAATTATTCCTAGTAGAGGGCCTTGAGCGCGCTCCAGCTGGTCTCGCCGCTGCTCGTGACGCCGCAGCCGAGAGGCAGGGCGCCAATGAGCTCCCCGCAGGGGCTGCTTTCGGGCAGGCAGGGAGAGATCACGTGGAGCGCATAGTTCCCGGCGTCGGACGGCGCGCTCTCGCAGGGCTCTGGGCCGCAGAACACTGGATCGGCGAAGACCTGATCCCCGAGATAGACGACGGCCGCCGTGCCGCCGACGCCGAGCGGGTCCAGGGCGCAGCAGAGCGCCTCGATCCCCCCACTGCCGGCGGTGACAATTCCGTCGCCGTCGAGAAGCGCGCAGTTGCCCCAGACGATCGAGCGCTCCATCTCGATGGAGGCAAGGTCGGCGCAGAAGATCCCGCCGCCGCTGTCCGCTCGGTTCCCGGCGAAGGTGCTGCCCGCGATCACGACCGTGGAGCTGCCGCAGAAGAATCCGCCGCCGTTCACGGCCACGTTGCCCGTGATCGTGCAATCCTCGACGATCAGGGTGGAGCCGTCCTCGCAGGAGACACCGCCGCTGAGGTTCGCGGAGATCGTCGAGTGGCGGATCTCGGGCGAGCTGTTCGTGGCGAAGATCCCGCCGGCAACGCTTCCCGAGAGGGTCGCGTTCTCCGACACGACGCAGCCGGAGATCAGCGGCGCCGCGCCGTCCCGGCAATAGACCCCGCCGCCACTGCCGGTGGCTGTGTTCTGGACGATCGTGCAGCCGCGGATCGTCGGCGAGGCGCCCGCGATGTAGATCCCCCCGCCGCGGCTGGGATCGAAGCCGCCCCCGCCCGCCGTGGACAGTCCCCCGCGGATCGTGACACGCTCGAGCGTGGCGAGGCGCGACTCGCCCGAATGGAAGACGAAGCCCCGGCCCGCCTGCTCGCAGTCGACAATACAGGAGGCCGGGTATCCGCTCAGCGACCGGACCGTGATCGTCTTGCCGAGAAAGTCCACGTCCCGGTTACCGGGGCCGGTGAAGGTCCCGCCCGCCAGTAAGATGACGTCGCCTTCCGTCGCGGCTTCCACGGCCATCTGGATCGTCGGAAAGTCGCCCGTCCCGTCCGGGCGCACGACGAGGGTGTCGGCCCGCGCGGGCTGAGCACCGGCGAGCAGCGCAAGCATGATCACGACCGCGCGCATGTTTCTCATCGCGGCTTCTCCTCCCCGGCGGGATCAGGTCGAAGTTTCTTTGCCCGCGCCGCCCAGCGAGCGCCCCAGGCCCTTGATGAGACCCTGTAGCATCTCCAAGGGCACGGGGAAGAGGATAGTCGAGTTCTTCTCCACGGCGATCTCGGTCAGCGTCTGCAGGTAGCGTAGCTGGATGGCCACCGGCTCGGTGGAGATCTTGCCGGCCGCCTGGGTCAGCTTGCCGGCGGCCTGGAACTCGCCGTCGGCATGGATGATCTTCGCGCGGCGCTCGCGCTCGGCCTCGGCCTGCTTGGCGATGGCCCGCTGCATCTCCTGCGGCAGGTCCACGTCCTTGACCTCGACAGCCACGACCTTGATGCCCCAAGGGTCGGTACGCGCGTCGATGATGGACTGGAGCTGCTGGTTCACCTTCTCGCGGTCGGAGAGCAGGTCGTCCAGCTCGTGCTCGCCCAGCACGCTGCGCAGCGTGGTCTGGGCCATCTGCGAGGTGGCGAAGAGGAAGTCCTCCACCGCCACCACCGCCTTCTCCGCGTCCATCACCTGGAAGTACAACACGGCGTTCACCTTCACGGTCACGTTGTCACGCGTGATCACATCCTGCGGGGGAACGTCCATGGCGATCACCCGCAGGGAGATGCGCACCATGCGATCGACCACGGGAATGAGGAGGATCAGCCCCGGTCCCTTCGCCCCGATCAGGCGGCCGAGCCGGAAGATCACGCCCCGCTCGTACTCGCGCAGGATGCGTATCGCGCTCGCGAGGATCAGAAGCAGGATTACGATAACAGCGGCAAGAGGAAGTCCTAGCATCATTCACCCTTTCGTTCGGGATCCGCGGCGCGGACCCGGAGCAGGAGACCATCCACCTCTTCCACGACCACCTTCGCACCCGCCGCGACGCTACCGGCCGCCTCCGCCTCCCAGTGCGCGCCGGCCACGAACACGGAGCCGCGCGGCGACAGATCGCTGCGCGCCTCCCCCAGCGCCCCGACGAGGCTGCGGCGGCCGATGCTCGGCCGCCGTTTCTGCGCCCGCAGGGCCATCGTAATAGCGAAGATGAAGAAGGCGGCGGTGACGATCACCGCAGGCAGGATCACTTGCAGGGACACGCGCAGGAAGGGCATCGGCGAACGGAAGAGCATGAGCGAGCCAAGCGTGAGCGAAGCGATGCCCCCGGCCGTTAGTACGCCGTGGGTTGGCGTCTTCAGTTCCGCCACGAAGAAGATCAGCCCGAGCAGCATGAGCAGAAGCCCCGCGTAGTTGATCGAAAGGCTCTGGAGCGAATAGAGGCCGAGGATCATCGCGATCCCTCCGATCACGCCCGGGAAGATGGCCCCGGGCGACGACAGTTCGAAGAAGATGCCGTAGAAGCCGATCAGCAGGAGCAGGTAGGCGACGTTGGGATCGTTGAGCAGTCCGAGCAGGCGGTAGCGCACGCTCATTTCGAACTCGCGCAGCTCCGCTCCCTCCGTGGCGAGCGTGCGCTTCCCCGCGGGCGTCTCGACCTCGCGGCCGTCCAGCTCCGCGAGCAGCTCGTCTCGGCTCGCCACGAGCAGATCCGCGATGCCCAGCTCCAACGCCTTCTCCGCATCGGCGGAGATGCTCTCGCGCACGGCGCGCTCGGCCCAGTCCGGGTCCCGACCCCTCTGCTTGGCGAGGCCGCGGATGTAGGCGGCCGAATCGTTCGTAGCCTTCGCGATCATCACCGAATCGGCTTCACCGCCCAGGCTCACGGGATGGGCGGCTCCGAGGTTCGTCCCCGGCGCCATGGCGATCACGTGGCTGGCAAGCGCGATGAAGGCGCCGGCCGATGCGGCCCGGGCGCCGCTGGGCGACACGTAGCACACGACAGGCGTGTCGCTGGCCAGGATGCCCTGGATGATGTCCCGCATGGCGGTGTCCAGCCCCCCGGGCGTGTCCAGCTCGATGACGAGACAGGCGGCGCCGCTGCGCTCGACCTCGGCGAGGGCGTCGAGCAGATAGCTCGCGGAGACGGTGCCGATCACCCCCCGGTAGCGGGCCCAGAGCACGGCGCCGGCGGCGGACCCGGCGGGCGGCGCCGGTTCCTCTCCCGGCGTCTCCAGGGCGCCGCCGATTCCCCCACCACTCCCCTCCGGCCGGAGAGACTCGGCTCGTCCCGGCGAGGGGACGACCGAGAGGAGCGCGCTAGCGAGTAGGCAAGGCATCGCGAAGACTAACAGGCGCTTCGAAGGTCTCATGAGCCCTCCTCGGGAGCTCTCGCACCCGTTCCTGAGCATAGCCCGGAGATCCCGCCCCGGCAAACCCGGGGCGAGGGAATGGATACTGGTGAGACGGCTCAAGCAGCGGGATTCGAGCTGCTGGGAATGACTGAAATTGGGCCTGAGACTCAGCAAGTCCTTGTTTTTGTAAAGGAAAGCGGGTTTCCAGCCGATGAACAGGGAAAACCGTCCGACCTCCGGGGAGGGTCATGACCGCCGATGACAGGATTCGCCGGCAGGTGGAGTTCGCCACGGGCGACTTCGCCTCGTTTTTCCAGGGCTTCGATCTCCCGCCGCTTCCCAGCAGCGTCGAGCGCCTGCTCGCGGAGATCCATAGCTCCGAGCCAGACGTCGGTCGGCTCGAGCAGATCATCTCCGCGACGCCGGAGCTGGCGGCCCGGGTGCTGCGTACGGTCAACTCGTCCCTCTACGCGCTCGGCTGCGAGGTGAAGAGCGTACGGCACGCGATCACCCAGCTCGGCATCCGCAACATCCGCTCCCTCGCCCTCTCCTACGCCATGAAATCCGCGGTGCCGAGGCCGCACAACGGCCTCTTCGACCACGAGGCGTTTTGGGTCGACTCGCTGACGAGGGCGCTCTTCGCGCGGAGCCTCTCGCGGAAGAACGGAAAGGGCGAACCGGAAGAGGCCTTCACCGTCACCCTGCTGAGCGATCTGGCGCTACCGCTCCTGCTGGATTTCTGGAGCTACGAGTATGCGTCCGTCCTCCGGCGCTGGCGCCACAGTCCCGAACGGCTCTCCAGCCTGGAGAGGAAGGCCTTTGGCTGGGACCATGCCCAGGCCGGCGCCTGGATCCTGCAGCTCTGGCGCTTCCCGCCTGAGATCATCTGCTACGTGAGCCTCCACGGGCAGAGCTTGACAGAGCTCCGGCGGATGGATCTCGAGGATACGATCGCGGTGCCCGTAGCGGCCGCGTGCCGGATGCCGAGCGTCCTCCGCCTGGATCCCGAGCGGGCTCACCGGATGGTCATGGAGACCCAGAAGGACTTCTCGCTCTCGGCACAGGACTTCACGCTGCTGGTGGAGAAGGTGAGCGAGGAGCTGGAAGAAGCCAGCCGGCTCTTCGACATCAGCAACCGCTACGCAGCGCAGGCGGTGAAGCTCCTCCTGAACTGCGCAAGCGAGCAGCAGCAGCTGTCCTGAGGTCCGAGATCATGGGCTTGCTCAAGAACATCCGCCGACACGCCGCCGTAGCGGCAGGCGACTTCGCCGCTTTGTTCCGCGACTGCGAGATCCCCCCGCTTCCTGCCGCGACGGCGCGGCTCCTCGCGGAGATCAAGCAGCCGGAGCCGGACATCGGACGCCTGGTGAAAGTGATCTCCGCATCCCCCGAACTCTCGGCCAAGGTGCTGCGCACGATCAACTCCTCGCTCTTCGCGCTGCGAAACCGCGTGACCACCGTCCAGCACGCGGTGACGATGCTCGGCGTCCGCCACATCCGCACCCTCGCCCTGTCCTACGCGGTGAAGGAGTCGATCCCTCGCCCCGAGAGCGAGCTCTTCGACCACGAGGCCTTCTGGTCCGACTCGCTGCTTCGGGCGCTCTTCGCGCGCGGTTTCGCCCAGCGGAATGGCCGTAACGAGGCGGAGGAGGCATTCACCGCGATGCTCCTGGCCGACGTTGCGCTGCCGGTGCTGCTGAGTTCCTGGCAGGACTACTACCAGCCCGTGGTCGAGCGCTGGCGCGAGGGCGACGAACACCTCTCGGTCCTGGAGCGCGAGGCTTTCGGTTGGGACCACTCGCAGGCCGGTGCCTGGATCCTCCAGTCCTGGGACTTCCCCGAGGAGCTCGTCTGCTTCGTGGGCACGCACAACCTCGCGCACGAGGAAATCGGCGAGCTCGGTCTTGGGGAGACGATCGCGATCCCCATGGCGACGGCCGCCATGCTCCCGAGCGTTCTAAATCCGGATCCCGCGCGGGCCCAGCGATTCATCGAGCTGACCTGCGAAGCCTTCTCGCACTCGGAGGAGGACTTGCTCGCGCTGCTCGACCGAACGGAGACGGAGCTGGCCGAGGTCCGCGAGCTCTTCGAGCTGAAGCGCCAGGACGGTTCGGCAACGCTGGCGGCGCTCCGCAGCGCCTTGGGCGGCAGGCTCAGCGATGCGACGGCCTGACGCCATGAGAGCGGCCGGCCCCCAGCAGACCTTCCTGTTCCGGCTCGTGGCCTTCGTGACGCGCTTCCGGATCCACCAGCTCCACCGCCGCACCGAGAGGAAGCAGCTGGCCCTGGGCTTCTACGTCTTCGCCTCGGGCACCACGGCGCTGGGCATCATCACGCTGGCGGCATTCGCGGCGAAGCTGCCCCTGCTCTTCCCGCCGCTTGGGCCCTCGGCGTTCATCCTCTTCCGCACGCCCATGTCGCCAGCGGCCAGCCCGCGCAGCGTCATCTTCTCCCACGCGCTGGCCCTCGCCGCGGGGATCGGATCGCTCTACGTGGCCGATCTCCTCTTCCCCGACGCCCATCTCTACAACCCCCATGTGCTCAACGGGCCGCGCGTCCTCGCCATTGCTCTGGCGATGGGAGTGACCAGCGTGGGAATGATCGCCGGGCGCTTCGCGCATCCGCCCGCAGCGGCCACGGCGCTGCTGGGAGGCATGGCCTACTTCAGCGAGTTCGCGCAGATCGGCGGGCTCCTCGCCGCCGTCTTCCTCCTGGTCCTGCAGGCGTGGTTCTTCGTCCGCGTCCTCGGCGGCTTGCCCTACCCTCGCTGGCAGGCAGACCCCAAGGTCAGTCGCCACTACGGCACGCTGGCCGGCATCTCCGAGGAGGGAACGAGCTACTGGCAGCAGCTCGTCTCGCAGATCCATCTGCGCCGCTGAGCAGGATATCCTCTGCTTGCAATATCAGGGTCTTTAACTCCATAATCGTGATCATGCGCTCGGCCCCCCTGACACCGTATCAGAGCCCGATCACCCACGAAGCCATCTCGGACATCATCCGGCGACACTCCAGCAACAAGCAGGACGTTCGCCTCGCCGCGTTGCAGGGACTCGACCTCTCCACCGCAAAGACGGTGCTCGACCTCGGCTGCGGCTTCGGCTTCATGGCCGAGGAGCTTGCGCCGCGCATCGCTCCCGATGCCATGGTGACGGGCATCGACGCCTGCGGCGACAACGAGAGAATCTTCCTGAACAAGGTGCGCGCCGCTGGCCGCGACGTCCGCTTTCTGCGCGAGGACATCGGCGCGGAGCTACCCTTCGCCGACGACAGCTTCGACCTGGTCGTCTGCTCCTATTCCCTCTACTTCTTTCCTGAGATCATCGGCGCAGTGGCCAGGGTGCTGCGGGGAGACGGCCTCTTCCTCGTGCTGACTCACAGCGAGCGCAGCTTCCTAGGCCTGTTGCGGGCCGTGGGCATCCCCACCGACGACTCCGCGCTCGTCAGCCTCATCCGGCGCTTCTCGGCGGAGAACGGCGCCGCCCTCCTCGCGCCGTGCTTCGCAGAACTGCAGTCCATCCCCTATCGCAACCTGCTCCATTTCCACCGCGAGGACATCGCCGACCTGATCACCTATCTTCGCTTCAAGCTGCCCCTGATCCTGCCGGCCGCCGAGGCCGAGCTCGGCTCGTCCATCGATCTCGTCGCGCGGGCAAAGAGCAGGCTGAGCCGCCTGGGCTGGGTGAAGGTGGAAAAGGACGACACAGCCTTCCTCTGCAGGAAACCGCGATGTCCATGAAGACCATCTACTGCTCCCTCTGCGGTGGGCGCATCGAGAAGCGGCGCGTCGAGGATCGAGAGCGCAACGTCTGCACGGACTGCGGGCAGGTGCACTACCGAAATCCCCTCCCCGTCGCCGCGAGCGTAGTCCTGGACGTGGAGCGCCGTGTGCTCCTGGTCAAGCGTCGAAATGAGCCGCACAAGGGCGAGTGGTGCCTGCCGACCGGATTTGCGGAGCTGGACGAGACGATCGGCGATGCGGCCCTGCGCGAGCTGGGAGAGGAGACGGGGATCATCGGCGAGGTGAATCGCCTGTTGAGCGTGGAGTCTCACGAAAGCGGCTTCTACGGCGAGCTGCTCTTCGTCTGCTTCGAGATCGACCGGGTCGGGGGCGAGGCCGCGCCCGGCGACGATGCCGAGGAGCTGGCGTGGTTCCCGCTCGATCGTGTTCCCCGCCTCGCCTTCACCGCCCACGACGAGGCCGTGCGCATCTGCGCGGAGCTGCACAGGGACGAGTGGGCGATCCAGGACTCCTTCACGCGCCTGCACTCCGGGCCTACCGAGGCCCTGCTCTCCGACGCCCTCGTGACACTCGTGACGGACAAGGCCGAGGAAATCTCCCACCGCTGGCTCGACCTGCTGCGCGACAACCCCAGTACACCCACCTACGCCGAGATGGACCCGGGCCTGATCCAGAAGTGGGCGCTCAACGCCCTGTCGGAGTTCTGCACCTGGCTGGGGGGCGACCTGGATCGCGCGGAGATCGCCGATTACTATCGCGCCCTCGGTCGCGAGCGGCAGGTGCAGGGCTTCCCCCTGCACGAGGTCATCAGCGCGCTCACTCTGCTGCGCAAGGAGATCTGGGCCTTCATCCGCGAGCAGCAGGCCCTCGAGCGTCTCCTGGACTTCTATCGCCTCATGGAACTGAGCCGCCGCTTCGTTCTGTTCTTCGACAAGGCCCTCTACCACGTGGCGCGTGGCTTCGCCGAGGAGGTGGACGACAATGGGTAAGACCGTCAAGTGGATCCTGGGGATCTGCGCGTTCGGCGGACTGATCATCGTCATCGTGCTGTTCACCCTGTTCTGGCAGGTGAAAGACACGATCTTCGAACTGAGGAATCTCCAGGACGCACGGGAGGAGCTGATCGCCCTTCATGGCGAGGTGGTCGACTTCGTCCCGCCCCCGAGCGGAGTCATGGCAGCGAAAAGGCTGGACGCCTTCCTCGCCGTCCGCGACGCGCTCGCGGAAAACCGCGCGAGCCTGCTCGCCGAGCTGGATGACTTCCCGCCCGAAGAGGTCACAGACGGGGAGGTCGAATCCTTCGGCGCAGTGATGAAGGTCCTGGAGGGCCTGGGCGAGCTGCTCGTTCCCATCATCCGCTTTCTCCACGAGCGCGATCGCGCGCTCCTCGACAGCGGCATGGGCCTGGGCGAGTATCTCTACATCTACTCGCTGGCCTACTTCTCCTGGCTGGAGCACTCCCCCGGGGACGGGCCGGTCTACGTCGACGAGTCCGGCCGGCGTGAGCGCATCCTCGACGGGGAGGACTCCACCTTCGGCCGCGAGGAGGTCTGGCAGCGCTACCACGAGGCCATGCTCGCCATCATTGGCAATCAGCTCGCGGAACAGCTGCGGGAGGATGCCGCAAGCGCCGAGTCCATGGCCTGGCGCGAGATCCTGCGCGGCGAGTACCTCCGGTTGAAGCGAGACGCCAGACACGTTCCCTGGCGGGGCGAGCTGCCGCCGGCCATCGCGGCCTCGCTGGAGCCCTATCGGGAACGGCTCGCCGGCAGCTGGAGCGCTGCGCTCAACTGCTTCGAGCTCTCGCCCATGCGCGAGGAGGACTGGCGCGGCCAGGGGGATTGAGCCACACCTGCCGCCTCCCCCGCGAGCTGCCGCTCGCGTGCTTCCCGGCGCTTCCCCACCGGCACGCGCGACACACCCAAGGGTCGAAAGTTCTTCGATTGTATCTTGTAACTACTTGATAATTAATACTTTACGCGCTTAGCCGGCCTTGGTATGATTGTCATCCGATCGGGCGTAAAGGGCCTCGATCACGGGCTCCTGGTTGGGAGCCGGCGGGGAACGGCAGCATGGATCGCGAAACCTGACAACCTGGACACGACAACCGCCAAGACAAGGACCCCCAGATGAGACTAGTTCGAACGACTCTGATTCTCGTCGCTCTCTTAGGCCTGGCTGGCTCCGGCTGCCAGAGCCTCTTCTCCCCCACGCCGGACACGGACAGCTCTCCGGCCGATGACCAGGTCCTCACTTGGGACATCCTTCCGGTCGGCACGAGCGTCGACTCGGTGATCTTCCACATCTACATCAACGAGGTGGGCTTCACCAACGTCCAGCTCCACCGCATCATCGCCGACTGGGAAGAGATGGCGGTGACCTGGAACAGCTTCGGCAGCGCCTACGATCCCGCGATCGCCGCGGACTTCGACGCGAACGTGGTCTACGACTGGAAGAGCGTGGACATCACCGAGCTGGCCGTCGACTGGATGGACGGCAGTCATCCCAACTTCGGCTTCGCGATGGCCCAGAGCAATCCCGAGTTCCCTCGCAACCGCTACGCGAGCCGCGAAAACGAGGGCTTCGAGCCCTACGTAGAGCTCTTCACTTCGGACGGCAACGTGGAGATCATCCTGCCCGTGGCCGATGCCTGGGTCTGGGAGGACGATCCCGACCTCAACCAGGGCCACAACATCAAGCTCTACTCGGGCCGTAACTCCGAGACCACCGGCCAGAAGCACGCGCTCATCCACTTCGAGCTGCCCGATCTGCCGCCCGACGGCGGCGAGGGCTGCACGAAGACCCGCCGGTGGTGGAAGCGCCACTCCGGTCACGGCAACCGGCCCGACGAGGTCACTCCCCTCCTGCCGCTGTGGCTGGGCGAGCCCGGCGGCGAGAAGTCGATCGAGGTCACGGACGCGCATCAGGCCTGGCAGATCCTGCGGCGTCGTCCGGGTGGCTGCCATCCCAATGGCATGACGCGGCTCTACGCCCACATGCTGGCGACGAAGCTGAACGTCGCGAACGGCGCGGACGACGCGGACGTGGCCGATGCCCTGGCCGCGGTGGACGCCTTCCTCTCCGACCACGGCCGCACGGACTGGTGGTGCATGTCCCGACCCGAGAAACAGCAGGCCCGGCAGTGGAAGAGGCTCTTCCGGCGCTACAACAAGGGCGTGATCGGCCCTGGCCGCTGCGAATAACGATCCCGGTCCCTTCGATTCCCTCCACGGGGCCCGCCACGAGGCGGGCCCCGTTTTCATGTCCGTCGTTCCCGTCCCGCATGCGGACGCCCGTACCCTGATGTGGACGCCGTCCACGCGCCGCGGCAAATTCGTTGCGGCTGCGAAAACGCCTCTGCTAGGTTGGCGGTACAAATCTGCGATCCCCACGGAACTCCACGCAGACGGGGTGTGCCCATGGCCACGAGTCCCTCCGCTAGCTTGAGAAAACTCGAAAAGATTGCCCGCGACTACGGAGGCGAGCTCGCTGCCAGGAAGGTGGAGCTGTTGCATCTGCTCGCGCGGCGCCGCCTCGCGAGCGCCGACGAGGTCCTGCGCCTCCACGAGACCCTCGTCTTCCTGCGGGCCTATCCCGACGACGAGAGGGTCCTGGCGCTCGTCCAGTCGTGCCTGGCGGGCTTCGAGCAGCGCGGCGACCTGCGCCGCCACCGGCGGGCGCTCTCCGATACGGGTGTCGCTGGGACGCCGATCCACTTCTCTTTCTTCTGGTCGACGGCCCAGTGGTTGCGCAGACGCTGGCCCACCCGGATCTCCGTGGACTGGAAGGTCTTCGAGAACGAGCAGGCCTTCGAGCGCGTGCTGCACCTCCTCGTGCCCTACTGCGAGTCGCCCGGACTGGACAGCTTCGCCTTTCCGGCCCGCGAGTGGACCCTGCGGCTGATGGGCGAAGGCACCGACGCGGCTTTCCTGATCGACCGCGTGTCCGCCCTGCGCGGCGACGCGTTCTCGCGCGAGGTCTTCTACGACGCCCTCGATCTCACGCTACGCATCGAACCCGGGCCGGGCACGCCCTCCCGCACGCATGCCAGGTTGGGCCGCGGCGAGGTCTCCTTCCAGACGCGCCCCCTGCGACGCTCGCGCCCAAGCCTGCGGGCCGAGATCGGGAGGCCGCCGGTGGCAGTCCGCACGCTCCCGCCGCGGGAGGGCCAGCAGGTCATCGACCTCGCGCGGGAGGCGATGGTCACCCGCAGCCGCGATCTGGACGCCTTCGCCTACGCCGACCGGAACGACGTCCAGCTCATCGACTGCGAGGGCGGTCTACAGTTCGCCTGCATGGGCCAGATCCCCGAGCGGCGTCTGCTGCTCGAGGCGGTCTACGGCTTCCTCACCCTGAAGAACGGCGTACCCATCGGCTACGTCCTCGCCAGCTCGCTCTTCGGCTCCACGGAGATCGCCTACAACGTCTTCGAGACCTTCCGCGGCGCGGAAGCCGCCCCCGTCTTCGGGCGCGTGATGGGGATGGTGCGTCACCTCTTCGGCAGTGACACCTTCTCCATCGACCCCTTCCAGCTCGGCCACGACAACACCGAGGGCCTGCAGTCGGGCGCGTGGTGGTTCTACTACAAGTTCGGTTTCCGGCCGCGGGACCCGGACGTGCGCCGCCTGCTGCGCAAGGAACTGCGGCGCATGAAGGCCGACCCCGGCCATCGCTCCAGCACGGACACGCTGCAGAAGCTCTCCGCGGAGCACGTGTTCTTCCAACTCGGAGAGAAGCGGGATGACACGCTGGTGCAGATCTCGCTCGGCGACATCGGGCTGCGGATCTCGCGCTACCTCGCCGAGCGCTTCGGCGCGAGACGCGAGGCCGGTCTTGGGACCTGCGCCCGGGAGGCCGCCACCCTGCTCGGTCTGCGTTCCTTCCGAGGCTTCACGCGCGGCGAGCGACTCGCCTGGGAGCGCTGGAGCCCCCTCGTCCTGAGCCTGCGGGGAGTCGGCCGCTGGCCCGATGCGGACAAGCGGCGACTGGCAGCGGTGATGCGGGCCAAGGGCGGGCGCAGCGAGGCGGACTTCGTGCGTCTATTCGACGGTCACCGCCGACTGCGGAAGGCCGTGCTGAGCTTGTCGGAAGAGGAGTAGGCGGACACAGCGGGCGCCCCGCTGCGCGGGAAGGGGGGAGGGCATTCGGGCGCCCCTCAGCGCACGAGGACGAGCTTCCCGGTCGCGCGGCGATCACCACCTCGCAGCTCGAGCAGATAGACGCCTGCGCCGACGAGCCGTCCGTCGCCATCGCGGCCATCCCACTCCACCCGGTGCAGGCCCCCGGTCCGAGCCACCTCGTCGACGAGGACGCGCAGGCGCCGCCCCGCCACGTCGTAGACGGCCACTGTCACCGACGCCGGCGCGGGTAGCTCGTAGCGGATCCGGATCCGCGGCCCGGACGGGTTCGGGTAGCCTTGAATGCCGAGGACGGAAGCAGCGGTCGCTCCGCCCGACGCCACGCCTGTCGCGGCGACGTCGTAGCCATCCAGGGTCATCAGGTAGCGGACGCCGCAGTACACGCCGTACTGTGCCAGCGGCTGCACGCGCAGCCAGTAGGTCCCCGGCGGGAGCGTCTCGTTGATGCAGGCGGACAGGCAGGGGCTCGACGTGGCTTCGGCCAGCAGGGCGCCGGGGCATCCGGCCGTGCCGTCGAGAACGGCGATCTCCGCCAGGAACTCGGCGCTGACGCAGAGCTCGATCGTGCAGCTGTCGGCCGGCGTGATCTCGTACCAGTCGCTGTCCCTGTGGGGATAGGAGCCGCTCATGAAGGCGCCGGTCCGGCCGCAGACGAGGATCTCATCCGCGCTGGGCAGCAGGGTCTGCACGGAGAAGGGCCAGTTGAAGCAGCCGCCGTTGTACTCGTCGTAGTAGTCGTCGTGGCAGTCGGGCTCCCCCTCCGTGATCCCGCCCGGCGGACAACTCATGTCGCAAGGCGCCGTAGCCTCGACCTGCAGTTTGTAGTCCCCGCACTCGTTCCCGTAGCCGGTCACGACGATGAAGTAGGTGTTCCCCTCGAGGAAGGGCACGTCCTCCGCGCGGGAGAGGTAGGGCAAGGGATAGTTCGGGCCGCTGCAGGCGTCGTCGTTGCAGGCGTGGGGCATACCCCAAGTGACGGAGTTCTCGTAAACGATGAGCTTGGTGTCGTAGGACGAGCCACAGAGGGTAATGTCGACGAGCGCGCCCTCGGTGGCCGTGTAGGCGTAGATGACGTCGGGGGCGTTGGCGCCGTAGGGGCACATCTCGTCGTAGTCCGCATCGAACCCGCATGTGTTGCCCAGCACCTCGGCCGGCAGGACGTCGATCCAGAAGGGGTCTTCGGCGGTGTCACCCGTGACGCGGTCGCTGGCTGCCGCGTACGTCACCGGCCCGACGAGGAGCCAGGCAAGCAAGGCCAGCGCGCTTGCGTAGCGGACTACTATCGTGCCCATCATTCCTCCGTCTCGCCGCGCGGCGCTCCCAGGGATCGCGCGGCGATGGCCTCTATTTTAACATGATCAGCTTTCGCGCCGCGGCCTGATTCCCCGCGGCGTCCAGACGCAGGAGGTAGACGCCCGAGGCCGCGAGGCGGCCGGCGGCGTCGCGGCCATCCCAGCGCAGCTCGCCCGCTCCGGCGGGACGCTCGCCCGCCAGCAGCGTGCGCAGCCGTCGCCCTTGCGCGTCGTAGACGGCCAGGTCGATCACGCCGCTCTCAGGCAGCCAGAAGCGGATCGTCGTCTCCGGGTTGAAGGGGTTCGGGTGGTTTGCCTCGAGCCGCGGCCGCGCCGCGGCGACTGCGGGCGCCGCCGTCGCACCAAAGGGCTCGCCGAACAGCTCCCCGAGAATGAACTCCGAGTTGTGGCGCAGGGCGTCGTGACCCATGCGGTAGGGCCTGCCCGCGATGTGGACGAGGCGCGCGCCATCGGGCCGGTGTGTGCCGCCACCCGGCGGCTGGGCATGCGCGCCCACGCCGCGCTCGTCGCTGAAGTTCACCGTGTCCTTGAATAGCAGCATGCTGTGCGGGCCCACGTCGGTGAGGAAGACGTCGTTCCAGCTCTGGTCTCCCGTGAGAGGGATGTCCACGAGGCCCGGCTGTGCGGCCACGCAGTTGCCCAGCACCGCGCCCGTCTCGGCCCAGGTGACACCGAGGTAGTCCTCCAGCTCGGCGCCCAGGAAGACGCTGCCGTTGCGCGCCGCGAGGAAGACGTTGCCGCCGGTCTCGAGGTAGGAAGCGATCGGCGTCTCGAGCCAGTAGGGATAGTCCACCCAGGAGCGGTCCCCCACCCAGATCAGCGCGGAGAACTGCCCGAGGGTGTCACCGGGCACGGGGCCGTGACCGAGCGGCGCGGGCAGGGTACTCGGGTAGCCGCCGTCCGGCTCGGGGAATGCGTCCCAGAAGCTGATCGGATGTTCGCCCCAGAAAGCGCTGTCGGCGTAGGCGGCGCCGATCTCGTCGCCGTAGTCGCTCCAGGAGATCCCGTTGACCAGCAGGATGCCCCGTTCGAAGCTGGGGTTCGTGACCTCGCTCTCGACCCGGCGCAGGATCCAGCGCTCGGGGTCGAGCGCCACCGAGAGCGGCTCGCCGCTTACCGGCAGCGTGTAGTCCTCGGTGGCCTGGCTGTTCTCGACGACGAAGTCCTGCGCGCCGCTGGTGGTCGTCACGCGCAGGTCGATGGGCATGGCAAAGAGGCCGGTGTTCGTTTGCACCTGCTCGATCGTGAGCTCGACCGTGTCACCGCCCGGGCCGGGGGTCCAGTCGAAACGGTAGTGGGGATAGTACTCGCCGTAGATCCACTGCGCGAAGAACGCGTCGAGGTCGCGGCCGGAGACCTGCTCCATGACGCCCTGGAACTGCTCGGTCGTGGCGTGGCCGTAGGCGTGAGTCTCGGCGTAGAGGGCGAGACCGGTGAAGAAGTCCTCGTCGCCGAGGACGTGGCGCAGCATGTGCACGACCCAGGACGCCTTGTCGTAGCTCAGCTGGTGGTCGAAGATGGGCTCGTTCAATGGGTCTTCCACGTAGATCGTACCCGGCCCGAAGTAGGCGACCATGTCCATGTAGAAGTGGTAGGTGCCAGTCCCCTCGCTCAGTTCGCGCCACCAGGCCTCGCACCAGGATGCGAAGCCCTCCGCGAGCCAGATGTGCTCGAAGCCCGCGAAGCTGACCGAGTCCCCCCACCACTGGTGTGCGAGCTCGTGGGAGATGCCGTCGATCCACCAGCCGCCCAGGCTGGTGATGGTCTGGTTTTCGATGCCGCCGCCCCAGGTGAACTGCGCGTGGCCGTACTTCTCTTCAACGAAGGGGTACTCGCCGAAGCGCTGCGCGAAGGCCTCCATCATAAGTACGGTCAGGGAGAAGTTTTCCTGCAGCTCGTCGTAGTCGTCGGGGAACACGAAGAAACGGATCTCCATGGGGTCGCCGCCGGCCAGGGGCGTGTACCAGTCCGAGTAGACGTAGTAGGGGTAAGCGGCCAGCGAGACGAGGTAGGTCACGATCGGATAGCGCGAGCGCCAGTGGAAGCTGCGCGTCCAGCCGTTGTCGACTTCCGAGACGAGCAGGCCGTTGGAGGCCACGGTCAGCGGCTCGGGCACCGTGACGCGCACGTCGACCGAGTCGGCCTTGTCGCTGACCAGGTCCTTGCATGGCCACCACTCGCGCGCGCCGTAGGGCTCGCTGAGCGTCCAGATCATGTCCTCGCCCGCGTGGCTGTCCCAACCGAAGTAGCCACCCGACGGATCGCCGCTGTAGGTGAGCGAGACGGTGAGCGTCTCGCCGGTCGCGTAGGCGCGGTCGAGGTCCACGGTCACGACGTCTTCCAGGTGGGTCCAGGTCGCGGGCGCGCCGCCGGATGTAGCCGCGCTCACGCTCATGTCGCCCTGCAGGTCGAGGTCCAGGGTCGTGAGCGGGCCGGCGAGCACGGTGACGCTTGTCGCCGCCGTGCCGGAGAGAAGCTGGATGGACGGGTTCAGCGTGATGTCGAGATCGTAGTGATGGACGTCGTAGTCGTCCTGGTTCGGTGTGCGCTCCGACTCGGCGCGTCGCGCTGCGGCCTGGAGCTTTGCCTTGGCCGCGGCCTCGAGCAGTCGGTGCTCGCGAAAGGCGGGCTGTGGCCCTTCCTGCGCGGCGCTGACTGGCATCGCGGGGATGATCCACAGCGCAATTGTGACGACGCACGCGCGTAGGGGCGATCTTGCACGGAGACGAGGCATGGAGTCTCCCGGCTGGCGACGATCACGCGGAGCCCACCGAGCAGGAGCGCTCCGCGGACTGTACAAGTATAGCATCCGGCCCTGCTACTGCCTGGGCTGCCGGCAGGGCAAGCGCTGGCGGATTCGGTTCATTGCATGATTGGCCGAGAGCCACTCCACGCGCTATACTTGATCCGGATGATCGGGCCACTCGGGAGGAGGACGGAATGATGCGGTTACACGGTTATTTTTCATACGCTTACAGCTCACGCCTCACCCTTCGCTTCACACGCCGCCGCGCCCTGCCTTGCCTGCTTCTCGCCCTGCTGCTGCCTGCCGCGGCTGGCGCCACCGACTGCATCGACTATGGGAACTACCTCCGCCGCGTCGCCAGCGTCGAGCTGATGGGCGAGGCCTTCGATGCGGCGGTGTCAGGCGAACACCTCTTCGTCGCGGACGGGGCCGGGCTCCACATCTTCGACATCACAGACCCGAGCCTGCCCGTGCTCGTGGGCGAAGCGCCCGCGCTGGACGCGCGGAGCGTGGCGGTGCAGGGCGAGCACGCCTACGTCGCCTGCGACAACTCGGCCTTCCATGTGGTGAACGTCGCGGACCCGTCGGCCCCCTGGATCGAGGGGAGCTGCGCCATCTCCGATCCGGTCTGGGCCGTCGAGGCCCTGGGCAACTTCGCCTACGTCGCGGCCGACACGGCAGGGCTGCAGATCGTGGACGTGAGCGATCCTGCAGACCCGCGTCTCGTCGACAGCATCGACACGCCGGGCCGGGCCTTCGACCTGGTTCTGCGCGACGGCTACGCCTTCCTCGCCGACCGCTCGGGGCTCTACGTGATCGACCTGACGAATCCCGTCTCGGCCGCCGCCCTGCCCGGCGATCGTCCCGATCCCTACATGACCTCCATCGCGCTGCACGGGGACTACGCCTACCTCCTCGACGGCACCTTCGGCATCTTCGTCTTCGACATCTCCGACCCGCTCTCGCCCGAGTACGTGGACAACGTCTGGGGCGGCGGATCAGGCGGTATGGCGGTCGCTGGCGAGCGTCTCTACACCGGCGCCGGCCCGGGCCTGAACGTTTACGACCTCTCCAAGCCAAGCCTGCCCGCGCACCTGGGGGGAGTGAACACGAGCTACGTCCCGCGGGGCCTGGCGGCAGACGGTGATCACGTCTACGTCGCCATCGCGGTCCGCCAGCTATTCGATGTCATCGACGTGTCGAATCCCGCCGAACCGCCGGTCATCGGCTGGACCTACCTGTCGGGCTGGTCGCGCCATGTCGCGCTGACCGACACGCATGCCTTCGTCGCCTGCGGCTTTACAGGTCTGTACGTGGTCGACATCTCGAAGCCGGCCTCGCCCGTAGTCGTGAATCAGAACCCCATCCTGGACGACGCCTTCGACATCGTGCTGGATGGACACCTGGCCTACGTCGCCAGTGACGACACCGGCTTCCACGTTCTCGACATCACTAATGCCGCCGATCCCGAGGTCATCGGCGCGCTGATCACGCCAGGCGACGCCGTGGGCCTTACTCACGTGGGCGACTACGTCTACGTCGCCGACGAACGGGGCCTGCTCGTGATCGACATCACGGTGCCCGAAGACCCCTGGATCGTAGGCGAGGTGGAGACGCCCGGCCTGGCGTTCGACGTGGTGGTCGCAGGCGATCATGCTTACATCGCCGACGAGACGCTGCTGACGGTCGTCGACGTCTCCGACCCCTACGACCCCTGGATCGTCGCGAGCGAGGAGACCGAGGGCGAGGCCGTGGCGCTCGAGGGGGAGATTCTCTTCACCGCCGGCCGCTGGTGCGAGCTGCGCTCCTGGTCGCTGGCGGATCCCGGCGCGCCCGCGCTCACCGGCAACCTCCTCCTGCCGGGCTGGTGCAAGGAGATCGCCCTGCGGGACGGCTACGCCTACCTCGCGAACCTCAGCGGCGGCATGCAGATCGTCGACATCGCGCAACCTGAATCGATGGCAATCGTCGGCAGCGCCGACCTCTACGCGTTCGGGATGGGGACGAGCGAGGACTACGCCTTCGTCATCGAGACCGGCAGGCTCTCGATCATGCACCTCCACTGCGACCCGACCGGTGTTGACGAAGAATCACCCGGTGAGGAAATACCGATCGGCGCCGGAATCGTGCTCCATCCGAACCAGCCCAATCCCTTCAACCCGAACACGACGATCCGCTTCACGCTGCCCGAGGCGGGCAAGGTGCGGCTGAGCGTCTGCGACGTGAGGGGACGTGCCCTGCGCACGCTGCTGGATGGGGAGCTCGAGCGTGGCGGGCATCGCATCGTCTGGGACGGCCGCGACGACGCGGGGCATACGCTTGCCAGCGGTCTCTACCTCGCCCGCCTTGAACAGGAGGGCGAAGTCCTGGCGAGGAAGATGCTCTTGCTCAAGTGAGAGACCGCTAGCGCTCACCCTGGCGGCGGCGAAATGGCGACTTGGCGCGGCCCTGCGTCTGCGCCTGAGTGCTCCCCGACCCGGTGATCCCTTCGGTCCGCTCGCCTTCGCCCAGGATCTCGACCGATCCCTCTTCAACAAGGCGCTGCACACCCGCATGCTGCGTGGCCTTGTCGGCGATCTGAGCGACCTTGCCAGGCCCCAGATGGAGAACCTTGCCGCCGGGAAGCGGAATCCGGATCGGGCGGCTCGTCTTGTTGCGGATTTCTTTCATCGGACCACCTCCGAGGGTGAACAGCGCACTGAGCCATCAGTGCGCCACGGGAACCACTCTGCCAAGTTGCGTGAATTCCTTATCAGAGAGTCCTGCAGCTCCACTATAGGGGCTGATCTTGAACCGAGTGGCCACTCTCCCCCATCTGAACTCATTCTCCCTCACTCAGAGCCCCCTCAGGCCCTATGATGGGCAATTAAGCCAAGCCTCGCAAGCAGACTACTTCCTAGGGGATAAGGTGTCCAGATCCATGTCTTTCCTCAACTCACTTGCCGAGAATCCAAAGGGAAAACGTCAGAAGCTCGCTTGCAGAGTGAAATAGGGCAAGATTTCGGGGGCTTGTAGGGAGTTCGTCAGTGCGGAAGAGTGGGGCGAGACCCCAACGCTCCAGCGGATTCCGGGCGCATCGGGACCCTCCGCATGTCTCGCCTCGGCAAGCTGCTCTGCCTCCTCAGCGTAGAGCCGGTAAAGCAGAGTGAAGCCGGCTGCGCCGCCGATGGCGCAAGCGCTGGTATACGTGGCAGAGCCGCTGTTGTCGGATGCCACTAGATAGGCGATGCCGGCGCCAGCCAGGGCGCCGCTGAGGGTCCCCAATCTCAGTAGAGTTCCCTGGCCGGCCGTGAAGTCCTTGTCGCGCAGGAGATGGTGTCCCGCGACCAAGCCGGCCAGCATACCCGTCATCATCGTCCCTGAGTAGAAACGCTCCTCCTCCGGGTCGATCACGTCGACTGCGGCTAGGCCGGTGAAGGTGGTGATGAGGCCGAGTGTGCCTAGTGCGCGCGCATCGCCGCGTGTGTAATGGTTCCGTCGAGCCAGTACGGCGCCGAGTTTCAGGCCGATGGTCGAACCTAGGAGCGTGGACCCGCACCACAGTCGGTTGTTCTGCCGCTCGAATTCGGAGCCGGCGACGTGGGCCGCAGCGAGACCAAATACGGCGCCCAGGTCACCGCCGAGGCCGATCAACTCAGCGGTGCCCCCTTGCATGTTCCTGTTTCCCGCGACCTTGAATCCCACGAACCCTCCCATGACGCTCGTGAGAATCCCGCCGCCGAGCAGACCTCTCGACTTCACATGCCGGCCAGAGATGAGGCAGGAGATCAGCATGCCGTGCCCTACTCCCCGGCTGCCGCCGTAGAAGGAGAGAGTGGCCTGGGCACCGCTCACTGGAATGGACTCTGTCAGGGAGAAGGGGACGAAGAATCCCGCGGAACTCGTCAGCATGTAGCCTGCGACGAAACTCTTGGCGTCGCTTACGTCCAGGGCCACAGGCAATGCCCAGCCGTAGAAGCCGAGGGCGAGCAGCGTCGATCCGATCAACAATCGCGTGCGGCCCGAGCCTTCGGCCTGGGGTGCCTGGATCGCTTCGAGTGTTTCAGAGACCGTGGGGGAGGAGTCGCCCAGTTCGAGACGCAGTGCCTTCAGTTCGTCGTCGGACAGTTCCCGATCGACGCGCAGGATCTCCACGCCGCTGCGGTAGTGGATGGTGAGCACGTGGCTCGCGTCCGGCCGGCGGTAGAGACAGGCGCGGATAATGCCGGAATACTCGCGGAGGGTCCGAACGCGTGTTGCCTGCTCCGCCTCGATGCAGGGGGAAGCGCCGGTCTCGTCGAGGGAGACTTGCACATGCTGGGCGTGCGGCTCGGGTCCACCCCAGACGAGCAGGAGAAGACCGGCGAGAAGGCCGACTCGATTTCGGGGCGAACGACGCACGACGACACCTCCGCATCACAATCAAATGTCTCGCTCGCTGACCAACAGTAAGCTTCTGGGGAAGGCTCGGCAAGGGGAAGCGGAGCCTAGGTATACGCTGGCAGCAGAGGGTGAGCTTCCTCACCTATAACCACCTAGATCCTGAAACACTGGCAAAGGGGAACTCTGCTTCTAAACAGCTTCAGTGGGCCGCCCAGGACTTGAACCTGGCACCACCTGATTAAAAGTCAGATGCTCTACCGGATGAGCTAGCGGCCCGGAAATGTCGCCCGAATCTAGTCCAGGGCAGGGCGTCCGTCAAGCAAGCGCGGCTCGCGTCGAAACCAGCGCAAGGCGCGGCGCGGACGAACCTAAGCTGCCGTGGCGCCGGCGCCGGGCTGCAGGATCTGTTTCCGCTCGGGGCCAACGCCCACCCACACGATCGGCAGGCCGAGCCGTTCGGAGAGGAAGTTCAGGTAGGTTTTCGCACTCGCGGGCAGGTCGTCCCAGCGGCGCACCTCGCCGAGGTCCTCCTCCCAGCCCTCGAACTCCTCGCAGACCGGCTCCACCTTCTCCAGCGTCGCCGCATCACGGGGGAAGTGCTCGATGGTCTCGTCCCCCAGCTTGTAGGCCGTGCAGATCTTGATCGTCTTCAGTCCGCTCAGCACGTCGAACTTGGTGACGGCCAGGCGGTCGATCCCGCTCAGCTGGATCGCGTAGCGAGCGGCGACCAGATCGAGCCAGCCGCAGCGGCGGGGGCGGCCAGTGGTCGCGCCGAACTCCGCACCGTGATGACGCAGCCTCTCCCCCATCTCGTCATGGAGCTCCGTGGGGAAGGGTCCGTTGCCCACGCGCGTGCAGTAAGCCTTGAAGATCCCGATGACCTCGTCCAGCCAGCGGTGGTGGATGCCGGTCCCGGTCAGGGCGCCGCCGATCGTCGGGTTGCTGCTGGTCACGAAGGGGTAGGTGCCGTGGTCGATGTCGAGCAGCGTGCCTTGCGCGCCCTCGAGCAGCACGCGTTTGCCGCCCGCCAGTGCCTCGTTCAGGAAGCTCTGCGTGTCCGCGAGCAGCGGTGCGATAATCGGCTTGATGGCGAGCAGCTTCTCGGCGCTCTCGTTCGGGCTGACGGGCTCGCCGCCGTACAGCGCGTCCAGACGCCGATTGGCCTCGATCGTCCGCTCGATGATCACGCGCTTGAAGCGCTCGTCATCGAGGCGAAAGATCTCGGCGTGCATGCCGGTGCGAGAGTACTTGTCGGCGTAGGCCGGCCCGATGCCGCGCCCGGTCGTGCCGATGCTCTTGCCCTTCTTGGCCTCCTCCTCCAGGCGATCGGAGAGGCGGTGGTAGGGCAGGATCAGCTGCGCGGCGTCGCTGAGGAAGAGGCGGCCGTCCACCGATACGCTGCGCTTCTTGAGCGCCTGGATCTCGTCGGCCAGGGTGAGGGGGTCGACGACGAGGCCGTTGCCCAGGATGCAGTCCTTGCCTTCCAGCAGGATGCCCGAGGGAATCAGGTGGAAGATGTACTCCTGCCCCTCCACGCGGATCGTGTGGCCCGCGTTGGCTCCGCCCTGGTAGCGAACGACGATGTCGTGCTCGGCCGCGAGATAGTCGACGATCTTGCCCTTGCCCTCGTCGCCCCACTGTCCGCCGAGCACAACCGAGGCACTGCCCTGCTTGCCGCTCATGACATCCCCTTGGTTCGAGGCCGCCCCAAGATAGTGGGCACCCCCTGCGCTGTCAACATTCCCTCACTCCCGCCACTCGCCCAGGGTCTGTGCGATCCACGCCAGCACCTCGCGCTTGCCCTCGCCCGTCTGGGCGGAGAAAAAGCGAAGCGCATGATTTCCATCGAGTTCGAGGCGCGAGCGAGCCTGGGCGGCACTGCGGGCCCGCGCGCCACGCTTCACCTTGTCGGCCTTGGTGAGCACGAGCAAGAAGGGCAGCCCGCAGTCCCGCAGCCAGTCCACCATCTGCCGGTCCAGCTCCGTCGGGGCGTGCCGGCTGTCGACGAGCTGCACCAGGCCGGCGAGCTGTCGGCGATTCTCCAGGTAGTCGCTCATGAAGCGGCGCCACTGCCGGTGCACGCTCTCGGGCACGCGCGCGAAGCCGTAACCGGGCAGGTCCACGAGACGAGCCGGCTCCTCGAAGCGAAAGAAGTTGAGCGCCCGGGTCTTGCCGGGGCGCTGGCTCACCTTGGCCAGCGCCTTCCGCCCCGCGATGCGGTTCAGCATGCTGCTCTTGCCCACGTTGGATCTCCCCGAGAACGCCACCTCGGGCCATGACTCCCCCGGGCAGTCCTCCAGGCGGAAGACGCTCTTCTCGAAGTCCAGCTTGCTGAAGTTCGACATGATCCCCCACGAAGTGAGGGGCGGCCGCGTGGCCACCCCTATCGCGGAGCCTGGCGTGGCTGGCTAGGCGGGCGGCGGCGCGGAGGCCCTGCCGCGGCCGCGCCGGGAGGGAGCCTTCCCCTTCGTCTTCTTCGTGTCGGGCATGCGCACGAGCGCGTGCTCCAGCAGCTCGTCGACGTGCTCGACGAAGACCAGCTCCATCCCCTTGCGCACCATCTCCGGCAACTCGGGCAGGTCCTTCTCGTTGCCCTTGGGCAGCAGCACCTTGCGGATGCCGAGGCGCTGCGCGGCCACTGTCTTCTCCGGCAGCCCGCCTACGGGGAGGATCTTGCCGCGCAGTGTGATCTCGCCCGTCATCGCGACGTCGCGGATCACGGGAATCTCGGTGATCGCGCTGACGAGGGCGACCGTCAGGGCCGTGCCCGCGCTGGGGCCGTCCTTGGGCGTGGCACCCTCCGGCACGTGAATGTGCACGTCGATGTCCGTGAAGAAGTCCTCGGCGACGCCCCAGCTCTTGGCCCGGCTGCGCACGATGGTCTGCGCGGCCTTCGCGCTCTCGCGCATCACCTCGCCGAGCTGTCCGGTGAGGATGAACTCACCCTTGCCCGGAATCAGCTGCACCTCGATGCCGAGCGTCTCGCCGCCCACCTGCGTCCAGGCGAGGCCGGTGGCGATGCCCGTTTCGTTTTCCTGCTCCATGGCCTTGGGCAGGAAGTGAGGCGGCCCGAGGTAGGTTTCGAGCTGGTCCGGGCTCAAGGTCAGCGACTTGCGGCCCTTTTCCACCACCAGCCGCGCGGTCTTGCGGCAGAGGGAGGCCAGCTCGCGCTCGAGGTTGCGCACGCCGGCTTCGCGCGTGTACTCCTCGATGATGCGCTCGAGGGTCTCTTCGCTGATGCGCAACTGCTTCTTCGTGAGCCCGTGCTCGCTCAGCTGCTTCGGGATGAGGAAGCCCTTGGCGATCTCCTTCTTCTCGTGCTGCAAGTAGCCCGGCAGCCGGATGATCTCCAGGCGGTCGCGCAGAGCGTCGGGGATGCTGTGCAACGTGTTGGCCGTGGTGATGAAGAGCACCTCGGACAGGTCGAAGGTCACCTCGAGGTAGTGGTCGCTGAAGGTGTGGTTCTGCTCGGGGTCCAGCACCTCGAGCAGCGCCGCGGCGGGATCGCCGCGGAAGTCCATGCCGATCTTGTCCACCTCGTCCAGCAGGATCACGGGATTGCGCGTGCCCACCTTCTTGAGCGCCTGGATGATGCGCCCCGGCATGGAGCCGATGTAGGTCCGCCGGTGCCCCCGGATCTCCGCCTCGTCGCGGACGCCGCCGAGACTGAGGCGGTGGAAGCGCCGGCCCATCGCGTCGGCGATGGAGTGGCCCAGGCTGGTCTTGCCGACCCCGGGCGGTCCCACGAAGCAGAGGATGGGGCTCTTGTGCTTGCGGCGGCGCATGAGCTTCATCACCGACAGGAACTCGATGATGCGCTCCTTGACCTTCACGAGGCCGTAGTGGTCTTCGTCGAGCTTCTTGTGCACGCGGGGGATCTCCAGGCGATCCCGCGTGCGCTTCTTCCAGGGCAGTGCGACGAGGGTCTCGATGTAAGTGCGGATGACGCTGGCCTCGGGGCTCATGGGCGGCATCTTGGCCAGGCGGTCCAGCTCGCGAAGAGTCGTCTCCTCCGCCTCCTTCGGCATCTGCGCGCCTTCGATGGCTTCCGCGAGTTCGTCCAGCTCCCGGCTGTCGTCCGCGTCATGCCCCAGCTCCCGGCGGATGGCCTTGAGCTGCTCGTTCAGGTAGAACTCGCGCTGGTTCTTCTGGACCTGGCTCTTGACCTCGGTTTCTATCTTCCGCTCGAGCTTGAGGATCTCGATCTCCTCGGTAAGAACGCGAATGAGGATCCTCAGTCTCGCCGCCGGATCGCGTTCCTCGAGGATCGTCTGCTTGAGCTCGAGCTTCTCGGGAATGTGCGTGGCGATCGTGTCGGCGAGCAGCACCGGATCCTCGACGTTGCTCACGGAACCCTGCACGGCCTCCGGCACGCGCTTGTTCAGCTTCACGTAGTCGCCGAAGAGCTCGAGCATCTTGCGCTGCAGCGCCTCCTGCTCCGCGTCCGCCATGGGCTCGTCGGGTAGGGGTTCGATCTTGACGCGGAAATGGCTCTCGCTGGGGATGTAGCGCACGATCTTGGCCCGGACGATCCCCTCCACGAGGATCTTCATGGTCCCGTCGGGCAGGCGCAGCAGCTGAGTGATATGGACGATCGTCCCCGTGCGGTGGATGTCCATGCGCTCGGGCTCGTTGATCTCCTTGTCCTTCTGCGTGGCCACGAGGATGAGACGGTCCTTGAGCATCGCCTCCTCGACGGCGGAGATGCTGCCGGAGCGGCCAACGAGCAGCGGATGGATCATATAGGGA
Source organism: uncultured bacterium (assembly GCA_964627205.1). GTDB lineage: Bacteria > Krumholzibacteriota > Krumholzibacteriia > JACNKJ01 > JACNKJ01 > CAZVHI01. Next base: position 46,458 of record CAZVHI010000012.1, read on the forward strand.
TAGACGACCACGTCACGCAGGGGCAGCATCGGCAGGACGGTCTCCACGTCGATGGTCCGGTCCTGATAGTCAATCTCGAACATGGGGCACTCGCTTATCGCATGGCCGCAGCGGCGCGGAGCCGCACGGCCGCCGGCTTGCACGTTGTCTAGGCTTCGCGGATCTGGTGCTCGTCGTCGTAGAAGATCTTGGGCGACTTACCCTCGCTCACCGTGTCCTCGGAGATCACGACGCGCTGCACGTTGGGACGGCTGGGAAGTTCGTACATCAGGTCCACCATGGTATCCTCCATGATGGAACGCAGCCCGCGCGCGCCCGTGTCCCGCTCCATGGCCCTGTGCGCCACGGCGCGGATGGCGCCGGGATCGAACTCGAGCTGGATATCCTCCATCTCGAAGAGCTTGCGGTACTGCTTCACCAGCGCGTTCTTGGGCTTGACCAGGATTTCGATCAGGGCGCTCTCGTCCAGGCCGTGGAGGGGCGCCACCACCGGGAGGCGTCCCACCAGCTCGGGGATGAGTCCGAAGCGTAACAAATCTTGAGGAGCCACCTGGAGTAAGAGACTGTCGATGCTCTTGTCCTTCTCGCTCTTCACCTCGGCGCCGAAGCCCATGGTCTTCGTGCCGACGCGGCTGGAGATGATCTCGTGCAGACCGTCGAAGGCGCCCCCGCAGATGAAAAGGATGTTCCGGGTGTTGACCTCGATGTACTTCTGCTGCGGATGCTTGCGGCCGCCCTGGGGCGGCACGTTGGCGACCGTGCCCTCGAGGATCTTGAGCAGCGCCTGCTGGACCCCCTCGCCGGAGACGTCGCGCGTGATCGACGGGTTGTCGCTCTTGCGCGCCACCTTGTCGATCTCGTCGATGTAGACGATGCCGCGCTCCGCTGCGCTGACGTTGTAGTCGGCCGCCTGCAGCAAGCGGACGAGGATGTTCTCTACGTCCTCGCCGACGTAGCCCGCCTCGGTGAGCGTGGTCGCGTCCACGATGGCGAAGGGAACCTTGAGCAGCTGGGCCAGGGTCTGTGCGAGCAGGGTCTTGCCGGTGCCCGTCGGGCCGAGCAACATGATGTTGCTCTTCTCCAGCTCGACTTCCTCGGCTTCGCGGAGGTGGTAGATGCGCTTGTAGTGGTTGTAGACGGCCACCGAGAGCGTGATCTTCGCCCTCTCCTGGCCGATCACGTAGTTGTCGAGCTGTTCGCGGATCTCCGTGGGCTTCGGGAACTCGCCATCCTCGAAGATGGGCGGACGCACCATCTCCTCTTCGAGGATGTCGTTGCAGAGCTTGATGCACTCGTTACATATGTAGACGTTGGGACCGCTGACCAGCTTGGCCACCTCGTCCTGGCCCCTGCCACAAAACGAACACTTGATCATGGCTGCTGCTTTCCGGAACGGGGATGGGAGTGCGGAGCTGGAAGCTCCACAGCATTAAAGATACTCCAAGCCCGCTCACACTCCAAGCCCGAAGACGACCAGTCCTAGGACTTCTTCTCCGCTTCCGTGTTCTCGATCACGCGGTCCACAATGCCGTACTCGCAGGCCTCGGCGGCAGACATGAAGAAGTCCCGATCGCTGTCCTCGGCGATCCTCTCCACCTTCTGTCCCGTGTGCTCGGCCAGGATGGCGTTGATCTCGTCCCGGGTCTTCAGGATTTCCCGGGTGTAGATCTCCAGGTTGCTCGCGGGCCCCTGGCTGCCGCCACTTGGCTGGTGGATCATGATCCGGCTGTGGGGCAGCGCGCTGCGCTTGTCCTTCTTCCCGCAGGCCAGGAGAAAGGCCCCCATGCTCGCGGCCAGGCCCATGCAGATGGTCGCCACGTCCGGCTGGATGTACTGGATCGTGTCGTACATGGCCATCCCCGCCGTCACACTGCCGCCCGGGCTGTTGATATAGATGTTGATATCCCGGTCCGGATCCTCTGCCTCGAGAAAGAGCAACTGGGCGATGACGAGGTTGGCGACGTGATCGTCGATGGGTGAACCGATGAAGATGATCCGATCCTTGAGGAGTCGGCTGTAGATGTCGTAGGCCCGCTCGCCCCTGGCGCTCTGCTCGACGACGTAGGGAATCGGGATATAGCCCATGGCTCCTTCCTTTCCTGGACTCTGGGGGCGCGAGCCGCGCCCGGAGGGACTGCTATGTTCTTCCACTAGCCGGGTTCCACGGCGGACTGCTCGGGTATCTCCTCTTCCTTGACCTTCGCCTTCGACTCGAGGAAGGCGAAGACCTTGCGGTGCAGGAGATCCTCCCGGATCCGTCCCTCCGCCTGAGCGCGCTCGACGTTCCGGCGGATCTCGTCCACTTCTCCGCCCTCCGCTTTCGCGAGAGAGCTGAGATGCGCCTCGTAGTCCTCGTCGTTCACGACGAGCGCCTCCTGCCCCGCCACGGCTTCGAGCAGGAACCAGCGCTTCAGGGCGTGCTCGGCGGCGGGCAGGAGCTTCTCCCGGGCATCCACCTTCTCCTCCTCGGGTAGCGGCGAGCCACCTCGTCGCTCCTGATCGGCGATCATGTGCTCCACGTAGCGGGACGCCATGGAGGGCGGAACCTCGAACTCGTTGACAGCCAGCAAGCTCCGGACCAGAGCCGTCTCCAGACGCCCCCGGTTTCGCTGCTTCACCTCGGCCTCGATATTCCGATCGATCTGTTCCCGCAACTGCTCAAGATTCTCGAACTTCCCGACCTGGGCGGCAAAGTCGTCGTCCAACGCGGGCAGTTTCTTCTCCTCCAGCTTGAGCAGTGTCACATGGAAATGACGCGTCTGCCCGGCGAGGCTTTCCTGGTCGAAGTCAGACGGGTAGCTAACCGGGAACTGCCTTTCCTCCCCGACGGCCATGCCCCGGACACCATTAGAGAAATCCTCCAGGATTCCCGGACTGCCCAGCTCGAAGACGTGCCCCTTGACCTCCGTGCCGAGGATCGGCACGCCGCCGGTCTCGACCTGCCGGAAGTCCACGCCCAGGCGATCGCCGTCGGCCGCCGCGCGATCCACCTCCGCGAACTCGGCGCGGCTCTCCCGGATCGACTCCAGGGTGTGCTCCACGCCGCCCTCGGGCCCCTTCTCGACGTACCAGGTGACCTTCAGGCCCTCGTAGCCCTTGATCGCGACCTCGGGCTTGATCTCGACGGTCGCCTTGAAGAGGAAGTCCCCGCCATCCTCCCCGAAGTCGATATCGGAGAACTCTGGGTCGCTCACGGGATCGAGGTCCACCTCGTGCAGGGCCTGGTGCCAGGCCCGGGGCAGCAACCACTCCAACGCGTCCATGCGCAGCTGGTCGGCGAACTGCGTCTCGACCAAGTCCTTGGGCACCTTCCCCTTGCGGAAGCCCGGTAGCTGCACCTTGCGCCGCAGGCCCACCATGACCTTCGCGCGGGCTTGCTGCCACTCGTCGGCGGGTAGCCGGACCGCGAGCACCCGCTGCCAGGGCTTGGGCTCGCTGAGCTCCACGGAGAGGACTTCAACGATGGGCGGGTGGTCGTGATGCTCGTGGGAATCGTCCCCCGTTGCCGCGCCTTTCTCGGGGACGGCCTTCTGGCTGCTCATGCTCACCTCTGTCTCTGGGGTTCGGCGCCTCGACGAGGCGCCCGGGTGCGAGAGGGGGGATTCGAACCCCCACGAGTTTCCTCACGGGATCCTAAATCCCGCGTGTCTACCAGTTCCACCACTCTCGCGCGTGCCACGGGCTTCGCGGCGGAGCGGCGCGGGCGGAGCCGGGAAGCCCGCAAGGGCCTTATTAAAAGGCCATTTCCGCTTCCGGTCAAGACCGAGCTTCCCCATTTGATCGCCCTTGCTCCGCGGGCCCGCTCCGCGCGGGCGAGAGGCCGGAAAGCCCCCCTAGCGGCCCCGGAACTCGGCCTTGCGCTTCTCGAGGAAGGCAGCCGTGCCCTCGATCATGTCCTCGCTGCCGCAGAGCAGGCCAAAGAGCTGGGCCTCCAGGCGCAGGCCCTCGGCCTGGCTGCTCTGCGTGCCGCCCCGCACGGCCTCCAGCGCCGCTCGCAGGGCCAGGGGACCACGTTTCAGGATCGTCCCCGCCAGCTCCTCTACTGCAGCCGTCAGCTCGCCTGGCGGCACCACACGATCCACGAGGCCCATGCGGAGAGCCTCCTCGGCCCGGACCTGCCGGCCCGTGAGGATCATGTCCAGGGCCCGGCCCCGGCCGATCAGGCGCGGCAGACGCTGCGTGCCACCATAACCGGGGATGACGCCGAGGGTGACCTCGGGCAGGCCCAGCACGGCCTTCTCGCTGGCCACGCGCAGGTGGCAGGCGAGAGCCAGCTCGCAGCCGCCCCCCAGCGCGTAGCCGTTCACGGCCGCGATCACGGGGACGGGCATGTTCTCCACCTTGTCGAAAAGGGCCTGGCCGCGCCGGGCGAAGTCCCGCCCGCCGAGCCCCCGTAGCTCCGCCAGCTCGCCGATGTCCGCGCCGGCCACGAAGGCCTTCTCACCGGCGCCCGTGATGGCGACTGCGTCGACGCCGGCGGCCGCCACCTCGTCCAGCGCTGCGTCGAGGTCAGCGAGGACCTGGACGCTCAGGGCGTTGAGTGCCTCGGGACGGTTCAGGGTCAGCCACGCCAGGCGACCTTCCCGCCTGATCTCGATGGTCTCGTATGGCATGGATTCCTCACAAGTCTCTTGTTTGGATGAACTTGGGGAGCCGAGGGGAGGCCAGTGTAGGTGCCGCCGGAAGACCTGTCAAGAGATGCCACGCGAGGTCCGCGCGAGGCTGCCAAGCCCTGTCTTGACAGGGGCGGCCCGGGCCCCGTAACTGGAAGCGCGCCGCTTCTCACCCCGATTCCCTGGATGGCAGGATGGGAGAGTTCTTCGCCCTGGCCGCGGCCGTGGTCTGGGGCTTCGCCGTGATCCTCTTCAAACGCTCGGGCGAGAGCGTGGCGCCCTTCGCGCTGAATTTCTTCCGCGTGGGCGTCTCGAGCGTCGTCTTCCTGCTGCTCCTCGTGGTCCTGCGCATGCCACTGGGCGGGCAGGCTCCCCTGGGCGACATCCTCCTGCTCGCCGCGAGCGGAGTCCTCGGAATCGCGCTCTCGGACACCCTCTTCCACCGTTCGCTCAACATCATCGGCGCGGGCATCACGGCCATCGTCGACTGCCTCTACTCGCCCTTCATCGTGCTCTTCGCCTTCCTGCTCCTCCGCGAACGCATCGGCCCCCAGCAGACGATCGGCATGGGCCTGGTCATCAGCGGCGTGCTGCTGACCACGCGCATCCATCCTCCACCGGACACGAGTCGGCGGCGCCTGCTGGCCGGAATCGGCTGGGGAGTCGGGGCCATGGCCACCGTGGCCCTCGGCATCGTCATCGCCAAGCCCGTGCTGGAGCGCACGCCCGTGCTCTGGGCGACCTCGGTTCGCCAGCTCGCGGCCCTGGCGGCGATGCTGCCCTGGGCCCTCCTCAGCCCGCAGCGACGCCGCATCTTCGGCGTCTTCCGGCCCGCGCGGACCTGGCGCTTCAGCCTGACCGGCACCTTGCTCGGCTCCTGCCTCGCGCTGCTGTTCTGGATCGCCGGCATGAAGTACGCCAAGGCGGGAACGGCGGCGATCCTCAACCAGACCGCCACCATCTACGTGCTCTTCTTCGCCACGATCTTCCTGCGTGAGCCCTTCACGCGCCGGAAGCTCCTGGCGGCCGCGCTCGCGCTGGGCGGCATCCTGCTCGTGATCACGGGCTAGGAGTCTGTCGCGCTGCTCTGCGGGCAGGCCGTTGCCGCAATCACTTGATGGGTCTAGGTGGCGGCGCAGGGACCGCCATCGGGGCTCTCCGACGGGCAATTCCGGTGCCGGCTAATCCGTGTAAGCTACTTATTTTAAACTATTTAACCCTTGATTTGCCCGCACCGATTGCGTATCTTGAGAGTCTCCCCCTCAGGTCCCGCCTCCCGCGATATCCGTCGAAAGCGATTCCCAAATGAACCAGATCCGTGCGGGCCTATGCGCCCGTGAGGCGCACGAGCAGCTGCTTACCGCCCTGGCCGAGCTGCGCCGTGCCGAGCGCAGCGCTCTGCTCTGCTTCGCCGAGATTCAGGAGCGCAAGCTCTACCAGGAGCTGGGCTACTGTTCGATGCAGCTCTATGCTCAGGAGGCTCTAGGCTTTTCCCGCAGCAAGACCTTTCAGTTCCTGAAGCTGGCGGAATCCTTCGAGCGCCTGCCGAAGCTCAAGAGCGCGGTGGCCAAGGGCGAGGTCTCCTGGACCAAGGCCAGGGAAGTGGTGAAGGTCGCCTCGCACAGGAGCGAAGCGCGCTGGATCCGGGAGGCGAAGACCAGCAGCAGCCGGCAGCTGGAGCGCAAGGTCGTACAGGCAAAAGCCGCCAGCGAGGCGAAGAGCTCTCCCCAGACCTCCTTGCTCGCACCTCCCGCAGCGGGGGAAGGAAAGCGCTCCCTTACGTCTGAGCCGCTGCCGGTCGAGGCGCAGCCCGTGAAGCTGAGCCTGAACTTCACCGCGGAGCAGTTCGCGCAATTCGAGTCTCTGCTGGAGAGCCTTCGCAAGCGGGGGGAAAAGGACAGCCGTGAAGAGCTGATCCTCGCGGCTCTGGATACGATGGCGCAGGAGCGCTCGGTGGGCATCTCCGGCGAGCGCGCGTTGCAGGATTCAGGCGAGGAAGCGGGTGGCGAGCGTCGGGAGTCGCCACGTGGCGACTGGTCAAGTCCAAGACAGATCATCATCTATCGCTGTGAAAACTGCGGAAAGGCGAGCGTGCAGAGCTCGCGGGGTCTCTTGCCGCTGACAGCCGCAGAGGCGTCGGCCGCCGAGTGCGACGCGAGGGTGCTCGCGCCTGGAGAGAGGAACCGCGCGACGATTCCGCCGGCGATGCGACGGGAGGTGCTCGCGCGGGATCGGCATCGCTGCCGGGTGAAGGGCTGCGGACGCGCCCACTTCTTGGAAGTCCATCACTTGGTCCCACGCAGCGCGGGGGGAGAGAACCGGCCCGAGAATCTGATCACGCTCTGCGTGAGCTGTCACCGCCTCCTGCACGAGCGTGGCCTGGCGGCCGGCGCACTGGATGGTTTCCTGCGGGCAGGCCCCTAGTCGTGCTCGCGCGAGGCGCCGGGGATGAGCTCCTCGGGCACCTGCACCGCGATCACCTCGCCGCGGGCGGTGACGATCCCGCCTGTCGCCAGTGTGATGGTCACCACGACCTTGCGCCCCTTCACCTCCAGCACCCTGCCGCGCAGCTCCAGCGCCGGGCCGAGCGGCGTCGGCTTCCGGTAGTCCACCTTGAGGGAGGCGGTGAGGAAGCGAAGCGGCGGCGCCGTGTCCATGGCGCGGCCCTCGGCGCGATAGGCGGCGGCCGCCGCCGTGCCCGTGCCGTGGCAGTCGATGAGCGAGGCGATCAGGCCGCCGTAGACGAAGCCGGGCACGGCGGTGTGCCAGGGCTCCGGCGTGAAGACGCAGACCGACTCCTCGCCGTCCCAGCGACTCTGGATCCGGTGTCCCTTTTCGTTGAGCCGTCCGCAGCCGTAGCAGTGGCTCAGTATGTCCGGGTAGTGATCCTGGAAGGACTTGTCTGCCATCGCGGCCTCCTCGCTGCACGGGATGCGCCCTTTCTATCACCCGACGCTCCGGGTTACAATGCCCGCATGTCGACCGAACCGAAGCTGAGCGAGATCCGCGCCGCGGCCGAGCGCGTCGGGCCGCACATCCACCGCACGCCGGTGCTCACCTGTGCGGCGCTCGACCGGATCTGCGGCGCGCGCCTCTTCTTCAAGTGCGAGAACTTCCAGAAGACGGGCGCCTTCAAGATCCGCGGCGCAGCGAACGCGGTCTTCTGCCTGGACGAGGAGCGGGCGAGCCGCGGCGTGGTCACCCACTCCTCGGGCAACTTCGCGGCCGCGCTCGCGCTGGCGGCGAGCTGGCGCGGCATCGAGGCGACGGTGGTCATGCCCGAAGGTTCCCCCGCCGTCAAGAGCGAGGCGGTGGCGGGCTACGGCGCGCGGATCGTCCCCTGCGAGCCCACGCTTGCGGCGAGGGAGGAGACGGCCGCCTGCGTCCAGGCGGAAGGGGGCGCGACCTTCCTCCACCCCTACGACGACTACACGGTGATCGCAGGCCAGGGAACCGCCTCTTTGGAGCTCTGCGAGGACCTGCCCGACATGGACGCCGTGCTGGCGCCGGTGGGCGGCGGCGGCCTGCTCGCCGGCACGGCGATCGCGGCGCGCGGCCTCATCCCGGGTGTCCGCGTGTTGGCCGCGGAACCAGCGGCCGCCGACGATGCCCACCGCTCCCTCCAGGCGGGGCGCATCATCCCGCAGACGAACCCGCAGACCATCGCCGACGGCCTGCGCACCTCCCTGGGCGAGCTGACCTTCCCCATCATCCAGCGCCTCGTGGAGGACATCCTGCTCGTGAGCGAAGAGGAGATCGTCCGTGCGATGCGTCTGATCTGGGAGCGCATGAAGATCGTCGTGGAACCCTCGGCGGCGGTGGGCCTCGGCGCATTGCTATCCGCGCCCGCCGCGCTGCGCGAGCGCCGCGTCGGAGTCATCCTGTCGGGCGGGAACGTGGACCTGGAGCGATTGCCCTGGTCCGGGCCGGGCTAGCCGACGCACCAGGGAAGAACTTTCGTGCAAAGAGAGCCGACGGCCTTCTTACCTCCGCTCCGGTTTCACAGTCGAGTGAAAAGAGAGCCCACACCTTCCTCCTCGGCTCCGGCTTCACAGTCGCCTCGGAGGAAGGTGCGGGCTCTCCCGCGAAACCTACTTCAACAGCACTAGCTTCTGGCTTGCACTGAACCCAAGCGCATCTACATGCACCAGGTAGATCCCACTCGACAAGCGCTTGCCGGCGTCGTCCCTCCCGTCCCATGACACTTGCTGCACTCCCGCCATCAAGTCTGCGTCCACGAGGGTGCGGACGCAGCGGCCGGAGGGGGCGAGGATGTCGACGCGCGTGCGTCCGGCCGTCGGCAGCTCGAAGCGCAGGGTCGTCTTCGGGTTGAAGGGATTGGGATAGGCCACCAGTCCGGCGAAGGTCGAGGCCGCGTCATCCACTCCCGTCAGGTCGTCGATGAAGAAACCCATGATGGCCTCTGCCAGCTCCATCTTCGTCGAAGGCGGCGCGCCGTCGACGAGCCCGCCGAACTCGAAGGATGTACCCACCGTCTTGTAGTCACCGGCGTCATAGGCCACGCCGTTGCCGTAGACCGGAGTGCCATTCTTGAAGACATAGAAGGCGTCGCCCATCGGCATGAGGCGGTCCATGTAGCTGTTCTCCCCGATGTAGGCGAAGCTCATGCCCTCGGTGAAGGTGCCGGGCTGGCCATTCACCGGCCCGCAGTCGCCCATGCCGTCGTCGGCGGCGAAGATGCCGAAGAGTGCGTTGAAGTTGTGGCCACCGATCAAGGGGTCGTAATACCAGACGTCGTTGCCCTCCATGTAGACGCGGCCTCCCGCGCCCAGGTAGTCCACGATGGACAAGGCCTCGGGGGTGTTCGCACCGATGACGTAGTTGTTGTCGTAGATCCCCAGCGAGATGAACATCGTCTGGAAGTCGTCCAGCCGGTGCAGCGGTAGCTGTTGCGAGAGGCTCCCGCTGTAGCCGAGCGCGCTCAGACACGAGGCGATCTCCGGCCCGCTGGACAGATCGGGCGAGGGATCCCAGATCAGGTAGTGGAACTGCCCGATCAGAAGCGAGAAGTCGGAGTACTGCACCTGACCTCCATCGTGATGGACCGTCAGCGAAAGGTCGGCCACGTGTCCCAGGGGCGCCCCTGGCGCCGCCTCCACGAGGTAGGGATCGGCAGCGTTGTCGGCCGTCGCGCCCGTCGGGATCTCCCCGAAGAAGGCGCTGCCTTCGTGGATGACGATGAAGGGGTCCTCGCTGGAAAGGTCGGCCGAGACCACGGAGCTGTTGGTGCCGTAGTTCCGCAGCGTCACGATCAGATCGGCTGTCTCACCGGGATAGAGCCTGCCGTCGCTGTCGGCGATCTCGTGGGCGTAGTGATGCAGGACTGGAAAATCGTAGTCGCAGGAGAGGGAGATGTCATCGGCGGAGACCTCCGCCTCAACCACTCCCCCTCAGCAGTCCGCCGCGCTGATCAGGCATGTGACCTGCACCTGCTTGATGAACGCCGGGTCGACCCCTGGCAGGTTGGCGAGCTCGTCGGCGAGCGTGAATTCGTGCAGCTGCCATTCGCCGTAGAGCGTGTCGATGATGTGCATCGTGTCCGAATCGCTCCAAGGACAGGTGCTGCTCAGGCTGGCGATGGCCGTGCGGCCGAGCTCCGTGCCGTTCCAGTCCAGGTAAGCGAGGATCAGGGCCGAGGCGCACCAGGCCCCGCCGCCGCCGTAGGCCGAGGTCTTCAGGTTTGCCGAGAACAGGATGTCGGTGGAGGGGACGCTCACTGCCTGCCAGATCTTGACATGGCCCGTCCCCGAACCCTTGCTCATGAACAGCTCGAAGTCCGGATCGTGATCGTAGCCCGTGCCGCGCGTAATTAGCGCTTCGCCGCCCGCGCTGCTCTCCTCCCAGCCCTCCGATAGGGGAAGCTCGAACTCCCCGTTCGTCATAAGCTCCAGCTCCGTCGCTTCCAGGCCGAGGGCCGGAATCAACAGGAGCGCAAGGATCAGTCCCGTCTTCCTCATCGCCATCCTCCTTCCATTTCGGGCCTGAGTATCCACAATTCGGAATTATTAGAGAATACCCCCCGGGAATACTACTCCCGGCACGGTGGCGGCGCGGGCTCCGCGGTTGCGCCCGACATGTTGCTTGACGCCCTTCCGGCGCGGTCATAGTCTGCTCGATGAGAAACTCTTTCGAGAATACTCGCAGGCGGACCAATCCTCTGCCGGAAAGGGAAACCATGAAACGAATCGTGGCCGTCGCGGCGCTGCTGCTCGCCCTGATCCTCCCCTCCCAGGTCCTGGCCGAGTTCGCGGGCCGACCCCTGACCAACAACGTCATGGCTCCCACGGGCTACACGCTGGGCAAGGGCGAGTTCACCGTGGGTCTCGGATCGGTGGCCTTCGGATTCACGGACAATATCCAGGCCGGCACCAACCTGCTGCTCTTCGCCTTCCAGATCTACAACGCCGACATCAAGGCCTCCTTCATGAAGGGCGAGGATCTCGCCTTTGCGGCCGGCGTCTCCGTCCTGTCGTTCAGCTTCAAGGTCTATGACGACGACGTGCTCGGGGATGATGAGGTGGGCTTCACGGCCATCGCCCCCTACGGGGCCCTCAGCAAGCGAATGGGCGAGAACACCGTGGCGCATGTCAGCACCACGATCGCGATCTTCAGTTCGGAAGACGACGCCGACATCCAGGACGCGGACTTCTCGGGCGCCACCCAGGGCACGAGCTTCACCGCCGGCCTGGAGCACGGCTACAGCGAGCGGACGAGGTTCCTGGCCGAGATCGGCTACGACAGCACCTTCGAGGGCCTGCGCGTCGGCGGGGCCGTGCTCTTCGGCTGGACCAAGTTCCGGCTGAAGCTGGGCCTCAACTACTTTGGCGCCGGCGACGGCTTCACCTGGCCGGTCATCGGCGTCTGGTGGCGCTTCCAGGGCTGACGCCCTCCCTACCAGGATTGCCCACGAACCCTCCCCCTCGGGAGGGTTCTTCTTTTCCGACAGGGCCGTGTGCCCGCCCCGGAGCGGCTTGACGCCCGGGGTGGCGCCAATTAGACTAGGCGCTCGTTCGTCCCAACGCATCTGTCCCTTTCCCAAGGACTTCGATGGCTCACGAGGACAAGTTCCGCCTACTGGAGCAGAAGCGCGAGCAGGCCCGCCTCGGCGGCGGCCAGAAGCGCATCGACAAGCTCCACGACTCCGGGCGCCTGACGGCCCGCGAGCGCATCCACCTTCTCTTCGACCGGGGGACCTTCCAGGAGCTGGGCGTCTTCGTCACGCACCGCTCCGCCGACCCGGCCATCAAGGACAACAAGCCCGTCGGGGACGGCGTCGTGGCCGGCTTCGGCCAGATCGGCGGCCGCCTGGTCTACGCCTTCGCCCAGGACTTCACGGTCTTCGGCGGCACCATGAGCGAGGCCAACGCGGGCAAGATCAGCCGGTTGATGGATCTCGCTATCGAGAATGGCGCCCCCCTCATCGGGCTGAACGACTCCGGCGGCGCGCGCATCCAGGAGGGTGTCTACAGCTTGGGCGGCTACGCGGACATCTTCCTGCGCAACACGCTCGCCAGCGGCGTGATCCCGCAGATCAGCGTGATCATGGGCCCCTGTGCGGGCGGCGCGGTCTACAGCCCCGCCATCACCGACTTCATTATCATGGTGGACGGCACCAGCCACATGTTCGTAACCGGCCCGAACGTGATCAAGATGGTCACCGGCGAGGAAGTGAGCTTCGAGGAACTGGGCGGCGCGAGCACGCACAACAGCCGCAGCGGCGTGGCGCACTTCATGGCCGCCAGCGACCAGGAGGGACTCCTCCAGGTCAAGACACTGCTGAGCTACATCCCCCAGAACAACCTGGAGGACCCGCCTCGGGTCGAGTCCACCGATCCCCCCGACCGCCAGGACGAGGAGCTGGACACGATCATCCCCACCGATCCCAAGATGCCCTTCGACATCGTCGACGTCATCGATCGCGTCATGGACAAGGGGAGCTTCTTTGAGGTGCAGCGGGACTACGCGCGCAACATCGTCGTGGGCTTCGCGCGCCTCGCGGGACAGAGCGTGGGCGTGGTCGCGAACCAGTCGAAGTCCCTGGCCGGCGCCCTCGATATCGCCGCCAGCCTGAAGGGCGCGCGCTTCGTACGCTTCTGCGACGCCTTCAACATCCCGCTGATCACCTTCGAGGACGTCCCCGGCTTCCTGCCCGGCACGGACCAGGAGTTCGGCGGCATCATCAAGCACGGCGCGAAGCTGCTCTACGCTTACTGCGAGGCCACTGTGCCGAAGCTCACGGTCGTCGTGCGCAAGGCCTACGGCGGCGCCTACGACGTCATGAGCAGCAAGCACATCCGCGCCGACCTGAACTACGCCTGGCCCACGTCCGAGCTGGCCGTGATGGGCGCGGACGGCGCCGTGAACATCCTCTTCAAGAAGGAGCTGGCGGAAGCGAAGGATCCGAAGGCTCGCCGCGCCGAGCTGATCGAGGAGTACAACGAGAAGTTCTGCAATCCCTACCTGGCCTCCGAGGCCGGTTTCATCGACGACGTCATCCTGCCCCGCGAGACGCGGCAGAAGCTCGTGGCGGGGCTGCGAAGCCTGGCGGGCAAGAGACAGCAGGTGCCGCCGAAAAAGCACGGGAACATCCCGCTCTAGGCGGACGGGGAGAGAGCATGGCCGCAGCCATCGAGAAGGTACTGGTCGCGAACCGCGGCGAGATCGCCATGCGCGTGATGCGGACCCTGCGCAAGCTGGGGATCCCGGCGGTGGCGGTCTACAGCGACGTGGATCGGCAGGCGCCGCACGTGTTCTTCGCCGAGCAGGCCGAGCCGCTCGGGGGCAGCACGTCGATGGACAGCTACCTGCGCATCGACAAGATCGTCGACGCCGCGCGCAAGGCCGGCGCCGACGCCGTCCACCCAGGCTACGGCTTCCTCGCGGAGAACGCGGACTTCGCTCGCGCGCTCGCGGACGCGGGGCTGACCTTCATCGGCCCGCCGGCGGACGCGATCGAGATGATGGGCAACAAGCTCCGGGCCCGCGCGCTCATGCTCGCGGCCGGCGTGCGCGTGATCCCCGGTAGCGACGGTCCCGTTTCCTCCCCCGAGGAGGCCGGCCGGCTGGCGGGCGAGATCGGCTATCCCGTGATGCTCAAGGCCGCCGCGGGGGGCGGTGGCAAAGGCATGCGCGTCGTGCGCGGCGAGGACGAGCTCGCGGCGGCCCTGCGCTCCACGCGCGAGGAGGCCGGCAAGGCCTTTGCCGACGACGCCGTCTACATCGAGAAGTATATCGACCGACCGCGGCACATCGAGATCCAGGTGATGGCGGACGCGCAGGGCAAGGTCATCCACCTCGGCGAGCGCGAGTGTTCGATCCAGCGCCGTCACCAGAAGGTGGTCGAGGAGTGCCCGAGTCCCCTGGTCGACGAGAGCATGCGGGCGGAGATGGGCGAGATGGCCGTGCAGGCCGCCAAGGCGGTGGGCTACGTCGGTGCCGGCACCGTGGAGTTCATCGTCGACGGGGAGCGCCGCTTCTACTTCCTCGAGATGAACACGCGCCTGCAGGTGGAGCACCCCATCACGGAACAGGTGACGGGCACCGACCTCGTGAAGCTGCAGCTCGCGGTGGCCGCCGGCGAGCCCCTGCCGCTGCAGCAGGAGGACGTACAGCGGCGGGGCTGGGCCATGGAGTTCCGCATCTACGCCGAGGATCCCGAGAACGGCTTCCTCCCGTCGACCGGCAAGATCTCCCTGCTGCGCGAGCCGACGGGCCCGGGCGTGCGTCACGACAGCGGCATCTACGAGAAGTACGAGGTCCCGGTCTACTACGACCCCCTGCTCAGCAAGCTCGTCATCTACGGCGACGACCGCGAGGACGTGATCTTACGGGCACGCCAGGCCTTCACCGAGTTCGTCGTCGCCGGCATCAAGACGAACATCCCCTTCCACCAGTGGCTGCTCAAGCAAGCGCCCTTCGTCTCCGGAGACTACGACACGCACTTCATCGACGACCGCTTCGACCCGGACGAGATCGAGCACGACCCGCGCGTTCCGCACGTGGCCCTGCTCGCGGCCGTGCTCGCCTACCACCAGCACGGCCGCCGCCTCAACTTCGACCAGCAGGCCGCCGCTGAGTCCGCCCCAAGCCGCTGGCGCCTGGTTGCGCGGCGCGAGGGCGTGATGAGGAGGTCGCAGTCATGAGCACGACGCGCTACATCGTGGAGATCGGTGGCGAGAAGAAGGAAGTGGGTATCGCGCCGCGGGGCGCGCGCTGGGAGATCAGCGTGGATGGCCAGACGCACCTCGTCGAACAGGCCGTCATCGAGCGGGACCTGCGCTTCTCGCTCATCGTCGGCGACCACTCCTACCTCGTGGACCTGGTGGAGAAGGACTGGCAGGAGGGGCGCTTCGTCGTCAACGCCATCGCCGAACAGATCGAGCTGCGCGTGCGCGACGAGCTCGAGGCCGTGGCAGACGAGGTCGCGGGCAGCAAGGGTGTCGAAGGGCTCTTCGAGCTCAAGGCCCCCATGCCGGGCATCGTGGTGCGCTCGCTCGTCGCCCCCGGTGACCGCGTGGAGCGCGGCCAGGGCCTGCTGGTGCTCGAGGCGATGAAGATGCAGAACGAGCTGGTCAGCGAGCTCACGGGCGTAGTCCAGGAACTGCTCGTCGAGGGCGGCGAGATGGTGGAGACCGGGGCGCTGCTCGCCAAGGTCATCCAGGAAGACGCGTGAGGACGGCGTGAAGGACTATCGGAAGAGCCGCAAGGACTGGGAGAAGGACACCCTCGCCCCCCACGAAGAACGCTTCGGCGAGCGACGCGAGCGTTTCGAAACCCCGTCGGGCCGCGAGGTGGAGCCGCTCTATGGCCCCGAGCACGTCGAGGGGCTCGACTTCGAGCGCGACCTGGGCTTCCCCGGATGCAGCCCCTTCACGCGCGGCGTGCAGCCCAACCAGTACCGCGGCCGCCTCTGGACCATGCGCCAGTACGCGGGCTTCGGCTCGGCCCGCGAGACCAACCGCCGCTTCCGCTACCTGCTCGAGCGCGGCCAGACCGGCCTGTCCACCGCCTTCGACCTGCCCACGCAGATGGGTTTCGACTCGGATCACGATCTTGCCCGCAGCGAAGTGGGGCGCGTGGGCGTGGCCATCGACACCCGCGAGGACATGGAACTGCTCCTCGACCGGATCGATCTCTCCGCCGTCAGCACCTCGATGACGATCAACGCTCCCGCCGCCCAGCTCCTGCTCTTCTACGTCCTGGCGGGCGAGAAACAGGGCGTGACGCCCGACAAGCTGCGGGGCACGATCCAGAACGACGTGCTCAAGGAGTACTTCGCCCGCGGTACCTACATCTTCCCGCCCGGGCCCAGCCTGCGTCTGGTCACCGACATCTTCGCCTGGTGCGCCGAGCACGCGCCGAACTGGAATACGATCTCCATCAGCGGCTACCACATCCGCGAGGCGGGCTCAACGGCGACGCAGGAGCTGGCCTTCACCTTCGCCAATGCGCTGGAATACGTGCGCGCCGCGGGCAGCGCCGGTCTGCCGCTAGAGCGCTTCCTGCCGCGGCTCTCCTTCTTCTTCAACGTGTACAACAACCTGTTCGAGGAGGTGGCGAAGTTCCGCGCCGCGCGCCGGCTCTGGGTGCGCCTCCTGCGCGAGCACTTCGGCGTCGCCGACGAGAAGCTCATGCGCCTGCGCTTCCACAGCCAGACGGCCGGCAGCACGCTCACGGCCCAGCAGCCCCTGAACAACGTGGTGCGGGTCACCTTGCAGGCCCTGGCTGCCGCGCTGGGCGGCACGCAGAGCCTGCACACGAACAGCTACGACGAGGCCCTGGCCCTGCCGAGCGAGGCCTCCGTGCAGCTGGCCCTGCGCACGCAGCAGGTCATCGCGGAGGAGAGCGGCGTGGCCGACAGCGTCGATCCCCTGGCCGGCAGCTACCAGGTCGAGCGCTGGACCAAGGATCTCGAGGAAGAGGCCTGGGCGCTCATCGCGGAGGTGGAGTCGCTCGGGGGCGCGGCCCGCGCCATCGAGGCCGGCTTCCAGCGGCGCAAGATCGGGGAGGCCGCCTACCGCGCGCAGCGCGAAATCGAGGCGAGCCGGCAGAGGGTCGTCGGCGTCAACGCGTACACCGATGAAGCCGAGGGCGCCGCGCAGGCCGAGTTCCGACTCGACCCGGAGCTGGAGAAGGATCAGGTGGAGCGCCTCGGCCGCTTCCGTGAAGCCCGGGATGAAAAGGCCGTGGAGGGTGCGCGCGAACGCCTCGCCGAAGCCGCTACGGGCGAGGAGAACATGCTGCCGCCGCTGAAGGACGCCCTCGGCCTTGGCGCCACACTCGGTGAGACCTGCGACACCCTGCGCGAGGTCTTCGGCCGCTACCGTCCAGGAGCCTGAGATGAAGCGTTACACGGAGAAGCTGCCGGCGGGGATCTTCCGCCGCCTGGACCATGTCGGCGTGGCCGTCTCGGACCTGGAGGCCGCGCGCCTCGATTACGTCGAGCGCCTGGGCTTCACCGAGATCGGACGGGAAAGCCTGCCCGAGCAGGGCGTGGAGCTCATCCTCCTCGACGGGGGCAACTGCCGCGTCGAGTTGCTGGCGCCCCTGGGCGAGCGCAGCCCCATCGCACGCTTTCTCGAAAAGCGCGGCCCCGGTCTCCAGCAGGCCGCCTTCGAGACGGCCGACCTGGATGCCGCCCTCGCCGAGCTCGCCGGGCGCGGGATCCTGCCCATCGCCCCGCCGTCGACGGGCGCGGGGGGCCTGCGCATCTGCTTCCTGCATCCGCGCGACACCCAGGGCGTCCTGCTCGAGCTGGTCGAGTATCCCTCCACGTGACCCTACGGTCCCCGGAGCCACTTCAACTCCGTTGAGCTGCGATCCTCCGGAAGGTCGCTGGCCTTGTGCAAAGCGGCGGAGTAGGATGCGAGCATGAAACCTGCAAGCTGGATGCATGCATCGCTGGCCGGTCTGGCAGTCTTCCTCGTCGCTCTCGCCATCCGGATCCACCAAATCGGCTGGGGACTACCGTTCGTCTACGAGGAGGCGGTGCCACTCAAGCAGGCGTGGGAAATGTGGGGCTGGGGAACGCAGTCGGGCATCAGCCTCAATCCGCAGTTCTTCCACTACCCCAGCCTGACTTTCTACCTCCACTTCCTCGTCCAGGGCTTGCTCTTTCTTTCGATGAAGCTGTTCGGCTTCATCGGATCCGGGGAGGACCACTACGCTCGGTATCTGGTCGATCCGACGCCACTCTACCATGCGAGCAGATCGCTCTCAGCGCTCTTCGGCGCCGGCTCGGTGTGGCTGACCTACAAGCTTGGGCAGCGCATGGCGGGACGGTTTGCCGCAGTCGCAGCTGCCCTGATCCTCGCAGTCAACACCTTTCACATCTCTCGCTCGCATCTGATCGAGGTCGATCTGCCTCTGACGTTCTTCGCACTGCTCGCGCTGTGGCTCACCCTCCGCCTTGCGGAACGCCCCTCCCTGAAGTCGTTCGCCCTTGCGGGCATCGCGATTGGCCTGGCATCGTCGACGAAGTACACCGGCGCGATGCTCGTGCTTCCCCTCCTCGCCGCTTCCGCAATCGTCTTGAAGGACGTGAAAACTCACCTGCGTTGGCGGGGACCCGTCCTGTCACTCGCGGTGGCCCTGATCGCCTTCCTGTTGACGTCTCCCTACGTCGCACTGGACCACGCAACTTTCGTGGAGCATTTCAGCTTCGAGCGGCTGCACATGCAACAGGGTCACTTCGGACTCGCGGAGTCTGCGAGCCCGGTCTTCTACTTCTCGTCGTTGACGGGGAACCTCTTGGGCTGGCCCGCCGTCATCTTGGCGTTGGCCGGACTTATCCACCTCGTCCTGATCCGACGTAGGCCGGGAGGACTCATCCTCGCATCATTCGTCGTCCCCTACTTTCTGGCCATCTCCCTATGGTCCATGCACGCCGAACGCTATCTCCTGCCGGCACTCCCCGCGCTGCTGATCTTCGCAACCGCCTTCCTCGCGCTGGTTCTCGAGACTGTGACCGGGTCAGTCCGGGCACGGCGCCTCCGAGCTGTGGTGGCGGGAGGAATGGTGATCGCCACCGCGTTTCCGGTCACCGCCAATTACCCGGCCTACCTCGAGAGCATCGCATCCGACACACGCAGCACGGCAACTGACTGGATCGAGGCAAACATCCCTTCCGGCTCCTTTCTCGTCACCGAGTTGTACGGACCATCGCTCTTCAGCCCGCAGATGATCTTGAAAGTGAAGTCCGGAATCCGGGCGAAGGTCCTAGAACTGAAGAGGGGCGAGCCATACTACGCTGTGATGCAGATGCCTTTCTTTCAGCTGATGCCCGAACGCTCCCAGGTGTTCTTCGATCACGCACTATACGCCAACGCTGACTACTTCGTGACCACGGGCGCGGTGCGATCCCGTTACGAATCGGCGCCGATCCGCTTTAACCAGCAGCTTGCCTTCTATAAGCAGCTGGAAAACACCTTCGAGAAAGTGGCGGAGTTCGAACCAGGTGGCGGCGGAGGTTCGGTGATCAGAATCTACAAGAATCCCCGCCATCGGGAACCATTCAGCGCTCGCACTGCAATGGCCCCGCTACCGCCGATTCGCATCGACCAAGGGATCCCGACTGGTTCGGAGGAGCTTTTCTACTTCGAAATGGGGATGATCTTCGAGACCTTCCAACAATTGCCGGAAGCGATCAGCAGCTACGATCTGGCCTTCCGCTATCCGACGCGACGGCCCACCGTGTTCAAGAATCTGGTCGTGAGGAAGGCCAACTGCATGCTGAATCTAGGCGATAGGAGGGGGGCAATGGATTTCCTGGACGAGATGACGGAACAGGCGCCTACCCCCGCCCTGCGTGCGCAGTTGGAGGTCGTACATGATGCAGTCCGGAAGCGAGGCAGCGATTCGGGACCTTGACCGGGCGCATACTTCCTTGCGCGCTCTCTCCCCTCCACGCGAAAAGACGAATGCCGGCGCCGCGCGATAAGCCCTTCCGTCCCGAGCGGGAATCCACGCTCGACGGCAAGTCAGCGGCTGGCGAAGCCGAGGAGGGTGACCTTCCGGCCGGGCTCCCAGTCGGGCCTCGGGTTGCCCAGCGGCAGGGTCATGAGCCAGTAGTCCCGTCCGCGGTAGAGCAGATGGCCCGGCGTGGCCTCGCCCGGAGCCAGCCCATCACCTTCGATGTGCGCGACCTCGACGCGGCCGAGGAAGGCCGTGCTCGGGCAGCTGAGCGCCCAGCGGCCCTGGTCCCGTCGGCCGAGGATGCGCACGACCTCCTGTGTGAGGAAGCCCTCGCCCCCTTCCAGCTCCAGGGTCAGCGCGCCGCGCAGCTCCTCGATGCGCGCGAGCAGAGCGGGGTGATCACCCGCGAGCCCGCGCGCCCGCTGGAGGTTGACGTAGGCCAGCTCGGGCTGCCAGACGGCCAGGTGAAGGCTCGCCCGCTGGCTGGCAGCCTGGAAGTGCCAGGGCTCGGCCCCGTCGTCCAGAGCGACGGGCGCCAGGGCGGCGAGCGCCTCCTCGTAGGCGCCCAGGTAGGAGAGCAAGCGGCCCCGGAGGAAGGCGTGGGGCGCATCGAGCTCCGGCTGCTCGGAGCTCGGGGGCAGGCCCTCCAAGGCCAGGAGAAAGAGCATGGTCGGCACGGGGGGTACGTCGCCGCGCTGATCGGAGAGCAGGGGGCTGTCGGGTGTGATGCCGTACTCGTGGCGCACCTGGGGCGGGAGTCCCTCGTCTAGACCGGCCTGCACGGCCTCCGCGCAGAGCAACCAGTCGCCGCCGAGCACCTCCAGGAGATCCAGGCGCATCAGGATGGGACCGCAGTCCGGCCACTGGGCCAGCGCGTGGCGATAGGCCTTCTCCGCGAGATCGTAGGCATGCTCCTCCACGAAGTAGTAGTCGCCGAGGTAGACGTAGCCCACCAGGCCCAGCTCGCGCGTGCGGCCCTGCCAGTGGAAGCGCCTCGGTAGACTGGCCGGCGGCTTCACGCTCCCGCGTTCCTGTCTCTCGGGAGTGCCGCCCGCGAGCGCCTCCGCCGGCAGATCCATCCAGCCGTCCGCAAGAGGTTCCGACGCCACGTCCCCCGCGGAAGTAGGCGATGCGTCGCCCTCCAGGGCGGCCGGATCTCCAGCCCTTTCCGGGACCGCCGTCTCCGGCACGGGCTCGGTCTCGCGCAGGGCCTCGAGATCGATCCATTCGCCCTCCTGACCGAAGGCATCCCCGACCAGGCAGAGCAGCGTGAGAAGAGCGAGGGACAGGAAGGCGAGACCCACCCCCGGCCGGCTGAGCCAGGCCAGGAAACGGGTTCGAACGGCTGGCATCGCTTGCATGGTTTCTCCCTGAGCTGAGTTCGTGGGCGGAGGCGGCTCCCCGGGCCGCGCTCTCCACCGGTCACCGCATCGCCGGCCTGCCGGTGCCGTCATGGCGGCCCGATATCGGCCGCCCCTGACCGCTTTCCGGCCGGCCCTCGAGCGTCCTCTCCCGGCGACGCCGTCAAGTCCAAGCGGACACTTCGCTTGCAAAGGGAAACTCCCGCCGGGGCGCCGGCGGGAGAGCTTTCATCAAGGAACGTTCCAGATCGCGCGGGCGGGCGCCGCCCACCGTGTGCGCCCGGCGTGGCACGAGACACGCACCAGCGGGCGGAGGGCGGCTTACCAGGCGGGGGAGGTCCGCCAGCCGGGGATTCCCTCCTCGCCGCCCACGACAGCGCTGACGCGGAAGTAGGCGTACTTGTAGGCGGAGTCGCAGACGCCGAACTGCTCGCAGAGGTCCGGGTCCACGGAGGCGAGTCCCGGATCCTGATAGGCGAAGTTCTGCTCGCCGGTCGCAGCCCAGAAGCCGAGCGTGTCGAAGATTCCGTAGCCGTAGTTCACGCGGACGCCCACGTAGATGCGGTACTCGTCCACCGCGCGCGCGCCAGCGTAGGTCCAGCTCAGGTACACGGAGTCGGCTTCGGCACCGGCTAGTCGCGCACCCGTGATCTCGGGCATGGCGGGGAAATCCGCGATCAGGTCGCCGTGCTCCTTGCTGCAGCTGCCTAGGCCGAGGAGAAGGGCCAGTCCGAAGAAGAGGGCTAGGGTTCGCATCCCGGAAGTCCTTTCAGAGCGGTGTGGGCGGGACCGGTCCGGCGGCCCCGCCGCGTCAGAAGTCCAGGGTCCAGGCGAGCCCGGCGGCGCCGCGGCGCAGCACGGGCGTCACGCGACCGGGCAGGGCGCTCAGGCGCTGCTCGTCTTCGCCGCCGCTGCCGAAGAGCCAGGTATCGACGAGACCGCCCCCCCACCAGAGCAGCAGCGCGACCTCCATCGCGGTCCGGTAGCCGCGGCGGTCCTCCGCCCGGGGGTGGTGGATTCGCATGGCCGCGAGCTGCTCGTCGGCCGCCTCCAGGTCCCAGTCGGCCAGGGCCCGCTCGTAGCTGTCGCGGGCGTTCTCGTAGTCGAGGGCAGCGCTGTGGTATTCGATGTGGGCGTAGAAGGTGCCCGCGACCAGCGCCACGGCGCCCCCCGCCCAGACGGCCCCGCGCCCGGAGCGCCCCTGCTCGATCTGCCCCAACCCGGGCCAGAGGGCGCTCTTCAGCATGGCCTGGCCGCGCGTGGGCGCTGTCTCCTCGTAGCGGAGCTCGCCCGCGTTCGCCGCGCCTGCGAGAAGAGGCAAGACCAGCAGGAGGACGAGAAGGCGTGAGCGTCTCACGGTTGCATCCCCTTTCGGATCAGTAGTCGTAGAAACCGCGCCCGCTCTTGCGCCCGAGACGGCCGGCGTCGACCATCTTCCGGAGCAGGGGACAGGGCCGGTACTTGCCATCGCCCAGGTCGCGGTGCAGCACTTCCATGATGAAGAGGCAGACATCGAGGCCGATCAGGTCGGCGAGCTCGAGCGGACCCATGGGATGAGCCATCCCGAGCTTCATGATCGTGTCTATGGCCTCGCGCTCGGCCACGCCCTCCATGAGAGTGTAGGCCGCCTCGTTGATCATCGGCATCAGGATGCGGTTGGCCACGAAACCGGGGTAGTCGTTCACGACCACCGGCGTCTTGCCGAGCTTCTCGGACAGCGCGACGGTCCTGGCGACCGTTTCGTCCGACGTGTCAAGCCCGCGGATGACCTCGACGAGCTTCATCATCGGCACCGGGTTCATGAAGTGCATGCCGATCATGCGCTCCGGTCCGCGCACGCTGCCCGCGAGCCGGCTGATGGAGATGCTCGACGTGTTCGTGGCGAGGATCCCCTCGGCGGGCATCACGTCCATCAGCTTGGCGAAGATCCCCTTCTTGATGCCGATGTCCTCGGTGGCGGCCTCGACGGCGAGGAAGGCGTCCCCGCTGACGGGGAAGTCGGTCGAGGTATCGATGCGCGCGAGCGTCGCGGCCTTGTCGTCCTCGCTGATCTTCTCCTTGCTCAGCAGCCGGTCCAGGCTCTTCGTGATCGTCGCCAGGCCCCGGTCCAGCAGGTCCTGCTTCACGTCCACCATGGTCACTTCGAAACCGGAGACGGCGAACACCTGGGCGATCCCGCTTCCCATGGTCCCCGCACCCACGACCAGCACCTTGTTCTCGTTCATGCCAACCTCCAGGAAGCTCCCTACGCGGGAGTGACGATGGGGTTTCTCAAGCTGCGGCGCAGCGCGACCCGATCCTGCGCGGGGCGAGCGCCGCGCCCGCCGCGCTCAACCTGTCGCGCGCCGGCGCGCGATCTCCTCGCGGATGTAGGCGACGACTTCCGTGGTGTCGGCGCCCGGGCCGAAGAGCCGGCCGATGCCCGCGTCCTTCAAGGTTTCGGCGTCTGCGTCGGGGATGATTCCGCCCCCGGTGATGAGAACGTCCCCGGCGCCCGCCTCCACGAGGAGCTGACGGACGCGGGGGATGAGGGTCATGTGCGCCCCGGAGAGGATGCTGAGGCCCACGACGTCCACGTCCTCCTGGACGGCGGCCTCCGCGATCATCTCGGGCGTCTGGTGCAAACCCGTATAGATCACCTCCATGCCGGCGTCCTTCAGGGCCGCGGCGATCACGCGGGCGCCCCGGTCATGGCCGTCCAGTCCGGGCTTGGCCACGAGCACGCGGATCTTGTCCTCCATCTCGCTCCTCCCTCACGGGCTTTTTCGTTTCGATCTCGCTTACTGCGCGAGCCAGGCCGCTGGCCCGGCTCGGCGGTGGCCTAGACGTAGGCCGGGTCGTGGTACTCGCTGAACTCCTGCCGGAAGACCTGGATGATCTCGCCCTCGCTGCAGAGCTTGCGCGCGGCGTCCAGGATGTGGGGCATGAGGTTCTCGTCCGTGCGGGCCCTCTCGCGCAGGGTCTCCAGGGCGCGGGCCGCGGCGTCGTTGTCGCGTTCCTCGCGCAGACTGCGCACGCGACCGGCCTGTTGGGTCTCCAGCTCGGGATCCTGTCCCAGTAGTGAGAGCCCGAGCTCCTCGTCCTCGTCGACATAGCGGTTCACGCCCACCACCACCTTCTCGCCCTTCTCCACGGCCCGCTGGTAGCGGTAGGCGGCGGCGCCGATCTCCTTCTGGAAGAAACCCTCCGCGATGCTCGGCAGCACGCCGCCGCGCCGCTCGATCTCCGCGAAGTAGTCCTCCGCCTCCTTCTCCATGCGGTCGGTCAGCGCTTCCACGAAGTAGCTGCCGCCCAGAGGATCGGCCACGTTCGCCACGCCCGTCTCGAAAGCGGCGATCTGCTGTGTGCGCAGGGCGATCTTGACGGCCTTCTCGGTGGGCAGGTCCAGCGCCTCGTCCATGGAGTTGGTGTGCAGGCTCTGCGTGCCCCCCAGCACCGCGGCCAGGGCCTGGTAGGCGGTGCGGACGATGTTGTTCTCGGGCTGCTGGGCCGTGAGACTGACGCCGGCGGTCTGGGTGTGGAAGCGGAGCAGCCAGCTGCGCGGATTCTTCGCGCCGTACTTCTCGCGCAGCCGCTTCGCCCAGATGCGCCGCGCGGCCCGATACTTGGCGATCTCCTCGAAGAAGTCCAGGTGGCTGTTGAAGAAAAAGGAGAGCCGGGGCGCGAAGGAGTCCACGTCGAGCCCGCGCTCGATGCCCGCCTCGACGTAGGCGAAGCCGTTGGCCAGGGTGAAGGCCAGCTCCTGCACTGCTGTCGAACCGGCCTCGCGGATGTGGTAGCCGCTGATGGAGATGGTATTCCAGCGGGGCACGTGCTCCGCGCAGAACTCCATCATGTCGACAATCAGCCGCATGGACGGCTCGGGCGGGAAGATCCACGACTTCTGCGCCTGGTACTCCTTGAGGATGTCGTTCTGCGTCGTGCCGCCGACCTTGTCGAAGGCGACGCCCTGGCGCTCGGCCGTGGCCAGGTAGAAGGCGAGCAGCACGGTCGCCGGCGCGTTGATGGTCATCGAGGTGGTGACCCGGTCCAGGGGAATCTGATCGAAGAGCCGCTCCATGTCCCGCAGGGAGTCGATCGCAACGCCCATGCGCCCCACCTCGCCGCAGGCCCTGGGGTGGTCCGAGTCGTAGCCCATGATGGTCGGCAGGTCGAAGGCCGTGGACAGGCCCGTCTGCCCCTGGTCGAGGAGGTAGCGGAAGCGCTGGTTCGTCTCGGCGGCCGTGCCGAAGCCGGCGAACTGACGCATCGTCCACAGGCGGCCGCGGTACATGTTTTTGTGCACGCCGCGCGTGAAGGGGTACTCGCCCGGGTAGCCGAGGTCGCGGTCGTAGTCCAGGTCGGCGACGCTGGCCGGATCGTAGAGGATCTCAACGGGGTCGCCGGACACGGTCGTGAACTCGAAGTCGCGCGTGGTCGCGGCCTCGGCTTCGCGCCGGTAGGCATCGAGCCGCTCGCGGCGGCTCTTATCGTTGGTCATCGTTCTCCTGGCCTTTCTCGAGATCCGCGAGGACGGGGGCGGGCAGGACGGATGCTGCGAGCTGGTCGAAGCTTAGCCGACCCTCGAGGAGCTTGGCAACCCCCCGCTCCAGGTCCCGCTCGCGGCCGCCGCCGAGCCAGAGAGCAGCGGCGAGCTGGCCTTCCACGTGTTCCTTCAGGCGGCGCAGGAGAATCTCGCGGCGGCGCAGGCTGAGCCGGCCTTCGCGCGTCATGAAGTCGTGGTGGGCCTCGATGGCGCCGGTCACGTCGGCGACCCCTTCGCCTTCGGTGGCGCAGGTCTTCAGCACCGGCGGCCGCCAGCCGTCCAGGCTGCGGCGGCCGTCCAGCGTGGACTCGAGCTCCATCTCCAGGAGCTCCGCGCCCTCCCGGTCGGCCTTGTTGATGACGAACAGGTCGGCGATCTCCATGAGGCCGGCCTTCATCGTCTGGATGCCGTCCCCGCTCTCGGGCACGAGCACGACCACGGTCGTGTAGGTGTTCTCGATGATGTCGAGCTCGCTCTGCCCCACGCCCACCGTCTCGACGAAGATGCGCTCCTTGCCGAAGGCGTCGAGGATGTCCACGACACCCTCGGTCTGCTGCGACAGGCCGCCGATGCTGCCACGGCTGCCCAGGCTGCGGATGAAGACCTCGGGATCGAGGGCGGCGTGGTGCATGCGGATGCGGTCCCCCAGCAGCGCGCCGCCGGTAAACGGGCTCGACGGGTCCACCGCGACCACGCCGACCGTGAGCCCGCGCCGCCGGTAGTCGAGCACGACCTGGTCGAGCAGCGTGCTCTTGCCCGCGCCCGGCGGTCCCGTGAAGCCGATGCGGTAGCCCGCGCCCGTGCGGGGCAGGAGGCTACCGAGCAGCTCCCGGTAGCCGTCCTTTTCGTCCTCGACCATGGAGATGAGACGTGCGGCCGCCAGCTTCTCGCCACGGTCGAAGCGGGCCAGCAGATCCGCGAGCCGGTCAGCGCTCATGTTGCGTGCTCCTCACCGGGGCGATCTGTTCGCGCTCGGAGCGCTTCTTCCCGGGCAGGCGGACGGTGAAGCAGGTGCCCTCCCCGGGCTCGCTCCGCACGGAAAGCTCGCCGCCGTGGCGGCGGATGATCCGCTGGGAGAGGGCCAGGCCGAGGCCCGTGCCGTCGGTTTTCGTCGTGTAGAAGCTGCGGAAGATCTTCTTCTGCCGCTCCCGGTTCATGCCGCAGCCGTCGTCGGAGACGTGGACCAGGACCCAGTCGTCCTCCAGTTCAGTCCGGATCTCGATCCTGCCCTGCTTCTCGATCGCCTCGATGGCGTTCTGGACGAGATTGAGTAGCACCTGCCGGAAGCCCTTCGCGTCCAGCGGCACCCGGCCGAGCTCCGGCTCGAGGTCGCTGACGAGCTCGATGCCGGCCTCGGCGACGCGGTCCCGGAGAAGATTGAGCACGTCGTGGATCTCCGCGTTGAGATCGCTGAGACGGAACTGTAGCTCCTCCCGCTGGGCGCGGTGCAGGAGACGGCCGAGGGTCTCCTCGAGGCGCAGGCTCTCCTCGGCAATCACCGCCACCGTGTGCCGGTCGTCGGCCGAGAGATTCTCGCTCCTCAGGAGGCGGCGGCTGAAGCCGCCGATGGCCGTGAGCGGGTTGCGGATCTCGTGCGCGACGGCCGCCGAGAGCTCACCGCTGGCTGCCAGCTTCTCCGCCTGCGCGACGCGCCGGCGGATCTCGCTCAGGACCTCCATGGTCGCCTGGGTCCGCGTCAGGCTGCGCTCGAGGGAATCCCGGAGGAGGAGATTCTCAAAAATGCTGGTCGCGAAGCGCGTGAGCACCTGGATGATGTCGATGCGCTCGGGCGCCAGGCTCATGCCCGTGTAGCGGTTGTCCACGACGAGGAAGCCCAGCGAACGCTCCTGCCGCACCAGCGGCAGGGTGACGAAGTGCTGCAAGTCCAGGTGCTCCACCACCCGCCGGTCGATGGGGTGCTCCAGCTCTTCACCATGCAGCTCCTGCAACTCGCGCAGCGCACGGGCCATGCGGCTGTCGCCGGGCTTGACGCCGATGTTGATCTCCCGCACACGGCGGGCCAGCGGGGCCTGGGCGGGATCGCCTGTCTGCAGGCCACGCTTGACGAGCTCCGCGAGGTCGAGCCAGGGCTCCTGCTCGGCAAGCTCCTTCCAGATGCGGTGGGCCTCCTGGTCGTCGCCGGGGCCGATCGCGCAGTGGCCGTAGACCAGTTCCTGCTCCTCCTCGCGCCAGAAGAGCATGGCGCGGTTGAAGCCGAGGCCCTGGTTCGCGGTGATGACGGTCAGGAGCGCGAAGCAGACCTCCCCCACGCTCTTCAGCGTGGGGATCAACTGGCTGAACTGGCCGAGGAGGTTCAGCTCGTCGAGCTGGGGCGCTTCGCCCTGCTCGAGGAGCGTCAGCCGGCGCTGGAAGGAGGCCGAACGGCGGAGGGCCCGCTCGAGGAAGAGGTCCAGGTTGCGGTCCACGGCCCGGCGCCCTCGTCCCCGTTCGCGCAGCTGCCGGAAGTAGGGGCAGCTCAGGGGGCTGACGGGCCCAAGCAGCCCGCCGCGCCAGGGTTCCACGTTCTCCGGCTCGACCTCCATGCGCTCGGGGTTGCCCACGATGTGATCGCCGAAGACGGGACAGCTGCGGTCGCGGCAGCCGTAGAGGTCCCAGCAGACTTCCTGGCTCTTGGCCATCGCGCTTCCTCCTCGGGGCGCAATCTAGCACAGGACAAGAGCTTGGTCCACCGCTACGGGCCCGCGGCCGGCATGGAAAACCCGAGCCCGCAGCGGGGCTCGGGGATCGGAACGTTCCACCGCTCCGCGCTTCGCTTATTTGATGAGAAGCATCTTCCTCGTTTCGACGAAGTCGCCGGCCACGAGGCGATAGAAGTAGGTGCCACTGGCGACGTCCCGGGCGTCCCAGCGGAAGGACTTGTAGCCGGCCGTCTCGAAGGCGTTGACCAGGGTGGCGACCTTCCTGCCCGTCACGTCGAAGATATCCAGGCTCACCTCGGCGTCGGTCGGCAGCGCGTAGCGGATCTCGGTGACGGGGTTGAAGGGGTTGGGGTGGTTCTGGGCGAGCTGGAAGACCTCCGGCAGTGCCTCGGCTTCCTCGCCCTCGACGCCCGTCTCGTAGAAGTAATGATACGTCTCGTGATCGACGTCGGTCCAGGGGCTGTAGATCACGAGCCCGAGGGCGTCGTCGTCGGGCTCGTGGTGGATTCTTGTCTCGATCACCGAGCGCTGGAGGCTCCCCCACCAGACGTAGCGGGCGTAGATGCGCTCGCTGCCGTTGCGCAGGTCCCGGTCGGACTCGCCGCCGCCGTTGCCCAGGATCGTGTTGCCCTCCTGCAGGGTGCCGCCGAAGTAGGGTTCGCAGGCGGCATAAAGATAGACGCCGTAATCATAGTTGCCAGTGATCGTGTTGCTCACGATGTCCGGCGAGGCGCTGTTCGCATAGATGCCGTAGTCGTTGTCGCGGATCTCGCAGTGCTCGATCGCAGGGGAAGCACCCGTGACATAGACCCCGTAGCCGGTGTAATAAGTGGCGTGCTCGATGGTGGCGTAGCGCACCGTACCCCCCGATCCGCTCTGAAAGTATAGGCCCGACCACTCGTCGTCGACATGGCGCCGCGTGAAAAGGATGCCGTGGACCCAGTTGCCGAGGGCATCCAGCGTGCCGTAGTTCTGCAGGTACTGACCGTTCTCGAAGCGCACCGTGCAGCCCGGATCGATCGTCAGTTCGCCGCCGCCGCCGATCGTCGGCACGGAGGTCACGATGTAGTCCGCCCCCAGGTTCCGCCAGCGGCCGTCGCTGCTGTGGAGGCTGCCCCCGTGGACGCGCAGTCCGTCGTCGTTCGTGTTGCCCGCCATGGGGATGTTCCCGTTCGAGGACGCGCTCGGCCAGGAGGCGAGGTTCATCGTCAGACCCCAGACGTTGCCCGTCACGCTGTTGCCCGAGCCGATGTGGAACTCACCCGTGGCGTTCATGTAGATCGCGCCCTGGTCGACGTGGCCCGTGATCGTCTGGTTCGAGACGCTCGGCTGCGTGCAATTGTAGAATTGGACGCCGCCGATCAGGTTGTCCTCGATCGTGTTGTTCACGTCGAGCGTGGGATAGTCGACGCCGGTGGCGTAGATCCCGTAGTCGTTCTGCCGGATCGTGCAGTGCTCGATCGCCGGCCAGCTACCCGTGGCGTAGATTCCGTAGCCGGTGTAGTAGGTGGCGTGCTCGACGGTACAATAGGCCAGGCTGCCGCTCGAGCCGCTCTGAAAATAGAGCCCCGACCACTGGTCGCCCGGATCCCGGCGCGTGAAGAGGATGCCGTTTCCCGACTCGCCCAAGACGTCCAGCGTGCCGTAGTTCTGCAGGTACTGACCGTTCTCGAAGCGCACCGTGCAGCCCGGATCGATCGTCAGTTCGCCGCCGCCGCCGATCGTCGGCACCGCGGTCACGATGTAGTCCGCGCCCAGGTTCCGCCAGCGGGTGCTGCCACTGTAGGTGCTTCCTCCGTCGATGCGCACGCCGTCGTCGTTCGTGTTGCCCGCCATGGGGATGTTCCCGTTCGAGGCCGCGCTCGGCCAGGAGTCGAGGGTCATCGAGAGACCCCAGTTGTTGCCCGTCACGCTGTTGCCCATCCCGATGTGGAACTCACCCGAGCCGTTCATGTAGATCGCGCCCCGGTCCACGTGGTCCGTGATCGTCTGGTTCGAGACGCTCGGCATCGTGCAGTTGTAGAAGTAGACGCCGCCGATGCCGTTATCCTCGATCGTGTTGTTCACGTCGAGGGTGGGGTACTCGACACCGGTGGCGTAGATCCCGTAGTCGTTCTGCCGGATCGTGCAGTGCTCGATCGCCGGCCAGCTACCCGTGGCGTAGATTCCGTAGCCGGTGTAGTAGGTGGCGTGCTCGACGGTGCAGTATGCCAAGCTGCCGCTCGAGCCGCTCTGGTAGTAGATGCCTGACCACTCGTCGCCCGGATCCCGGCGCGTGAAGAGAACTCCTCCACCGGGGGTGCCGGTGACGTTCAGCGTGCCGTAGGCCTGCAGGTAAGCCCCGTGCTCGAAGAGCACCGTGCAGCCGTCGGCGATCGTGAGAACACCGCTGCCGCTCACGGTCAGGGCGCCGATCACGATGTGGTCGTTGCCCGCGGCGGTCCAGGTCGTGGGCGAATAGATCGTCTCGTTCTCGTGGAGGCCCTGTCCCGAGTTCTGTGGGAAAGCAAAATGGCGTAGTCTCCGGGTGCTC
>CAZVHI010000013.1:0-57493 GCA_964627205.1 uncultured bacterium
TAGAGAGCAACCCAGGCAGGGGCGACTGTCAGGTGATTACGGACTCTGTACAGCTATCCGGTATGTTTTCTGCTCACTTGCGGCGACTCGTCGTGGTCCATGGGACGGCGAGATCGGATCGAACCCGGAAGGAAGCGAAGCATGCGGAACCGGAGCGAGATGATGGAGAAGCGCGGGATGGCACGGGGCTTCACTCTCATCGAGATGATGGCCGCCGTGGGCATCTTCGGAATCCTGCTCGCCTTCGCCATCCCGCCCATCTACCAGAGCATGGACACTGTCAGCGGCCAGCAGTCCGCGGAGGCGCTAGGTGGGCGTTTGCGACTCGCGCGCTCACAGGCGCTCTCGGGTTATGCCAATGTCATCGTCTACTTCAACCGTGACGGCGTGGGCACCTACACGGTGCACATCGACAATGGCGGGGGTACGGGCATCCCCGGCGATCCGGGCTTCGACATCGCCAACAAGAACAACGGCCTGGTCGACAATGGCGAGCAGGTCTCGACTCCCGTCGAACTCGCGGAGCGCACGGTGTTCGGCTACGTGCCCGGCGGCATGACGAGCGGAGGCGAGTTCCTCGATGCGGCCATCGGCTTCGACGGCAACCCGCCGCGCGTGACCTTCCGCGCGGACGGCACGAGCGACGCGAATGGCTGGGTCGCCGTGATGCCATTGGTGGACTTCCTCGAACAGAACCCGGGGCGTGATTTTGCCGTCGAGGTGGCGTCGTCGACGGGCGAGATCCGCGTGCTCAGGATCGGTTACTGATGACGGAGGGCGAGCCATGAACCGGCAGGGCTACAGCATTCTCGAGGCCGTCGTGGCCATGACGATCTTCGCGATCGGTGCGCTCGCGCTTTCGCAGTCCTACTTCGGCGTGATGCGGGCGCACGTGACCGCCCGCAACCACGAGCTGGCCATGCAGTGCGCCCGGGACAGGATGGAGGAGATCGTCAACACGATCAGCTACGGGGATATCAGCGAGGACAACTATCCGGACGAGAGTTACGGGGACGTGGGCGGCGGCGACTCCATGTACGAGACGTTCAGCCGCAACGTGAGCATCAGTGATTCGACGAATACGATCGGATTGGTCGTTCTGAAGGAGATCACGATTCAGGTGAACTGGCAAACTTCCCAGGGCGAGCGCAACGTTTCGCTCAACTCCGTGGTCGCCCGCCGCAAGGACATCCAGATATGATCTTCTCCCACTTTCGTTCGAACAAACCCGGACCGCGCTCCGCCGGTGATCGCCGCGGCTTCACTCTCATCGAGCTGATGGTCGGCGTCCTGGTGAGCTCCATCGTCATTGTCGTGGCCTTCCAGGTGCTCGTGGGCGAGCGCCGTTCGGCCGAGGCGCGCAGGCAGGAGATGAATGCCCAGCAGAATCTGCGCGTCGCTCTGGATAAGATCGGTCGCGATATCCGGATGTCGGGCCTGGGCATCGATGACTTCAACGACCAGCCGCGCGTCGTTGACGCGGGTCCCTGGCAGATGGCCTTCAACGCCGATATCTCCTCGGGCGTAGGGGGGGATCCCGCCATGGATGCGGCACTGCAGATCAAGCTCTCCGGCGGAGGCGTCTACAGCCCTGGCGACTACCCGAGCGAGAACCTGGACGACCTGCCGCGGTACAACGGCGGCGCGGAGACGGTGGTCTTCGGGCTGGACGCCAACTTCGACGGGATCGTGGACGGCGATGATCTCTACGCGGATTCCGAGATCCCCGTCGACTACGCCCTCTTCCGCGGCGTGAATGGCCAGCGCATCGAGCGCGTCGCCTTCGGGATCCGGGGTCCAGATGTCTTCCCCGACGGCACCCTACCCCCTCCCCTCTTCCAGTACTGGGGAACATTCGGGGGCGGCACCGACGTCACCCTCTGGGGGGATGGCAATGGCGACGGCGAACTGAGTCAGACCGAGATCGGCAACATCACACCCGTGACCGCCACCGATCTGCCCAACGTGATCGTCGTGGACGTGAACGTGGGCACCTTCACCGAGGGTGAGGTGGCGGCGATGGCTCACGATCATGGCACCGAAGCCGAGCCCTTCAATTTCCTGGAGATGAGCAGCAACACGCGCGTTCGGCCCCGCAACATCGGGGTCAGCGCGGGTAGCTTCTCCGCCTGCGGGGAGCCACCGCACCGGCCGACCGGCGTCTGGGTGGAGGACAACCCGAACGATGCGGGGTCCAGCATCCTCGTCCATTTCAACGCCTCATCCGACGAGGCCTCCGACGAGGAGGATGTCACCCACTACTTCATCTACCGGCGCGAGGCCGGCGGCAGCTACGGAGCCGCCATCGCGCAGGTGCCGGCAGCCGCTTTCGCCTACTACACCTACGCAAACGATCTGCACACGCCCGACGAGGAGGACATCCCGATCGACGGGACGGCCTACTACTACCGGGTGACGGCCTGGGACTGCAAGCCCCAGGAGAGCAGCATGTCCAGCGAGGCGGGACCCGTGAGCAGCCAGCCCAACGGTTCGGCGCCGCCCGTGCTCATCACCGCCTATGACACGCCCTGCGACGCCGGCGAGGAGATAACGCTTCTCTTCCAGCAGAGCCCGGACGAAATAGAGGGCACGGTCTCGGGCTACCGCGTCTTCCGCGGACCGCAGGGCGGCGACTTCCTGTCCAAGACCCTGATCGGCTTCCTGGGTTCGACCGGATCCGAACTCTATACCTATCTCGACAATGTGGACTATAACCTCGCCGGCGCGCCTCCTCAGAACGGCCAGGACTACTGGTACACCGTGCGCGCGGTCAACGACACGATCGTGTCGGTCGACTCCAACGAGCTGGGTCCCGTGAAGTCCAGCGCGGGTCTCAGCGCGGCCCAGCTTGACCACGTGCAGGACGTGCCCTTCGACAGCGGCACGGCCCTCCAGGTCAGCTGGTACCGTTCCCAGAGCGAGACTTGCATCCCCAATCCCGTGAGCGGATACCAGCTCCAGCGGCAGGGGCCCATCGACGATGCCTTCCTCGACATCGAGTTCCACAGCTCCACGGGCGATCCCGGGTACACGGTACAGGACTCCGGCCTGATCGCTGGACAGCCCTACATCTACCGGGTGATGACCGTCAGCATCGATGATGCCGAACCCAGCAACGAGATCACCGGCATTCCGACGAACAACAACGACCTCTTGCCGCCCACGAACGTGGCGGCCGAAGGCGTGAACTGCGATGCGAGCGGCGCCATCGTCGTGACCTGGAACCGCTCTTTCCACGACAATGGTAGCGGCGACATGGAGTACTACCGCGTCTGGCGGCGGGTCCAGGGCGGAGGCGCATTCGGCCAGATAGGTGAGGTACCTGCCCTTGCCCTGGACACCTACGACTTCGGCGACAACGACGGCGGACCGAACCCGCCCGTGATCGGCACGACCTACGAGTACGTCGTGACGGCATACAACGAGACCCTGGGCAACGAGTCGGGTTACTCCAACATGACCGTCTGCACCGCCAGCAGCGTTCCCGACGCTCCGACTCTGTACAGCGCCGTGGACACGCCCAACGACCACGGCGGGTCGATCACCTTGCTCTTCCGGCGGAGCGACGACGACGGCGGCTGCACGGAGAGCGTGATCAGCTACAACGTCTACCGCAGCGAGCTGTGGGGCGAGTACGACGAGGATCCGGTCGCCAGCGTCACAGCCACGGGGACGACCTACTACACCCACTACGACAACGGCTCGGGCGGTGGCGACCCGCCGGTCGACGAGACGCCCTACTACTACATGGTTCGCGCCTGGGACGGGGAGCGGGAATCAGAGGACAGCAACCAGCGCGGCCCAGTCATGTCGCTGGACGACGCCGTGTCGAGCGCCATCATCTTCCAGGACGGGTTCGAAACCGACACGGGTTGGACCCACGGCGGCATCAAGGACGACTGGCAGCGGGGCGATCCCGTTGCCAAGAGCCAGTACTACGGTGAGCCGGACCCCGAGAACGCCTATCTTGGCGACGATGTCTACGGGAACGATATCGGCAATGGATCCTGGAACGGACGTTACGCGAAGAACGCGAACAACTGGACGATCAGCCCGGCCATCGACTGCACCAACGCGATCAATGTGAAGCTTGTCTTCCAACGCTGGCTCAATGTGGAGCAGCCCATCTATGATCGCGCGTTCATCGAGGTGAGCGGAAGTGGTGGCGACGGGCCCTGGACGCAAATCTGGCAGAACTCGGTCGAGATCACCGACGTCAGCTGGCACGAGATGGAATTCGACATCAGCTCGATCGCGGACGAACAGTCCGACGTGCGGATCCGATTCAGTCTCGATACAGACAACAGCTGGCACTACGCGGGATGGAACATTGATGAGCTACAAATCATCGGCGATCAGTAGGCGGATGTGGCGAAAGCTTTTCCCGCCGGACAACAGCGGCAACGCCCTGGTGGTCACGCTTCTCATCACCTTGTCGCTCTCGGGGCTCGTGCTGGGCGCCCTGATGGCGTCGCAGACCGAGACGCGACTCAGCAGTAACCAGAACATGCAGGAGAAGGCCTTCTACCTCGCGGAGCGGGGTGTCGAGGAGTCCATCGCGTGGCTCTCCCAGACGGGTGTGCCGCTCATCGGATCCGGTCCTGGCGGAGGCGGCCCCGTGGCGCTGTTCGTGGATCAGGAGGCGGGCGAGGGGACCTACTCCGCATACGCGGATCCGCTCAGTTCGAACAACGGGCAGGCCAGCCGCTACGTGGCCGTGACTGTGCGCGCTACGCTGGACGGCGTGGGCGTGAGCCGGGCGCTCCGCGTGAAGCTCGGCCAGGAGAACTTCGCGCGTTACGCCTACTTCACCGACCTCGAACACCACATGGGCGGCGGCACGATCTGGTTCGTGGGTGAGGACGAGTTCTTCGGACCCGTCCACAGCAACGACCAGCTCCACATCCACGGCAGCCCCATCTTCCACGACGAGGTCACCTCCGGCGCCTCCAGCATCGACTACTACCACGGCGGGCCGCCCGAGGACGATCCCGTGTTCGACATGGGATACCAGCTCAATTTCACTTACATCCCCTTGCCCCTGGACACGGACCTGATCAAGGCGAAGGGCCTGGAGCCGGACGGCCTCTACTTCTCGGGCAACAATGTCCACGTGACGATGTTCGTGAACGGATCGGATGAGGGGCAGCTGCGGGTTCAAATCAACAACGGCCCCGAGACGGACTACGACCTGCCCAACAACGGCGTGTGCTACGTCGATGGCCGGGCGCTCGTCAAGGGCACGCTGAAAGGGCAGCTGACCATCGCCGCGGACGGCGACATCGAGATCATGGACAACGTCGTCTACCACACCGATCCGCGCACCGATCCGACCAGCACGGACATCCTGGGCCTGGTCTCCGAATGGGACGTCGTCATGGACGGCTCTCCCCATGGC
Source organism: uncultured bacterium (assembly GCA_964627205.1). Taxonomy (GTDB): domain Bacteria; phylum Krumholzibacteriota; class Krumholzibacteriia; order JACNKJ01; family JACNKJ01; genus CAZVHI01. Next base: position 5,399 of record CAZVHI010000013.1, read on the forward strand.
GACAACGTCGACGTGGCCGACGAGACCGTCATGGCGGCCATCATGGCGCTCAAGTACCAGTTCACCGTCGAGAACTACGCCTCCGGCACACCCCGCGGCACCCTGGTGCTGTACGGCGCGCTGATCCAGCAGCACCGCGGCCCGATCGGCACCTTCAGCGGAAACTCGGGACAACCACTGACGGGATACACGAAGCACTACACCTACGATCCGCGGCTGGCCGACACGCCGCCTCCCGCATTCCCGACCACGGGCCAGGTCGAGAAGATCGCCTGGGAGGAGGTCGACCCGAGCACGGACATCACGGCCAACTACTGGTAGGCGATTTCGAGCTTGCCGCCGGGCCGAGATTCCGATACATCCGTCCCATGCGCCGGATCATTCCCGCATTGCTACTTCTTGCAACCACGCTCTGTTTGAGCCCTGCGGCGGCGAGCGCGTCCTCGGACTATACCTCGGCCCTGCTCATGGAGGCCGAGACGGGGCAGGTGCTCTTCGAGGACAAGGCGGACCGCAGCTGGATCCCCGCTTCCGTCGTCAAGCTGATGCTCCTGCTCCTGGCTGATGAGGCCGTGGCTGACGGGCGGGCGGCCCTGACGGACTCGGTCACGGCCACCGCCCGAGCCCAGAAGCAGGGGGGCAGTCAGGTCTACCTGGCCGCGGGCGAGAAGGCCACGCTGGCGCGCCTCCTCGAGGCGGCGGCAGTGGGCTCGGCCAACGACGCCACGGTCGCCGCAGCCGTCGGTCTCTTCGGCTCGGTGGACGCCGCCGTGTCGGCCATGAACACACGCGCCGCGACGCTGGGCATGACGAGCACGACGTACGTGAACGTCACCGGCCTGCCCGAGCGGCGCGGCCTGCCCGAGAACCGCAGCAGCGCCCGCGACCAGGCCCGCCTCGCGCGCGAGATCGTGCTGTATCATCCTCGCGTGCTCGAGTGGACGAGCCGCACCTGGACCCGCTTCCGCAAGGGCCTGGTTCTCGGCTGCACCAACACCCTGCTCAAGGACTTCGACGGCCTCGACGGCCTCAAGACCGGCTACCACCACAAGGCGCGCTCCAACCTGGTCGCCACCGCCGAGCGCGACGGCCGCCGCCTGATCGCGGTGGTGCTGGGCAGCCGGTCCCAGGACCGGCGCAACGGCGTGGCGGCGCGGCTCCTCGAAGCCGGCTTCCGCGACTGGCGCCGGGTCGATGCGCTGCGGGAAGGGCAGAGCTTCGGGGAGGAGTTCACCGTCGAGAAGAGCTGGAACGCGAGCGTACCGGTGCTGGCTGGCGCGCCCCTGCGCTACCTGGTGCAGCCCGGCGACGAAAGCCGCGTGCGGATCGGCCTGGCCGAGGACGTGCAGCTCGAAGCGCCGCTCAAGAAGGGGGAGCGGTTGGGCGAGATCCAGGCCGTTCTCGACGGATGCGTTCTCGCAAGCGTGCCCGCCCTCGCCGGACGCCGCGTACTGCGGGCCTGGTTTCCCCTGCCCTTCGGGAAGAAGGCGCCCAGTCGTCCGGTCCTGAGCGCGGGCGCCGCCGGGCCGGGCTAGCGGCGCTTGCGGCGGGTTGGGCTCGCGCTGGCTTTCCCCGTCGCGATCGGCTACCTTCTCCGGACTCACCCACGCGAAGAGCCCACCCCAGGAATCGGGAGATCGCATGCGACGCACGGATCTGCTTCTGATGGCGCTGCTGGCCGGCCTCTTCCTCTTTGCCGGCTGCGGGCAGAAGGAGGGCGGCGAGGAGACCGCCGGCGAGGCGGCCGTCCCGGCCTTGGGCAGCGCGGACACCGTGGCCAAGGGCGAGCCTGTCTGGCTCGACTACGAGGCCGGCCTAGCGCAGGCTCGCGAGGAGGGCAAGTTCGTTCTCATCGACTTCTGGACCGGCTGGTGCCACTGGTGCAAGGTGATGGACCGCGAGACCTACCGGAACGAGGAGGTCCTGCGCCGCCTGGGCGAGCACTTCGTGACGGTGAAAGTCAACGCGGAGAGCGACGACACCCAGGGAGATCCCGCGACCGCCCCGACGGGGCGGGAGATCGCGCGCGAGTACCAGGTCAGCAGCTATCCGACCACCTGGTTCATCGATTCGGAGGGTGGGCGGATCGGCGGCCTGCCCGGCTACGTGGAACCCAAGCAGTTCGTGGTCGTTCTCGATTGGATCGCCACCGACGCCTACCGCACCCAGAGCTTCCAGGACTACCAGAGCACCCTCGGCGGCTGAACCCGCGGGCAGCTTTAGTCACGTGACAAATCGCGGCGGCTCACGAGCAGCTCCAGTCCAGCTGGCTGGACTGGAGCTGCTCGGACTCTGGATATAAAGGCCACACGTGCCGAGACATCTGTTCTCGGACAGGCGCGCTCGCGTATACTCCCGTCCTGAATGGCGGCTTCGATCTTCGAACCGACACGACCGGGAGGTGCGAGCATGGCAAGGCGATTCGTCAAGGGCAAGACATGGATCGGGCTGAGCGCGGCGGCGCTCTTCGCGGCGGGCCTCGGCGGACTGCTCGCCGCGGGCTGCGACTCGGATGGCGGCGGGGGCGGCGGTACGGGCCCGAGCAACGAGGACGGTTTCGTCGAGATCCCCTCGACACAGATCTCGGCACAGGTCCGCTGCCTGCCCCCGACGCAGGTCATCGAGATCTCCAGCGACGTGAGCGGCTGGCGCGGCACGGTCACCGTCACCGATCGGGGGCAGTATGACGTCGTCGCGCCGAATCACCTGGACTATATCCCGAACACCGAGCGTGAACTGGTGATCCTGGAGGCGGGCCTTACACGGATTCCGGGGAGCTTCCCCGCCGGCGCCCAGGTCGACGTACTGTATAACTACAGCCTGGTGGCTTCCATGGCGATCGGCACGGACGGTAGCTTCACCGAGAACCTCGCCCTCACGCCCGGTGACGGTGACCCCGCGCAGGTCTACTTCTCTCTGGAGGTCGCGAACCTGGGTTTCGAGGACGGCGAGGATGCGGTCTCGGGCTTCCACGCGCTGTTCGACCTCGGCGTGCGCGTCGATTCCCAGGGGCGGGGCGTCTGCAGCTACCCGCGCAGCATCTCGGCCCGACTGCCCGCGGAGATTCCCCTGGCGGACACCGACGGCTTCCTGGAGCTGATCTTCGAGCCCGAGCTGCTCTGGGGCATCGCTGGCCTCTCAATCTGGGTGGACGAGATCGATCCGCAGGTTCCGATCTTCGACGAGCTCATGGAAATCACCGCGATCGAGGTCGAGGGCACGCAGTACAGCCGGATCCACCTGCCCATCGATGCGCTGGATCTGCCCGCCTGGGCCAATCTGCTCGCGCCCGGCCTGAAGTGGATGCACCGGGATCGCGAGCGTGATCTTTTAGGCAGCATGCTCTTCGGGTGTTATTCCGGGATGAACGGCGGCAAGGACGAATAGCTCCATCTCCGGGCGTTTCCCGCCAAAACTCGCCTTCCTGCCACGAGCGAGGCGGACGAGTCCAGCCGGCTGGACTGGTGAACAGCTCTGGTCACGTGACAAAACACGCCTCCTCGCAAGCTGACCCCGTCCAGCCGGCTGGACGGGGAGCACGGTGCGACCGACGACTATTCCCGCCCCTCGCGACGGCCTGTCGCGATCGCCGCTCGACTTCTCAGGGGCCGGAGCTCGGTCTCGCGCGACCGTCGCTCGACTTGTGAAGAGCCGGGGTTCGGCTTCCTCGTTTCGATTGAGTGACAACTGCGTTGACAGTGCGATAGGCGCAACTGACTGTATTAATTGGTTTTACATCTTGACCTTCCGTCCACCTTAGTTTATATTGAAGCTATCTCCCCTCCCATGTATCGCCCTCGGGAGGTTTATTCATGTCCCAAGCCAATCGCCCTGCGCGGGAGGTCCACGCCGCGCTCCAGGACGCCCTCACACGCATGCGGCGCGCCGAGGAGTGCGCCGTCCTCCACTTCGCCGAGATCCTCCGCCGCAAGCTCTATCGCGAGCTCGGCCACTCTTCGATCCACAGCTACGCGGAAAACGAGCTGGGCTTCGGCTCCTCGAAGACCTATCGCTTCATCCGGCTGGCCGAAGCCCTGGGCGAGCTGCCTTGCCTGAAGGAGTCCCTGGAGAAGAGGGAGATCTCCTGGACGAAGGCCTGCACCGTCGCGCGGGTGGCCACGAAGGAATCAGAAGAGAAGTGGCTGGCCGAAGCCGCACAGAGCAGCAATAGGAAGCTCGAGGCCCGTGTGCGGGAGGCGCGCATCCGGGCCAGGTCGAATCCCAAGCAGCCCGAGCTGCTCGGGGATCTGCCCCGCGCATGCACCGAGGCGGATTCCTCTCTACCGGCACAGGTGCAAGTCTCCTTCAGCCTCACCCCCGAACAGCACGCCCGTCTTCAGGCCATGCTGGAGAAGCAGCGGAAGCGGGGGAATCGGGCATCGCGGGCCGAGCTGCTCCTGGAAGCCTTCGCAGCCCTCGGTTCTCCGTCTTTGTCACGTGACAAAAGCGACGCACCCCGCGAGCAGCCCGAGTCCAGCCGGCGGGACTCTGCTGCACCGTATCAGATCGTCATCTACCGTTGTGAGAACTGCGGGAAGGCGAGTCTTCCCGACGGCCGTGCGGTCGAGCCCGCGACCGCTGCGCAGGCGGCATGCGACGCGCGCGTGCAGAGAGTCGGTGAGCCAAATAAGGCCACGATCCCGCCGGCGACCCGACGCCGCGTCCTGGCCCGGGACGGCCACCGCTGCTCCATGCCGGGCTGCCGCCATACGCGCTTCCTGGAGGTGCATCATCGAAAACCGCGCGCCGAGGGCGGCACGAACAAGCCGGAGAACCTGATCACCCTCTGCTCGGCCTGCCACCATCTCGTGCATGAGAGACCGGAGCTTCGGAGCCAATTGCGGTGATCTCAGGAGCCGGAGGCGAGCACCTCGATGCGCAGCTCCGCGAGTCCCTCGTGCAAGAAGCCCAGCTCCACGGCCGCGCGGCGCGAGACGTCGATCACGCGCCCGCGGATGAAAGGCCCGCGGTCGTTGATGCGCAGGATGACGCTGCGGTCCTTGGCCAGGTTGCTCACCCGGACCCGCGTGCCAAAGGGCAGGCTGCGGTGGGCCGCCGTGAGGGCATGCTGGTCGAAGACCTCGCCGCTGGCGGTCTTGCGTCCATGATACTTCCCCCCGTACCAGGACCCGGTCCCGGTTTCCACCGACAGCACCCGTCCGCCCCTGGCGCTTCCTTCGGCGACTCCCCGCTCCGCGGACAGGCGCGGCGTGCAACCCTGCGCCAGCAATAGTAGCGCGGAAAGCAGAGAAAGCGCGTGACGGAGGCCCCGAGACGCATTTTTTCGATCGGATAATGCGTAGTATTCAAACGACATACGACCACCTCTAGTTAAGCGCCTTTATTGGACTCCAGCAGCTTGATTGCGGGAAACGGCAAGTGCTAGTCTCGCGGTCCGCGAGAGACGCGGTGTATCTACTTCATCGGCAGGGAGGTCCGTATGGTTTGCCGAACCCGTGTGTCGCATTGGGTGATCGGCGTGGTCCTGCTCGGCCTCATCGCGACGCCTGCGATGGCCCAGATCGAGGATCAGCTCTCGGCTTACACCGGAGACAACGCCATCGGCTATCTTCAGCCTCTCGCGGACGCCTTCGGTGCCGGCCTAAACGACGGCTTCTACCGTTCCGCCTATATCCCGCGTGAGGGCGTGCACATCAGCCTCGAGTTCCGCGCCATGGGAGTGCTCTTCGGCGATGAGGCCAAGACCTTCGAGGCCACCACCGAGAGCGGCTTCCAGCCCGTGACGACTGTCGACGCGCCGACCGTGATCGGCGACGGTTCGGTGGTCCTCGTCGATGGTGACGCCGGCACGCATTTCGCCTTCCCCGGCGGCTTCAGCATCGGCTCCTTCGGTCTCGCGGTGCCGCAGCTCCGGATCTCGGCGGTGAAGGGCACCGAGGCCGTCTTCCGCTACATCGCCGTCAGCACCGGCAACTCGGAGCTGGGCGAGGTCAGCCTCTTCGGCATCGGCGCACGGCACAGCCTCTCCCAGTACAAGGACGAGGACTTCCCGCTCGACATCGCGCTGGGCTTCCTCTGGCAGACCTTCTCGATGGGCGAAAACGAGGCGGGCGACAAGCTGCTCTCCGCGAGCGCCCTCACTGCGGGTCTGCAGGTGAGCCGGCGCTACACGAAGGGCGCGCTGACCTTCGAGCCCTTCGCCGGGCTCAGCATGGACAGCTTCGCGATGAACGCCGCCTACCAGAGCGACGACGAGGAACCCGTGTCCATCGACCTGGCCTTCGACCGCAGCAACACGGTGGACTTCACCATCGGTGCCGCCTTCAACCTGCAGATCATCAACTTCCACGGCGAGTATAGCTTCGCGGGGCAGAACAGCTTCTCATTCGGGGTCGCCATCGGCAACCTCATGTACCAGTAGCGGACGGAAAGGAGCGTTCCATCATGAGCAAGGTTTTCAAGATCATGAGCATCCCTGCGCTCATCGTCCTGCTCGCACTGGGCATGACGAGCTGCATGGAGGAGAAGGTCATCGAGATCGTCCTCGGTCACGAGACCTCGGTGGACTTCTCCCAGAACTCGGCGAGCGAGATCTTCACCGACACGGAGGAGATCGAGCTGGGCACCGAGATCGACGATGCCCTGGCCGACGCGGGCTTCACCAAGGAAGATATCGTCGACGCGTTCACCGTGAGCGTGGACTATGGCGTGACCATGTACGAGGGGGCCACGGACTGGATCATCTCCGGCGAGGTCACAGTGGAACGGACCGACATCCTCGGCCCGCGCGATCCGGTCGTACTGATCAACTACGCGAGCCAGTCGGTGCCGGACGCCCTGGGCAAGCGCATCTCGGCGGAACTCACCACCGAGGGCGTCGCGGTCATGGACGCCGCACTGGATGACTACCTCGGCGGTCTCTACCCGACCCTCGAGTTCGTGGTGAACAACGGCTCGGTGAGCCCGGCCCCCAGTGAGGGAAACCGCATCATCTTCGACTGGCGAGCCTGGCTGACGATGCAGATCATCTTCACACAGACCTACGACATCCCTGACCCGTTCTAGGCGCTGCGTCTCACGCGGAAATAACAACACCCGCCCCGGCAATCCGGGGCGGGCTTTTGCGTTCGGGGTGACGCGCGAGCCTCCGTGCGCGGTATCGCATGAGGCGACGAGCTGCGGATCGGTCAGCGTGACGACCCGCGTGGCGGCGCGCTAGACCTTCATCAGCTCGCAGCCGCGCTCGAAGGCGTTCATGTTGGCCTCCTCGGTGCCGCGGGGGACGCGCTTCACGATGACCCGCCGCCAGAGCTCGCTCGGGAAGTCGAGCGTGGCCGAGAGCGCGCCCAACAGCATCACGCTCACCATCTTCTCGTTGCCGAGGGTCTGGCACTCTCCGAGCGCGTCGATGGCGAGAGCCGCGGGGAAGCGCTCCTTGATTGTGACCATGGGATCGTTTGGATAGTCGAACTTCTTGCCGCTGGCGATGGGCGGCACGAGCTGCTGCGTGCTGGTGATCACCGCGCCCTCGGGAGCGACCAGATGCAGAGCGCGCAGGGCCTCGGCCTGCTCGAAGGCGAGGAGCACGTCGACGCGTCCCTCCGGGATGATCGGCGACCATACCTTCTTGCCGAAGCGCACGTGGCTGGAGACGATCCCGCCCCGCTGGCTCATACCGTGCACCTCGCTCTTCTTGGCGTCGAGGCCGGCCTCCATGGCCGCCTGCGCGAGGACGTCGCTGGCCAGGATGATCCCCTGGCCACCCACACCCACCATCAGGACGCCCGTGGTGTTCGAATTCGGATCGCTCACGCGCGCACCTCCTCGCTCACGAGCACGATGGCGTCGTCGTTGCAGGTCTGTGGGCAGAGGCCGCAGCCCGTGCAGGTCACCGTGTCGATCACCGCGCGTTGCATCCCCTTCTCCGTGTAGCTGCCCGTCAGGCTGATCGAGGGGCAGCCCGTCTGCAGGCAGCGCAGGCAGCCCGTGCAGTTCTCCTCGATCACCACGAAGGGCGTGTCCTTGATCTTACGCGGCATCAGCACGCAGGTGCTCTCGGCGAGGATGACGCTCACGCCGTCGCGGGCGTCCGCCTCCTCGAGCGCGATGCGCACATCCTCGAGGTCGTGGTTCATCACGCGCTGCACGTGCTCGACGCCGAGCGCCTTGACGAGCTGCACGAAGTCCATGTCCTTGACGTCCTCGCCCATCAGCGACTTGCCGGTGAAGGGATGGTCCTGCCCGCCGGTCATGGCCGTGATGCGGTTGTCGAGGATGATCACCGTGATCTTGGCATTGTTGTAGACGGCGTCCAGCAGGCCCGTGATGCCCGAGTGCAGGAAGGTGCTGTCGCCGATGGTGGCGTAGATGGGCTTCTTGCCGCCATCGACCTTGCTCGCCCCGATGGCGTTGCCGATCGAGGCCCCCATGTCCAGGCAGGTGTCCATGGCGCTGAGCGGGGGCAGGGCGGCGAGCGCGTAGCAGCCGATGTCGCCGAAGACGTTCGCGCGGTGCTTCTTCATCTCGAAGTAGGCGCTGCGGTGGGGGCAGCCGGAGCAGAGCACGGGCGGGCGCGGCAGCACCTCGGCGGCGTCGTTGCTTGGCGCCGACGCCGAGGCGAGGACTCCCTCGCGGACGAGACCCGCGCCGAGTCGGCCGGGCGTCAGCTCCCCCAACAGGCCCGTGATGCTCTCGCCCTCGCAGGCGATCCCGGCCGCCTTGATCTGTTCCTCGAGGAAGGGATCCAGCTCCTCGACCACGATCAGCCGCTCCACCTCGGCGGCGAAGGCGCGGATCTTCTCGAGGGGCGGCGGGTAGCTCAGGCCCAGCTTGAGGAAGCTCGCCTCGGGCAGAACCTCGCGGGCCTGCACGTAGGCCGCGCCCGCGCTGACGACGCCGAGCGAGCGGTCGCCCCACTCGACGCGGTTGAGCGGCGTGGTCTCGCTGAAGGCGCGGAGCCTCTCCATGCGCTCCTCGACGTAGGCGTGCCGCGGCCGCGCGTTGCCGGGCACCATGACGTACTTCGCCGGGTCCTTGCGGAAGCCCGTCACCTCGTGCTTCTCGACCTCGCCAGCTTCCACGATGCCCTTGCTGTGGCTGATGCGCGTGGTCATGCGGAAGAGCACGGGCACGTCGAAGTCGGAGCTGATCTTCATGCCCTCGCCGATCCAATCCTTGCACTCCTGGCTGTCGGAGGGCTCGAGCATCGGGATCTTGGCCAGGCGCGCGTAGTGGCGGTTGTCCTGCTCGTTCTGGCTGCTGTGCAGCTCGGGGTCGTCCGCGCTGATCACGACCAGCGCGCCTTCGACCCCCGTGTACCCGAGGGTCATCAGCGGATCGGCGGCCACGTTCAGGCCCACGTGCTTCTGCGTGCTCAGCGCGCGCGCGCCCGCGAAGGCGGCGCCGGCGGCCACCTCGAGGCCCACCTTCTCGTTGGGCGACCACTGCACGTACATCTCCGGCACCATTTTCGCGATGGTCTCCAGGATCTCCGTGCTGGGCGTGCCGGGGTAGCCGGCGCCCAGGTGCACGCCCGCCTCGCGGCAGCCGAGGGCCACGGCCTCGTTGCCGGAGATCATGTAGCGGATCTTGTCCTGCTGCTTCGGCGATGCTTCCATCTCTGCCCTTTCCCGTCGATGGGGTGGAGTGGTCCGCGGCCGCGGACTGTCGCAAAAGGGATGGCCCGGTCCTGAATGCTCCAAGATAAAAAGCGCCCGGCCGGCGTCAATGGCTTGTGGTGGAGGAAATCGACCCCGGTCGGTTGACTTCGGTCGGAGGGCTGCGGCCGTGGCCGAGAAGCCTAGCCGAAGAAGGGGCGGTGACGGCGGCTTTCGATCTCCTGCTCGTCGTGCAGGGCGCCGAGAGCCAGGCTGAGCACGCGGATCTCCGGCGAGTCGCTGCGCGAGAGCAGCACGATGGGCGCCCGCGCGCCCACGACCACCCCGGCCACCTTCGCGCCGGCGAGCTGGATCAGGCTCTTCACCACGAAGTTCACCGCGCTGATGTTCGGGCCGAGGAAGATGTCCGCCTGCCCGGCGACGCGGCTGGGGATGCCCTTTAGGTTCGCGGCGTCGCGGGAGAGGGCCATGTCGATGCCCATGGGTCCCTCGATGAAGAGATTGCCCAGGGCGCCGCCGCCCGCCCAGAGGATCAGCTCGCCCATGTCCAGGGTCTCGGGCAGCTTGGGGTTCTCCTTCTCGACCAGGGCCAGACAGGCCACGAAGGGATGGTCGATGTGCAGACAGCGGGCCAGCTCCACCGCGTTGGCGAGGATGTCCCGGCGCGCGGCGAGGTCCTGGTGCAGGTTGATGCCGCCGTCGGTGTGCAGCATGAGCTTGGGGTAGGCGGCCGTCTCGACCACGGCCACGTGGCTGAGCACGCGGCCGCTGCGCAGGCCCTGTTCCTTGTCGAGCACGGCCCGGAGCAAGCGCTCGGTGCTCACGCCGCCCTTCATGAGCAGGTCGGCGCGGCCGCCTGACACCTCGGCCACGGCGCGGGCGCAGGTGGCGGCCTCGCCGCCCGTCTCGTCGAGGACAGGGAAGGGCGCGAGGTCGAAGCCGGCCTCTTCCGCCAGCTCGCGGATCGCCGCCTCCGGGCCCACGAGCACGGGCTCGACCAGGTCGCGCTCGCTGGCGCTCTTCAGCGCTTCGATCACGGGTCCCTGGGCGGCACCCGCCACGGCCACGCGCTTGCTGGGGGCGCCCTCCACGAGGGCCAGCAGCTCGTCGAAGCTGGTGATCATGCCGAGCCCTCCTCGCGCTTCGCAGGCGCCCCGCTCTCGCTCGGGGCCGGGGCGGCCGCATCGCCGTAGGCCAGCGCCTCTTCCTCGCCGCGCAGCACACGCAGGGCGCCGCGCGCTAAGGCCTCCATCTCCATCTCGCCGGGGTAGTGGAAGATCTCGCCCAGGAAGGACACCTGCTCGCGCAGGCCCGCCACCAGGGGCTCGCAGCGGCTCATGCCGCCGGTGAGGATCACGCCGTCGAGGCGGCCGGAGAGCGCGGCGGCCATGGCGCCGATCTCCTTGGCGATCTGGTGAAGCATGGCGTCGAAGGCGGCGCGGGCGCGCTCGTCGCCGGCCGCGAGACGCTTCTCGACCTCGCGCAGGTCGCCCGTACCGAGGTATGCGGTAAGCCCGCTCTCGTTGCTAAGTCGCCGTTCGAGGGCGGCCCGTTCGGCGCCAGGGGCGAAGGCGAGCCCCAGGAGCCCGCGCAGGGGCAGGGCGCCGGCCCGGTAGGGAGAGAAGGGGCCCATGCCGAGCAGCGCATCGTTGACGTCCTCGATGCGACCGCCGCGCAGGGCCGCCACGCTGATGCCCCCGCCCATGTGGGCGGCGACAAAGCATGTGTCTTCGAGAGCTTTGCCGCATTCGGCGGCGGCTCGCCTCGCCGTGGCTTTGAGGTTGAGCGCGTGGCTGCGTCCGCTGCGTTCGATCTCGGGCAGGCCGCTGAGGCGGGCGGCCGGCGCCAGCTCGTCCACGCTGATGGGGTCGACCACGAAGGCGGGCGCGTCCCAGCGCGCGGCCAGCCGCGCGGCGAGCAGGCCGCCGAGCAGGCTGGCGTGCTCGCCCCAGCGGGCGGAGCGGAGGTCGGCGAGCAGTGCGTCGTCGATGCGGTAGCTGCCGCCCGCGAGGGGGCGGAGGGGGCCGCCGCGGCCCACCACTGCATCGCAGATCGGGTCGCCCGCGCGGGTGAGAAATACGTTCACCCGCTCCTCGCGGGCCGGCAGCTGCTCGGAGGCGGGCAGCGCGAGGAAGTCCTCCCCCTCGTGGGAGAGGCTCTCCTCACGCGCGCAGCGCTCGTCCTCGTAGAGGGCTAGCTTACTGCTCGTCGAGCCGGGATTGATGACGAGGATCGAGAAAGCCATGGGCCGCCCTCGGCGTGATCGGGACACAATGCTCTGGAAAGAAGAGAATTAAGGCATGACCCGGGCAGAGTCAATGGCGCTCGAAGCTGGGAATTGCGGGCCCGCGATCAGGGCTGATGCTGGCGGTCGGGGGACTCGGCCTCGGCGCCCTTTTCCTGCGCCTCGGCGTCGCCCTTCTCCGGCTCCACGTCGGGGAGCGCGAGGCTCTCCTTGGTCGGTGCGCCCTGGCCCTTGGGGCCCTGGATGGGCAGGGAGAAGGAGAAGGTGCTGCCTTCGCCGAACACGCTCTCCACCCAGATGTCGCCGCCGTGGAGCTGCAGGTAGTGGCGGGCGATGTCCAGCCCGAGGCCCGCGCCGCCCTCCTGCAGGGCCAGTGCGTCGTGGGTCTGGTGGAAGAGCTCGAAGATCTTGTCGATGCTCTCCGGCTTGATGCCGATGCCGTTGTCGGCCACGGAGACCACCACTTCCTCGCCGCGCCGCTGGGCGGACAAGGTCACCTCTCCCCCGTCGTTCGTGTACTTCACGCCGTTGGTGAGCAGGTTCCACACGACCTGCTGGACGCGGAAGGGGTCCATATAGCACTTCGGCAGATCGTCGGGGGGCTGCAGCTTGAGCGTGATCTCCTTCTCCGCCGCCCGCGCCTGCACGGTGCCGATGGCCTCCTCGAGCACCGTCGCGATGTCGGACCAGCTCAGGTTGAGGCGCGACTGCTCGTTCTCCGCCTTGGAGAGGTCGAGCAGGTCCTCGATGAGCTGGTAGAGCTTGTGGCTCTGGTCGTGGACCACGTTGATGAACTCGCTGCGGATCTCCTCGGGCAAGTTCGTGTTCTGCAGCTGCTCGGAGTAGGCGATCACCGAGGTCAGGGGCGTCTTGAGCTCGTGGCTGACCTTGGCGAGGAAGTCCAGCTTGCGCTTGGTCATCTCCATGAGCCGGGCGTTGCTCTTGCGCAGTTCCGCGAGAAGATGATCGCGCTGCTTGAGGTAGTTGCCGGCGATGCCGTCCCGGCCCTTGGAGAGGATGCTGTCCAGGCGCAGAAGGTTCTCGATCAGGGTCTCGGGCTCGCTCTCCGCGACCGTGACCTCCCAGAGGGAGCGGCCGATGATGCTGAGCGTGAGCTGGCTGTCCTCGATGGGCAGGCCCTCTTCCGCGCTGCGGCCGCTGGCGTAGTCGAGGAAGAAGGTGAAGAGGTAGTCGTCGTCGTAGCGGAGGGACTGGAGGATCGGGTCGAGGTGGCTCCAGGCGAGGATCCGAAGCTCCTCGTCGCTGCAGTCCGCGAAGACCGGCCGGCCCGAGAGGCGGAATTCGCCCGCGACCAGGTCCTTCACCTCGTCGAGGCGGCGTTCCAGAATCTGCAACAGGGAGTTTTCACTTCCCAACGCCATCGAAACCTCTTGCCGTCTTCGCGATGCGGGCCAGGGGGAAGGGCTGCTTCCCGGAGTGCCCGATCCTTCCTTTTGCTTTCCCTTCGTACCGGAGTTAGACTGCGGATCCCCGCTTGCGCGGGTGCCGTCCTCATCCAAGATCTAGGGAGAGCAAGAAGCATGTCAGAGCTATCGCACACCGACCCGGAAGGCAAAGCCCGCATGGTGGACGTCGGCGGCAAAGCGCCCAGTCGGCGGCGGGCCCTGGCCCGCGCCCACGTGAGCATGGGCGCTAAGGCCTTCGCCGCCCTGCAGGAGAACCGAGCCGCCAAGGGGGACGTCCTCGCAGTGGCCCAGGTGGCCGGCATCGCGGCCGCCAAGCGCACGGGCGAGCTGATCCCCCTCTGCCATCCCCTGCCCCTGGACCACGTCGCCCTGCGCTTCGAGCTCGACGAGGCGGGGCGCTGTCTGTCGATCGAGGCGGAGGCGAGCTGCGAAGGGCGCACCGGCGTGGAGATGGAGGCGATGACGGCAGCCACTGTGGCCGCGCTGACCGTCTACGACATGCTGAAGGCCGTCGACCGGGAGATCCGCATAGAGGAGATCGCGCTCTGGGAGAAGTCCGGCGGCAAGAGCGGCGACTGGAGGCGGGAAGCATGAAGACTTTCGTCTCCGTGGACGAGGCCAAGGCGCTGATCGCCGCTAGCCTGCCGGCGCCCGTGGCGGAGACTGTGCCCTTGGCGGGCGCGCACGGGCTCTTCCTGGCGGACGATCTCTCGGCCCGCGAGGATCTGCCCGCCTTCGCCAACAGCGCCATGGACGGCTATGCGGTCCGCGCGGCCGACCTGCGCGGCGCCTCGGAGGACGCGCCCGTCTCACTGCCCCTGGCCGGGGAGATCCGCGCCGGTGGCGATCCCAACCTGCCCTGGCCGGAGGAGACCTGCCTGCGCATCCTCACCGGCGCGCCCGCGCCCACGGGCGCGGACGGCGTGGTGGTGGTGGAGGATACCGAGGAGATCGATGACGGCCGCAGCGTTCGCTTCCGCGCCGGGCTGGCGCGCGAGCAGCAGCACATCCGCCCCGCGGGGGAGGACCTGCGCGCGGGCGATCCCTTGCTTCCGCGCGGGACGCGCCTGGGTCCCGCCGCCCTGGGCCTGCTCGCGGCGCAGGGCGTCGTCGAGCTGCCGGCCTACCGGCGGCCGCGGGTGGCCTTCCTCGCCACCGGCGACGAGCTCGTGCCCGCGGGCAGCGACCCGGGGCCGGGTAAGATCCGCAACAGCAACGGCCCCATGCTGACAGCCCAGCTCGCCGCCCGCGGCGCGGACCCGCGCGACCTGGGCATCGCCGCCGACGATCGGGACACGCTGAAGCGCGTCCTGGGGCGCGCACTCGAAGAGCACGACGTGCTCGTCACCAGCGGGGGCGTCTCGATGGGACGCTACGACCTGGTGGGCGAGCTGCTGGTCGAGCTGGGCGCGACCTGGGTCTTCCACAAGGTCTCCCAGCAGCCGGCCAAACCCCTGGCCTTCCTGACCTGGCGCGGGAAGCCCGTCTTCGGCGTGCCGGGGAACCCGGTGTCCGGCTTCCTGGCCGTGTGCTACTACGTGGCCCCCGCGCTGGGACGGATGATGGGCGATCCCGACCCCGAGCCGCGCCACGTCGCCGCGCGGCTCGCCGCGCCGCTGCGCGGCCGGCCGGCGAAGTTGTTTTTCGCCCGCGCCTGGACCGAGTGGGGTCCGGACGGCTACGTCGCCGACCCGCGGCCGCCCCACGGCAGCCACGTGCTGAGCAGCCTCGCCCGCGCGAACTCCTTCGTCATCCTGCCAGCGGGAACCGGCGAGCTGGCAGCGGGCAGCGAGGTGGAAGCGGTGTTCTTCGAATGAGCGCGGGGCGTGTCCTTGACATGGACCGGCCGGGAGCTACAGTTAGTTTCGGAAGGAGGTTTCCATGGACTGGCACGCACTGCACAAGAAGAAGGTTGCCGAACTCCGCGAGATGGCCCACGAGAAGGGCCACGAGGGCACCAGCGGGCTGAACAAGGACCAACTGGTCGACTGGCTCGCCGGCGAGCTTGGCATCGAGAAGCCCCACCTGGTGGTCGACGACGCCGACTCGAAAGCGAAGATCAAGGCGCAGATCCGCGAGCTGAAGACCGTCCGCCAGCAGGCGCTCGAGGCGAGGAACCGCGAGGAGCTGAAGAGGGCCCGCCGTCAGATCCACCGCCTCAAGCGCACCGTCCGCAAGATGGGCCATCTGTCCCGCTGACGAATTCCGTTCTATCGAGAACCCCGCGCCCTGCCGGAGCGCGGGGTTTTTCATTGGCGCCGCGTTTCGTCACGTGACGAATCGGCGATCACTGCCCCATGGATGTGTTGACAGGAATTCCATGTTCGATACTCTCGCGGGGCGGGGTCGCGATCGGACAGAAGATCTATCAGAGAGGGGATGCCATGCGACGAACGCGGTCTTTGTGGTGGGTGCCGATCCTGGCGCTATTTTCTCTCGATTGCCTCGGGGGGATATTCTACTGCAAGGAAGATGGGACCACTGCACCCGAAACGGATCCCGAGAGCGCCTATTACAACTTCAGTGTCGTACGCTTCGGCATCGATGTTCGGGACGCTCACTTCACCCTCTCTTCGGAGTGGGGTACCGGCAATGACCGGCTCTTGGTGGTCGGCGACGGTGGGCTCGGCCTCGCGGTCCTTACCGAGTTCGAGAGGGCGGAGATTATGATCCTCGGCGTCTCCGGCGACCTGAATGCCATTTACAGCAACGATGTCGGTGAAACCGGCAGTGTCCACGTGGGTGGAGTGAAGGACGGCGAAGACAAGCCTTTATGGCTGGGATTCGACAAGAGCGCAGGCGCCTGGATGCAGGTGACCCACGAGGCGCTCGGTAACATCACGGGCATGGGGCACTCCGTCGCCTGCACGGATCAGGGAGAGATCCTAAGCCTGGACGGCTTCACGGGATCGCTGATCTACACGGCGCCGGGTGACGCTCGTTTGAACGCCATCGCCGCCAGCGGATACGGGACGATGTCCCTGGTGGCCGTCGGCGACGAAGGCCTGATCCTCCACCGCCACGAGGACGGAGTGTTCCGGATCGAGACCTTGGCCGGCGGCCCCGACTTCAGCGGGGTCGCGCTCTCCGAGGGCGCTGACTCACACCTGGTTTTCGCCGTTGGCGACGACGAGGTGTGGCGCTGGGAGGATGGTGTCTGGTCCCTTGACTACCACGACGCGGTCGAACCGCTTCGCGACATCGCCCGTGTCGACACCGATTTTTGGGTCTCCGGTACCGACGGCTTCGTTTTGCATTGGGACCGGGAAGAAGATATCTGGAGCGAGGCCGTCATCCCCGGCGAATCCGATCTGGACGCAATCGCGGGGAGCAGCATTCTCCCCAGGGTTGTGGCCGCCGCCCCCGGCGGCCGCTTCTACAGGAATTACGACTTCAGTGATTGGATTCCCCTCGGTCTCGCGAACACCCGGCCCTGGTCGGACATCGCCGAGGGCGCCGACGGCTCGCTCTTCGCCGCCAACTGCGACACGCTGCAGCAGTACCTGGGCGCCGACTGGGCCCCGGTCGCCGAAGCGCCGATGGGCGTCCACCTGCGCCGGCTGCACGTCGTGCGGTCGGACCTCCTCTACGCCATCGGCGGCGAGGAGGGCGGCATCGACGACTTCGTGTACCGCTGGAACGGTGCCGATTGGAACATCATCCATGTTGCTACACTCGACCGCTTCACCGCGGTCTGGGCCGACGCCACCGGCGACACCCTCTTCGCGACCGCGGAGTACGGCGGCATCTGGCGGAATCAGGGCGAGGGCTGGGAGATCACCCTCACCGATGCGGGCACCGTCGACATCAACGACATCAGCGGCGACTCGCCGCGCGATCTGGTGGCCGTGGGCGACGGCGGCACCATCCTGCGCTACGACGGCGAGGAGGCCTGGACGAGCGAGGCCAGCGGCAGCGACTCCGACCTGAGGGCCGTCGCGGGCGCGGTGGCGGTGGGGGACGGCGGCACGGTCCTGGTCCACGATGGCGCCGCCTGGCTGGCCGCCACCGTAGATACGGGGGAGGATCTCCTCGACCTCTGGGTCGGGGACGAGCAAGCCTGGGCGACGGGCGCCAATGCCACCGTCCTGCGCTTCGACGGCGTGGAGTGGGCCCGCTTGATCACCCACCTGCCCGGCATCGACCTGCTGGCCGTGGAGGGCACGGCCGACAAGGTCTGGATCGGGGGAACCCGGGGCTTCCTCCTGCACGACTAGGCGTCGTCATGTCCCGGCCGTGGCGAGGTCTCGCCGCTTAACGTTCAATTCGAGCAGAGGAGTCCAGCCGGCTGGACTCGGGCGCGGCTCTCTACCCCGTCTGGGGAGCGGGCGCGGTGGCGGCGCGCCAAGGGGACCGAGGTCTGCGGGTGGCGTCCAGGCCCAGCAGACGGGTGGCGAGTCGGCGGCCGTAGCTGTGGTAGGCGAGCAGGTAGGCGAAGAAGGCGAGGATAGCGATCAGGACGGCGCTCATGGCCTCTCCTCGGGGCAGCGGCGATCGGCGGGGGTGAATCGAGGGGAAATCTTCGGGAATTCGGCGGGCGCTGTCTATGCTCCCTGCAGGCGGGGGAGGGCATAAAAAATCCTGCAGGAGCACGGCGAATGCACTAGCCCCCACAGGAGGGTGAGAGAAAGCTCAACGCTAGCAGATTGGATCGAGGGCTGTCAAGAAAACCGAGAGGCGGGAGTTCCGACGGGGCTCAGCTGCCCCGGGGCCAGTAGAAGATCCGGCCGCAGTTCTCGCACTGGAGGATCTTGTTCCGGTTCTCGGAAGAGGTGTAACTCGTTGGAATTACAGTAAAACAGCCCAGGCAGACGTTACTCGTGATGGGCACGACCGCCCTGCCGAGCCGGCCCGCGATGCGCTCGTAGCGCATGAGCAGGGGCTTGTCGATACCCTGCGCCAGCTCCCCGCGGGC
Organism: uncultured bacterium; assembly: GCA_964627205.1. GTDB lineage: Bacteria > Krumholzibacteriota > Krumholzibacteriia > JACNKJ01 > JACNKJ01 > CAZVHI01. The sequence continues at coordinate 23,564 of CAZVHI010000013.1, forward strand.
CTTCTGGAGGTCCTCGACGCCCTCGAGCGCGAAGCCCATGGCCGTGAGCTTCTCGGCATGCACCTGGTCGGCCGTCTCGCGGATCATCGTGTCCAGATCCTGGAGGGCGACCAGGAGCAGGAGCTGATCGTTGACGCTGGTCACTACTCCACTCCCAGGATGATCTGACGGAAGCTGTCGAAGTTCTTGAGCTTCATCAGAGCCTTGCGGGTGTCCTCGTCACGGATCAGCTCGACGACCTGTCCGAGCGCGGGCAGGTAGCGGTTCTCCTTCTCGATCGGCGGTGCGATGAACATGAAGAAGAGGTGCACGGGCTTGCCGTCGATGGCGCCGTAGTCCACGCCCTTCTTCGAGCGCGCGAAGAGCGCCATCAGGGTGGGGATGGCCAGCGAGCGCCCGTGGGGGAAGGCCACGCCCTCGCCGAGCCCCGTGCTGCCCAGGCTTTCGCGGTTTCTCAGCATGCCCAGGATCACGTCGCGGTCGCGGATCACGCCGGCCTCCACCGCGTGCTCGACCATCTCCTGCAGGACGGAGTCGCGGTCCTTGGCTTTGAGGTCGGGGATGAAGAGATCCGGGCTGAAAAGCGTGAACAGCTCTTCCTGATTCATCGAACTGGGACCTTTCTCGGTGCGGCTCTGGTCTGACCCGGTCTTGGTCTTGCCCATGTTGCGGCTCTTCGCCTTTCTGTGCGGCGGACGCCGAGGACACGCTAACAAATTGAATTCAGGCTAACAAGAGGGTAAGCGGGACTTTCCGCCCTTTTTGCCTTCTGTTAGCATGGGGGCATGGTGAAGGTACAGCCGGAAGAGGAGCTGGTGGACGGACGCGTGCTCCGGGCCGAGAGCGGGCGCTTCCTCGTGGACGATGGGGACCAGGTCGTCCCCTGCAGCCTGCGTGGGCGTATCCGCAAGGAACGCAAGCGCCAGGTCCGCAACGTGGTTGTGGGGGACCGAGTGCTGATCCGCCTGACCGGCCCCCTGCCAAACCCGGAATCAGAGGGGGTAATCGAGGAGCTGCTGCCCCGTACTAGCCAGCTCTCCCGGGCCACGGCCGGCGGGGGCCGCAGGGAACAGGTGCTCATGGCCAACCTCGACCGGGTCTTCGTGGTCATGTCCACCCGTGAGCCCGACTTCAATCCGCGTCTGCTCGACCGCTTCCTCGTCGCCATAGGCCACCAGGAACTCGAGGCGGCCATTTGCCTGAACAAGTGCGACCTGGCGGGTCCGGCCGAGCGCGTCGCCATGGTGACGAGCTATCGCGCGGCGGGTTATTCCATCCTCATGACGAGCGCGCTGACCGGCGAGGGCCTCGCCCGCCTCGGCGAGGAGATGCGCGGGCGCTCGAGCTTCTTCCTTGGCCCCTCGGGCTCGGGCAAGAGCAGCCTGCTCGAACGCATCCAGCCGGGGCTAGAGATCGCCACGCGCAGCGTGAGCCAGGCCACGGGCAAGGGCCGCCACACCACCAGCTACACGGAGCTGCACAGCTTGGACGGCGGCGGCTACGTGGCCGACTCGCCGGGCGTGCGCGAGTTCGGCCTCTGGGGCATCGACGAGCATGCGCTGGCAGCTTGCTTCCCCGAGTTCCGACCCCACCTGGGCGCCTGCCGCTATCCCAACTGCACGCACAGCCACGAGCCCGACTGCGCGCTCAAGGCCGCGGTCGAGGAGCGCGCAGTCGACGAGCGGCGCTTCGAGAGCTACTTGCGGATTCTGGAATCGATCCGGGAAGGCAAGCTGAGCTTCTAGGGTCAGGACATCCGTGCGAGGAGCCAGCTCTCCAGGAGCAGCAGCGCGCTGGCCAGGAGCACGCTGAAGACGGTCTTCCGCCAGCTCCGGTTCTTCCCCGTCCCCGTGTCCATCTCGATGCGCGGCAGTTTCTTGAGCACGGCCCGGTAGTGGCTGGGGTCGCCGAGGTAGCGGCGCACGCGCTCGTCGGGGCGGTGGATGCCCAGCTTGCCGAGGGCGGCGTGGAGGTCGTTCGCCAGGGCGCTGGCGCTGGGGTAGCGCGTGCTGCGGTCGCGCTGCAGGCAGGCCATGATCAGGTTGTCCACGAAATCCGGCACTTCCGGCTTCAGCACCGACGGCGGCTCGACGCGGCAGGCCAGGATCTTGCGGTAGACCTCGTCGCTGCTGCGCCCCTCGAAGGGGTTCTTGAAGGTGAGCAGCTGGTAGAGCAGCACGCCGAAGGAGAACAGGTCGCTGCGCGCATCCAGGGCCACGCCCTGCACCTGCTCGGGGGACATGTACAGCGGCGTGCCCGCGGGGAACTGCCGCTGGGCTCCGCTCTCGCCCTGGTTCACGAGCCGCGCCAGCCCGAAGTCCGCCACCTTCACCACGCCCTCGCGGGTCAGCAGGATGTTCGCGGGCTTGATGTCCAGGTGCAGCACGTGGTGGTCGTGCACGTAGGCTAGGCCCCGCAGGATGAAGTAGCCGAGCGAGAGGGCCACGTCCACGGGGATGCGGTCGGCGCGCTCGAGCAGGTCGCGCAGGGAGCCGCCCCGTACGTACTCCATGACGAAGTAGTAGAAGCCCTCCTGCTCGCCGAAGTCGATGACATGGACGATGTTGGGGTGCTCGAGGTGGGCGAGCAGCTTGGCTTCCTGGACGAAGCGCTTGCGGAACTCCTGCTGGCTGGACAGCTGGCTCCGCAGGACCTTGACCACGACCTCGCGGTCCAGGGAGATCTGCCGGGCCAGGAAGATGCGCGCCGCCCCGCCCGTGGCGAGCGGGCGCGTCATCTCGTACTTGTCTCCCAGCTGGACCCGGGATGCCTCGGGGGAAAGAGTTTGACTGCTCATCGCCTCCGGCGCACTCAAAAGACGTGCCAGGAGCTTATTCGGAGCGATCCTCCCCCGGGGGGAGCGATCCTCCCTGATCTGGGTCGCTTGACGCCGCATCTTGCGCCATGCTATTACCCGGGTGGAAACGGCGGGAAAGCTGAGGACACATTCAGATTACCGTCGCAGTTCCGGCGGGCGTGATACTCAAGCTCGCCGTGCTTTTTCAAGGGAGTTCGCCTTGCGTGTTACCGGGAAAGTGAAGTGGTTCGATGACGCCAAGGGTTATGGCTTCATCACCCAGGAATCAGGGGACGACGTCTTTGTCCACTTCTCCCAGATCGAGGGCGAAGGTTTTCGCTCTCTGAGTGAAGGACAAACGGTCGAGTTCGAGATCAAGGAAGGCCCGAAGGGACCTCAGGCCTTCGATGTGAAACCGGTCTAGACCGACTGCTTCCGCCATCCACCCCATCGAATTCAGGGCTTCGCCACATGGATCGCGCCTTGCCCGCGTCGGCCTATGTCCTCATCGACGATGAGCTGCATCCGCGCGCCCGGGCCGCGCTTCCCGTCAGCGATCGCGGCTTCCTCTTCGGCGACGCCGTCTACGAGACGCTCCGCGCCTACGGGGGCTGCCCCTTCCTGCTCGAAGAGCACCTGCAGCGATTGCGTCGTTCCGCGACGGCCCTCTACCTCGACCTCCCCTGGACGGACGCCGAGCTGGCCGCGCGCCTGCGGCGGCTGCTCGCGGCCAACCGGATCGGCGAGGGGAGGATTCGCATCACGGTCACGCGCGGCAGCGGCGACGTGCGCGCGCGGCCCGACCAGCTGGGCCCGCCGCGCCTGGTGATGAGCGCGGAGCCCCTGGCCGCGGAGGACGAGGTCATCCAGGAGGGGGTGAAGGTCGAGATCTCCCGGCGCGTGCGCAACCTGCCCGACGCGCTCGATCCCGCCATCAAGAGCGGTAACCTTCTCAACAACCTCCTCGCCCGCTTCGAGATGAAAGACCCCGATAGCTTCGAGGTGCTGCTGCCCAATCAGCAGGGCGAGCTCACCGAGGGCTCGCTCTCCAACCTCTTTATCGTGGACGAGACCGGCCGCCTGCGCACGCCCGCCCTGGCCAGCGGGCTCCTGCCGGGCATCACGCGCGCGCTGGTTCTCGAGCTGGCGGCCCTGGAGGGGCTGGCGACCGCCGAGGTGGCGATCATGCCGGCGGAGCTCCTGGCGGCGAGGGAGGCCTTCCTCACTGCAAGCACGATCGAGATCCTGCCAGTCGCGCAGGTCGAGGAGCGGATGTTCCCCGCCCCGCTGCCGGGGCCCCGGACGCTCCTGCTCCGGGAACGCTATCGCGCGCGGGTCCGGGACTACTGCCGTCGTCAATCCTCCGGCGCTTGAACGCGGAATCGCGCGGAGCACACTCGCAGTAGCAAAAAGAGAAAGGCCCCGCGCAGGCGGGGCCTTTCTTCATTGGTACCTGTAACTCCGGTCGACCTGCGGCCTCGAGAGGCCGCCGCGCCAGGCGCTAAGAACTCACTACCATTCCGGGAAATCGGTCTCCGCAATGACAGGCTCCGAGTTGTCTACGAAGATCGTCGCGGGCACCGAGTAGGCGCTCTCGTTGCCGCTATCGTCGTAGGCCGAAGCTCTGTAGGCGAAGTGGTAGAAGTCCATGCCGGGGACGGTGTCCACGAAGCGGGCGTTGCTGCTCGTGTCCAACATCTCGTAGTCGCTGCCGTTCAAGCTGCGATAGATGTTGTAACCGCTCAGATCGACCTCGCTGTTCTCCACCCAAGCCACGGTGACCTGGTCATTCTTGACGTGGACGGTCAGGTTCAGGGGAGCCGCCGGCGGAGTCAGGTCCTCGTTGTTGTTGCCGGGATCGGTCGGGTTGTTGCTCGAGCTCGAGCAACCGCTCATCAGGAGAGCGGCGACCGCGACCATGGCCAGCAGCGTCAGGATCCTGTGCATTCTCGTCACTCCTTTCCATCGTTCCTCGATGGGCGCGCAGAGTCTGAAAAACTGAAAAAGTGGCTGCGGAGAAACGGGAGGTCGTGTCAATGGAAGCAGGTCAGGTTGTCCCCCGCAGCCGAGGTCCGATTCAGCAAGGCACATACCAGCCCCGTGCCCGCCCCGAGCGGGGCTGGCAAGTCTTTGTAAATATACAGGTTATAGAGTCCCCCGCCGGCTGGGGCCGCGAAGCGCCCCCTCTCTCGGAATGCGATCCGCCTTGTCGTGGCTTGCAAAGGGAAAGGATCCAGGGGCCGAAGCGACCTTTCACCGGGCTTCCCGCTTGACAGAGCTTGGGTCGCTAATCTAATCTGCTATTCACCAAGGACTTAAGGGTCAGGTGCGAATCCTGAAAGGAGAGGCCGCATGACGAAGGCGCAGATCGTCGAGGAGATCGTCCAGAAGACCGGTCTGACGAAGAAGGACGTCGCCGAAGCCGTGGATCAGTTTCTCAAGGCGATCTCGGAAGCCTTGGCATCGGGCAAGCACCTTGAGATCAGGGGCTTTGGCACATTCAAGGTAAAGAAGCGCAAGTCCCGGATGGCCCGGAATCCCAGGACGGGAGAGCCGGTGCCAGTACCCGAACGCAACGTGCCCGTCTTCAAGGTGAGCAAGGAGCTCAAGGATCTGGTGGCCGCCGCCAATCCCATCCAGGAAGACAGCGCCGCCGGCCTCTGATCGCCGGGACTTCCAGCCCCAGAAAGAAATTCACGGGAGAACCGCGTGGCTCTCCCGTTTTTCTTTCGCACCGGACCGGTTCTTCTAGTTGTCGAGCAGGAAGGAGAAGGTCAGGCTCGCGTCGTAGTGGCTCGTCATGGTCCGCTCCGCGAACTGCGCCTCGGAGTCGTGGTCCTGGAGGAAGGCCCCCGTCCAGCCGAAGTCCGCCCGGAGGTAGAGGTCGCTCCAGAGGTTGCGCCTCGCGCTGATGCCGGCCTGCACGGATGGATCCGTGTCATAGAGATCCGCGAGGTGCCGGTTGAAGCTTCCCCCGCCGATATAAGTGGAGATGAACAGCCCGCTGACAAGGAAGAGATCCCGCGTGAGGTTCAGCTGGATGCGCTCCACGTACTCGTCCTGCCCGAAGGGCTGCCCGGGAAAGTCCCCTGCGCTGGCGGACAGGGCGTAGTGGAACTGGAAGCCCACGAGGGAGGTCGTTCGCAGGTCGAGGCGAATGCCGTAGGCGAGGTTGCTCGCGTAGTCCGTCATCTGGCTGTCGTAGGCCAGATAGCCCACGTAGGGGGAGATCTCGAGGCTGGGATACTCCTGGAAGGCGAATCCCGGTCCGGCCAGGCCCGCAATCAACACGAGTCCGCAGAGCAGGGCGAAGAGCTTGGTCATGGCACTCCTTGCGCAATCGGGGCTTTACGCTGATGAGACACGGACGGCTGGGGCGGGACCCGGGGAGATTACTAGGAAGGTTGGGCGAAATCAAGCCCGGGAGACGCCCCAGGGCCCGCCATCTTGCGACTCCCCGGAGCTTCGGCTAGACTGCAACCGGCCCGCCCGTTCGCGGCGCGCGCATCCGACCCGGGAGGCGAAAGCGTGAAGATTCGAATCGGGCTCGCCCAGATCGAGCCGGCACTGGGCCTGCTGGACAGGAACCTCGAGACGCACCTGGAGCTGATCGATCGGGCTCGCCGCGAGAACGTGGCGCTACTGCTCTTCCCCGAGCTCAGCCTGACCGGCTACCTCCTTAAGGACATGGTGCCGGACATCAGCCGCCACCGGGACGATCCGTTCTTCGCGCCGCTGCTGAAGGCCGCGAAGAAGCTGGACCTCGCCTTCGGCTTCGTGGAGCAGTCCGAGGACTTCCGCCACTTCAACAGCTTCGCCTACCTCGCGGAGGGGCAGCTCCGGCACGTGCACCGCAAGATCTATCTGCCTACCTACGGCATGTTCGACGAGCAGCGCTACTTCGCCCAGGGCGACACGCTGCAGGCCTTCCCCACCCGCTTCGGCCGGCTGGCAGTGGCCGTCTGCGAGGACGTGTGGCACCCTTCCATTCCCTACCTGGCCTTCCTGGACGGGGCCGTCGGCCTCCTGGTGCCCAGCGCGAGCCCCGTGATCGGCATGGAGGTGACAGGCGAGGGACTGCCCACGAACGCGGCCTGGTGGGACCAGCTCCTGCGCCACCAGGCCGGTCTCTACGCGGGCTTCCTCGCGTTCTGCAACCGCTGCGGCGTGGAGGACGGCTCGAGTTACTGGGGGGGCAGTCGGCTGATCGCCCCCGACGGCGCGGTCCTCGCCGAGGCGCCCCTTCACGAGAGCGGCCTGACCGTGGCGGAGCTGGACCTGCAGGACGTTGCGCGCCGCCGCAAGGGCTTCTCGCTGCTGCGCAACGAGCGTCCCGAGGTAACCTTCCGCGCGCTGGAACGCATCCTTCGGGATCGAGCCGGTGGAGCCCAAGGAGACGAGACGACGTGAGCGGCGACTTCGATAAAATGGACTACGCGCTGGTCAGCAAGGTGCTGCTGGAGTTCATTCGCAGCGAAGTCCGCCGGACCGGTGTCGAGCGCGGGATCTTGGGACTCTCGGGCGGGCTCGACTCCAGTCTCGTCGCCTACCTCGCCGCCGCGGCGCTCGGTCCCGAGCGGGTGACCGGCGTCGCGATGCCCTACCGCTCGAGCTCGGCCGAGAGCCTCGCGCACGCCCGTCTCGTGGCGGAGGAGACGGGCATCGAGCTCGTCGTCGTCGACATCTCGCCCATGGTGGACGCCTACTTCGCCGAGCGCGAGGACGCGGGCTCGCTCCGCCGTGGCAACAAGATGGCCCGCGAGCGCATGAGCGTTCTCTACGACCTCTCCGCCGAACGGCGCGCGCTGGTGCTCGGGACGAGCAACAAGAGCGAGCTCTTCCTCGGCTACGGCACGCTCTTCGGCGACCTGGCCAGCGCGGTCAACCCCATCGGCGACCTCTACAAGAGCGAGGTGCGTCTCCTGTCGCGGCATCTCGGGGTGCCTGCGGCGATCGTCGACAAGCCGCCCAGCGCCGACCTCTGGGCCGGCCAGAGCGACGAGGACGAGCTCGGTTTCACTTACGAAGAAGTGGATCCCCTGCTGAAGCGCATGCTCGACGACCGCCTGAGCACGGACGATCTCGTGGCCGAGGGCCACGATCGCACCTTTGTGGAGAGGATCACCGAGATGATCCGCCGCTCGCAGTTCAAGCGCCGGCTGCCGGTCATCGCGAAGCTCTCGCGGCGCACGGCCGACCGCGACTTCCGCTACCCACGTGACTGGGGCACCGGATGACGCAAGGGCACCTTGTTCTCGTTCCCACACCCGTGGGCAATCTGGAGGACATCACCCTGCGCGCGCTGCGCGTTCTGAAGGAGGCCGACCTCGTGCTGGCCGAGGACACGCGCCGCACGGGCCGCCTGCTCGCCCACTACGACATCAGCGCGCGTCTGCTCTCCTTTCACGAGCACAACGAGCGCCGCCAGCTGCCGCGCCTGCTGGAGCATCTCGCCGCGGGACGCGCCGTGGCGCTGGTCAGCGACGCAGGCACACCCGGCATCAGCGATCCCGGCTTCCGGGCCGTGCGCGCGGCGCTCGCGGAGGGCCACCGCGTGGAGGTCCTGCCAGGGCCCACGGCCCTGGTGCCGGCGCTCGTGGCCAGCGGCCTGCCCTGCGAGCGCTTCGTCTTCGAGGGCTACCTGCCCCGGAAGTCCGGCGCGCGTCGCCGTGCCCTGGAGGCCCTCGCCACCGAGGAGCGCAGCGTCGTTTACTACGAGTCGCCCCAGCGCGTGGCCAGGACCCTGGCCGAGCTGTCGGAGCTCGAGCCCGAGCGGCCCGTGGCGCTCGTCCGCGAGATCAGCAAGCTGCACGAGGAGGCCTGGCGGGGGAGCGCGGCCGAGCTGGCCGAGGCCCTGCGGGAGCGCCGTCCGAAGGGCGAGTTCGTGATCGTCGTGGGCCCGCGAGATGCCGAGTTGCCCGCCCGGAGCGCGCCTTGACAGCCCGGGGTCGCTGTGATAGCGTTCGAGACTGTAAGCCCCTACGATGTGAGGACTTATGCCGTTAAATAAGAGCGCGGTCCAGGCCCACGCGCGCCGGCTGCTCGATCCTCTGGCCGGTCTGATCTTGCGGCTCGGCTTCAGCCCGGATGCGCTGACGCTCGCGGGACTCATCCTTTCCCTCCTCGCCGGCTACCAGATTGCCCGGGGCCGCTACATCCCCGCGGCCGTGCTGCTCTTCTTCGGCGGGCTCTGCGACATCCTCGACGGCAGCATGGCGCGGCGCAGCGACCGCGTGACAAGGCGCGGCGCCTTCCTCGACTCGACCCTCGACCGCCTGGCCGAGATCGCCGTCTTCCTGGGGCTGGTGGTCCATTACCAGGGGAACGTCCTGATGCAGGCCCTCAGCACGGTCGCCATGACCGGCTCCCTGCTCACAAGCTACGCCCGCGCCCGCGCCGAGGGCCTCGGCATCGATTGCAAGGTGGGCCTGGTGGAGCGTCCCGAGCGCGTGACCCTGCTCATCGTGGGCCTGCTGGCCGCGCCGCTGCGCGTGGGCGGTTACGGCGTGCTCGAGCTCATCATCGCGGCGCTGGCGCTGCTCACCTACTTCACCACCTTCCAGCGCATCGTCCACGTGGTGAGCCAGACCAGCGAGGAGCCGCGGGACCGGGGTGAGTCCGGCGAGCCCGGCGGCGTCCAGGACGGCGACAGCAAAGCCCTCAGCGCTCCCGGCCGCCAGCAGTGACGCGAAAGCCTTCGCTCCGCCGGCTCCTCGGTCACAGCCTGCCTTTGGTCGTCGACCTGGCCAGCCAGATCGTCTTCTGGACCTTCGAACTCATGCTCGTGGGACGCCTGAGCCGGCTTGCGGCCGCGGACGGCCCGGGGAGCGGCATGCAGGACGGCGCGCAGGCCATCGTGGCCGTCGGCTCGGTGCAGCTCGTCCTCCTACTCACCATCACCCTGCTCCTCACCCTTGTCGTGGGCTCGCTGGTACCCATCAACCGCTTGCTGGGCGCAGGGCGAAGGGAGGAGGCGGACCACTACTTCGGCCAGGCGGCCGTCTGGGCGCTCATCGCGAGTGTCCTCGTGCTGGGCGCCTGGCGCCTGGGCGCGGCGCCGCTCTCCCGCCTGCTCATCGCCGCGAACAGCGGTCCCGCGCGGCTGATGATGGCCGACTACCTGCGCACCCTCGCCCTCTTCTCGCCGCTGATGCTGCTCAACTTCGTGCTGCTGGGCATTCTGCGGGGCGTCGGAGACGGGCGCTGGAGCATGACCGTCAACATTACGGTCAACGGCCTCCACCTCGCGGGCGCCTTCCTGCTGATCTTCGGCCTCGCGGGTTTTCCGGCCCTGGGGGTGCGCGGCAGCGCCCTGGCCGGCGGGATCGCGCACAGCCTCGGCGCGCTGCTGACGCTCGCACTGATCCTCAGTGGCCGCTGCCGCCTGCGCCTCCGCCGCGAGGATCTGTGGGGCATCGCGCCGAGCACAACAGGCAGGCTCGTCCGCCGGGGACTGCCGATGACCGTCGAGCAGCTCACCTGGGGGCTGGGGATGGCCTTCCTGCTGGGCGTGGCGACGCGCCTCGGCACGCACAGCGCCGCCGCGCACATCTCGCTGCTCTCGCTGCTGCGCATCTCGTCGCTGATCTTCACGGGCCTGGGCATCGCCGCGATGACGATCGTCGGGCAGCATCACGGCGCCGGTCGCGAAGACCTGGCGTGGGCCGCGTCCCGCCGGCTCCTGCGCATGTCGCTCGGGGCGGCCGCCATCCTGGCCGCGCTCTTCCTCGCGATTCCCGGGCCGCTGATCCGTCTCTTCACCCCGGACCCGGAGGTCGTGGAGCTGGGCGGCAGCGTGCTGACCCTGCTCGCGCTGCTGCAGATCCCGAAGGCCGTGAGCTACATCTCGGCCTACTCCCTGCGCGGGGACGGCGACACGAAGTATCCCATGCAGGTCATCGTCGCCGGGGTCCTGCTCCTCGAGCTGGGCCTGGGCACGGCGCTCGCGCTGCCCGTCGGTTTGGGCTTGGGAGGCATCTGGCTTGCGGGCCTGATCGACGAGACCGCGCGCGCCTATCTCGTAACGCGACGCCTCCGGCGGCGTATGAGCGATCGTCCGCTTCCCGAAAGGGAACCCGCCGAAGCCGAGCCGCTGCGGCGGGCGCGCGGCGCCTGAGTGGCGCCTACTTAAGGAGAAGGGTATGGCTCGAAACTTGCCCAAGACCATTCCCGGCGGCCTCTTCATCACCCTGGAAGGGGGAGAGGGAAGCGGAAAGAGCACCCTGATGCGGCGGCTCGAGGAATTCCTGGAACAGGAGGGCTACGGGGTCCTCATCACGCGGGAGCCCGGCGGGCCGCCGATCGCGGAGGCCATTCGAGACATCCTGCTCGATCCCGAGAACCGGGCGATGGATTCCCTGACCGAGCTCTTCCTTTATCTGGCCTCCCGCCGTCAAAACCTGGTGCAACGGATCCGCCCCCAGCTCGAGGCCGGAGCAGTGGTGCTCAGCGACCGCTACGCCGACGCCAGCGTGGCTTACCAGGGTGGCGGCAGGGGGCTGGGCCTCGACCGGGTGGATGGCCTCAACCGCGAGGCCATTGGGGACGCGCTGCCCCACCTCACCTTCTTCCTGGACCTCGAGCCCGCACGCGGACTCGACCGTGGGCCCGGAGGGGAGGGGCGGGGCGATCGCATCGAACGCGAGGCGTTGGCCTTCCACCAGCGTGTCCGCGACGCCTACTGCGAATGGGCAGAGCGACACCCCGAGCGCATCCGCGTCCTGGACGCGACGCGCAGCGCCGACGAGGTGGCCCGGGCCGCGATTGACGCCGTCGGAAAGCTGCTGCACGAGCGGGGAGCCTAGCAGGTTACGCGCAGCGAGCGCGTTGCCCCGCGGGGCGACGAGACCTATTTTGGGAGTACGGATTTCCGTCCTCAGCCAAGGAGACATCGTGAAGTTCCTCACGAAGCGCACCCTCGCCACCGTCCTGGCGATCGCCATCCTCAGCTTCCTGGCGGGCAACCTGAGCAACGGCCTCGCGAAGTCCGATCGCGCGGAGGTCCTCCGCAACCTGGAGAAGTTCAGCCTGGTCTACCAGAAGATCATCCGCAACTACGTGGACGAGGAGGACAGCGATGAGCTCATCGACGCGGCCATCCGCGCGATGATCGAGGAGCTCGACCCCTTCAGCCAGTACCTCGACGAGGACCAGGTCGAGGACCTCATGGTAAAGACGAAGGGCGAGTTCGGCGGGCTGGGAATCATCATCTCCAAGAAGGGCGACTATCCCACCGTGATCAGCCCCATCGATGACACGCCCGCCGCGCGCCTCGGCATCCGGGGTGGAGACAAGATCGTCGAGATCGAAGGCGAGAGCACCGAGGGCTGGAGCGTGCAGGACGCGGTGGACAAGCTCCGCGGCCCGAAGGGCACCGCCGTCGACATCGGCATCAGCCGCTTCGGGGTCGAGGAGGTGCTGCCCTATCACATCGTGCGCGACATCATCTCCGTGAAGAGCGTGCCCTACGCCTTCGTTCTCGAGGACGACATCGGCTACATCCGCGTCAGCAACTTCGGCGAGAAGACGGCCGACGAGTTGCGCGCCGCCCTCGACGAGCTCGAGGCGGAAGGCATCGACGGGCTCATCCTCGACCTGCGCAACAACCCCGGCGGCTTGCTCGAGTCCGCGCGGCAGGTGAGCGACCTCTTCCTGGGCGCGGGACACGTGATCGTGAGCACGCGCGGCCGGGGCGAGAAGCGCTTGCAGGAGATCTACGCGCAGAGCAACGTGCGCTACGCGTGGGACTATCCGCTCGTCGTGATGATCAACGAGAACTCGGCCAGCGCTAGTGAGATCGTGGCGGGGGCCGTGCAAGACTGGGATCGCGGCCTGGTGGTCGGGCGGAACTCCTTCGGCAAGGGAAGCGTGCAGAGCATCTTCTCCGTTTCGGACAAGGAGGCGCTCAAGCTCACCACCGCGAAGTACTACACGCCGAGCGGCCGCTGCATCCACAGGGACGAGAACAACCACCGCTTCGCCGCGGACGCGAGCATGTTCGAGATCGGGGATGCGGAAGAGGAGGCGCCAGTGGGGGACGATCACCCCGAGTACGAGCTGGAGACCCCCGCGGAATCGCCCGTCTCGCTCGATAGCCTGCCGCTCTTCGAGACCCTCAAGCTGCACCGGACCGTCCGCGGCGGCGGCGGAATCATGCCCGACATCATCATGGAGTACGAGAAAATCTCCAACCAGGCCCTTGACCTCGAAAGACGCTCTGCCTTCTTTGATTTCGCCGTCGAGCTGGTGGCGGAACGCGAGGTCGAGAAGGACTTCAAGGTGGACGAGGCGCTACTCGAGCGCTTCCAGAGCTACCTGGCCGAGCAAGGAGTGGAGCTCGAGCCGGACGACTTCGCGACGAACGAGGAATACATCCGCATGGCGATCCGCCGTGAGGTCCTCTACAAGCAGTTCGATAGCAAGGTGGCCTACCGCTCGACACTGTACATGGACCGTCCCCTCCAGGAAACGCTCGCGCTGCTCAAGGGAGAGAGTTCCCTGGAAACCCTGTTGGCCCGCACCGAGATGGAATCGAGCGAGCTGGAGACGACAGAGGCGGAGGCCATAGAGGTGCGTTAGCGCTCCGATCGCCGCAAGCGGCCGTCGGGGCCGTTTGACAGGCGACAAGGATGTACAAAGCCACACTCATCTGCGATGCAGACACCGGCGTCCTCGCGGTTCGCGAGGACGACCACCCCGCCAACGAGCTCGCCCAGCGCGCCTGGCAGGAGTGGCGCGCGAAGGGCAGTTCGTCCGCCGCGTTCGAGAGCATCGACATGGACGTGGTGGACGACTACATCCGCAGCCAGTCGATCGAGCCTTACTTCCTGGACTTCTTCGATTTCATCTACGAGCAGCACATTCTCTTCGGCGTCGTCACGCAGCGCATGGGTCGCATCGTGGAGACCGTGCTGAGGCGCAAGGGTCTCGAGCGCATCGCCGTGTTCGCCAACCTCGTCGAGGTCGAGCCCTTCACGATCCGCCTGCGCTTCCCCTACTACAATCAGCTCGGTTGCGACCAATGCCCGAGCTGCACGCTCTATCATCTCACGCGTTTTCGCCGGCCAGGGGTACCGCTGATCTACGTAGGTGAGAAGTCGCAGGATCTCTGTACGGCCAAGGCAGCCGACCTCGTCTTCGCGCGGGGGGAACTCCTCGAGCAGTGCCGCAAGGATGGCGTGGCCTGCGAGCCGATCCGCAACCTGCGCGACGTGGAGAGAATCCTGGCTCGGATGATCTGCAAGGGCGAGCTGGAAGAACTGCCCCGTCAGGAGGGCGAGGACATCATTCCGCTTCCACCCGCGGCAAATGGGGAGCTAGACGGGCCAGCACCTCGTAGTTGATCGTCCCGATCTGCTCGGCCAAGAGCTCGGCCGTGATCTCCTCTTCCCCCTGTCTCCCGATCAGAACGACCTCGTCCCCGCGGCACGCAGCGGGAATGTGCCCCAGGTCCACGAGGCAGTGGTTCATCATCACGCGGCCCCGCACCGGGGCGCGGCGCCCCCGCACGAGGACGTATGCGTTGCCGAGGCGGCGGTCGAAGCCGTCGTAGTAGCCGATGGGCAGAACGCCCAGCCGCGTGTCACTCTCGGCCTTCCAGCTGCATCCGTAGCCCACGAGGCCGCCGGCCTTCACCTCCTTCACGTGCGTGACGCGGGTCTTCCAGCTCAGCGCCGGCCACAGGTCCAGGCGATCGCGCCCGCTGGCGTGGGCGCTGACGCGGGTCTCGCGGCTGGGCCAGTGCCCGTAAAGCGAGATGCCGACGCGTAGCAGGCGATGATGGGTCTCGGGGAAGAGGATACCCGCCGCCGAACAGGAGGCGTGGACCAGCGGCGGCTCGAGGCCGAGGTCGGCCAGCCGCGCAAGGGCCCGTGTGAAGCGTCCCATCTGCGCGTAGGCGTAGGAGTGATCGGTCGTGTCCTCGATGTTCGCGAAGTGCGTGTAGACGCCCTCAACTTCCAGGTGCTCGCTGGCGGCGAGGCGGGCGCAGAGCTCCTCCAGCTCCTCTTCCCGGAAGCCCTGGCGGTGCAATCCTGTCTCGATCTTCAGGTGGACGGGAACGCTCAGGCCCGCTTCCCGGCCGGCCGTCTCGAGCAGCTCCAGCTGCTCGCGGTCGAAGAGGGTCAGGCGCGCGCCCGCCGCCAGCACCGCGGGCAGCTGTTCGGGGGGCGTGCAGGAGAAGATCAGGTAACGGCACCCGGCCAGCTCCGGCAGCGCGGCAAGGCGCAGCACCTCCTCGGCCGAGTAGAGGCCGAAGAAGTCGTGGCCGTCCGCCGCGAGAGTCCGACCCACGAGCTCGAGCCCATGACCGTAGGCGTTGGACTTGAGCACGGGCAGCAGCGCCTGCCCGTCCTCGAGCTGGGAGCGAAAGAGGCCGGCGTTGTGCAGCAGGGCCGAGCGCGATATCTCGATCCAGCTGAGGGGAGTGAGTTCAGACATGGAATACCCGTCCTGGCAAGCGCTTGCGTCGCTTCTGGTCGGGGATTATAGTGATGCATCGATCCTTAACCAGCGCTTTCTCGAGGCGCGAGGCGAATCGGGCGCCATGACTCCGTCCCCCGAGAAGCAGAGCCGCGTCGAGGCCCTGCGGGCGATGATCCGCGGGGGCGGGGCCGCCTGTGCGCCCATGGCGGGCGTCACCGACCGCCCCTTCCGCCGCATCTGCCGGCGTCTCGGCTCGCTCTACGCGACCACCGAACTGCTCTCCAGCGAAGGCCTCAGGCGCGGCGGCGGGCGCTCGCGGCAGATGGCGGCCTTCGACGACGAGGAGCGCCCCCTGGGCATCCAGCTCTTCGGAGCGGATCCCGCGGCCATGGCAGACGGAGCGCGCTGGGCGGCCGCGCTCGAGCCCGACTTCGTCGACATCAACTTCGGCTGCCCGGTGAAGAAGGTGGTCCGGCGCAACGGCGGGTCCGCCTGCATGAGGGACCTGGGCCTCATGGAGCGCATCGTGCGCGCAGTGAACGATGCGGTCGAGCTGCCCGTGAGCATGAAGATCCGCGCTGGCTGGGACGAGTCGCTGCTCAACGCTCCCGAGGCCGCCCAGATGGCGGAAGACGCGGGCCTGGCCTTCGTCACCGTCCACGGCCGCACGCGCGCGCAGCTCTTCTCCGGCCGGGCCGACCTGGGGCTGATTCGGAGGACGAAGGAGGCGGTGTCGATCCCGGTGGTTGGCAATGGCGACGTCGTCGACGCGGCCAGCTACCAGCGCATGCTCGACGAGACCGGCGTCGACGCCGTGCTCATTGGCCGCGGCTGCATGGGCAATCCTTGGGTCTTCGCCGAGATCGAGGCCTGGCGCCGTGGCGACCCGTGGCGCGCACCGGACCTGCGCGAGCGCACGGACATGATGCTCGCTCACATGGACGCGAAGGTGGCGGAGCAGGGCCTGCACCGGGGCGTGGCCGCCTTCCGCCGGCAGATGAGCATGTATCTGAAGGGCCTGCCCGGGGCGTCCGCGCTGCGCCGGGAGCTCTTCGCCACCCAGAGCCCCGAGGCCGTGCGCGGGATCGTCGCGCGCTTCGTCGCGCGGCTCGCTGTCTGAGTTCCGCCGCGCGGGAACGAGAAGATCGAGGAGATCATGGAGGAGCGTGAGATCCGCAAGCAGCTCGAGGCGCTCGCCGAGGGCCTGAGCACGGTCGAGGACGTCATGCGGCGCCTGTCCGCCATGGGCACCGAACCGCTCGAGAGCGCGCACGTCGACCATCACCGTTCCCTGCGCATCGGCTTTCCCGAGGTCATCTTCTGCGAGAGCAAGCGCCCGGAGGACGTGGCGGAGATCGCCGCCGCCCTCGACGCGAGCGACAGCCGCATCCTCGGCACGCGCTGCGACCGCGAGCGCTTCGAGGCCGCCGCAGCGCACGTGCCAGGGCTGGAGTACAAGGAGCGCGCCCGGCTCTTCCTCAAGCGCATGCCATCGCGCGATGACGACAGCGGCCGTGTACTCGTCATCAGCGCTGGCACGAGCGACATCCCCGTGGCCGACGAGGCGGCCTGGACCGCGCGCATGGTCGGCAGCCACACCGAGACTCTCTTCGACGTCGGCGTGGCCGGCATTCACCGCCTGGGAGAGCACTCCGCGCTCCTCGAGTGGGCGGACGCGATCGTCGTCGTGGCGGGCATGGAGGGCGCGCTGCCCAGCGTCGTCGGCGGGATGGTGCGCTGCCCGGTACTCGCCGTGCCGACGAGCGTGGGCTACGGCGCCTCCTTCCGCGGCGTGGCGGCGCTGCTCGGCATGCTCAACAGCTGCGCGGTGGGGGTGAGCGTGGTGAACATCGACAACGGCTTCGGCGCGGGGCTCGCCGCCGCGCGTTACGCGCGCGGGGTCGGCGAAGCCGTGAAGGCCGAGCGCGGGGAGGCGCGCTGAGATGAAAGAGCAAGCGCGCGCTGGACGTCTACTGCTGATCGACGCCCCCTCGGGCATCGCGGGCGACATGTTCCTCGCGGCCCTGGCCGATCTCGACTTCGATCTCGCCGAGTTGGAGGCCGCCTTCCACCGCGCCGGCCTGGGAGAACTGCGCCTGGGGAGCAGCGAGGTCCTGTCCCACGGCCTGCGCGGCCTGCGTCTTTCGATCGAGGCCCCCGACGAGCAGCCACAACGCGGCCTGACCGACTGCCTGGAGATCGTGGACCGGCTCGGACTGCCCGACCCGGCCGCGGCGCGCGCGCAGCGGCTCTTCACGCGGTTGGCCGCGGTGGAGGCGGGATTACACGGCACGAGCCCGGAAGAAGTCCACTTCCACGAGGTCGGCGCCCTCGACTCCCTCGTGGACATCGCCGGTGCGGCGCTCGGCCTCGAGCGCCTGGGCGTGGACGCGGTCTACCTGCGCGACCTCGCCCTGGGGCGGGGCACGGTGGAGACGGAGCACGGCACCCTGCCGCTGCCCGCGCCCGCTACCTTGGCGCTGCTCACGGGCCTGCCCGTGCGAGAGACGGGCATCGCGTCCGAGCTGGTCACGCCCACCGGCGCACTGATCCTCGCCGACTGCGCGCGTCCCATGCCCTCCGGCCTCGCCTGGCTCCCGCGGCACTTCGGCTTTGGCGCGGGCCGCCGCGAGCTGCCCGGCATGCCCAACCTCCTGCGACTCACCCTGGCGGACGCCCAGGCGGGACCCGCCGGCGCGGGCGCAGGCACGGACGCCGGCACGGAAGCGCCGGCCTGGCGCCGCGTAATCCTGCCGGTCATCCGCTGCACGATCGACGACATGAGCCCCGAACGCTTCGGTTACCTGATGGAGCGCCTGCTCGCGGCCGGCGCGCTGGACGTGCAGTTCCACGCCGTGCAGATGAAGAAGAACCGCCCCGGCGTGCAGGTGGAAACGCTCGCCGAGGAAGCGGACCTGGAGCGGCTCGTCGGCCTGCTCTTCGCGGAAACCAGCACCCTCGGCTTGCGGGTGGCCCGCGAGGAACGCCTGGAGCTGCCGCGGGAGACGGTCTCGGTCGACACGCCCCACGGCAGCGTGCGCGTGAAGGTGGCGCAGCTCCCCGACGGAGGCCGGCGCGCGGCGCCCGAGTACGAGGACTGCGCCCGCCTGGCTCGCGAGGGCAGAGTCGCGCTTGCGACCGTGGAGGAGGCCGCCCGCGCCGCCTGGCGGGAGCGGGAGGAAGGCCGGTGAGCCGCCAGGCCCGACTGCTCCCCTTACTGCTCTTGCCACTGCTCGCCTGCACTCCGAGGACGCCTGCTCCCGAGGACGATCCCTTCGCGCTGCCCGGAGAGTCGGGCCGGCCCCGGCCGGGTGTGACCCACGTCGTCGCGCCGGGCGAGACCTGGGCGAGCCTGGCCGAGGACTACTACGGCCGCGAATCCCGCGCCCGCGAGCTCCGCCGCGCGAACCCCGGGCTGGACGCCGCCCTCGTGAGCGGGCAGGAGATCTTCGTACCGCTCGACGCGGGCGAGCGAGACGCGTTCGCCCGCCGGAGCCGGGCGCGCGCTCCCTACAACCGGGGCCTCGATTTTGCGCAGGCCGGTGCCTACCCGGACGCCATCGTCCAGTTCCTCGAGGCCATCGCCATCGACGGCGACTTCGCGGCCGCCCACTACAACCTGGGCCTCGTCTACCGCCGCGCGGGGCGGCTCGAGCTGGCGCTCGAATCCCTGAGCTCGGCCGTGCGCCTGCGGCGCGGGCGGGCGGACTACCACTTCGCGCGCGCCGTGGCGCTGAAGGAGCTGGGACGCACGCGCGACGCCGAGCGCGGCCTCCGCCGCGCCCTGGACCGCGACGGCAGCCACCTGCCCGCGCTTCACGCCCTCGCCCGCCTCCTCGACGAACGCGGCAAGAGGCGCGACGCCGCGCGCTACTGGCGGCGCGTGCTGGCCCTGGATCCCGGCGGCCCGCGCGGCGAGGAGGCGCGCTTGCGCCTGGAGGGTGCGCCTTGATCCGCTGCCGGGATCTCTCGGTGGAGCGGAGGGGGCGTCTCCTCCTGGACGGGGTCACGCTGGAGCTGAAGCGCGGCGAGCGCTGGCTGCTCTGGGGCGCCAACGGCGCGGGCAAGACCACGCTGGCCCGCGTTCTGGCAGGCCTCCTCCCGCCGGACGGCGGCGAGCTCTCCTGGGACGAGTCCCTGACACCGCCCCTCCCCCTGCTCTTCCAGGATCCCGACGCGCAGATCGCTGCGGCCACCGTGCGCGACGAGGTCGCCCTCGGCGCCCGCGCGCCCGGCGAGCCGTCCATCGGCCGCGGGGAGCCGGGGCCGGCGGGCCGCCGCCTGGCGAAGGCCCTGGCCAGGTTCCGTCTCGACGCCCTGGCCCGGCGCAATCCCCACTCTCTCTCGGGCGGCGAGAAGCGGCGCCTGAACCTGGCCGCCGTCTCCGTGCTGGAGAGCCCGGTTCTGATCCTGGACGAGCCGGAGCTGCACCTGGATCCCGCGGCCTGGACCGAGTGGACGGTGCTGCTGGACGAGCGCGTCGCCGGCGAGGGGCTCACCCTGCTGGAGATCTGCCTCGTGCCGGAGCGGGCGCTGGCCGCCGACGGCCTCGCCGTGCTGCACGAGGGGCGCCTCGTCGCGGCCGGCCCGCCCGAGGACGTCTACCGGGACCTGCGCGGCGCGGACCTGCCCCTGCCGCGGGTGCCCGTCTGGGAGGACGGGCCCGTTCCTTCCCGCCAGGCAGAGGCGCCAGCCCGCCGCGAAAAAGCCGGCGGGGTCGCGCCCGGCGATGTCACACCCCTCCTCGCCGCCACCGAGTTGCGGCTCGAGCGGCCCGGCGGCGGGCCTCGCGTGCTGGACGGAGCGAGCCTGGAGCTGCGCGCCGGCGAGCGCGTGCTCGTCGCGGGGGGAAACGGGAGCGGCAAGACCTCGCTTCTTCTACTCTTGGCCGGCCTGGCCGACCCGGATGGGGGGCGAATCGAGAGGACGCCGCCTGCCGGCTTCGGCGCGCCGACGGCGATGGCCTTCCAGGAGCCCGAACGGAGCTGCTTCGCGGAGACCGTGGCCGGGGAGCTGGGCTTCGGCCTCGCGCGCCTCGGCGTCGGGGAGCCGCTACGAAGCGAGCGCGTGGACGGTGCCCTGCGCGCCATGGGCCTCGCGCCCGAGCGCTACCGGGACCGCGATCCGTTCCGTCTCTCTCTGGGCGAGCAGCGCCGGGTCGCCCTCGCCTCGCTCCTCGCCCTCGAGCCGGCGCTGCTGCTCCTCGACGAGCCCGCCGCGGGCCTCGACGAGGAGGGCCGGGCCCTGCTCGTCGAGGCTCTGTCGGCTAGCCCGGCGGCGATCGTCTGGGCCGACTGCCGGGAGCCGATCGGCTGCGAGGATCTTTTCGAGCGACGCCTTCGACTCGAAGGGGGTAGTCTGCGGTCGTGGGAGGGAGGCACGACGTGAGAGCACACCTGCTGCGCGCGCGACGTTACTTGCGATTCCTCTGGCAGGAATACCAGCGCGACCGCTGCGCGCAGGCCGCCACGTCACTGGCCTTCGGCACCCTGCTGAGCCTCGTGCCCCTGGCCGCGCTGCTGGCCTGGCTGACGCAGCCCTTCCACACCTCCTTCTCGCACCTGTCCGAGCCCCTGTCGCGCTTGTTCACGCCCACGCCCCGGCTGCAGGAGATCGTCCAGGTCAACGTCGAGCGCTACGCGGCCAACGCTGCTACCCTCGGCGTGCTGGGCCTGTTCTTCTTCCTTTTCGTCGCATGGGGGATGCTGTCCGCGGTGGAGTCCGTCATCAACGACATCTGGCACGTGCAGCAGCGCCGCGGCCACGTGCGGCGGCTGGCCCGCTTCTGGGCGGCGGTGATCCTGGCGCCGCTGCTCTTCATCGCCGGCGCCGCGCTGAACCAGTCCCTCGAGCGAGCGCTGATCCTGGGCGGCCTCATGGAGAAGCCGTTCTTCGCCTGGCTGCTCGCGGACCTGTTGCCCTTCCTGCTCCTGGTGGCCTCGGCCGGCCTCGCGTATTGGAACCTGCCCCACACGCGCGTGCGGGTGCGGGCCGCGCTGACGGGTGGGCTGGTGGCGGGGCTGCTCTACCAGCTCGTGCGCTGGGTCTTCGCCCTTTATGTTAGTACCCTGGCTACCTATGATCGCATCTACGGCATCCTCGGCGTGATCCCGGCCTTCCTCGTCTGGCTCTTCTTCGTCTGGTCCGTGCTGCTCCTCGGGGCGGAGGTCGCCTTCACCGTGCAGTATCCCTGGGACGAGGAGCTGCCGCCCTAGCAGGCCCTTACGCGGCCGCTCGCCGGCGCCGGGCGGGCTGGCGCCACCTCCGACCCTATGCTACTCTGTCCTTTCGCAGGCGAAAGGGGCCCCGAAACATGGAGAAGGTGATCGAACGGATCCGCGGGTCGCGGGAACGTCATCGCGAAGAGTTGCTCGAGCTGCTGCGCATTCCGAGCATCAGCAGCGATCCCGCCCACAAGTCGGACATGGAGAAGACCGCTCACTGGCTGCTGACCAAGCTCCAGGAGATCGGGGTTCGCAGCGAGATCATTCCCACCGCGGGGCACGACATCGTCTACGGCGAGTACCTGCGGGCAAGCGGCGCGCCCACGATCCTGGTCTACGGACACTACGACGTGCAGCCGGTCGATCCGGTCGATCTCTGGCTCAGCCCGCCCTTCGAGCCGGAGATCCGCGACGGCGCGGTCTTCGCGCGCGGTGCCTCGGACGACAAGGGGCAAGTACTGGCCCATCTCCTGGCGGTGGAGGCCTGGCTGGCCGAGACGGACTCCCTGCCCGTCAACCTGAAGTTCGTCATCGAGGGGGAAGAGGAAGTGGGCAGCCCCAACCTCAAACCCTTCGTGGAGGCCGGGCGCGAGCGCCTCGCCTGCGACGCCGTCATGGTGAGCGACAGCGCCTTCTTCGCGCGCGGCGTGCCGAGCCTGGTCTACGGCCTGCGCGGTCTGACCTACGTCGAGGTGATCGCGCGCGGTCCCAACCGCGACCTGCACAGCGGGACATTCGGCGGAGCGGTCTGCAACCCGGCCGACGCGCTGACGCGCATGGTGGCAGCGCTGCACGACGAGCAGAGGCGCGTCACGATCCCCGGCTTCTACGATCGCGTGCGCGAGCTGAGCGCCGCGGAGCGCCAGGGCTTCGCCAGTCTGCCCCACGACGACGGCGCCTACCGCAAGGACCTGGGCGTCGCGGCCCTCGAGGGCGAGGCCGATTACAGCACCCTGGAACGCGCATGGGCGCGGCCGACCCTCGAGGTGAACGGCATCTGGGGCGGCTTCGCGGGCGAGGGCGCGAAGACCGTGCTGCCCGCCGAGGCGGGCGCTAAGATCAGTATGCGCCTCGTGCCCGATCAGGACCCGGACGAGATCGCCGACGCCTTCGAGGCGCACCTGCGCGCGCTCGCGCCCGCGGGGATCGAGCTGGAGTTCGTCCGCCACCACGGCGGCCGGCCCTTCCTGGCCGAGCCGGACAGTCCCTTCGTCGAAGCGGGCAAGCGGGCCCTGGCTCTGGCCTTCGGCCCGGAGCCGATCCTCACGCGCGAGGGCGGCAGCATTCCGGTGGTGGAGACCTTCGACACGGAACTGGGCGCGCCGGCCGTCCTCATGGGCCTCGGCCTGCCGGACGACAACCTGCACTCGCCCAACGAGAAGATGGACCTGGAGCAGTTCCACAAGGGCGTGGAGGCGGCGGCCCAGTTCATGGCCCTGGCGGGCGCCGTCCACACTTAGCCAAACGCAAAACGCAACGTCGCCGGCTCGCGTTCAGCGACCGTCGGCGACGCCGGGATGAAGGGTGAATCATAGGCGACGTCCGCGCGTAGTCAGCGATCGGGCGTCATGAGCAGGGAGGGAGCGAGCGTGCTCAATTTCGACCTCGACGATCAGCAACAGATGGTCCGCGACATGATCCGCGATTTCGCCGTGAAGGAGGTCGAGCCCATCGCGGCGGAGATCGACGAGACCATGGAGTTCCCCGAGGCGACCGTGAGGAAGCTCGCCGAGCTGGGCATCTTCGGCATGACCGTGCCGACGGAATACGGCGGTCAGGGCATGGATCACCTCAGCTACATGATCGTGGTCGAGGAGCTGAGTCGCGTCTGCGCGAGCACGGGCATCACGGTGGCGGCGGCCATCAGCCTGGGGATCAGCCCCATCCTCAACAACGGCAGCCAGGAGCAGAAGATGAAGTGGCTGCCGTCCCTGGCGGCGGGCGAGCACCTGGGCGCGTTCGGCCTCACCGAGCCGGGTGCCGGCAGCGACGCGGGCAGCCCGCGCACCACGGCGGTGCTCGAGGGCAACGAGTGGGTGATCAACGGCACGAAGCAGTTCATCACGAACGCGGGGCACGCGGGGCTCATCACCATCACGGCAAAGACGGATCCCACTGCGCGGCGCGGCCACGGCATCAGCGCCATCGTCGTGCCGGCCGACACGCCGGGCTTCAAGCTGGGCACGAAGGAGAACAAGCTGGGCATCCGGGCCAGCGAGACCTACGAGCTCATCTTCGAGGACTGCCATGTCTCGAGCAGCAACCTGCTCGGCGAACTCAACACCGGCTTCCCGACCTTCATGCGCACGCTGGAGGGCGGGCGCATCTCGATCGGCGCCATGGCGCTGGGGATCGCCCAGGGCGCGATGGACAAGGCCGTGCCCTACTCGCTCGAGCGCGAGCAGTTCGGCAAGCCCATCGCGAAGTTCCAGGCGATCGGGAACATGATCGCCGACATGGCCACCGAGATCGAGGCCGCGCGGCATCTGGTCTACAACGCGGCGCGCCTCAAGGACGCCGGGCGTCCCTACGGCAAAGAGGCCGCCATGTCGAAGCTCTACGCGAGCGAGGTGGCGATGCGTGCCACCAGCGCCGCCATCCAGATCCACGGCGGCTATGGCTACACGCGGGAATACCCCGTGGAGCGCTACTACCGTGACGCGAAGCTCTGCGAGATCGGCGAGGGGACCAGCGAGATCCAGCGCATCGTCATTGCGCGGCGCGTGCTGGAGGAGTACAGCCGCTAGGGAGCTCGCCCCTCTCCTGCGCGCGTTGCGCTCATTGCGTAGAATGCGCTCGTTGCGAAAGGAGAAGCGATGCTGGAAATACTCGGACTGATCGTGGGGCTCTTGGTCCTCTTCCTGGCCCTGGGGCTCGTCTTCACTGTCCTGGGCCTGGTATTCAAGATCATCCTGCTGCCCATCAAGCTGGCCTTCTGGCTGCTGAAGGGCGTGCTGGGCCTGGCCATCTTCGTCATCGCGCTGGTGGTGCTCCTGCCGATCCTGGGTCTGGCGCTGCCCTTCATCCTGGTCGCCTTCGCGATTCCCCTCGCGCTGATCGGGATCGTCGTCGCCCTGGTCAAAGGTGCCGCGACGGGCGTCTGACGAAGCTCATCCCGCGGGCGCGGTGCCGCGCAGCTCGGCCATGAAGGAGGCGAGCTTCCGCGGATCCAGCTCGCCGGACGAGCGCACTCCCGTGCAGACATCCACACCGGAGGGCTGAACGACCGCGATCGCCTCAGCGACGTTCTCGGGCCGCAGGCCGCCCGCCAGGAAGATTGGCAGGTCCACGGCCTCGCGGATGCGGCGGCTGAGGGTCCAGTCGTGGGTGCGTCCAGTGCCACCGAGCCGCAGCGTGGCACCCTTGCGCTCGCCACTATCCAGGAGCAGGACGTCAGCCATGCCTGCGGCGTCGACAGCTTCGTTCACGGAATCTTCGCTGCTCACGTGAACAACCTGCCACAGGGTGACGTCGGGCAGCGCGCTTCGGAGCCGGGCATGGGCGCCGGCGGGGAGGCGATCGCAGATCTGCACACTGCGTGTGCCGCAGCGCTTCTGCTGGGCGATGATCTCGTCTGGATCGCGCAGGCTGGTGAGCAGCACGGTGTCGACCCTACCCGACTGCGCCGCGGCGATCTCGGCGATCCGGGACTCGGGGATGACCCCAGGGCCGCTCGGCATCTCCGACACGAGGCCGATCGCGTCCGCCCCGTGCCGGATCGCGGAGCGGGCTTCCTCGTTGCTGCCGATGCAGCAGATCTTGACCCGCGTGCGGATTCGCGCCGGCGTCATCGTCCCTCATTTCTTTGAACTCGGCGAAGCATTGCCACTATCATGGAACTGAGTACCGGCTGTAAACGCTTTCCCCGTCGACATCGTCATCATGGGCGAACCGAGGAGATGCGACGGTGACCACGGAACGAGAACATCGGCAAGACGAGCTCCTCGCCTCGAGAGCGGCGGGGGGTGACGAGGGCGCCTGGCGGGAGATCTACGAAAGCAGCTGCCAGTCCCTCTTCAGCCTCCTCTGTTTTCAGGTGGGGGACCGGGAAGCGGCCAAGGACCTGCTGCAGGACACCTACGTGACGGCCCTGAGCAAGCTGGACCGCTATCGCGGCGAGGGTCCCCTGGGCGCCTGGCTGCGGAGCATCGCCGTCCGCAAGAGCATCGACTGGCGGCGGGCCTGGATCCGGCGGACGAAACAGCGCCTGGCCCTGGCGGCGGAGAGCACGGAACCCACGCCGCCGTCCCAGGAGCCCCGTTTCGACGCGGAGCGGGCCGCCTTCCAGAACGCGCTCGACCGGCTCTCGCCCAAGCAGAGGGCGGCCCTGATCCTGCGGGAGGTGGAGGATCTCTCCTTCCGGGAGATCGCCTCGACGCTGCGCTGCCGCGAAGCGACCGCGCGCGTTCACTACCACCGTGCCCGCGAGGGCATGAGACGGATGCTGACGGGGGATAGGGCGCGCGCCATCGCCGATGAGATGGAAGGACTGCAGCCATGAAAGAGGACTTCAAGAAGTACAGCCACAGGCTGACGGACGAAGAAAGGGAAGCCATCTGGCGCGGCATCCCGCAGGCGAAGAATCACGAAACACGGCGCCGGATCCAGTTCTGGAGCACCTTCGGCGTCTCCGCCGCGGCCGTCACCGCCCTGCTGCTCGTCGCCCTCTTTATCGACTGGGGACCGGACAAGATGAGCGGCTTCGACGAGCTGGCCATGGCGCCCGAGAAGACGGAGCGGGCCGTTGAGGAACTGGAAGCCATCGACATGGCCGCGGGCCCGGAGGCGCCGGAGGAGACCCCCACCGTCGCTACTTCGGATCACGCCCTCCGGGCACCCGCGGCCTCCAAGGGCCGGGGCACGCAGGCGGAGACCGAGTCGCCGCGAGTGGCGAACGACCACGAAGCGCGTGTGACCGTGCGCTCGCGCGACACGGGACGGCTCGGCAGCGAGGAAGCAGTACTGCCGGGGCGGAGAGAGACTGCGACACAAGCAGCGGACGAGGGAGCCGCAACGCCTGGGATTATCGGCTCCCGAGCCGGTCTGGGGGCGAAGAGCGAGCCTGCCCGGGACTCCGACGAAGCGGCGGCTCCCGTCGCGAAACCCTCCGGGGAGCTTTCCGTGGCGATGCTCGCCGAAGCCGAGTCCCTCGTCGAAGAACGGGCCCGCCGGGAGACGGCGCCGCAGTTCATCGGCCGCATCTACGGCCGCGTCGTGGACGCCGAGACGGGCGATCCCCTGCCCTACGCCAATGTCGTCCTCAAGGGAACGAACTACGGCGCGATGACCCTAGAGGACGGCAGCTTCTCCTTCACCGCGCCCTGCGGACGCTACACCATTATCGTTAGCTACCTTGGATATGAAGAGAGCCGCAAGGGAGGTATGTGGATCTGCGGCGGGGCGCCGGCGTCCCTGGACTTCGCTCTGCAACCTTCGATCGCCCTGGAGATGGACAAGGTCGTCGTGGGGGGGGAGGTGCCGGCCGTCGACGTGAGGGATTCCTCGCCTGGCAAGAAGAGCGAAGACCTGCGGACCTTTGCCGTGGAAAACGTGCAGGAAAGCATGTCCTTGGAGGCGGGAATCACGATGAAATCCGGTAATGTCCACGTGCGCGGCGGCCGCAGCGGAGAGGTCTCCTGGATGATTGAAGGAGTTCCTGACCGCAGTGAGCGGGAGGACGACGCATGGCGGCCTCGGGAGCGCCGCCGGCGATGCTGGTGGACGCCGCCGGACTACCATCACCCCAACGGCGAACCCTTCGACGCCATGTACTTCCAGCACTACGGCGTCAACCCCTTCATCGTGACCGAGGAGGACGAGCACTCCACCTTCGCCATCGACGTGGACAACGCGTCCTACACGCTGACGCGTCGCTACCTGGACGAAGGCCATCTGCCGCCCGAGGACGCCGTGCGCGTGGAAGAGTTCGTGAACTACTTCGAGCAGGGCTACGAGGCGCCGCGCGAGGGCGACTTCGCCATCTACGTAGATGGCGCGCCGAGTCCCTACGGCGACGGCTATCACCTGATGCGCGTGGGGCTCAAGGGCCGCGAGGTCTCCGAGCGCCGCCGCAAGCCGGCGAACCTGGTCTTCGTGATCGACACCTCCGGCTCCATGGCACGGGAGAGCCGCCTCGGTCTGGTGAAGCGCGCCCTGCATCTGCTGCTGGACGAGCTGCGCGACAGCGACACCGTTGGCATCGTGGAGTACGGCAGCGTCGGGCGTATCGTGCTCCGCCCCACCGCGCTCGAGGATCGCCGGACCATCGAGCGGGCGATCGACCGCCTGCAGCCGAACGGCAGCACGAACGCCGAGGAAGGCCTCGAGCTGGGCTACGAGATGGCCAGCCGCATATACGAGCGCGGCTCCATCAACCGGCTGATCCTCTGCTCTGACGGCGTGGCCAACACGGGCGAGACCCGGGCCGAGCGCATCCTGGACAAGGTGCGCTACGAGTCGGACCGCGGCATCCATCTCTCGGCGGTCGGCTTCGGCATGGGCAACTACAACGACGTGCTCATGGAGAAGCTCGCCGACCAGGGCGACGGCAACTACTACTACGTGGACGACATCGACGAAGCACAGCGCGTTTTCGTGGAGAACCTGACCGGCACCCTGCAGACCATCGCCCGTGACACGAAGGTGCAGGTGGAGTTCGATCCGGAGCAGGTTTTGCGCTGGCGGCTTCTCGGCTACGAGAACCGCGACGTCGCCGACGAGGACTTCCGCAACGACGACGTGGACGCCGGCGAGGTGGGCGCGGGCCACGAGGTCACTGCCCTCTACGAGATCAAGCTCTCCGCCGATGCGGCCCGCAGTCTGGAGCGCCGCGGCGGGCGCCGGGGCAAGGGTCTCTCCCTGGCCACGGTGCGCCTGCGCTACGAGCTGCCGGCCAGCGAAAGCCGTCGCGCGGGCGACGTGCTGGAAATCGAGGAGGAGGCCACGCTGCGGGATCTCGCCCGGGACTTCGGCGATGCGGATCCGCACCTGCAGCGTGACGTCTTGGCGGCAGAGTTCGCCGAGATCCTGAGGGGTAGCTACTGGGCCCGCGGCAACCGCATCGCCGATCTCGAGTCCGCGGCCGGCCTTCTGGACCGACGGATGCGCCGGGACGAGGCGACGCGGGAGCTGCGCGAGCTCGTCGAGCGCGCCGCGGACCTGAGCGAGCGGCAGAGATAGCCCCGCAATCGGGGGAGTGGGACCCTCCAAGGCGCCCCGGGTGGTCATCCACCCGGGGCGTCTTCCCGTCTCGGAGGCAATCCTCGAAACTTTGTTGCAACCTTTCCGAATATTCAGGGTCTAGCAAGGATAGGGCGAGAGTCGGTCGCGAGAATCCCGGAACTGCAGGTTGGTGTTTGTCGGCGGAAGGAATCCTCCCATGCTGGAAATCGGATTGCTGGTCTTGTTCCTGGCGGGGCTGGGGCTCGTCCTGTCGCTCGCCTTCGCGGTCGTCGGGCTCATCTTCAAGCTCATCATCCTTCCCTTCCAGATCGGCTTCTGGCTCCTCAAGGGCCTGCTAGGCCTCGTGCTGGGTCTCGCCGGTCTGGTCCTGCTCCTGCCGGTTCTGGGCGCGGCGCTCCCCATCCTGCTCGTGCTCGTGGCGCTGCCGCTGGCCCTCGTCGGGCTGATCGTCCACCTCGTGAGACGGACGGCCACGGTCAAGGCCTGAGCATGCCCACATCGAAGAAGACCCGCTGCGGATGGGCGGGCGGCGATCCCCTTCATCAGAGCTATCACGACGACGAGTGGGGCGTGCCGGTCCACGACGACCGTCTGCTCTTCGAGTTCCTCGTCCTCGAGGGGGCGCAAGCGGGACTGAGCTGGAGCACGATCTTGAAGAAGCGCGAGGGTTACCGCGAGGCCTTCGCGGGCTTCGAGCCGGCCCGGGTCGCCCGTTTCAACAAGCGCAAGGTCGAGAGCCTGCTCGGGAATCCCGGCATCGTTCGCAACCGCCTCAAGGTGGAGGGCGCCGTGCGCAACGCGAAGGCGTTCCTGAAGATCGTGGAGGAAGAGGGCAGCTTCGATGCCTACATCTGGAGCTTCGTGGGCGGCAAGCCCAGGCAGAACCGCTGGCGGCGCCTCGGGGATCTGCCGGCGGAGACGGAGGAGTCCCGCGCCATGAGCAAGGACCTGAAACGGCGAGGTTTCACCTTCGTCGGTCCGACGATCTGCTACGCCTACATGCAGGCCGTGGGGATGGTCAACGACCACGTGACCGGCTGCTACCGGCACCGGGAGCTGCACGGGCGGGGCAAGTGAGCTAGTAACAGGGATTACAACGGGTTGGGGCCGCGGGGCGCGGCCCTTGCGAGCTCATTGATTCAGCCCTCCGCACCTGGTACAATGGTGTGTAATTCAACAGCTTGGGGCGCCACAAGGGCGTTGCCACCGAGTCTTCGTATCCCTAGACGAGGCTCCCACGGCCGTCCGGACGTGTCCCATGGCCCGAGCCAACCTGGTCGACACCCGCACATCACGGGAGGACATGATGAGGAAACTGCTTACGCTTCTGGCGCTGACGGCCCTGCTCGCCACCCCGGCACTCGCGGACCGCAACATCGATGGCAGCTATGTCACGGTGACACCGGTCGACTCGGAGAACGGCGTCGTCGAGCTCTGCTTCTACGCCTTCAACAACAGCACTGACATCGAGTGGATCACGGACGTCACGATCACCCTGCCGACCTGCATGGTCATCCTGGACGAGCCGCCGGCGACGGCGACGTCCGACGGCAGCTTCAACGTCGAGCCCGTCTTCACGGGCTACGGCACGAACGTCGGCAACTGGCATGGCGTGGACGACTTCAACTTCGGCTTCATATTCGGCCAGTCGGGCGGCACGTTCTGCTTCACCGCCCAGATCGACTGCGACTGCGAGGCCGACTATCAGATCCACTGGGAGCTGCAGGGTGACCTATTCGGTGATCCTCCCCACTTCGTGGAAGGCGACCTGCCCTACGACGTCCTTTGCGGCACGCCGACCGAAGACAGCAGCTGGGGCACGGTGAAGGCGCTCTACTAGCAGAGTCCTGCCACCGTCGATACGAAAGCAAGAATCCCCGGGCGCCGACGCGCTCGGGGATTTTCTTTCGTTGGCGCAGACTAGTAGAGGGCCTTGATCGCGCTCCAGCTCTCCGTCGCCACGGAGGTCTCGTCGCAGCCCACCCCCAGCGCTCCGATCTGCGAGCCGCAGGGGGAGAGGTCCGAACTGCATGGCGAATCGCTTTGAAGATATAGGTTGCCGCTCCCCTCCACGCCGCAGAACTCGGGGTCCGCGGAGAAGTTGTCGTTCTGTCCGAGCTGATCGGCCACGCAATCCTCCCAGTCGCCGTCCGCGTTGCCGAAGAGATTGCAGCAGCTGAGGGTCGCGCTGCTGAGCGGTCCGCAGTGCACGGCCTCGCCGCTTGTGCTCGCGGCGATGATCGTGTTCAACAGCGTGAGCTGGCTGTTGATGTCCACGTCGATCCCTGCGCCCCAGTAGGCCGAGTTCTCGGAGAAGGTGCAGTGACGGATGAAGAGGGTCGCGCTCGCGGTGCAGTAGATGCCGCCGCCCTGGCTGGCCGCGTTGGCGCGGAAGACACAGCCGAAGATCTGGGGCGAGGACTGGGCCGAGCAGTAGATCGCGCCGCCGTAATTCGCTTCGTTCTCTTCGAAGACACAGCCCGCGATACTGGGGGAGGAGCGGACCAGGGAGATCGCGCCGCCGGTCGCAGCCGAGCTAGCCCGGAAGGTGATGCCCTTGATCTCCGCACTCGTGTCGAGGCTGTCGCAGGCCAGGATGCTGCCCTGCCCTAGGCCCTCGGCGTCGATGAGCACGCAGGCGGGGTCGCCCGTCTCGCCGTGGAGGTGGATGTCCTTTTCCAGGACGATGTTCTTCTCGGCGTAGCTTCCGCAGGCGACGAGCACGGTGTCGCCGTTCACCGCAGCGGCGACGCCCTCGCCGATGCTGTCCCAGTCTCCGGGGACATGGATCGTCGCCGCGAAGGTCGAGCCCGGCGCAAGGCACATCGCCAAGACGCAGGCCAGCAGACCGAATCCTCTGATCGACTTGATCATCTCGTACATCTCCCTCGGCGAATAATCGTTCCGGGAAAACTAGCGGATGATCCGATGGGGCGACAAGAAAAACCCCGGGCGCATCGGCGCCCGGGGCGATCGTCGGGAGCTGTGCCCGGAGCTACTCCGCCGCGGGGACGAAGTAGATGTCCGTGGGCGTCAACTTGGACAGCCGGCGGAACTTGGCCTCCACCTCCATGCCCACCCACTTCAGGCTCGGCTTGGAGGGATCGACCCCCAGGAGCCGTGTCAGGAACAGCGTCTCGCAGCCTCGGAACTCGACCAGCGCCAGGATGAAGGGGCACTCGGGCAGGAACGCCTGGCTACCGAAGTGGCAGACCGTGAAGGTGTGCACCTTGCCCTTGCCCGGCAGCTTCACCCACTCGGTCTCGCCGCCGCAGTCCATGCAGTGGCCGCGCGGCGTCGGGTAGGTGTTCTTGCAGGCCTGGCAGCGACACCCCAGCATGACACCATTGCTCAGACCCGCGAACCACGGGCTGTCCTGGCCATAGCTGTGGATGTAGTCGATCTGATAGGGCTGCTTGATGAGGATGGGCTGCATGCCCTTGAGCGCCCCCGTGTCCTTCGGCATGGGCAGGCTGTAGATCTCCTGTCCGACCTCGGTCTCGGGCAGGCGAGTCGGGAAATTCTTGGCAGCCATTACTTACCTCCCACGGCTTCGAGGATGGACACGGTGACATAGGTCCCGGTGCCGGCGTGACTGTGGATGATGCCCCGCTTGGCGTCCGCCACCTGGATGTCGGGCTTCCGGAGATGCTTGCGGATCCGCTTCTGCAGCTGCCAGAAGGCGAAGACCGCCTGCATCAGGCCCGTCGCGCCCACCGGATGCCCGCAGGCGATGAGCCCGCCCGATGGGTTGACGGGGCAGAGGCCCTTCTCGGGATCCTTGTCGACCTTCTCCAGGCCGTACTCGATGTTGGGCAGGAAGGGCTTGCCGCTCGCCGCGAACTTGCCGCCCTCGCCGTACTTGCACAGGCCCATGTCCTCGTAGGTCTGGATCTCGCTGGACGTGTAGGCGTCGTGCAGTTCCACGAAGTCGATTTCGTTCAGGGGATCCGTGACCCCGGCCATCTCGTAAGCCATGACGCTCGCCGAGCGGCCGGCGCGGAAGCTGTGGATGCCGGGGTACTTGAGACGCCCGCCGCGCCACTTCTTGCCGGTGTAGTCGCCGGGTTCCTCGAGAGGCAGCAGCGGTACCTTGCGGTGCGGCCGGTCGGCCATGCGCATGGCGTCCGTGCCGCGGCCGATGCCCGTGATGAGTACCTTCTTGAGCCGCTTGCCCGACGCCTTCTCCAGCGCGGCCACGCCGTCTTCGCTGGCGAGAACAGCCGCCGCGGCGCCGTCGCTCATCACGCAGATGTCCAGACGCGTGAGGGGCCAGGCCACCATGGGCGAGTTGCGCACGTCCTTGATGGTGAGCCGCTCGCGCTTCTGCGCGTATGGGTTGTAGAAGGCGTTCATGTGGTTCTTGACGGAGACGGCGGCCATCTGCTGCACGGTGGTGCCGTACTCCATCATGTGCCGGACCACCATCATCGCGTAGTAACCGCTGTAGAAGCCGCCCACCGGATAGTCGAAGGAGACGTCGCTGGCGTGCGCGATGAACTCGTTGCCCTTCCAGGTGTTGACGTGGCTCATGGTTTCGAAGCCGACGGCCGGGCAGACGTCCATGTGCCCGCTGGCGACGCTCTTCCAGGCTTCCTGGAAGCAGAGCCCACCCGTGGCGCCACCACCCTCAACGCGGTGGCCGGGCTTGGGACAGAGGCCGAGATAGTCCTGGACCATGATGCCTGCCATGAGCTGGCGGCTGAAGTGGTCGCTGAAGTAGCTGGTGACGCAACCGTCCGCCAGCTCGTTGAACTTGCCAACCTCGAGTCCCAGGTCCTTGATCGCGTAGTCGTAGGCCTCTTTCACGATGGCCTGGAAGGTCTTGTCGGGCCTCGCCTTCGCGAATTTGCTGATTCCGCCCGAAACCATGTAGACTGGGCGCATACCTCCTCCTCGCTGAAATAGGGATGGATCTCGTCTGAAGGCCGGGTGCTGACGGTGAGGGACGTCAACCATCGCAGATTAGCCGAAGGCGCCGCGCAAGGCAAGGCTGTTCGGATCCGGATGAATCCTGGCCGCTCAGAGCGGACGAGCGAGTCAGTGCTTGTTGAATCAGCGGGTTTGCGCTAGCTTCGGCACGCTTGAACCGGAGAAATTCTGCCTTCGGAGGACTCCCCGATGAACGGATCTGGGGTGCGAGGGATCGCTGCAGGGGGGCTCGTTCTCCTGCTCGCGCTGGCCCTCCCTGCCATCGACGCCACGGCTCAGGAACCGAGCCCCGAACAGCTGCGCATGCTCGAGCAGCTGTCTCCCGAGGAGCGGCAGCGTCTCCTGCGCGAGATGAACCTGCCGCCGGAGGTC
>CAZVHI010000013.1:57593-71706 GCA_964627205.1 uncultured bacterium
GTCTCCCGAGGAGCGGCAGCGTCTCCTGCGCGAGATGAACCTGCCGCCGGAGGTCCTTGCGCGGCTGCTCGAGGCGGAGAGCAGCGTGCCCGAGCGGGACGTCAGCACGCCGCCAGTGATGCAGCCCCGCAAACCCGAACAAAGCGAGCTGGAGCGTGAGCTGGCCGCCGAGGGCGAGCTGGGTTCGCTCGGCGTCGAGGGCATGGACACGCCCCTGGAGCACGCGCCCCCGCCGAGTATCGAGGTCCGCCAGGCCTTCGAGAACTTCCTGGCGGAATCCCAACCCCTGACGGTCGACACACGCCTCGAGCAGTTCGGCTACAAGCTCTTCGCCGGCGCGCCCACGACCTTCGCTCCGGCCACGGACGTTCCCGTCACGCCCGACTACGTGATCGGCCCGGGCGACGAGATCCACGTCCAGCTCTACGGTAAGACCAGCCTCGTGACTGACCTCACGGTGGACCGCGAGGGGCAGGTCTCCTTCCCCGAGCTCGGGCCCATCTCGGTCGCAGGTCTGAGCTTCGCGGAGATGAAGGCGGCGCTCCTGCGCGAGGTGGACGAGCGCATGATCGGTGTGAACGCCAGCATCGGCATGGGGCGCCTGCGCTCGATCCGGATCTTCGTGCTGGGGGAGGTCTTCCAGCCGGGCTCCTACACGGTGAGCGGGCTCTCGACCCTCACCAACGCGCTCTTCGTGAGCGGCGGGGTGCGCAAGATCGGCAGCCTGCGGCGCGTGCAGCTCAAGCGCGGCGGCGAGCTGGTGCGAGAGATGGACCTCTACGACCTGCTTCTCGCCGGGGATACCTCGGCGGACGAGCGCCTGCTGCCGGGGGACGTGATCTTCGTCCCGCCAGCCGGGGCCCTGGTGGGGATCGCGGGCGAGGTACGGCGACCGGCCATCTACGAACTGAAGGGGGAGCTGACGGCGCGGGCGCTCGTCGAGCTCGCCGGTGGGCTGAAGGCTCTGGCCTACGGCGACCTGCTGCAGCTCGAACGCGTCGAGGGCGGCTCGCGCGTCGTCTACGACTTCGACCTGGCGAAGTCCGCCGACTGGAAGCTGCGGGACGGCGACCTGCTCAAGGTCTTCCCCATCCTGGACCGCGAGGAGAGGGTGGTCTACCTCGCGGGCAACGTCCTCCGTCCGGGCAAGCGGCAGTTTTCCGAGGGCTTGCACCTCCTCGATCTGGTGAGTGCGCCCGACGAGCTCCTGCCCGAGACCTACTTCGCCTACGGCCTCATCGAGCGCGAGAACGAGCTGAACCGCGAGACGGAGTACCTGGCCTTCGACCTCGGCGCGGCCCTGTTCGACGGAAACGAGGAGCAGAACCTGGCGCTGCAGCCGCGGGACCGGATCTACGTCTTCCACCGCAGCCACTTCCGCGAGCTGCCGAAGGTCAAGATCCGCGGGCGCGTGCAGGATCCGGGCGAGTACATGTTCGAGAAGGACATGCGCGTGCTCGACCTGATCCTGGCGTCGGGCGGGCTGCTGAAGGACGCCTGGTTTCCGGAGGCCGAGCTGTTCCGCACGGATCCGCTTACCCTCGACGTGTTCAAGATCGCACTGGAGCTCGAGCGGGTACTGGACGGCGATCCGGCACAGAACCTTCCCCTCCAGGATCTCGACGAGTTGATGGTCCACTCCATCTGGGAGTTCAAGGAGCCCGAGACGGTGGAGATCCTCGGCGAGGTGAACTACCCGGGCAAGTATCCGCGCTTCGAGGGGATGCGCATCAGCGACCTGATCTTCGCCGGCGGCTACCTGCGCGAGGAGGCCTACCGCGAGGAGGCCGAACTCACTCGCTACGAGATCGTCGACGGGGAGCGGCGGGAGCTGCGGCACCTCAAGCTCGACCTGAGAGCGATCCTCGACGGTTCTGACGAGGCCAACATCCTCCTGCAGCACTACGACCGCCTGCTGATCCGGCGCATCTCCAACTGGCGGGAGGACGAGGTGGTCTACGTGTCCGGGGAGGTCGCCTTCCCCGGCAGCTATCCGGTCGAGGAGGGGGAGCGGCTCTCGAACCTCATCCGCCGCTTCGGGGGCTTCCTCGAGGACGCCTACCTGCCGGCGGTGGTCTTCACGCGCGAGAACGTGCGCGAGCTGCAGCAGGAGCAGCTCGAACGGATGGCCAGGCAGCTCGAGGCCGACCTGGCCCGCTCGGCGGTGCAGTTCACGCCGGGTGTCCAGCAGACGGAGGCGACCAAGCGCCAGCTCGCCATCGAGGCGGGGCAGCAGCTCGCCGCGGAGCTGCGCTCCGTCGAGGCCTCGGGCCGCATGGTCATCTATCTCGGCGAGCTCGAGCAGCTGGAGGGAACCGAGTTCGACCTCGTCCTGAGAAACGGGGACACGTTCTACGTGCCCAAGAAACCGAACTACGTGATGGTGCTCGGCCAGGTGAACAACCCGACCGCCTTCCAGTACCAGGCGGGCGAGAAAGCGGGCGACTACATCGATCTGGCCGGTGGCAAGACGCGCTTCGCGGACGGAGGCAACACTTACGTGGTGCGGGCCGACGGATCCGTGGATCGCGGTACGAAGACGAAACTCCAGCCCGGCGATGTCGTGGTCGTGCCAGAGAGCCTGGAGCGCTTCTCCGGCATGCAGTTCGCCCTGGACCTGAGTCAGGTCCTCTACCAGCTCGGCCTGGCCGCGGCGAGCGCAAAAACGGTGGGAATCCTGAACTAAATGACCTCACGAATACTCGCAACAGCCCGATCCTTCGTGTCGCGTCACCGATTCGCGACAATTGCCGTTCTGGTTCTTGTGATCGCCATCAACCTC
The DNA here is from genome assembly GCA_964627205.1 of uncultured bacterium. Taxonomy (GTDB): domain Bacteria; phylum Krumholzibacteriota; class Krumholzibacteriia; order JACNKJ01; family JACNKJ01; genus CAZVHI01. Next base: position 60,376 of record CAZVHI010000013.1, read on the forward strand.
GGTTCGTTTTTACTTCTGGAAGACCAGTTCGAAGTCGAGGTCCTGCTGAGACCGCTTCCCGATCCCACGACGCAGGATCTCGGCGACGCTGCCAGTCGACTCAACGCCCTGACGCGTTTCACGTACCTGCAGTCGGGACGGGCCGGCTCCATCGACGCCAACATCGCTTTTCTGTCTTCCCGCTACCTTCTCCTGGAGATGGTCCGGCGCGATCCCGAGGTCCAGGCCTTCGCGGACTCGCTCCAGCAGCACTACCTCGACCCCCAGCAGCAGGGCAGCGACGAGTCACGCGCCTGGAGCTTGTACAAGTGGTCCGACAGTCATATCCGCGTCTCGCACGATGTCCAGACCGGCCTGATCACACTCAAGGTGCGGGGCCGATATCCACAGCACGTGACCTGGTTCGCCCGGAGTCTGGTCGGCGCTGCGAACTCCGTCCTTTCCGAGCGCGCGGCCCGGGACTACCAGGAGCAAGGGGACGCCATCTTCCGGAAGGTCGCTGAAGTTCAGGAGACCGAGGTCCAGTCCTATCTCATCGAGGCCGCATCCAGGTATCTCGTGCGCTCCGCCATGGCGTCGACGTCTTCCGCCTTCGGTTTCGAAGTAGTCGATCCGCCATCCGTTCCCTTCGAGGAGAGCTGGCCCAACCACGTCGCGATTCTGCTTGTGTCCCTGATTCTGGCAACGGCGGTCCTGCTGTGGATTTACATCGCGGATCATCTTTCGACGGCCTGATCCCGTTCAAGACACGTCTCATCACCGTGTCGGCGGCGGTGTGGCTCCTGGGTACCGCGTTGGTCAACAACTCCGGCCTCATCCCCCAGGGCGTGATGGTTGTTGTTCCCCTGCTCGTCTCGATCTACCTGGTGTCGCCGCTCCTGGCGCGCAACAGAGTCCTGCTCGTGGTAGCACGAGACTTCCGCTCGCCCCGCGGGCGGCTCTTCCTGATTCTCTATCTGGTCTTCGCCGTGAGTGGCGGTCTGAGTGCCCTTCTGAATCGCGTGGAGGCGGGCCAGGCGTTCTACTTCATCGCTATGCTGATAGCGCTCCTACATGGATACATCCTGGGGAGTCAAATCAACAATCAGTTCGCACGGGTCTTCACGTTGGCGGCGGTGGCCGGAGTGGCGACGTTTCCCCTGCTGCTAATGGCGCGCGGCACCTTGTACAACAGCGCGATGCTGTGCATGGTCGTCAGTCCCGCGCTCTTCGGCGGCTGGGTTTGGGGTCGCCCCGCCTGGGGCATGATAGGATCCGCTCTGGCCCTCTCGCTCATCGTTCTGACGAGCCAGCGGACAGGCCTGGTGTCGGCAATCTTCGCGCTGCTCGTGTTCGCTGGCCTGCGGATTTCGCAGCTTGGCCGCAAGCGCCGCACGCAAGCGCTGCTGGTTGTCGTCGCCGCCGCGGCGCTCGCCGGGCTCGCCTTCATCTGGCAGGCCGAACAACTTCTGTCGTTGAGCGATCCGGCGAAAGGGCTGGCTGGCGGTTTCACGGGACGAACGCGCCTTTGGTCGATGGCCTTCGCACTGTTCGGCCGCGCTTCCATGATAGGGCTCGGCCCCAAGGCCCATGAGTTCCTGATTCAGGACTTCGTTCTGGGGACGCGCACGCCGCACAATGGCGTTCTGATGAACCTGGTGGATTACGGACTCGTCGGCACCCTCCCCCTCTTCTTGCTCATCGTCGTCCCGCTTGTCGTCCTGGTCGTGCGCCACCGGAGGGCAGTCCGAATCGAGGATAGCGTGCTGGCCGGTCAGCTCGTGTTCCTTGCCGGGTACTCGATCATGGAAAGCTATTGGATCAACCTCGGCAATCCGGCCGGTATTCTGATCCTGATGGGATTCGGTTACTTCTACTCCGGCCAAGGGTCCGCGGTCGCGGAACGCCTAACTTGAAATGAAGCTGCGGACCTTCCTCGACCGGCATGCGGCCCTCTTGCGCGACCTGGGCGAAACGGCCATCGCGTCGTTCATCGTTCTCGTCGCACAGCTCGTCGTCATCAAGCTGCTCGCGTCATCACTCTCCCCCGCCGACTTCGGTCTCATCTCCATGGAGAGGAGATATGCGGGGTTGATCGCCGCCCTCGCCTCGGCGGGCACGGGCGTCGGCTTGACGAAGTACATCGCGCGACGACTGGCGCATGGGGACTGCAGGCGCCTACTCGCGGTCTCCGTGGGAGTATGGGTTATCGCCGTCGTAGTCGGTCTGGTATTGCTGCTTGCCCTGCGGCCCGTGGATGACGTGCGGTCTTCCGAGTATCTGGCGGTCGTTCTCCTGGGAGGAGGGGTTTCCGGAGCCAACCTCACCTATGCCATCCACCGGGGCTTGATGAAGTTCCGAATCGCAAATTCCATCTCAGTGTTGCAGGCGCTTGGGCTCATCATCGCCTCGGCGGGCGTGTTCTATGGCGGCTTCGCGACGCGGCAGCATCTGATTCTGGCTCTTGGTGTCTCCCAGGCGTTGGTTCTCACCTTCAGCGTGCCCGTAGGTGTTCGCAGCCTGCGCCGCCTCGAGGAACCCGACGCGATCGGGGAAAGGCCCGCGCTGCTGGGGGACTTCGGGATCTTCTCCCTGGGCGCGATGATGCCCCCCTTTGCCATGGCTTGGCTCATGGCCGCCGGCCCCCAGAGCCTCGTGACCGCGGCGCCGGAGCTGGCGGGGTATCTCGTCGCAAGCCAGATCTTCGTTCGAGCCATCGACGGCTCCCTATCCTTCATCGGCAAGGTGATGCTTCCGTGGTTTTCGCGCAGCGTGGAGGAAGAGCAGCGCGGACAGCGGGGAGTCGTCGTCATGGTGCATCTTGGGTTGCTGGGAGGGGCGCTGGCCGGCGCACTCGGGATGCTCTTCTCCGGAACGCTCGTCCGTGTGCTTCTCGGGCCGGAATACAAGGAAGCGGTTAGCATCGTGCGCTTGCTCATGCTAGGCGTGGCTCCCTACTCGACGTACGTCTTCTGCCGCAGCGTGAACGATGCGGCCTACGTGCGGCCGGTCAACGCCGTGCTCATGATGGCCGCTGCGATTCTCTATACGGCTATCTTGGGTCTGGGGCGCGTCGGGATCTTCGCCCCCGTCGGAGCCGCGGTCCACGGGCTCGTCGCCGCCATGACCCTCATGGGTGTCGGAACGCTGCTACTCATCACCAGACGATACCGTGTCACCCGCCACGTCGTGGCGAGCGCCGCTGTGGCACTGGTGGTTCTCACCGCCGCCTATGCGATGGGGGTTTGAACCATGCGACCCACGGCAGACGGAAATCAGCGCACGCGGCTGCGCGTCTTGCTCCAGTCGCCCAACCTGCCGCACTATCGGCGCTCCCTGTTCACGAGGCTGTGCTCCAGCGAGCTCCTCGAGCTCACCGTCGCCGCCGATCCGGAAGACCGTACCACCAAGGTCGGTAGCTTCGAGCCAAACCCCGAACTTCGTTTGAAGAGGCTCCGCAACGTGCGCCTCGCGCCGCGGCGCGTCGGTCTGGTGTGGCAGAGGGGTCTGTTGAGGAGTTTCCATGCCACGCGTCCTGACTGCGTGGTCTTGGGCGGCGTCGATCCTCATCATGTCGCAAACTTCTTCCTTTTCTTCCTGGCCAAGCTGAGAGGTCGCAAGGTCCTCTGGTGGGGGCACGGCACGCTCGGCAGCCAGGGCCGTTTCGGGCGCTGGTTGCGAACGCTCTTCTACCGGGCAGCCGACGGCGCCTTGGCCTACGACGAGCGGGGCGCGCAGCGCCTGATCGCTGCGGGCCTGGATTCGGACCGGGTGTTCGTCGTCTGGAACAGCTTGGACGAAGCGGATTACCCTTCGCCCGAGGAGCTCGCCGGCGACAACTGCGAGGCAGCGAGTCCTGTCAGTCGCATCGCCTACTCGGGGCGTCTCAGCGCGCGCAAGGAGCTCGACGTCCTCTTAGACGCGATGGCGCGCGTGAGAGCGAACAGCCTCTCCGTGGAGCTGCACGTGGTGGGGGACGGACCGGAAGCATCGCGCCTGAAGGCGAGTGTGGAAGCGCTGGGCCTGAGCGAATCCACAACCTTTCACGGTGCCCTCTATGGCCGCGCCGCGAGGGAGGTGCTGCGCAGCGCCGATCTCTGCGTGATCCCCGCGTGGGCGGGGCTCGCCGCCGTTCACGCCATCGCGCAGGGCGTGCCGGTCCTCACGCACGGCGACCTGGACAGGCAGCCGCCCGAGGTCTCCGCGATTCTTCCGGGGGAGACGGGGGATTTCTTTCGACGCGGAGATGCGGACTCCCTGGCCGCCAAGCTGCAGGAGTGGCTGGGCCGTCGCTCCGAGCTGCGCCAGCGCTGCCTGGACCTCGTCGCCGAGCGATACACGCCCGAGCGCCACGCCAGCGCCATCGAAGCGGCCGTCTTCGCCGTCTCGCGCGGGGGAGGGAAAGATGCCCGCGTCTGAGGCTGCAGGAAGCGCTCGGGGGAGCCGTGTGCTGATCTACGGCGCGCTGCCGCCGCCGGTCAACGGTCAGACGGTCATGCTGAAGATCCTCGTGGACTCCCTGGTGGACCGCGGCGTCCGCTTCGATCTCGTGAACCTGTCGACCAGCGAGAACAAACGGCAAGGAAGCTTCAGCCCGACTCGCGCCCTGGGCGTGCTGCGCTGCCTGACCGCCGCGCTGCGGTACTTGCCCCGCTCCGGAGTCGTCTACGTTCCCATCGCCCAGTCGATCTGGGGAACGGTCCGTGACCTTCCCCTGATCGCAGGTGCGCGCTTGCTCCGCAAGCGCATCATCCTGCACCTGCACGGCGGCAATTACGCGCACTTCTATGCCACGCGCGGTCGAATGGGGCGCCGGATCCTACGCGCATACCTGCGCAGTGCCGCATCCGTCCTGGTCCTCGCCGAAGAATTACGCGACCAGTTTGCCTTCGACGAATCGGTTCGTCACAGAACCCGCGTCGTAGCCAACACCGTCGAGCAGTTTCCGACGGCATCAGGCGGTGGCGGCGGCGAACGCATTCGCGTGCTCTATTTGAGCAACCTCACCCGCGAGAAGGGCTACTTCTCCCTGCTCGAGGCTGTCGACCACCTGGCAGCACGCGGACTGGCCGATCGCTGCGAGTTCGTCTTCGCCGGTCGCTTTCAGCTCAGCGAGACCGAGGCGCTGCCTTCGATCGAGGCGATGGAGCGCGAGTTCGACGGGTTCGTTGCTGGGCGAACTCTGGGCGCGCGCGTCCGCAGACTGGGCGTCGTCGAGGGCGAAGCCAAGGAGCGGCTACTTGCCTCTTCGGACCTTCTCATCCTGCCGAGCCGCTTCATCGAGGGTCAGCCCTTGGTTGTCATCGAAGCTCTCGCACACGGCCTGTGGGTCCTGTCGACGCGAAACGGCGGTCTGGGCAGCATGTTCACGGACGGTCGCCACGGGCGCTATCTGGAGACCGCGACTCCCGAGGCCGTCGCGAAAGGGCTGGAAGATTACTTCGAGAAGGACTATATGTTGCACGACAGAAACGCCAACAGCGCCTGGGCACGAGCCCGTTTCAGCCGCGATCGTCATGTCGACAGTGTTCTGGCCGCCTTACGCGGGTGAGACAGCACGCGCGCGGCTTGCATCGGAGGGACCACCGTGTTCAGCCTGATCCAGAACTTGCGAGACGGTAAGATGGCCAGGAAGGAAATCCCAGGGCCTGCCTGGGATGAAAACCAGGTTCTCGTACGCACGACGCGCTCCGTCGTATCGGCGGGCACGGAGCGCATGATCCTGGACTTGGCCAAGAAGTCGCTGCTCGGCAAGGCCCTGAGCCGCCCCGATCTCGTTCGCCAGTTCCTCGCCAAGATGAAGAGGGAGGGAATGGCGGCTGCGTTCGGCAAGGCCATGGCCAAGCTCGACACGCCGGTACCCGTGGGGTACTCGGCGGCGGGCGTGGTACTGGAGACTGGCAGCGCCGTCGAGGGCCTGCGGGAGGGCATGCTCGTGGCCTGCGGCGGAGCACGCTACGCCAACCACGCCGATCTCATCGCCGTTCCCCGGCGCCTCTGCGTGCCCGTTCCCACAGGCGTGACGGACGAGGACGCCGCCTTCACGACGGTGGGGGCCATCGCCATGCAGGGAGTGCGGCAGCTGTCCCCCGACGTCGGCGAGGTCCACGTGGTCCTCGGTCTCGGACTCATCGGTATGCTGACCGCGCAAATACTCCAGGCCAGCGGCTGCCGAGTCCTGGGCTTCGATCCCGATCCTCACAAGCGCAACATGGCCGCAGGGCTGCAGGTCGAAACCTGCACGGCCGAGGCGTTGGAACAACGCACCCTGGCCGCCACGCAGGGCCACGGCGCTGATGGCGTGGTCCTGGCCGCCTCGACGCGCTCCAACGATCCCATCGAGACGGCCGCCCGCCTCTGTCGCAGCAAGGGCCGCGTTGTCATCCTGGGCATGGTCGGCCTCGAGGTGCCCCGCCAGCCCTTCTACGAAAAGGAGCTCGAGCTGAAGCTCTCCATGAGCTACGGCCCGGGACGTTACGATCCCGTCTATGAGGAGAAGGGCGTCGACTACCCCTACGGGCATGTCCGCTGGACGGAGCAGCGCAACATGTCCGCCTTCCTGGACCTCGTCGCGCAGGAGAAGGTCCGCCCTGCCGGACTCGTCACGCACCGCTTTCCGTTCGAGCAGGCTCTGGACGCCTACCAGCTGCTGGAGTCGGGCGCGGGCTACGTGGGCATCGTGCTGGAGTACGGCGACAGCCCGGACCGTGCTCGGACCATGCGTCGGTTGACGCCGTTCCAGCCGGTGCCCGGCAAGCCCATGGTGGCGCTGGTGGGTGCCGGTTCCTTCGCGCGCGCTGTGCTGATGCCGCGCTTGCGTCGCCTGGGTGTGCCCGTCCTCGGTGTCGCGACGGCAAGTGCCGTGACCGCCGAGCACGCCGCCGACCGGCTCGGCGCCGAGCTCGTCAGCACGGATTACCGTGAGCTCGTCGCGGACGATCGAGTCGATGCGGTCTTCGTCCTGACGCGCCACGATCAGCACGCCCAGCAGGTCATCTTCGCACTGGAGCGCGGCAAGCACGTCTTCTGCGAGAAGCCCCTGGCCATTAACGAAGAGCAGCTCGCGGCCCTGGCCGAAACGGCCGCAGCTTCGACGGGACAGCTCATGGTGGGTTTCAACCGGCGCTTTTCGAGTCACGCCGCGCGCGTGCGCGCGCATTTCGCGGACCGCGGGCCCCTGCACATGGTCTACCGGATCAACGCGGGCGAGATCCCGCCGGGTTCCTGGCTACAGGATACCACACGGGGCGGCGGGCGGATCGTCGGGGAGGCCTGCCACTTCATAGACCTGATGAGCTTCGTCACCGGCGCTCCACCGCTGAGCGTGCGAGCCCACGCCGCGCGGCACGGCCGCGAGGACCTGCCCGACCGGGACGACATGACGGCAGTCATCGAATTTGGCGACGGCAGCATCGGCACTCTGCACTATCTCGCCGGCGGGAGTGCCGCCTTGCCGAAGGAGTATCTGGAAGTGCACGCGGGCGGTCGCAGCGCCGTCTGCAACGACTTCCGGCGCACGACCCTCGGCGATGGCGCGCGGAAGCGTCGATTCAGGACGCGCGGCCAGGACAAGGGCTTCGACGCCGAGCTGCGAGCCTTCTTGGGCTCGCTGCAGGAGGGCGAGCCGGCCATCGCTCTGGACTCCCTGCTGGCCACGACTCGCGCCACCTTTGCCATCGAGACGTCCCTACGCACTGGCGAGACGGTCGCGCTCGCATGAGCACCCTGCCACGTCTGTTCCGCACCGTCGCACCTCTGCGTCCCGTGCAATGGTGGGCGCGCTTCGCGGGGATTCTGCCCAAGGGGAGCCCGCGCGGTGGCCCCGCGCCGGACCGCCGCGAGTCGGCGGCTGATTGGATTCCCGCACCAGCTCCCCCAAAGGGTTGGGAATCGCCGGGGCGCGCGAAATGGTTGAATCGCTCTCTCGAGATCGGCTTTCCGCCGAACTGGGCACCGAGCGCCGAACGCCTCTGGTGCTACAATCTCCACTATTTCGACGACCTGCCCGAAGCGGCCCAGGACGCGGAGAGAGTCTGGCTTGCCGACCTCGTCCACCACTGGATCGAGCACAATCCTCCCGGGACTGCCACGGCCTGGGAGCCGTATCCCGTCTCCCTGCGCATTGTCAATTGGGTTCAGTGGGTGCTCCTCGGTGGGGAAGGATCCGAGATGGTGCTCTCGAGCCTTGCCCAGCAAGCACGCTTCCTGTCCCGCCGGCTGGAGAATCATCTCTTGGCCAACCACCTCCTGGCGAACGTCAAGGCGCTGGCATTCGCCGGCGCATTCTTCCGTGGCGCGGAAGCCGAGCGCTGGGCCCACCGGGGCTGGCGCCTCTTCTTCCGGGAACTGAACGAGCAGGTTCTGCCCGACGGCGGCCACTACGAGCGGTCGCCCATGTACCATGCCATCGTCCTCGCGGACTGCCTGGATCTGTACAACCTACAGCGCGTCTTCCCCGACTCCGTTCCGCCGTCGCTGCGCGGCCGCGTCCCGCACCTGGCGGAGCGAATCGCGGCCATGCTCGACTGGCTCGCCGGCCTGAGTCACCCGGACGGGCGCATCGCCTTCTTCAACGACAGCGCCTTCGGCATCGCCCGCGAGCCCACGGCCCTGCGTGACTATTCCCGCCGACTCGGCTTGGCGGATCAGACCGACCTCCTTGCGGGATCGCGAGCCTATCCGGACAGTGGTTTCTACCGCATCGCTTCGCCGGACGAGAGGACGACGCTGCTATTCGACGCCGGGCACGTCGGCCCGGATTATCAGCCGGGGCACTCCCACTGCGATACGCTGTCCCTGGAGGTCTCCCGCGACTCTAGGCGGGTCTTCGTGAACTCCGGTACCTCCACCTACGTGCGTGGCGGCGAGCGGCTGCGGCAGCGCGGCACGGCGGCACACAACACTCTGCGTGTCGACAGCACCGAACAGAGTGAGGTTTGGGCCAGTCACCGCTGCGGTCGGCGAGCGCGGCCCGCGAACGTCACCGGTGGCGAGCTATGGGCGGAAGGTGCTCATGACGGCTTCAGCAGCCTCCATGGCAGGCCCGTGCACGGCCGGCGTGTCGACGTGGATCGCGAGAATCTGATCGTCACCGATCGCGTGCAGGGCGCCGGTACGCATCGTGTCGAGACCTTCTTCCATGTCCATCCCGAGGTGGAGGTGGAAGAGCACGATGGCGGAATCCTGCTGAAGCACTCGGACGAAGTCCTCGCTCGGATGCAGATCGAGGGCCCCGCACGCGTGAGCGTGGAGCCAAGTTCCTGGCACCCTGGTTTCAACCTCTCAGTGCCCGCCCGGTGCCTGCGAACGGAGTGGTCGGGTTCTCTGCCCTATGAACAGCACACTCGGATCGCCTGGGAGAGTGCGTGAAGATCCTGTTCCTGAGCGACAACTTCCCGCCGGAGACCAACGCCCCCGCGACGCGCACTTGTGAACACGCACGCCGCTGGGTGGCGCACGGGCACGAGGTCACGGTCATCACCTGTGTGCCCAACTTCCCGCAAGGGCGTGTATACCCTGGGTACCGCAACCGCTTGCGCCACCAGCGCGAACGCGTGGACGGCATCGACGTCGTGCGGGTCTGGAGTTACATCGCGCCCAACGCGGGATTCGCGCGCAGGGTCCTCGACTTCCTGAGCTTCATGTTCAGCGCGATACCGGCCGCCCTGTCCGAGCCGAAGCCCGACGTGATCGTTGGCACCTCACCCCAGTTCTTCACGGCCGTGGCGGCCTGGATCGTAGCTTCGCTGCGGCGTCGGCATTGGATCTTCGAGCTGCGTGACCTCTGGCCCGAGTCCATCAGGGCCGTGGGCGCCATGAAGGAGGGGTTGGTGCTGCGCGCCTTGGAGAAGCTCGAGCTCTTCCTCTATCACCGCGCGAGTGCTGTCGTCGTCGTCACGGAGTCCTTTGCGGAAAACCTCGGCTCACGCGGTATTCCGAGGGATAAGATCCACCTCGTTCGCAACGGAGTGGACCCGGGCGTGTTCGATCCGAGCACCGACGGGGACTCCGTGAGGCGTGAGCTCGGTATCGGCGCCGATGAATTCGTGGCGGCCTACATCGGCACCCACGGCATGGCCCACGGCCTGGAGGTCGTCCTGGACGCTGCCGCCTGCACGCGCGGGGAGCGTATCCGCTGGGTTCTCGTGGGCGATGGGGCCGCGAAGCCCGGGCTCGTTGCCCGGGCCAGGAGCGAGGGGCTCGCCGACAATCTGCTCTTCGTGCCGGCGCAGGCCAGGGAGCGGATGCCTTCCTTCCTGGCGGCCAGCGACGCTTGCCTCGTCCTCCTGCGCGACGAGCCGCTTTTCCGCACGGTTCTCCCATCGAAGATCTTCGAAGCCATGGCCATGGCCAAGCCTGTCGTCCTCGGCGTCGCGGGCGAGAGCGCGCGTCTCTTGACCAAGGCGGCTGCCGGTCTCTGCATCGAACCTGGAAACCCCGACGACCTGGTGTCGGCCGTGCGCACACTCGCGGCCGACCCGGTTCAGTCGGTGGGCATGGGGCAGAATGGCAGGGAAGCCGTAGTGCGCGACTTCGACCGCAAGGAATCGGCTTTGCAGATGCTCCGTGTTTTCGAAGCGGTGGCGAAGCGGCCCTAGTTGCCGCTGGAGACGTGCAGCTTGGCAGCCTCGGCGGGCTTGTAGCGCTCGACGGGCAGTTTCCGATCGGCGACATGGGCCTCGTCGAACGTCGATGAGGAGCTGCCTTCCCAATTGTGTTCCAGGGGGACCACCACCGAGTGGCGCGGCAGGTTGACCTGCACGAGTCTCCAGCCCGCACCGACGACCATGGCCAAGGACACGCAGAAGTGGAGCATGAGTAGCGGCGTTGCGTAGTAGGGGAGCGCTACGAGGAAGACCGCCATCCCTGCAAGTCCGTGCAGCGTCGCCAACGTGCTGAGCTTCCCCAGGCCGGATCGGTGCAGCAGGTGGTGGAAGTGCCGTTTGTCCGCCTTGAAGGGGCTGTCGCCGTTCTTATAGCGACGGTAGATGGCGTAGCAGACGTCCACGATCCCGATAGCATAGGCCGCGAGTGCCAGGAGGACAGGTGTCCCGTGCAGCGGCGCCCCCGCACCCTGCCGGGCGACCTGCAGCCCGAGCAGGGCCACTCCCAGCCCGAGGATCAGGCTGCCCGAGTCGCCGAGGAAAACCTTCTTCCTCCCGCTCATGTTGAAGAACAGGAAGACGAGCGTCGAGATCGCGAGCAGCAGGGTCAGCGATCCGGCCAGCTTGCTGGCGGCCAGGCCGAAGGTGGCAAGCGCCATATAGGCGATCAGGTTCATGCCCCCCGACAGGCCATCCATGCCGTCCATCATGTTGCTCGTGTTCATGAAGCCCATGAACCAGAAGAGCG
>CAZVHI010000014.1:0-70982 GCA_964627205.1 uncultured bacterium
TTAGAAGGCCGGTGCTCTATCCAGTTGAGCTACGGGGTCGAAACCCCCGGGAGTCCCCGAGGGCTTGGTGATCAAAGGTCGGGGCGACTGGATTCGAACCAGCGACCCCCTGCTCCCAAAGCAGGTGCGCTACCGAACTGCGCTACACCCCGATGCCATCGTAGGATACGTACGCCACTCAAAGCTGTCAACGAGCCTCTGGCGTGCGTTCAGGATCCCAGAAGCTCGCCCAGAGCCGCCAGCGCGCGGTAACGGTGGCTCAGGCGGTTCTTCACGTCCGCAGGAAGCTCCGCCATGGTGCAGCCCTGCTCGGGTAGGAAGAAGACGGGGTCGTAGCCGAAGCCGCCACCGCCCACCGGGGCATCGCAGATGCGCCCCTCGACGATTCCCTCGGTGATCATTGGCGCCTCGCCGGGGCCCGGGCAGAGGGCCATGACGCAACGGAAGCGCGCGCCGCGCTCCTGCTCGGGCACGCCAGCCAACTCGGCCAGCACCTTCGCGATGTTCGCGGCGGGATCGCAGTCGGAGCCCGCGTAGCGCGCGGAGTAGAGGCCGGGCCGGCCGCCCAGGGCGTCGATCTCCAGCCCCGTGTCGTCGGCCAGGGCCGGCATCCCCGTGGCCGCCGCGACCTCCACTGCTTTCTTTACGGCGTTGGCCTCGAGCGTGCCGCCATCCTCGATCACTTCGGGCAGGGGCGCGGGTGGGTCCACGATCGCAAGCGGCAGGCCCAGCTCAGCCACGATGCGCTCCATCTCCTCGCGCTTGTGCGGATTGCCCGTGGCCAGCACGACCTTCATGCGCCTAGCGCCTCCCGCTGTAGACTTGCGAAGGAGGCGCAGCCGGCGGTGGCAAGGTCGAGGAGCTGATCGAGCTGCGCGCGGTCGAAGGTGTTCTCCTCGCCCGTGCCCTGCACCTCGACGAAGCGGCCGCGCTCGTCCATGACGACGTTCATGTCCACCTCCGCCGACGAGTCCTCGCGGTAGTCCAGGTCGAGCAGCGCCGCGCCGCCCACGATGCCCACGCTCACCGCGCCCACCAGGCAGCTCATGGGATGCTCTGCCAGACGCAGCGTGTCCAGGGCGCGGTGGAGCGCGATGGCCGCGCCGGTGATGGCCGCCGTCCGCGTGCCGCCGTCCGCGTCGATCACGTCGCAGTCGACCGTGAGCATTCGCTCGCCGAGGCGGTCGAGGCGGGTCACCGCCCGGAGGCTGCGCCCGATCAGTCGCTGGATCTCCTGCGTGCGCCCGCCCGCGCCGCGCCGCTCGCGGCCGATGCGCTCGGCGCTGCTGCCGGGCAGCATGGCGTACTCCGCGGTGACCCAGCCCCTGCCGCGGCCAGCGAGCCAGCCCGGCACCCGGTCCTCGATCGATGCGGAGCAGAGCACCCGCGTCTTCCCCAGCGAGACCAGCACAGAGCCGGCGACATGACGCTGGTAGTCCAGCTCGAAGCTCAGGGGACGGTGCCGATCGGCCATGCGGCCGTCGTGTCTCATGACTGCCATGCGCTCTCCTCGCCAAAGTCCACGAGCTCTATGTTCTCGATGCCGCGTCCCAAGAAGAGCTCCCCCACCTGGCGGAAGCGCAGGGGCAGGTCCGAGACAAAGCATTCCAGGGAGCCGGAACCGCCTGCGGGGGCGAGCAGCTCTCGCTCGGCCAGCACGCGCGCAACCTCGCCGGCCGTCTCGCCTGCGGAGTCCACGAGCGTGACCGCGCCCCCCATCAGCTCGCCGAGCAGCGGGCGCAGCAGCGGGTAGTGCGTGCAGCCCAGCACGAGCGTGTCTACGCCTGCGGCCTTCAGCGGCGACAGGTACTCCTCCGCGACGAGCCGCGTGGCGGCGTGCTCGAGCCAACCTTCTTCCACCAGCGGCACGAAGAGCGGACAGGCGGCCGCCTCTACCGAGAGCCCGCCGCGCAGGGCCGTGAGCGCGGCCGTGTAGGCACCGCTGCCGATCGTGGCCGGCGTGCCGATCACGCCGACGATGCCTGACTTCGTGGCGCCGGCCGCCGCCTTCGCGCCCGGCGCGATCACGCCGAGGACGGGCACGCCCAGCTCGTCGCTCAGGCCATCCAAGGCAACGGCGCTGGCTGTGTTGCAGGCCACCACCATCAGCTTCACGCCCTTACCCGCGAGGAAGCGCGAGTTCTGGCGGGCGAAGCGCCGCACGGTCTCCGCGCCCTTCGTTCCGTATGGCACGCGGGCCGTGTCGCCGAAGTAGATCAGGCGCTCGGCGGGCAGCAGGGACAGGATCTCCCGTACGACCGTGAGGCCGCCTAATCCCGAGTCCCAGATGCCGATGGCTCGCTCGTCCATGCCTCCTCCTGTCGGCTCGTACTCCGCGCGGCCGGCGTCAGCCGGGGCGCTCGCTAGGGCCGGCCCTCGCTCAGCACCAGCGGGCGCGCAATGCTCAGGTGCCCGCCGAAGCTTTCCGCCTCCTGCCCGCCCACCAGGATGCGCAGGCTGCGCACGGCGGGAAAGTTCACGCGCAGGGTGCGCAGCAGCGCCTCGAGCGCCACGCGCTCCTCCAGGCTGCCTGCGCGCACGAGCAGCTGCGCCGTGACGGGGTTGAAGTCGAGGGTCAGGAGCCCGTCCCGCTCCTCCAAGAACACGTGATCGAGTTGCGCGCCGGGAGGGAAGGCCCGGCCCAGACCCTCTTCCGGCCCACGGAAGAGCTCCTCCAGGGTACGTGCCGCGCGATCGGATACGTCCGCCTGCAGCTCGATCGCGCGCAGCTCTTCGCGCCAGACCAGGTCCAGGGAGCCTTCCGCGAAGAACAGCACCACGGTCTGCGAACCGTAGCCCTCCCAGCGCTCCTGCTCGCCGGCAGTCTCGCCGCCATCCTCCCCGCCCGGGGAGCAGGCGAGAAAGAGAAGCGGAAAGGCGAGCAGTGCGATTGCTATGCGCCGCGTCATGGCGTCTCCTCCGCGCGCCAGCGCTTCGCCCGGTGGGTCAGGGCCTGGGCCAGGGTGTGCAGGCGCTTGTCGCGCGTGGGGGCGTCCTCCCAGGCCGCGCGCTCGGCCGCGCTGTCAAGATTGCCCGCCTCGAGCAGCAGGGCCGGCATGTCCAGGCCCTCCAGCACGGCCGTGCGCTCCCGCCGGATGCCCAGCTGCGGCCAGTCGGTGAGCACTCCCAGGGCCCGCTGCAGGGCGCTCGCCAGCTCGAGGCTGCTGTCGCCGTACCGCGCCTGCACCGAGCGCCAGGGGGTGAGCGTCCCCTGCGCCTGCAGGGGGGGCTCCGCCTCCTGGAGCACGATCTCCAGACCTCGCGAGCCAGTGGCTCCCCGGCGGGTGAAGTGCAGCGAAAGATAGAGGTCGCCGCCCGCCACGTTCGCGGCCTGGACTCGCTCGGACGGCCTGCGCCGCCGGTCCTCCCGCCGGGTCCAGAGCACCTGGAAGCCCTCGACCTCCAGCTCCGCCTCCAGCCAGCCGGCGAGCTTCAAGCACCAGTCCTTCTCCGTCTGCCTGCCCGACACCGCGCCCGTGTCCTCCCCCCCGTGGCCGGGGTCGAGGATGATCCGGGTGAGCCGCCGCGCGCTTGTGGTCGCCCCGGGAAGCCGATCGGCCAGTTCCCTTTCGAACTCAGGCTCACCCACGCCCGGCTCGGCGGGCAGGTCGGCCGTGAAGGCCCAGGTCAGCCCCAGGGGATCGGCCACGCCGCGCAGCTCGCCAAGGGGGCGACGGAAGTGGATCGTCAGGTTGGGAACGCCCTCCTCCTCGCCCTCGAGTAGGGAGTCGACCGGCGCCCGGCCGGGGAAGCGGTCCCAGTCGAAGTCCGCGAGACGCCCGCCGGGGAAACGGACGCGCAGCACGCGATCGCCGACCCGTTCCAGCCGCGGCGCCAGGGGCTCGGAGAGCTGGAAGACACCCCGTAGCCGCTCGCCGCTGTAGATCCACTCCACGCTGCGCACGTTGACAGCCGCCAGCCCCCCCACCAGACGCAGGGCGTCCGGGTCGCGGCGTAGCGGCAGGTCCGGCAGCTCCTCCAGGAGCACGGGCCAGAAACTCAGGGGGACGTAGAGGCGGCCCGCGGCGATGCGGCTGGGCGCGCCGAGGAGCCGGGCCCGGCCGTCGAAGAAGACCCAGGCCGAGCCGTCGGTGAGTTTGACGCGATGCTCGCCGAGCCCGAGGGCCACCTTGCGCGTGACGGGGTCGAAGTAGCGGTTGGCCTGGAGGATCTGGGTCGCGTCCCAGAGGTCGAGGTAGGGCTCGCTCTCGTCGGCGAACTGGAAGAGCAGGTAGCTGCGTGGGCTGCGCCCCTGGCCCGGGAGGAACTCCAGCGTCTCGACGGCGAGTGCCGGGGCGGCATCCGAACTGCCACCGGAATCCCGGCCTGCGGGAAGGGCGGCCTGAGACGGCGGGTCTGCGCCCCGGGCCGTCCCGGCGACCAGCGGCATCAGCAGCAGCGCAGCGAGCAGGAGGCCGACAGCGGCAAGATCTGCGCTCCGCCTCACTCCCGCTCTCCCCGGCGCGCCCGGGCCACGGCCCGGGCGGCATCCCGCTCGGCGATGGCTTGGCGCTTGTCGTACTTGCGCTTGCCCCGCGCGAGGGCCATCTCCACCTTGGCCCAGCCTCCTAGGAAGTAGATGGCCAGCGGCACCAGTGTCAGCCCCTTCTCGCGCACCTTCCCGATCAGGCGCCTCAGCTCCTTCTTCGAGACGAGCAGCTTGCGGGGACGCTCGGGCTCATGGTTCGCGTGGGTGCCCATCTCGTAGGCGCTGATGTGCAGGTCGTAGAGCCAGAGCTCCCCGTCCTCGAGGCTCCCATAGGCGTCCTTGAGGCTCACCTTCCCCTGGCGCAGGCTCTTCACCTCCGTGCCGAGCAGCACCATCCCCGCCTCGAAGCTCTCGAGGATGTGGTAGTCGTAGCGAGCCTTGCGGTTGACGCTGATGTTCTTGCGGTCTTCGGCCATGACGATGCCGGGGGAAAGGGTCTGGAGAGAGGCAGGAAGCTAACACCCACCCGACAGGCGGTCAACCGATATGGCGTGGCCCGCGGCCCCTTGACAGAGCGGGGTGCCGGCCCTATCGTGCTGTCCGGATGCCGAAGTGGTGGAATTGGTAGACGCGCTACGTTCAGGTCGTAGTGGGGGAAACCCCGTGGGAGTTCGAGTCTCCCCTTCGGCACCGGCAAAGGCGGCCTCGACGAGGGGCCGCCTTTTTGCTTGAAACGCCGCCCGATGGCAACGCCCGCACGGGAGGAGATATGATGCGTCCCTGTCCCTTCGTCTTCCCCCTGCGCGGCGGCACGATGCTCGCGCTTTTGGCCGCCTGTCTGATCGCTCTGCCGCAAGGCGCCCGGGCGGGCACGATCCTCCCTGACACGCTCCTTGCGCCCGCCCTGGAGGCGCTGGGGCTCGAGCCCGCGGAGCTGACCTGCTTTCCGGAGTTCAACCGGCGCGATCCCTTCCGGCTCCCCCTGATCGACAGTCTGATGACATCCCCCGCGCGAAGCGACCGCATCCTGCCTCCCCTCCTGAGCGGGCTGGTAGGCAGCGCGGCGGCCGACTCCCTCGGAGGCCCCGACCTGTCCCCGCTCACGCGCGCCCATGCCTGGCTCTTCGACGTCGGAGCCTCCCCGCCGCCGCTCCCCTGGGAGTCCGCGCGCGAGAAGCTGCTCCGGATGCGGAGCGGGCGTCTCGCCGCGCCCGCGCCCTTCTTCCGTGAACTGATGCGCGTGGTCCTGGCTGAGAGGGATAGCGCCCTGGCCAAGCTCACGCCGTCTGAGCTCGCCTGGCTGACCCTGCAGAGCCCCCACCTGCTCGACGAACTCGAGGACGCCGACGAGATCCGCGACCCGCTCACGCTCCGGCACATGGAGCAAGAGTCCACCGAGCGTGGCGATTCCACCCTGGCCCTCTGGACGCGCGTGGACCGTCCCTTGCTCTACCGCGCGGGCTTCCGCTTCATCCGCGACGCGCACGGCTACGGCCGCCTGCTCGCAAGCGGGCCCTACGCATCGGCGGAGCGCGGCGCGGAGGACTCCGCGGTCTCGCACGTCTTCCCGGACGGCAGCCGCGCGAGCGGCGCCCTGCTCTACGCGGAGAGCACGGAGCACGGTAACCTCGCGATCGGCGCGGCGGGCGAGAACCGCTACGAGGGCCGCTTCCTCTTCGTCCTCGACCTGGGTGGCGACGACTTCTACCACTTGGGCTCCGCCTGGCCTGCCGCCACGGGGGGCGACGCCCTCGCGGCCGGCGGCTTTCGCTGCCTCATCGACCTCGACGGCGCGGACCGCTACGAGGCCCAGGCGAGCGGCGCGCTGGCCGGCGCCTTCCTGGGCGCGGCCCTGCTCACCGACGACGCTGGCGACGACGTCTACCGCGCGCACTCCTTCGACCTGGGCTGCGGCTGGTTGGGCCTGGGGGTCCTGGCGGACATGGCGGGCGACGACTACTACGCGGGGGACTCCGCGGTCCTCGGCGCGGGCGGCGCCGGCCTCGGCCTGCTGCTCGACGCGTCGGGTTCGGACATCTACCGCGCCAACGCCTACGCGCAGGGCTTCGGCTACGTGGGCGGTCTCGGCCTGCTCTCGGACATGGACGGCAACGACGTCTACGCCGCCGTGCCCAAGTACACCGACATCCTGCGCTACGAGGACCATTCCATCACGCTGTCCCAGGGCTTCGCGATCGGCGCGCGCCCCAATTACTCCGGGGGCATCGGCATCCTGAGCGACCGCGCGGGCAACGACAGCTACCTCGCCGACATCTACGGCCAGGGCAGCGCATACTGGTACGGCCTCGGCCTGCTCTGGGATCAGGCCGGCAACGACCGATACGACGCCTACCAGTACGCGCAGGGCGCCGGCATCCACCTGGCCGTGGGCCTCCTGCTCGACGACGGGGGCAACGACAGCTACTCGGTCCACGGCGTCGGCCAGGGCTGCGGCCACGACCTTGCCTTCGGCCTCCTCCGCGACGCGGGCGGCAACGACCGCTACTCCTGCGACGACCTCTCCCAGGGCGCCGGCAGCGCCAACGGCATCGGCCTGCTCGTCGACGCCGCGGGACTGGACGGCTACCTGGGCAAGAGCCACAGCGCCCCCGCCTATGGCAACCCGCGCCGCCACTACGGCAGCGTGGGCATCCTGGTCGACGGCAGCGGCACCGACTGGGTATCGCGGCGCGCGACCCCGGGGGAGCGGAGAGCTTCGCTACGCGGGTTGCTGCTGGACCGGGACGTCGCGCTTGCGGGTCCCGTCTGGGACCCGGGCCCCGCGATCCCCTACGCGGACAGCAGCTACAGCTGGGACGACTGGTTCCTCATGGCCTCCTCGGGCGAGCCGCGTTTCCGCGAGTGGCAGCAGGCGGGCACCGACTCGCTCGTCGCCCACCCGGCCGAGGCGATCGCAGCGCTGATCCCCCACTTCGACACGGACGTGGCGAGGCAGCGGCACCGGATCAAGGACGTCATGAAGACCATCGGCGAAGAAGCGGTGGGCCCCTTGCGCGCCGTGCTTCGCGAGGGACCCGAAAGCTACTGGGGCGAGGCCGTGTGGTGTCTACAGGAGATCCGTGATGCGCGGGCCTTCCCGGAGCTCATGGCCTTGCTCGCCGAGCCGCGCGGCTTCCGCGACCAGACGGCCGCGCTCGCCGCCCTCTCCCGCCTCGAAGGGCTGGGCGACACGGAGCTCGACTTCCTTGCGGAAACCTGCGCGCGTCTGGCCGCCGACACCGGCACGCACCCGCTGGTCCTCAAGGAGATCGCCTATCTCTGCGGCGAACTGGACATCGGCTCGGCAGAGCTCCTGCTGGACCTGTCCATGCGCGAGCACTACGCCCCTCGCTGGATGGCCGCGGGCGCCCTGGCCGAACGCAAGGGCTGGGGCCGCGCGCTGGCGCGTGCCTGGCGCGGCGCCACTCCCGCGGGGCGGCGACAGCTCTGCGCCCTGCTACCTCTGCGCAGTCCGCGGGAATGCGTGGCGCTGGTCCGCCTGGCCCGGCGCGACGGCGGCTGGCGCGAACCCGTCCTGCGCCGCACCGTGCTGCGCGCGCTCGTCGAGCACCCTGAGCGCGAGGGGCGCATCCTCGGCCGGCTCTTCGCCGACCTCGTGGCTGAGTTCCCCGCCCAGCGCCCCGCGGGCATCGAGTGAGCCCTGGAGCGCAGGTGCTGGGTCGCTTCGAGCCGAAGTCAATAACCGCATAAATAACAACGCCTTGCGAGCATTACTTCGAGTCACTCGCAAGGCGTTTTCGTTTTCGGCGCTAGCCGTAAGATCAGTCGGGCAGCACGATCGTGACGCCGGCTCCGAAGAGGAGATGGCTGCCTTTCACGCTGTCTCCCTCCTCGGGCGAGACCGTGTCCATGGTGTAGGTCCCCTGCAGGAAGATGCCCACCGTATCGGTGAACATCGAGAGGACTCCCCCGCCGAAGAAGAAGGTCGAGCTTGTCTCGCTCACGCTGTTGTCGCCGTCGTCCCAGGTCTCCTTGCCGTAGGCCCAGCCGCCGCGGACGAAGGGATGCGCGGTGCGCTCACTCCAGTCGTCGTTGAAGTAGACGCCCACCTGCGGCCCCACGCCCAGCGTGCTCGCGCTGTGGTCGCCCTGGCCGACGCGGTCGTAGCTCGCGCCCAGGCCGATGGCGACGAAGTCGGTCATGAAGTGGAAGAGAGTCGCGCCGAGATCGAATGCCGTCATGCTGTCGCCGTTCTCGTTCTCGTAAGCATCTCCGCTCGCGCTCGCGAAGTTGCCATGGAAGTTGAAGATCCTGCCGCCTTGGTCCGCGTAGCCGGCCGTGCTCAGGCAGAGCAAGGCGAGCACAAACGCTAGCGCAGTGCCGATCCTTTTCATTTCCGCCTCCCTCGTCATGTGTGAGGGAACGCCCGGTGCGGGCGGCCCCGTTTCGACGTCCGGGGAGACTGTTTCACTTTTTACGAATATTGGTCAAGGAGATTGCGCGCGTTCCTGGTTGGCCAGCGCGATGCGGGCATTGCGACGGAGGCCCTCGGCACCCGCGCGCATCAGCGGCGTGCCGGCGAAGCGGTGGAGTGTTTCGGTGCGGTCCAGGTCGAGGAGCGGAGCAAGCTCGGGCCGCCGCAAGCCCGGCCGGGGGTGGAAGTCACGCACCGAGGTCTCCGGCGCGTCACGGTTCCAGGGACAGACCTCCTGGCAGAGGTCACAGCCGAAGACGTGCTCCCCCATGAGCGCGGCCAGCTCCGGCGCGACCTCGCTGCGCTTTTCGATCGTGAGGTAGCTGATGCAGCGACGGGCATCGAGCCAGCCGGGCTGGGCGAGTGCGTTCGTTGGGCAGGCGTCCAGGCAGGCGGTGCAGCTGCCGCAGCGGTCGGGCGCGGACGTGGCGTCTGTGCGGATCTCCAGGTCACAGAGCAGGGCGGCGAGGAAGGTGTAGGAGCCGAGCTCCGTGTCGATGAGCATCGTGTTCTTGCCGATCCAGCCGAGCCCGGCGGCGGCGGCAAGCGAGCGCTCGAGCAGCGGCGCGGAGTCGACGCAGACGCGCGTGTGACGGGCGCCGTGCTCTGTTTCGAGCAGGCGAGCCGCGGCGCGAAGCCGGACTTTGAGCACCTTGTGGTAGTCGCGCCCCCAGGCGTAGCGGCTGACCCAGCCGCGACCGTGTTCTGCCGACGCCAGCGTCCCGGGATCAGGCACGTGGTAGCTGAGCGACACGAGGACGACGCTCCGCGCCTCGGGCAGGAGCTTGCGGGGATCCCGCCGCGCCTCGCGTCCACGAACGAGGTAGTCCATTTCGCCGGCAAAACCGCGCGCGAGCCATTCTTCGTAGCGCGCGAAGTCGGGCGTCTCGCCCGCGGGTACGAATCCGACCCGGTCGAAGCCCAATGCGAGCAGGTCGCGTTCGATCCGGGCAGGGTCGACTTGGGCGCGGTCGAAGGTATTCACTTAGTCCGATTCGTCTTTCAGTTTACGGAGTGTCGTCGCCAGCACCCTCAGTTCACGAATGTCGAGCTCTTGCACGGTGCTTGCATGCACAACATCATGATTCCGGTCGAAGACAACGATATTGCATCTGTCCGACTCGAACTCGTAAGCTTGTGCCAACTCTCCTCGCCAGTCCATCAAGCACCACTTCTCCCGCTCCCGCGGGAATTTCCCCCTCACGAAGCTTCTCAGAAAGAAGGGGACTCCCCGTAGATCAGCAGCACTCACCAGCTGTATCGAATCCATGGCGCCATGATCCTGAAGCGAATCGCGTATCGCTTGTTCCCAAAACTCCTGGTACTGGCTGCCTCCTCGGTCGCTTTCCAGTAAGACGATGGCCATGCCGGCAAGTTGTGCGTTCGAGTGTTTCCGTTTGAATTGATCCTCCAGTTCAAACGAAATCAGGAAGGAAGTCTGTGACAGAGCGTTCGAGCAACAGATGGCAAGAAGGAGCGTAGCCAGGCACGCATGCCTTCTACTGATCATGCCGCAGCCCTCTCGGCGATGCACCGGACATCGCTTCCGCACGCTCCTTGATCCCAAGCATGCACTTCCTCATCATGATGATGTCGCCAGCATCGAGAACCAGATAGCCTAAAATGATCGGATGAGTCCAATCGTACTTCAGCCGCACGCGCGTGATGAGGCGTGTCCTGCCTTCTTCGATCGGACTCAGGTGCCATAGCCATGACATCTCTCCTTGCTCGCCCCACAGCATGAAGCGGTTTGGATCGATCGTATGCACATGGAACCCGAGGTCCTCGATTGGACCCATGGGGATCAGGTCCCCCTCTTTCAGATTCTGAAGCTCGGGAATGATACGATCCGCGCTTGGCCTTCCCAGATTGTCAATCCAATCGTAGCTGTACCACCCGGCTCGCTGGTAGCCAATCTGAACCAACCATGGCCAGATCCGCTCTGGCGGAGCATCGATTGTCACGGCTCGTGTTGCGTTGAATGAGGGATTCTCTAAGAATTCGTCGCCAGGCATGGCTTGCGCGACTTCTTCGTCTGTGGCGCCCCATCGAATCTGTCTGGGGCGAATGTAGAGCATGTAGGCCGATAGGAATCCAACCAGGACCAGCGTGACGATCAAGATCCTCTGCGAATGCTTCCCTTGCCGTTCTCGCACATTCACGGGATGCAAGTGCTCCGTTTTTCGAGTGCTCGAGCCAGACCCGCAACGTTTCCGGGACGATACCCCCACTCTGTTGGAACAGGCGTTCTCGCCGCTGGGAACTGCGATTGCGCCGATCTGTCTCAGCGCACATCGGCGTGCTCACCGATCCTCCAGCACCTCGAGGATCTCGTAGCGCTGGTTGCGCAGAGCGGGCGTGAAGCCGGCGTCGCGGATCAGCCGCTCGATCTCGTTGCGCTCCATCAGGAAGTCCGCTCCGGCCTGGCTCACCACGTTCTCCTCCAGCATCAGGCTGCCGAAATCGTTCGCACCGAAGCGCATGGCGAGTTGCCCGATCTTGGCGCCCATGGTGACGTAGGAGAGCTGAAGGTTCTCGAAGTTGTCCAGGTAGAGACGGCTCAGGGCGAGCACGCGCAGGTACTCGACAGCCGTGGCCTTGGGCACGCGCAGCTTCGTGTTCTCTGGCTGGAAGGTCCAGGGGATGAAGGCGGTGAAGCCGCCGCTGCGATCCTGGAGCGCGCGCAGGCGATCGAGGTGCTCGACGATGTGCTCGTCACTCTCCACGTGCCCGAACATCATCGTGGCGGTCGTGCGGAGGCCGAGACCATGGGCGATCTCCATCACCTCGAGCCATTCGCCTGACGTGTCCTTGAGCTTTGCGATGCGCTCCCGCACGGGGTCGGCCAGGATCTCCGCCCCCCCGCCGGGGATGGAGTCGAGGCCCGCGTCCACCAGGCGACGGATCGTCCCCTCCACGCTCAGCTCCGAAAACTCCGCGATGCGGCGGACCTCCACCGGGCTGAAGGCATGCACGTGAATCGGGTAGCTCGCCTTGATGAAGCGCAGCATCTGTTCGTACCAGTCGATCTTCAGCTCGGGGTGTACGCCTCCTTGCATCAGGATCTGCGTGCCGCCGACCGCGAGTGTCTCGTCGATCTTCCGGCCGAGCTCCTCGTGGCTCAGCACGTAGGCCTCCGGGTGGCCGGGCGGCCGGTAGAACGCGCAGAACTTGCAGTAGACGTTGCAGACGTTCGTGTAGTTGATGTTGCGGTCGAGGATGAAGGTGACCCGGCCCTCCGGGTGCAGCGCCTTGCGCCTTAAGTCGGCGGCCTGGCCGAGGGCGAGGAGATCGGCCTCGCGAAAGAGGCGCAGGCCACCCTCGGGACTCAGGCGCTCGCCCGCCGCCGCGTCGCTGAGCAGGGTCACGATCTCCGCCTTGGCGCGCGCCGTCTCGCTTACTGCCATGTCCGGATCTCCTCGTAGACGGTGTTCCGCTCCACCGGCTCCCGTCCCGCCTTCTTGATCAGGCGCACCAGCTCGTCCTGGTGGATGTGCTCGGGCGTGCGGCCGCCCGCGTCGTGGGTGATTCTCTCGCGCACGACCGTGCCGTCGATGTCGTTGGCGCCGAAGTGCAGCCCCACCTGGCTCAGCTTCTCGGTGACCATGATCCAGTAGGTCTTGATGTGCCGGAAGTTGTCCAGGAAGAGCCGCGCCACGGCGAGAGTCTTCAGGTCGTCGAGGCCCGTCGTGTAGTGCTCCGCGGGCAGGGGATTGTTCTCGGGGTGATAGGCGAGCGGGATGAAGGCCTGGAAACCGCCGGTGCGATCTTGTAAAGCGCGCAGGCGCGCCATGTGGTCGACGCGGTCGGTGAGGCTCTCGATGTGGCCATAGAGCATGGTGGCGTTGGAAGGTATACCCAGGCTGTGCGCGGTCTCGTGCACTTCCAGCCAGCGCGTGGTCCAGCTTTTCTTGCCGCAGAGCTGCTCGCGGATCTCCTCCTGGAAAATCTCGGCGCCGCCGCCGGGCAGGCTGCCGAGGCCAGCGTCACGCATCTCGACCAGGATTTCTTCGTCGCTGCGGCCGGTGAGCTTCGTGAAGTGATCGATCTCCACCGCCGTCCATGCCTTCAGGTGCACGTCCGGGTGCGCATCCTTGAGTGTGCGGACGATGTCCAGATACCAGTCGTAGTCCTTGCGCGGGTGGATGCCGCCCACGATGTGGATCTCGCGCGCGCCTTCTTCCTCCATGCCCGCCACCGCGTCCAGCATCTCCTCCATGCTCATCGTGTAGCCGCGGGGATCCTTCAGGCTCGCGGCGAAGGAGCAGAAGCGGCAATTGGCCACATAGCGGCAGAGGTTGGTCGGGTTGAGGTGGCGGTTGATGTTGAAGTAGACCTTGCGGCCGTTGCGGGCGCGGTTGACGGCGTCGGCGAGGCGGGCGAGGGTGAAGAGGTCCTCGCTCTCGTAAAGAGTCAGGGCGTCTTCCGTCGTCAAACGCTCGCCGCTCGTCAGCTTGCTCTCGATGTCGGCCAGGGACATGGCAGGGGTTCCTCCGCAGTGGATGAGAAATATAGGCGGAGCGGCGGCGGGCGTAAACCCCGAAGCGAAGTGCGGGAATCTTCAGCCCAGCGGTCCATTGCGGAGTAACGGGTAGGCTTGTGCGTCCACCCCGACCCGCGCGGCGACGCGGGCGATCGCGTCTATCGACCTCATCCGCGATTCGATGCTTGATCACAGGCGGCTGCGGCCCTAGCCTCCGGGCATGCGCTCGCGACCTGCACGAATGCTCCTCCTTGCCCTGTGGCTTCTCGCCTGCGGCGTAGCCGCCGCTTTACCCGGCGCTGACGGAAGTACTGCCGAGAAGACCCTTCCCGTCGGGGAAGGCGCCTGGGAGCGCGTCCAGCGCTACAATCATGGCCGCCACGAAGCGCTCTTCGCGCCTCAGACCCTGGACTCGCTCTTGCTCGCCGAACGCGAGCTCCCCACCGCGATGCGGCTGGGTCTCTGGGCGCGGCGCTTCGCCGCCAGCCGGAGCATCGAGTACCGCTTCGGCTTGCACGAGGGCGGCTACGTGGCCGAGGGTCTGCTCGTGAGCGACCGCCGCCAGGACTGCGTCAGCCTGCTCTACCGCTGCAGCGAACTGGCCCAGGCCTTCCATCATCGCGATGCCCTCGCCATCGCCCTGGCTATTCGCTTCCCTGGCGCGCCCCTGGACAGCCTCGTCGACAGCGAGGGCCGGGTCGACTACGAGCGGCCGGAGCACCTGGACTTCAGCCTGGACATGATCCGCTCGGGTCTCTGGGGTCGTCACATCACGACCGGGCTCAGCGGCGCGACGACCGACGAACGGGGCACGGCCCGTTACCCCGCCGGCAGCTTCGAGTACGTGCCGACGGCCACGCTCGACTTGTCCGAGCTCTGCGAGGGGGACGTGTGCTGGTTGGTGCTCAGTCCCGCGCACGAGGGCGCGCGCCGCCTGCGCGAGGAGTACGGCCTCGCGATCGGACACATCGGCCTGCTCATCGAGGAGGAGGGCGAGATCCTGCTCGTGCACGCGGCCAGCAGCGGCCTCGAGGGCGTCTACGAGGGAGGTCGCGTCCTGCGGGTGCCGTTGCAACTCTACCTGGAGCGGGTCGAGCGCTTCTGTGGCGTGATGATCACGCGCTTCTGAGACGAGGGGAGACGAGGATGGCAGGCGAGACCGGACGCGAGTTCATGCGGGCGACGCGGCACGAGAACATGCCGGCGGGAGACCAGCAGCGCGGGCTGCCCGCGCCGCCGCTGCTAGCGATGCTGGGCGAGATCTCCGAGAAGATCACCCTGCCGGAACCGGGCGAGATGGAGTTCCCCGGCGCGGACTTCTCGGCCCTCGTCGAGTCGCGCCGCAGCCGCCGCCGCTACGCGAAGGAGTCGCTGACCCTGGCGGAACTCTCCTACCTGCTCTGGTGCACGCAGGGCGTGCAGGAGGTGCACGGGCGCATGGCAAGCCTGCGCACGGTGCCGTCCGCGGGGGCGCGCCACGCGCTCGAGACCCTGGTGCTCGCGCGGCGCGTCGCGGACCTGGCGCCAGGACTCTGCCAGTACGACCCCTTCTCCCACCGCCTCCTGCGCATCGGCGCGGCAGACGGCCTCGGCGAGCGCGTCACCGAGGCCTGCTACGACCAGCACTGCGTGGCGAGCGGCGCGGCGCTCCTGATCTGGGTCGCCATCCCCTACCGCATGACCTGGCGCTACGGCGAGCGCGGCTATCGCTACCTGCACCTGGACGCGGGACATGTCTGCCAGAACCTCTACCTGGGCGCCGAGGCCCTCGGGCTGAGTACGGTGGCCGTGGCCGCCTTCGACGACGCGGCCCTGGACGAGGCGCTCGGTCTGGATGGAGAGGAACGATTCGCGATCTACCTCGCGCCGGTGGGCCGGCGCTCTGGTCAGACGGAGTGACGAGCGCCTCAGCCGGCGGCAATCCAGCCGCGGCCCGCGGGGCCTTCCAGCCACTCCTGGATCTCGGCGAAACGCTCGAAGGGCCGGTGCGCCACGCCCTCCCGCTCGCACCACTCCCGCAGGCTCCCTTTGGCAAAGAGCAGGTCGGCGTGCCCGCCCGGGCAGCGGTCGGTGCAGCCGTCCCCGATGTAGACAACCCGCTCCCCCCGCTCACGCGCAGAGACGAGCCAGTGGCTCTTGCAGTGGTTGCAGAGCGCGCGGATGCGGGGGCTCGTCGCCGGGACGACGCGCCAGCGGCCGCCGTCTTCGAAAGCCAGATCGTTTGCATGCAGGGGGAGGCGAGCCAGGCCCTCGCGCGCGAGGACGGCCCGGATCAAGGGCGCGAGGCCGCCGGAGAGGATCTCGAGGGGCCAGCCCCGATCCCCGCACCAGGCGGCGAAGACGGCGAAGCCGGGATCGGCGGCTACTTCCCTCAGGACGAGGTCGCGCGCCTCGTCCCAGGGCGCTGCGAGCAGGGCGATCTCCTCGCGCAGCCCGCGCTCCTCGCTGAGGCTGCCGTCCTCGACCCGGCGCTCGATCTCGAGCCAGCCGGGCCCTGCGTAGTGATCCAGCAGGTGGACGAGCGTGTCCCGCTCGGTCACTGTGCCGTCGAAGTCCGTGTAAACTCGCACGCTCATGCCGCTTGCCCGCCTCGCCCTGCTTCCGCTTGATCGATTCGCCCGCGGTCCAGTACCATGCCATGTTCTGTTCGCTTCGGCCAGCAGGCGATCCGCCGGCCGGAAGGCTACCCGAAGGCCGCTGATCCTGGCAAGCCGTCCCGCTGCGAGAGCAGCTGTACTTACCGCTGATGGAGAGACATCCCCATGTCCGATCAGAAGCCACAACCCACCTACCTGAAAGACTACCAGCCATCGGCCTGGCTCATCGACAGCGTGGATCTCCGCTTCGAGCTGGGCGAGGAATCCAGCACGGTGCGCTCGCGCCTCGCCATGCGGCGCAATCCCTCGGGCGGCGACGCGGCGGGGCCGCCCGTCCTGCACGGACGGGAGCTGGAGCTCGTCTCGCTCGCGTTGGACGGACGCGAGCTGGGCAAGGACGACTACAGAATCGAAGACGCCACCCTCACTCTGCCCGGCGCGCCCGATTCCTTCGTCCTGGACTCTGTGGTGCGCATCAAACCCCAGGAGAACACGAGCCTCGAGGGCCTCTACAAGTCGGGCGGCAACTTCTGCACGCAGTGCGAGGCGGAGGGCTTCCGCAAGATCACCTGGTTCCTGGACCGCCCCGACGTCCTGGTGTGCTACACGACCACGATCGTGGCCGAGAAGGCGAAGTACCCGATCCTGCTGTCCAACGGCAACCTCGTCGACTCCGGCGAGGCTGGCGAGTTCCACTGGGCGCGCTGGACCGATCCCTTCCCCAAGCCGAGCTACCTCTTCGCCCTGGTCGCGGGCGACCTGGTCTGCCGCGAGGATTCGTTTACTACCGTGTCCGGGCGCGACGTCACCCTGCGGATCTGGGTGCGCGAGCGGGACCTCGACAAGACGGCCCACGCCATGCGCTCGCTGCAGAAGGCCATGGCCTGGGACGAACAGGCCTACGGGCGCGAGTACGACCTGGACATCTTCAACATCGTCGCCGTCGACGACTTCAACATGGGCGCGATGGAGAACAAGAGCCTCAACATCTTCAACACGCAGTACGTGCTCGCGAAGCCGGAGACGGCCACCGACGGCGACTACGTGAACGTCGAAGCGGTGATCGCCCACGAGTACTTCCACAATTGGACGGGCAACCGTATCACCTGCGCGAACTGGTTCCAGCTCAGCCTCAAGGAAGGGCTTACCGTCTTCCGCGACCAGCAGTTCACCGCGGACATGAACTCCGCCGCGGTGGAGCGCATCGACAGCGTGCAGTACCTGCGCACGGCGCAGTTCCCGGAGGACTCCGGCCCGCAGGCGCACCCCGTGCGCCCCTCCTCATACATCGAGATGAACAACTTCTACACGACGACGGTCTACGAGAAGGGCGCGGAGCTCATCCGCATGATGCACACCCTGCTGGGGCCGGAGCGATTCCGCCGCGGCACGGACCTCTACTTCGAGCGGCACGACGGCCAGGCCGTGACCTGCGACAACTTCGTGGCCGCCATGGAGGACGCCAGCGGGGTGGACCTGTCGCAGTTCAGCCTCTGGTACGAGCAGGCAGGCACGCCTACGCTGAAGGTCACGAGCGCGTACGACGAGGACGAGAAGGCCTACACCCTCAGCGTCGAGCAGAGCCTCCCTCCCACGCCCGGGCAGGAGAAGAAGAAGCCCATGCACATCCCCCTCGCCCTCGGCCTTCTGGGCGAGGACGGCCGGGAGCTGCCCCTGCGGCTCGCGGGGGAAACGGCGGCCCAGGGCGGCCACCGGGTGCTCGACGTGAGGGCAAAGCACGAGACCTTCCGCTTCGAGGACCTGCTCGCACGGCCGGTACCCTCGCTGCTGCGGGGCTTCTCGGCTCCCCTGCACCTGGAAACCACGCTCAGTCGCGAGGAGCTGAGCTTCCTTCTGGCGCACGACCCGGACAGCTTCAACCGCTGGGAGGCGGGACAGCAGCTGGCGGGCGGGCTGCTCATGGATCTGATCGCACAGCGTCAGGCCGACAATAGGCTGATCCTACCTCCCCTGCTCGCCGAGGCCTTCCGCGTGATCCTGGCCGACGAGACACTGGACCCCGCCCTGGCCGCCCGGGCCCTCGTTCTGCCCACGGAGTCCGTTTTGGCCGAGCGCATGGAGGTCATCGATCCCGTGGCGATCCACGAGGCCCGGCGCTTCCTGCGCCGGGCGCTGGGCGCCGAGCTCCGCGAGGAATTCCTCTCGGCCTACCGACAGAGCCGTCGCGAGGGCCCCTACGAGATCGATCCCGTCTCCATGGGACGCAGGAGCCTGGCCAACCTCTGTCTCGCCTACCTCTCGACGCAGGACGACGCCCGGCTCCGCGACATGGTCATCGCGCAGTTCGAGAGCGCGGACAACATGACCGATTCCATCTCGGCCCTGACCAGCCTGGTCAACACGGAATGCCCCGAGCGGGAAGACGCCCTCACCCGCTTCTACGAAACCTGGCGGGACGAAACGCTGGTCGTGGGCAAGTGGCTCCGGATCCAGGCCACAAGCCAGCTGCCGGGCACGCTGTCCCGCGTCAGGGACCTGATGGAACACGAGGCCTTCGACCTCAAGAACCCGAACAAGGTGCGAGCCCTGATCGGCGCCTTCGCCCACGGCAACCAGCTCCACTTCCACGCGAAAGACGGCGAGGGCTACGACTTCATCGCCGAGCAGGTGCTCCGCATCGGCGAGCTGAATCCCCAGGTGGCGGCGCGGCTCGCGGGATGCTTCAACCGCTGGCGCAAGTTCGATGGCGCCCGCCAGGAGATGATGCGCTCACAGCTCGAGCGGATCGTCGCCGCGCCGGGGATCTCGACGAACGTCTACGAGATCGCGTCCAAGGCGCTCGGAGCTGAGGGGAGGGAACCCGCCGCCTAGCAGGCTAGGACCGTCGTCGCGGGCTCTCAGCGCGGGGCGACGGCGAGCCTCCGCGGGGCGCGGGGGCGGGCGTCACAGGGAGGACGAGAGCACAGCGAGAAGCGCCTGGCTGGGGACGGCCAGGCGTCCTTCGTTTTCGGCGGCCCAGGCGGCGAGCTCGGCACCCATCCCCGGGACGAAGTGCAGGGCGGCGAACTCGAAGCGGTCATGGCTCGCGGCTGCGCGCCGCTCGATGGCGGTGGCGTCCAGCTCGCAGCGGAACGAGTAGAGCAGCTCGGGCTTGCCATTCTGCCGGTTCTCGATCAGGCCGAGCAGGCGGCGCTCCGTCAGCTCGGCGGATGCGAGGCCCAACTCCTCCGACAGCTCGGCCAGCATGGCGGACTCGGGATCGAGCTCCCCCTCCCGACGGTGCCGGTCCGGATCGAGATGGCCCCCGGGCACGTGCAGGAGCCCCGCTCCTTCGGCCACTTGCTGACTGCGCTCCTGGACGAGCAGCCGGCCATCGGCCGTGCGCAGGGCGGCGCAGAGGGCCAAGGGCCGGCTGGCGAAACCTGGCCCGAAGCGCGCCTCGATCTCATCCCGGCGGCCGGCGCAGTAGAGCCAGTGCTTGTAGCTCGTGCGCCCGAGCCGGATCTGTAGGCTTCCGGGGGAATCGACATGGCCGAGGTACTGGGCGAGAGCGCCGTCGAAGAGCCGGACGCCGCCTGAGCGAGCGCGGGACTCCGCGCGGCGCCAGTGCTCCGCGATCGCATCTCGGAGAGCCTCGGGCAGGGCGAGCGGCCTGCGGTCCTCTTCCACGACGACGCACCCGGCGGGCAGCTCGCCGCGATGGAGCCAGCGCCAGGGCTCCGGCCTCGCGCTGCCGTCGTCGTCCCCGCGCGTCCCCGCACCGGATGTTTCGCCGGGACGCGTGCTCATGGCGTGACCTCCCTGCCCTCCGCCGCCGAGCGGCGGCAGGCCTCGCAGATCCGCAGGGCGGCCAGACCCTCCGCGGCGGGGATGGGATTGGGCCCCTCCCCCCGCAGGTGCCGCGCCCAGTCGCGCAGGAGCGGAGGCAGCGTTGGTTGCGGCGCCTCCACGGACAGGGCGCTCTGGTCGGCCCCCCGCACGAACTCGAGCCGGCCGTGAATCTGGTCCCCCTGCAGCTGGCCCTCGTCGCCGACGAACTCGTAGCGGCCCGAGCGCGACGGCCCCACCTTGCTCGCGTCCACCGTGCCGAGCAGGTCACCGGTCATCTCGAGCGTTGCGACGAAGAGGTCCTCGAGCTGCGGATTGTAGCGCCTGGCGCTGAGCGCCCGGACACGGGCGAACTCGCGCCCGGTGATGAAGCGCAGCGCGTCGAAGACGTGGACTGCCGTGTGCAGGATCACGCCGCCGCCCGCGACGGCGGGGTCCTCGAGCCAGGGGTGCGTGGAGCGCTCCAGGCGCTGGCTCGCCGAGAAGGAGTGGAGCCGGCCCGCGCGGCCGAGCTCGCGGCGCAGGGCGGCGATCACCGAGTTGTAGCGCAGAGTCTGGGCCACGGTGAAAGGGATGCCCGCGCGCGCGGCCGCGTCCAGCATGCCCTCTCCGGCGGCGACGTCCGTGGCCAGGGGCTTCTCCAGGAGCAAGGGCTTGCCGGCCGAGGCGCAGGCGGCGGCGATCGCCGGGTTCAGGTCCGGGGTGACGGCGGCGATCACCGCCTCCACACCGGGGTCGTCCACGAGATCCGGCCAGCGGGGATGGTGGCGGCAGCCCCACTTCTCGGCCTGCTCGGCGCCCTCCGACGAGCGCCGGCTGAGGGCCGCGAGCGCGAGCTCGGGCAGATCCTGGGCGATGTGCTGCGCGTAGCGGGAACCGTGAATCCCCGTGCCGATGATGCCCACCGCGATCGAGCTGGCCATTGGCCCTCCCCCATCCAATAAAACGGCCCGGATTGCTCCGGGCCCAAGGGTGGTCGCTAGCGGGGAATGTCAGCGACTTTTTCCGGAGCCTTCGCTCCGGTACTCATGCTATCGGCCCGGCCCAGACGCTTCTTGAGCGCGAAAGCCCCGCACCGCGCAGCGAGCGCCGCCTCGGTACCAGGATCAATAGAGGAACATCGGCTTCCCGAGGACATGGGAAACCTTGGCGCGGTACTTCTCGAGATCATAAAAATTCTCCACATCCACGCGTTTCGTTCCCGCGACGGTCTCCCGCAGGGACACCGTGCCGTAACGGCCGCCCGTCAGGCACACCATGCGCCCCTGCTGCCCCTGGAGGAGGAGGTCGATCGCCATGTTGCCGAAGTTGCGGGACACCATGCGGTCCAGTGAATCCGGCGAGCCGCTGCGCATCAGGTAGGAGAGCTGCTGGTAGAGGACCTGCTCTCCGATCCGTTCCCGGATGTACTCGGTGGTGACCCGACCGATGCCGCCCAGCTTGCGGTGCCCATAGGCGTCCGGCTCGCCGGATTCCATGATGGCGCCCCCTTCCATCTGCGCGCCTTCGCTGATCGTGCAGACGGAGTAGGCGCTGGGATTGCGTTCCTTGTCCCGCACGAGCAGCCGGGCGAGCTTGTCCGGATCGAAGGGCACCTCGCTGATGATGGTGCGATCCACGTCGGCCAGCCAGCCGGTGATCAGGGCCGTCTCGCCGCTGTTGCGGCCGAAGAGCTCGACGATCATGATACGCTCGTGGCTGCCGGCCACCGTGCGCAGATCGTTGATCAGATCGGTGCTGCGGGTGACGGCGGTGCTGAAGCCGATGCAGTAGTCCGTGCCGAAGACGTCGTTATCCATGGTCTTGGGGATCGCGACGACGCGAACGCCCTCTCGATCCAGACGCTCGGAGTAGCTCAGGGTGTCGTCGCCGCCGATGGTGATCAGCGAGTCCAGGCCGAGGGATTCCAGGTTCGCCAGGATGGTGGCGGTGGCGTCCACCGTGCCGGCCTCCGTGACGGGATAGCTTTCCCGCAGGTGCTCGGGGAGCTCCGTGGGGCGGGTGGCGCCGGGATTGACGCGGCTCGTGTGAAGGAAGGTGCCGCCGTGGCGGCTCACCGTCCGCACGATGCGCTTGTCGAGGCGCTGCAGGTACTCATTCCGGGACCCTTCGTCGCCCGGCCGCATGCGCAGGAGTCCCCCCCAGCCGCTGCGGATGCCCAGGACCTCGAGGTCCTCGTCGACGGCGCGCTCGACAACGGCCCGGATGCAGGGGTTGAGCCCCGGCACGTCCCCGCCGCCGGTCAAGATGCCAATCCTCCTGGCCAAGGAATCACCTCCTGTACTATTCTTCCGCAGTGACGGGCGAACGCTCGTCCGGTTCACCCGGAAGCCCGGGAGAACGGCCATAGTAAACGGGCCGCCTCCCATCTGCAAGCGAGCCTACGATCACGAGGCCGGTCATGCGCAAGTCGCTCTTTTTCCTCGCCGTCCCCGCACTGCTCGCCATCGCCCTGCTCGCCGTCGGCTGCGCCGGCCTTTCCGGCACGAACGTGGGCGAGCCGACGCCGCGCACGCAGCAACAGTTCCACGACAAGCTGTCGCTCCTGCACACGGGCATGAGCGTCGATTCGCTGGAACTGATCTTCCAGGAGGTGAGGGAGCCGGGCGAGGCCGGCATCCTCCACCGGTCGAAGGTGATCACCTCGGACTTCGTGCGAGTACGCTACAGCCTGGGCTGGAAGTCCGATCCCCGGCACCAGATCGGCTACAAGGAGATCGACGAAATCGACGTGGAGCTGGCCAGTGTGATCGCCGAGGACTCCCGCCTCGTTCTCATCGAGAAGCACGAGTGAGCGGAGACCCGCCGCGACTTTTTCAGGAACAGCCCATCGAGTTGCCGCAATTGTAGCAGCGGTAGCAGTTCCCGTTGCGAACGGTGATCGCGCCGCAGACGTCACAGCTCGGAGCGTCCTCCTGGAAGTGAGCGAACTGCTGATCGAAGCCGTCCGTGCGCTCCCCCCTCCGATCCATCTTGACGGATTCCTCGGCCTCCGCCTCCTGCCGGGGGGCGGGGGGCGTCTCCGGTTCCGTGGCGAGATCGGCGGCGGCCGGCAGGTTGAGGTCCTCGCGGAAGCCCTCCACGAAGTTCATGGCCAGCCAGCGGAAGATGTAGTCCGGGATGCTCTTCGCGAGGGGGATCTCCTCGTTCTGCGTGAAGCCGCTCGGCTCGAAGCGGCTGTGAATGAACTTGTCCACCAGGACGCTTAGCGGCACGCCGTACTGCAAGCCGAGGGAGACGGCGGTACCGAACGAGTCCATGAGCCCGCCGATGGTGCTGCCCTCCTTGGCCATGGTGATGAAGAGCTCACCGGGCTTGCCGTCCTCGTAGAGGCCCACGGTGAGATAGCCCTCGTGCCCCTGGATGTCGAACTTGTGCGTGAGGCTGTGCCGCGTCGTTGGTAGCTTGCGGCGGCGGGGTGAGGGCGTCGGCGTCGAGTCCGACTCCTCCACGGCCTCCTGGACGAAGTCCTTCGTGCTCAGGGGCTGGCTACGTTTGGAGCCGTCCCGGTAGACGGCCACCGCCTTGAGACCTAGCTTCCAGCCCTCTGTGTAGACTTCCATCAATTCGTCCACGCTGATCTCGTGGGGGACGTTCACCGTCTTAGAGATCGCGCCACTGAGGAAGGGCTGCACCGCCGCCATCATCCTGAGGTGAGCCATGTGCTCGATGGACCGCTCCCCATTCGCGGGTTTGAAGGCGCAGTCGAAGACGGGCAGGTCCTGCTCCTTCAGGTGGGGCGCGCCCTCAATGGTGTCGTGGCGGTCGATGTAGTCGACGATGCTCTCGATCGCCGACGGGCTGTATCCGAGCACCTGCAGGGCCTGCGGGACCGTGCGGTTGACGATCTTCAGCGTGCCGCCCCCCGCGAGGAGCTTGTACTTCACCAGCGCGATGTCGGGCTCCACACCGGTCGTATCGCAATCCATCATGAAGCCGATCGTGCCCGTGGGCGCGAGCAGCGTGCTCTGGGAGTTGCGGAAGCCATGCTTCTCGCCCTGGTCGAGGGCGCGGTCCCAGCAGTCCCGCGCCGCCTCGAGCAGGGGAGCGGGCACATGCGCGCCGTCGATCTCGTCCACCGCGTCGCGATGCTGGGCGATGACCTTCAGCATGGGATCGCGGTTCACCTCGAAGCCGCGGAAAGGCCCCTTCACGGCGGAGAGCTCCGCGCTCATGGCGTAGGCCTCGCCGCCCATGATGGCCGTCACCGCGCCCGCGAAGCTCCTGCCCTCATCGCTGTTGTAGGGCAGACCCTCGGACATGATCAGGCTGCCCAGGTTTGCATAGCCCAGGCCCAGCGAACGGAAGAAGTGGCTGTTCTTCGCGATGGGCTCGGTGGGGTAGCTGGCGCGATCCACGATGATCTCCTGCGCCAGGATGAAGAGCCGCACCGCGCGGCGGAAGGAGTCCGTGTCGAAACTCCCCTTGGGGCCGCGGAACTTCATGAGGTTCAGGCTCGCCAGGTTGCAGGCCGTGTTGTCGAGGAACATGTACTCGCTGCAGGGATTGCTGGCGTTGATGGGACCCGAGTTCGGGCAGGTGTGCCAGCGGTTGATCGTGTCGTCGTACTGGATGCCGGGATCGCCACAGATGTGGGTGCCCTCGGCGATCAGTCGCAGCGTCTCGCGCGCCTTGTGGCGACCGATTGGATCACCCGTCGTGACGGCGTAGGTCTGCAGGTAGTCGTCCTCGTCCACGGCCTGGAAAAACTCTTCACTGCAGCGGACCGAGAAGTTGGAGTTCTGGAACATCACCGACCCGTAGGCGTCGCCGTTGTAGCTGCCGTCGTAGCCCTGCTCGATCAGCGCCCAGGCCTTCTCTTCCTCCTCGCGTTTGGCGTTGATGAACTCGATGATGTCCGGATGCGTGGCCTTCAGGCTCTGCATCTTCGCCGCGCGGCGGGTCTTGCCGCCGGATTTCACCACGGCGGCGATCTGGTCGTAGACGCGCATGAAGGAGAGTGGGCCGCTGGGCTGCCCGCCGCCGGACAGCTTCTCCTTGGAACTGCGAATCGTGGAGAGGTCCGTGCCCGTGCCGGAGCCGTACTTGAAGAGCATGGCCTCCGCCGTGGCAAGGCGCATGATGGATTCCATGTTGTCCTCGACGGACTGGATGAAGCAGGCGGAGCACTGCGGGCTCTCGTAGCTGGCCTCCACGCGGAGGGTGTTGCGCGAGGACGGGTCGAATCGATAGCCTCCGGGACTGCCCTCGATGCCGTCGACGTGGAAAAGGCCCAGGTTGAACCAGACCGGGCTGTTGTACGCCCCGTACTGGTTGACCAGCAAGAAGCACATCTCGTGGTAGAAGACCTCGGAATCCTCCGGGGTGGCGAAGTAGCCATCCTCCAGGCCCCAGTCAGCCAGGGTGCGCGCCACGCGGTGGACGAGCTGCCTGACCGAGTACTCCCGCTCGCCCGTCCCCTGTTCGCCGTAGAAGTACTTCGAGGTGACGACGTTCGTCGCCAGCATGGACCAACTCGAGGGAATCTCGACGTCGCCCTGCTCGAAGATGACCTGGCCCTCCTCGTCCGTGATGACGGCGCGGCGGCGTTCCCACTTGATCGCGTCGAAGGGGTGCGTACCTCCTTCGGCGAAGTGCCGCTCGATACGGAAAGGGGCCGGCCGCGGAGAGGGGTTGCCATCCTGGGACCGACCGGAATTCTGAGGCTGGGGGACAGTGCGGCTCGTCGGCTCCATAGGTCACTCCTTAAAAAACTATTAGATATGGCTTCGACCAGACGTTGTATTCAGTGCGCTGCAATTATCTGGACTCGCGAGGGAGGGAAGAGGCGGAAGAGGGTTCGAGTCGAATCGTGTCACTTCCACCGTGACGAACCCTGTGGGCGCGAGCCCATTCGGCCTGTAACCATCGACACGTCAACGATTAAGCGGCCACCCCAGACCACAACATGTGGGGGATCTGTATGTTTTTAACCACGACATGATGGTGATGTCAACGGAATTCGATCCGGGGAGGGAAATCTCTTCTCGGACCAGGGGGGAAAGAAAAACCCCGAAGCCTTGCGGATTCGGGGCCTTGCGGTTGTCCAGATGTAGAACTCAGAAGAGTGTCAGGCTAAACCTGCCAACTTGGACGGATGCAGTATAGCATTTCGTATCATCTGGGTCAACAAGACTACTCCATGTAGGGCGTCGCGGCGAAGTGACACCGATCACGGGAGCGCGGCCGCGATCCGGGCGGCCAGTTCCGTCAGGCGATCGGCATCCGACTCCTGGGCCCGCCAGGGACTCCGCAGGTCGTCCTCGCTGCGTCTCGGGAGCAGGTGGAGATGGAAGTGGAAGATCACCTGACCCGCCGCCTGGCCATTGGACTGGTGGAGATTCAAGCCCTCGGCTCCCGTCGTTTCCATCAGGGGTTCGGCCACGAGCCGGGCCGCGCGCATCACGGCGTTGCGGTCCTCCTCCTCCAGATCGAAGAAGTCGGTGGCGTGACGCTTCGGGATCACGAGGGCGTGCCCCTCCGTGCCGGGCTGGATGTCGAGGAAGGCCAGGACCCGCTCATCCTCGTAGAGCTTGTGCGAGGGCAGCTCCCCGCTCGCGATCTTGCAGAAGATGCAGTCCATGATTGGTACCTCCTGACCGCCATTCTCTCCTTCCCCCGGGCCCGTGTAAAGCCCCGATCACGAGAGAGGGCAGGTCCTGAAAGCCTTGCTCCGGGTGGAGCTGCGCGTTATCGTGCCAGGGCCATCGGGAGGTAGACATGCGGATTCGACAGCTCATCCCGCCCGCGTCGCGCCTGATGGCGGCGCTCTTCTGCGCCCTCTTCGCACTCGCGCTCGGTGCCAGCGCCCCGCGCGCGACCGTGGAGACGAGTATGCGCTTCCTGGAGTACGACCATACCCAGGGACTGCTCGCCTACGAGATCACGGTCCGCAATCTGGGCGGCCTGCCCGTCAGCCATGTATTCCTCAGCACGGAACCCCCCGCGCTCGAAGGGACCTTCGAGTTGAGCGATCTCGCGAAGGAGGAGCGCTCGAGCCGCCGCTTCACCTTCCGCATGCCAGCGGAGACCTTGCTCTTTCAGCCGCGCTTCCTGCTCGCCTACACCGACTACGAGGGTGAGAGGATCCGAATCGAACAGGAAAGACCCTACTTGGCTGTCACGGTCGATTTCGTCGAATGCGATCTGGCGGCTGGCAAAGTCGCGATGAGCATCGCTCTGTCCAACCCGAACCCCGAGCCCGTGATCTTCCTCGAGCTGCGCAGCGAGAACCCTCC
This sequence comes from uncultured bacterium, assembly GCA_964627205.1. GTDB lineage: Bacteria > Krumholzibacteriota > Krumholzibacteriia > JACNKJ01 > JACNKJ01 > CAZVHI01. The sequence continues at coordinate 26,972 of CAZVHI010000014.1, forward strand.
CCTGCTCGGAGGCACGACCGGCCTCGGCGACCTGGGTCCCGGCGACTCCGCGAGCTATATCGTCCACTTCTCGGTCGAGCCGGACGAGCGCTTCTTCAACCCGACCCTCTATCTCGACTACCACGCCTTTCATAGCGAGGGGACGAGGATTCACCGTAGCTTCTACACCATCCTCCAGCCCGATCTGGGCCGGATCGAAGCCGCCCTTTCGGCCCGGGCCGAAGAACCCTAGCAGACGCTCGGCTCTTCTCGATCCTCGTCGCGTGTACCGGATCCCCATGCCTTGCTGCCCAAAAAAAAGAGGCTCTTCCGCTGATGCGGAAGAGCCATGCCACCACTCCTCTTGACATAAGACTCAGTTTCACGAGCCTTAAATAAGGGGAGGAAGAGTCCCCATAATGCTCCTCCTCCCCTGGCCTTTTGGAATGATACCGGATACTCGGGCAATAGAGCTAACGCAGGACTCGTGCCACTTTGTCCTCGACGCGGAAAAACTCGCCCCCGTAATCGACTCCCCCACAACCTGTTAGGACTGAAAGGAAAAAGATGCCCCCTTGTGGATCCTTGACTCGCCTTGAAAGCGTAAAAAAAACAGCTGGTGTAAGGATTCCTTACACCAGCTGAGGGATTGTGAGGAGCCGTCGTCTAGTCGAATTTCTCGTTGTGGCCTGTGACGTCGTCGCTGTCGAAACGCCATTCCCTGCCGGCGAGGATGCCCTCGTGCAAGGTGAGGAGGTCGAAGTTGTCGCTGATCCAGATGAATTTCACGAGCTCCAGATTCCAACCATCCAACGGGATGAGCGCGCCCCAGACCCGCTGAGGCGTGATGCCATCGAAGCAGATCCGGAGATTCTGGGTCGTGACGACCAGGAAGTCTTCCCCTCCCAGCTCGAATTCGTGCATGCCGGGTCCCAGCTCGATGACATGGTCTCCCAGCTCAGCATGCGTCTTGGGCGCGACGAGCAGGCCCACGATCAGGAGCGCGAGTCCACAAAGGCGGGTTACCTTCGACATCCGATACCTTCCTTGGCTCCATTCGCCCGGGGCGAACTATCCGATGCGCAAACCGAGTGTGGGCACCCGGTTACAGGGGTGTCATGGGTTCGCCTACTCACCCCTCGTCGTGTAGTGTATCATAAACTTTCAGTCTGCGATAGAGCGCAGGTCGACTTATTCCTAACATTCTCGCTGCCTTGGCCTTACTGCCCAGCTCGTCCACCAGATGACGGGCCAGCGAAGCCAGCAGATTCTCCTCCAGAGGCTGATCCTCCGAGAATGATCCCGAACGGATAAGCATTTGCGCCAGGTCGTCCAGGCTCCGGCCGCTGGGATCCACCCCTCCCGTCTCCTGGAGGTCCTCGGGAAGGTCCTCACGCTGGATGATCGGCGAGCGGGACAGGATGACGCAGGAATTGATGACATTCTGCAGCTGCCGCACGTTCCCCGGCCAGGGATGACGGAGGAAGAGCTCCATGACGTCCGAGGAGAGTCGCTTCGCCTCGATCCCGAGCTCGCGGGCCGACTGCGCGAGGAAGTACTCGATGAGGAGAGGGAGGTCCTCCCGCTTTTGCCGGAGGGGCAGAAGGTGGATGCGGAGCACGTTGATGCGGTAGAACAGGTCCTCCCGAAAGCGGCTCGCCTTCACTTCCTCCTCGAGCTTGCGATTCGTCGCGGTGAGGATGCGGACATCACAGCGCAGGCTCAGGTTCCCCCCCACCCGCGTGAACTGCTTGTTCTGTAGCACGCGCAACAGCTTGGCCTGCATGTCGGGACCCATCTCGCCGATCTCGTCCAGGAAGACCGTGCCGCCCTCCGCCTCTTCGAAGACGCCGATGTGCCGGTGGCTGGCGCCGGTAAAGGCGCCGCGTTCGTGCCCGAAGAGGGTGCTCTCCAGGAGCTGCGTGGGAATCGACGCACAGTTCACGGCCAGGAAGGGCTGCGCGCCTCGCGCGCTGCCGTAGTGGATAGCCCGCGCCACCTCCTCCTTGCCGGTGCCAGACTCGCCGGTGATCAGAACCGTGGCTTCCACGTCCTGCACCTGCACGATGAGCCGGCGCACCCGCCGCATGTCCCGGCCCTTGCCGATGAGCCTGGCCTGCTGGATCCCGCTCGAACCGTCCTGCGGCGCGGCGCTATCAACCTGCGGCGGACGCGCACCCGGCCCGCCCCCCGTCAGCCCGAGGGCGAGCAGGCGTGCGAAGCTGCTCAGGAAGTCCCGTTCCTCCTCGTCGCAGGGTGCCGCCGCGCGCTCCAGACCGAGCAGGCCGGGAATCTGCCCGTCCGTCTGCAGGGGAATGAAGATTCGAGTCAGTCCGTCGCCGCCCTCCTCGTGATCCTCCACCGAGATGCTCGGCTGCTCTCCGAGCTCGACGGACCTCTCCAGCCAGGTGCTCTCGTCGGGGAAATCGCCGGCACCCAGCAGGAGAGGCCCCTCGGCGCTGGCGCCGCTCAGGCCGTCGAAGAGGCAGAGCGCCGCGCGCCGGTAGCCGAAGGAGCCCGCCAGGAGCGCCAGGACCTGCCCGAGAACCTCCGTCACATCCCCCCGGCCGCTCATCAGATTGAGCGCCTGGTAGAGGCCGGCGAGGCGGGTCTTGCCCTCGCTCTCGATCCGCTGCACGTAGTGGCCCAGGCGCTGCTGGAGCCGGGTCTGCAGGGTCTCCCACTCGGCGAGCAGCGCACTGACCTTCCGCCGCTCGATGATGTCCGTGGCCTGCTGGAGGTATTCACGCGCCTTGAGCTCCTGCCCGTCGTCGAGCAGCATCAGACCCATCCGGCTGTAGACCCTGGCGAGCCACTCGTAGCGGTCGAGGGCGGAGAAGATGTCCGCCGCGCTTTCGAGAGACTTCAGCGCGGCCGCGGTGTCCTCGCGGGCGAGGTGATACTCCGCCTCGAAGACGCGGATCTGCGCCTCCTCGAAACGGGAGCCCACGCGCCAGCTCTCCTCCAGGCCGTCCTCGATGGTCGCGTGCGTGGTGTCGAGCTCGCCGACAGCGAGCTGTACCGGCACCATGCGCCGCAGCATCGTCGCCAGTTCGGTGTGCGCCTCGATCTCGCGGCAGACGGCGATAGCCTCCTCCAGGTGCGCGGCGGCTTCCTCGAGCTGCCCCTCGACCTGGGCGATCTCTCCAAGGAGGCCCTTGACCTCCGCGCCCAGCTGGACGTTGCCAACCACGCGGTTCAATTCGAGGCACTCGTCGCACTGGTTGCGCGCCGTCTTCAGGTCGTTCATCTCGAAGCTGATCAGCGCGACGTTGTAGAGACTGATCAGGTAGCCGACGTAGTTCTTGTTCCGCTTCTTGATGGCCATGCTGCGATTGAAGTAGTCGATGGCCAGGGGGAAGCGCTCGGTGTGACGGTAGAGGTTGCCGAGGTTGTTCAGGCTCGCCGCGATGCGGTTCTCGTCGCCGGCCTTCTCGCGCAGGGCCAGGGAGCGCTTGTAGTATGTCTCCGCTTCGGCCCAGTGGTTCAGCGCCCACTGCGCAGCGCCGAGGGTGTTGTAGGTCTGCCCGAGCTCGAGCAGATGCTCGGCCGGATCGAAGAGGCGGAGTGCGACCTCGCTGCGCTCCACGGCCTGCTCGTGCTGCCCCTTGCGGTAGTAGAGCCAGGCCAGGTCGTTGTAGAGGATCCCTCGCCCGTGGGCGGAGAAGTCCTCGGAGAAACCGTCCAGCATCCGGGTCAGGCACTGGATCCCCCGGGCGAACTCGCCCCGCGTCTCGCTGATCTCGGCCAAGCCCCGGACGAGCGCACTCGCAGCGACGAGAGCGGCGCCTCGGTCCTGCTCCCGGATCTGGGGCGGCTGCGACGTCTCGGCGAGGAGCTCGTCGAGGAAGCGGGGATTCCCCGTCAGCGAATGGAGTCCCTGCCGGTAGATGGCGTCCGCCTCCTCCAGCTTGCCCTGTCTCTGCAGACGCCCGCCCAGGTGGAGGTAGAGATCCTGCTTCCCCGCCACGGGCAGCAGGTTCTCGACCGGCGGCGAGCGCAGGACACCTGCAAGCTCCTCCCGCAGGAGGACCCACCCCTTGTTTCGGCTGAGCCGGAAGAGCTCGAGCCCTTCCCGCGCCGCCAGGGGCCAGTCTTCCGCGCCCAGGAGGTGTCTCAGCCGCTGGAGCGCGTGGACGGGACCGCGGCGCAGGCCGCCTTCCCGCAGGTTCACGCAGAGACGGTGCAGCTCGCGGCGCCGATCCGGATCCATGCCCTCGCGGATCCATCGCCGCCAGACGGGATCGGCCAGCTCGGCGCGCTGCCCCCACACCCCCATCGTCTCGTCCAGGCCGGAGCCCCAGGCGAGCTCTCCGGCCTGGTAGAGGCCGTCGATGCGCGCGAAGAACTCCTGTTCGTGCACGGGAAAGAAGCGTCCGAGCAGGCCCAGTACCGCCGGCTCGTCCTGGAGGGCGAGGATCTCCAGCAGCGACCGGTCGACCTGGGCACAGCGCTCGTGGCGCTCCCCAGGATCGACGTCGCTCGGGGGGGGGAGCGACAGCTTTTCTTGTCGGAGCCGAGGGATCTCGCCGAAGAGCTCCAGGACGCGGGCCTCGAGGACGGGACTCGCGGCGAACACATCTTCGTCATAGAGGATAAAGAAGCGTCCGGCCGAGCCCTCGCCGGCGAGGCGAGACCAGAGGGGGCTCAGGAGCACCGCGGGACTCTCGCAGCTGTCGCAGAAGAAGAGGGCGGCCGGCGGGGCGGAGTCCCCGCCGCTCTGGGCCCAGCTGTACGGCTTCGCGCGCAAGGCCTCGCCTCCATGCAGCGCGAGCCAGCGGACGAGCTGGGGCCGCCAGGAGGCGAGCACGCCCGGCGTCGACGTCCCGCTCACACGGATCAGCACGTTCTCCCCTGCGCCGAAGGTCGCGAGCGCCGTCTGCAGCGTAGTCAGGACATCCTCGTCCAGCCCGGGCACGGCCTCCCCGTCCTCCGGTGCGTCCCGCAGCTCCTCGAGCTCCGGCAGCACCGACAGCGGCTTCTCGCCCGCCAGCTCGCGCGGCAGGGGCCGCGCGGCGGGATCGTTCGCGAGCAGACGGGGCAACACGTTGCGCCGGAAACCCTGCCACTCGACCCGTCCCCGAGAGAGCTGCTCGACGAGGACACCGAAGGCGTGGAGGTCGACGGAGCCGAAGTCGTCCATGCCCCAGCCGAGCTCGGGCGCGGAAGCAGCGGGCGTCTCCCCGGTCGGCAGCAGACCAGGGAAGTGCAGGAAGACGGGCGGCAGGTAGGAGGGCTCGCCGGCCTCGCCGGTCCAGATCATCTCGGGCGATAGCTCGAAGATCCGCAGTCCCGCGCGCCGGCAACTCTCGATGTCGCGCAGGATCCGGCTCAGCAGTAGGGCCAGGGGCTTTTTCCCCAGGGGCAGGCTCAGGGGACTGGCCGCGCCCTCCAGCTCGCAGAGGACGTAGAGGGAAGCATCCGCCTCGCCCACCTGACAGGCGGGCACCCGCGCTCCCAGGGCTTCGTGAAAGCGCTCGTGGCGATAGAGGAAGCTGCTGATATCGAGGGGGGAGCGGTTCTCGTAAGGATAGAGGAAGAGCAGGCCCGGTCTCTTCCCCAGCAGGTCCGTCACCCGGTAGGAACGAAAGACGGGGCCCTCGAGAAGGCTCTCCTCCACCTGATAGCGCGATTGGAAGATCTCTCCGAGCATCTCGGTCGGCGCCCCCGGGCGCCAAAGCGTAACGAAAGTTGACGGATCTGTAGTTTACACCAAGGCTCCGGCCATGGCCAGCCCCTCCTCGCAGCGGCCAAGCCCGCCCTGGAGTTTCCCGCCGGAAGGCCTTATGATTCGGCCGACTCCACCCATCCCACCCGGAAGGATCGATTCATGACACGCTGGATTCCGCCGCTGACGGCCCTGCTCCTGGTCCTGGGCCTCGCCTGCGCCAAGAAGGACGAGGGCCCCTTCACGCCCGACTACAGCGTCCTCCAGGTTCCGGGCGACTACACCCTCGCCGAGGCCGCGGCCGTGGCCGAGCCCGGCGACCGCATCATCCTCACGGGCGCTGGCCCCTTCGTGGGCGATGTCGTCCTGCCGCCGGACGTCACCCTGAAGCGGCACACCGGCAGCCAGGTCGATCTCTATGAGATCCTGGGCAGTCTCAGCGTGATAGCTTCTGGCGAGGGCACCCAGATCGAGGGGCTGAAGATCAGCAACCCGGAGGGCAGCGGCCTCGTGCTGGCGGGCTCCAGGGTGGAGGTGAGCAATTGCTGGTTCGTGGACTGCAGCGGCGCCGGCGTGGAGCTCGCGGGCAACTCCCCCAGCGAGATCCACTACTGCGACATGGAGAACTGCTCGCCGGGGATCCTCATCCGGGACGTCTTCAGCTCGGGGCACTACGACAAGGGCACCGCGCCGAAGATCACGCTGAATAACTTCCTGGACAACACCGGCTCGCCGGCGATCAATCTCGTCTTCCAGAACGTCGCCGCCGGCGACACGGTGAAGGTGGGCCTGAACTTCTGGGGCGCTCCGCCGGGGCAGGTCCTGCCCGACGAGACGATCTGGGACCACAAGGACGATCCCGCCATCAAGGGCCTGGCCGACACGGAGTCTCCCGACTTCATCACCGCCGTCGAGGCGCACAGCCGCGACTGGCGCGATTGATCCGTCCGGTCACATTCGCGCTGGGCCTGGCGGCCCTGTTCCCGGCCCCGGCCGGCGCTGCGGAGCCGGCGCCCTGGGTGCGCGAGTTCGAGACCATGGGCACCTACGCCCGCCTCGAGGTCCACGACGAGGATCCCGCCCTGCACGCGCCCGCCCTCGCAGCAATGAAAGCCGCCTTCGACTCGGTGAACACGGTCATGAGCACCTGGGACCCGCTGTCGGAGATCTCGCGCCTGAACCGCGCGCCGGCAGACTCCGCGATCACGCTCTCCCCCTGGCTCGGCGAATGCCTCGCGGCGGCGGAAGAAGTGCGCGACGCGAGCGGCGGCGCCTTCGAGCCCACGGCCGAACCGCTGATGCGTCTCTGGGGCTTCTACCGGCGCCAGGGGCGCCTGCCGTCGCGGGCCGAGCTGGATTCGACCCTCGCCCTGCTCGGCGGCTACGAGTTCGATGCCGCGCGGCGGCGTGTCACCAAGACACGCGCGGGCACCGCCTTCGACCTGGGCGGCATCGCAAAGGGCTTCGCCGTGGATCGCGCCGCGGAATCCCTGCGCGCACTCGGTCTACGCGACGCGCTCGTGGATCTGGGTGGAAACCTCTTCTGTCTCGGCGGCGCCCGGGGAATGCGCGACTGGCGCGTGGGAGTGCGTGACCCTCGCGACCGCGAGCGCGTCTTCGCGCGGCTTGAAGTGAGCGGGCGCGCTCTGGCCACGAGCGGCTCCTACGAGCGCTTCGTCACGATCGACGGCCGCCGCTACGGGCACATCATGAACCCCGTCACCGGCCGGCCCGCGGGCGACCTGCTCAGCGCGACGGTCGTCAGCGAAAGCGCCACTCTCGCCGACGCGCTCTCGACCGCGCTCTTCGTCCTCGGGCCCGTGGGCGCGATGCGCATGCTCGCCGAGTCCTACCCCGATGTGGACGCCGTCCTGGTCCTGCCGCGGACCAGCGCGCAGGAAAAAGCCCGCGTGCTGGCGACGCGGGCTCTGGCCGGGCGCATCGAGCTGCTCGCCGGCTACGGCGAGCACTACGCGATCGAGTTCTTCTAGTCGCTTAGTGGATCAGCAGGACCTTGCCACTCCCCGCACGATCCCCCTGCCGGTAGCGGGCCAGGTAGACGCCCGCCCCGACCCGCTCGCCGCGGAGGTCCCGGCGGTCCCAAACGAGCTGCTCCGAGTCGGCGCCCCCGCTCAGGGTCGTAATGTGCCGGCCGGCCACGTCGAAGATCTCGACGCGCAGCGGCTCCGCGTCCTGCGCGCCGAGCGAGAAGGACACCGTCGCGAGCGCGGGGTTCGGCCAGACGCGCAGGTCCCGAGCGGGAGGGCCGAACTCCGCCTCCGCCACGCCCGTCGCGTCCTGCATGCCCTGCCCCTTCACGATCACCTGGAAGGGAATGTCGACGCCGAGGGGATTCTCGTCGGCAGGGATCACACCGTTCGCCAGGACCTCGAACCAGAAGGTGGCGGTGTCGAGGTCGGCCAGTCCGTTCGGCTCCACGCAGAAGGTGAGATCACCGAGGCAGAGCTCGGTCTCGGAGTGGATCGGCTCGTCCCCCCCGATGAGGGGATCGTAGACGGCGTCCACCACCAGGTAGAGCTGCTGGAAGATGTAGACGTGGTCGTCGCCGACGAGGGGATCGGAGATCATGCCCCAGGAGGGAATCGCGGGATTGCTCGTGACCGTCATGTCGCGCAGGGCCGCGAGGCCCATCTCGATGTCTTCGACGGTGGCGTCGAAGTCCGTGATCTCCGCGCTGGCGCCGTCGGTCAGGTCGGGGAAGGCGTCGAAGTGTAGCGTGCCGTCCATGTCCCCCGAGTAGTCGCCGCCGAAGACGGTCAGGATGAGCCGGCTCTGGCTCTGGTCGATGTCCACGTCGTAGCCCAGGGCCGAGGCCCCACTGCTCGCGAGGACGAGTGCCGCGAGCGCAAGTGCTACACGGAAGACGGCGAGGGGCAGCGCCGCGTGGCCTGATCGATCACTCATGGGACTCCCTCTAGAGGCTGTTCTGTTCAGGGGACGATGCGCGATGCCCACGCCAGGCATCACTGGCGGGATCCATTGTAGCAGGTGTGAGGGTTCGGGGACAGCGCGGCCGCCGCCTGTCAGACCACGGGCTGATCCTCATCGCCGAGCTTGCAGAGCACGCAGGAGCCGCAGTCCATCTCTCGCGGCGGCTCGTACTCCTCGCCCGCGCGGATGGCGCGGCGCTCCTCGAGGCGGTTCATGCCCGCGAGTAGAAGCCCCAGAGTGAGGAAGGCACCTGGCGGCAGGATCATCACCAGCACCGGCGGAAAGTCGGGGCCGAAGAGGCCGTAGCCGAGCAGGGTGCCGTTGCCGAAGACTTCCCGCACAGCTGCCAGCACGACCAGCCCCAGCGTGAAGCCGAGGCCCATACCGATACCGTCCACCATGGAGTGCAGGAGCGAGTGACGGCTAGCGAAAGCTTCGGCCCGGCCGAGGATGATGCAGTTGACTACGATCAGCGGGATGAAGAGCCCCAGGCTCTTGTGCAGATCGTAGAGGAAGCCGTGCATCACCAGGTCGACGATGGTGACGAAGCTCGCGATCACCACGATGAAGGCCGGGATGCGCACCTTCTTCGGGATGAAGCCCCGGATCAGCGAGATGATCGTGTTGCTGCAGAAGAGCACGAAGGTGGCAGCTAAGCCCATGCCGAGGCCGTTCTCCACCGAGGTCGTCACCGCCAGCGTCGGGCAGAGCCCGAGCAAGAGCCGGAAGATGGGATTCTCGCGCCAGATGCCGCGGGTGAAGATCTGACCCAGGCTCACGGCTGCACCTCCTCGCTGGTCCTGCGTACGCCGGTGGAATCGCCCTCTGCCGCGCTCGCCGCTGCGATCGAATCCGATTCTGCAGCGCCTCGCCGCGCCGCATCGAGGATCTGCGCTCGCCTCTCCTCGTAGCCGCTCAGCGCCGCGGAGATGGCGCCCGCCAGGGCGCGGCCGGTTACCGTGGCGCCGGTCACGGCGTCCAGGTCGCCGCCGTCCTTGCCCACGCGCCAGTCCGTGTCCGCCAGGCCGCGGCCCGCGTAGTAGTCCGTGAGCAGCGCGGGGTCCGCGTACTTCGCGCCCAGGCCGGGCGTCTCGGCGTGGCGCAGGATGCGTACGCCGCTCACCCTGCCGCCGGTGTCCACGCCCACCATCAGCTCGATCTCGCCCGAGTAACCCGCCCCGCTCAATGCGCGGAAGGCGGCGCCGGTGGGCTCGTCCTCCAGGAAGCCGCGGTAGTAGTCCACGCTGTCGCCCGCCGCGTCCGCGAGCGTCACGCGGTCCGCGTCGGGCGAGTTGTCGAAGAGCGGCAGCACGGCTTCGACCGCCTCCATCTTCGCCCGCAGCATCGCCTGGCGGATGGGCTCGCGGGTCAATGCGTTCACCTGGCTGAGCAGCAGCGCGGCCACGGCACAGATCAGTGCGAGGCGCAGCGAGAGGTTCAGCATGTCCTTCATGCCGCCTTCACCTCCTCGTAGAGCTTGCGTCCCGTGCCGAAGACCCGCGGCTTCGTGTAACGGTCGATGAGCGGCGTGGCGGCGTTCATCAGCAGGATCGCGAAGCTCACGCCCTCGGGATAGCCGCCCCAGAGCCGGATCACCGCGGTGAGCAGCCCGCAGCCGACGCCGAAGATCAACATGCCCTTGCGCGTGACGGGGCTGGTCACCATGTCGGTCGCCATGAAGAAGGCGCCGAGCAGGAGTCCGCCCGAGAGCCCGTGCAGGAGCGGCGAGGCGTAGCGGCCGGGGTCGGCGAGCCACGCAACGCCGGTCACGACGAGTAGCGTACCGATGAAGCCGACGGGGATCTGCCAGCGGATGTGCCCACGCCAGAGCAGGAAGAGCCCGCCGAGTAGCAGGGCGATCACGCTCGCCTCGCCCAGCGAACCGCCCCTCAGGCCCACGAGCAGCTTCCAGGCGGGCGTGGCGAGATCGGCGGGGAGCGGCAATGTGTTCCCGAGACTCATGTGGTCGCGCACGGCGCCGAGTGGCGTCGCGCCCGTGGTCGCGTCCACGGCCAGTGGATTCGCCGCGGGTCGCAGCCAGGTCGTCATCTGCACGGGGAAGGAGATGAGCAGGAAGACGCGCGCGACCAGCGCAGGGTTGAAGGGGTTGTAGCCAAGTCCACCGTAGATCTGCTTGCCCAGGATGATGGCGACCAGGCAGCCGACGAGCACCAGCCACCAGGGGCTCGTGGGCGGCAGGTTCATCGCCAGGAGCAGGCCCGTGACCACGGCGCTCAGATCGCGCAGGCTGCCGCGCCGCTTCATGGCCTTCAGGAAGGCCCATTCGAAGAGCAGGCAGCCGGCCAGCGAGAGCGCCAGCACCTTCAGCGCTGGCAGCCCGAAGAACCAGAGGCCGACGAGCGTGGCGGGCAGGAGCGCGATCACGACATCGCGCATGATCCCTGGCACGTTCTGCTCGCGGTGCACATGCGGCGACGCGCTCATCACCAAGAGCGGCCCCGCGGGCTCCTTCTTCTTATCGGCCTTCTTCGCCGGCTTGTCCTCCGGCGCGGCGGCTGTCTCCGGCGCGCCCTCGGGCTTCTGCTCTTCGCTCATGCTCTCCTTAATCATGCCTCCGGTGGCACTAGGCTGCTCCCCGCTCCGCCTTCTGGATCTCGCGCAGCTCCGCCTTGCCGCGCCGGAGGAGCTGGACCAGGGGACGATAGGACGGACAGACGTAAGCGCAGCTGCCGCACTCGATGCAGTCGAGGATGCTGTAATCCGCCAGGTCCGCGAAGCGGCCCCGCTCGCTGATCACACCCAGCGCACTGGGCACCAGTCCCATGGGGCAGGCGTCCACACAGGCGCCGCAGCGGATGCAGGGGTCGGCCAAAAACTGCGTCACACGCTCCTCGCGCAGGCAGAGGATGCCGCTGGTGCCCTTGATCGCCGGCACCGCGAGGTTGAACTGGCCCATGCCCATCATCGGCCCGCCGAAGATCACCTTGGCGATCTGCGCGTCGAGGCCGCCGCAGAAGCCCAGGATGTCCTCCAGCGGCGTACCCACGCGCAGGCGCAGGTTCTTCGCAGTGCTGATGCCATCGCCCGTGACGGTCGTTACGCGCTCGATCAGGGGCTGGCCGCGTTCGATCGCCTCGCAGGCAGCCACCGCCGTGCCCACGTTCTGCACCAGACAGCCCACGTCCATGGGCAGGCCGCCGGCCGGCACGGCGCGTCCCGTCAGTGCGTAGATGAGATGCTTCTCCGAACCCTGTGGGTACTTCACCTCCAGCAGCGCGAAGTCCACGTCGAGGCTGGGCGGGCAGGCCGCCTCGAGCGCGGCCAGGGAGTCGGCCTTGTTGGCCTCGATGCCGACGTGCGCCCTAGTCACGCCCAGCGTGCGCATCATCAGCCCCACGCCCTCCATCACCTCGCGCGGCTGCTCCAGCATCACGCGGTGGTCGCTGGTGAGATAGGGCTCGCACTCCGCGCCGTTGAGGATGAAGGTGTCGATGGGCTTCTCGGCCGGTGGGCTCAGTTTCACGTGCGTGGGGAAGGTGGCCCCGCCCATGCCCACCAGGCCCGCGTCGCGCAGGGCGTCCTTGATTTGCTGGGGTTCGAGCTCCCGCCAGTTTCCGCGCGGCGCGATGCCGTCCCAGGGGCGGTCCTCGCCGTCCGCTACGATCTCCACCGCCGGCAGGTTGCGCCCGAAGGGATGGGGCAGCTCCTTGATGGCCTTCACCTTGCCGCTGGTAGGCGCGTGCACGGGCACGGAGACAAAACCGCCGGGCTTGGACAGGGGCTCGCCGCGCGCAACCTTCTGCCCCTTTTCGACGATCGCCTCGCCCGGCGCGCCGAGGTGCTGGCTGAGCGGCACGACGTAGCGTTCAACCAAAGGCATGGTCTCGGTGGCCAGGCCCGCCGTGTCCTTGTGGTATTCGGGGTGAATGCCGCCCTTGAAGCGCATGGCCTCCTCCGCTCCCGGCCCTAGTGGACGCTTCCCTTGCCGCCCAGGTGAACTTCGACGATCGCGCCGCTCGGACACTCTTCCAGCACGGCCGCGTCCGCGGGGGGATTTTCGTAGTCGACCCTCGCCAGGAAGTCTTCCACGACCACTTGCCCCTCCGCATGGAACTTCTCGCACTTCTTACAGCCGATGCAGGCGAGCGAACAGGCCTTGCGCGCCACACCGCCCTTGTCGCGGCTGCCGCAGAGCACGTGAATCGGCGCGCTGGCCGGTACCAGCTCGACGAGGTCCTTGGGGCAGGCGGCGACGCACTGGCCGCAGGCTGTGCAGCGTTCGGGGATCACGTGGGCGATGCCGCCTGTGGTCATCTCGATCGCCCCGAAGCCGCAGGCCTCCTGGCAGTCACCGAGTCCGAGGCAGCCATAGCCGCAGAGCTTGTCACCGCCGCCAAGCAGAGCGGCGCTGGCGCAACTGGCCAGTCCGTTGTAGCGGAACTTCAGTCCTGCCACGTCGCCTGTGCCCTGGCAGTGGATCAGGGCCACGCGCCTTTCCTTCTCCTCGAAGCCGATCCCCATCACCGCTGCAACGGCCCGCGCGACTTCCGAGCCACCCACCGGGCAGCCATCCGGCGCCATGGAACCGGCCACGACCGCGCGCGCGAAATCGCCGCAGCCAGCCAGGCCGCAGCCGCCGCAGTTGGCGCCGGGCATGAGGTCTACGATCTCTTCCTGGCGCGGATCGACCTCGACGGCGAAGAAACGGGCCGCGAGACTCAGTCCCAAGCCCGAGACGAGTCCGAGTCCGGCGATGACGGCGGTGGCGACGAGCACGGCGATCTCCTCTCCTAGCGGACCAGCCCCGCGAATCCCATGAAGGCCAGCGAGAGCACGCCGGCGGTGACCAGCGCGATGGCCGTCCCCTTGAAGGCCTTCGGGGTGTCGGCCAGGTCGAGCACCTCGCGGATGCCTGCAAAGAGCAGGATCGCCAGCCCGAAGCCCACGGCCGCGGCCAGGCCGAAGACCGTGGTCCTCAGCAGGCTGTACTCGCTCTGGATGTTGAGCACGGCGACGCCCAGCACCGCGCAGTTGGTGGTGATCAACGGCAAGAAGATGCCAAGGGAACGGTAGAGCGCCGGGCTGAGCTTCTGCAGCGCGAGCTCCACGAGCTGCACCATCGACGCGATGATGAGGATGAAGGCGAGGGTCTGGAGGTAGACGAGGTCGAAGGGCCTGAGCAGCAGGTGGTAGACCAGCCAGCTCACGACACTGGCCAGGGTCATCACGAAGGCCACGGCGCCGGTCATGCCGAGCGCGGTCGTCAGCTTCTTGGACACGCCCAGGAAGGGACAGATGCCCAAGAAGCGGCTGAGGACGAAGTTGTTGACCAGGACCGCGCTGACGATCAGAACCACGAACTCCACGGCAGCCCCTCCTCGTGAATGCCTTCACAAGCCCGGCACAACTAAGACAATCCCCTCTTGTACTGCAAGAGCGAAAAGCGCTTGGGAATGAAGGGCTTGGGCGACCCGCGATCGCGCATCCGGCCTCGGGTCGCAGCGGTTTGCCACGCGTCTCGACCGGGGGTGCCAGCGGGATGGAGGAGGGCTCAGCCGGCCTTGCGGACCTGCGGTTTCTTGTACTGCTCGTAGTCGCTCAGCAGCTTCCCCTTGTCGAAGACGAGCGACTCGCGGCTGTAGCCGGCGACCTCGAAGAGGTCGCTCATGACGATGGCCTCCTTGGGGCAGGCCTCCTCGCAGAAACCACAGTTGATGCAGCGGCCCATGTCGATGTCGAACTGCTCGGGCACGCGCTCGCGCATCTCCTGATCGCGGAACTCCCCGATCTCGATCGTGATGGCCTCGGGCGGACAGACCACCTCGCAGAGTTTGCAGGCCACGCAGCGCTCGATGCCGTCGTCGCCCATCACAAGGCGCGGCAAGCCGCGGTAGCCCGGCGGCAGGGACCAGCGCTCCTCAGGATAGGACAGTACCACGTCCTTGTGGAACATGTTCTTCAGCGTGATGCCCATGCCCTGGAAGATCGCGGGCAGGTAGAGCTTCTCGAAGAGGCCGCCTTCGGCCGGGCGCTTAACCTTCATGGCTGCCTGCCACCTCCAGGGAAGGGGACGGTTCAACACTGAGAAGCGGCTCGAACCAGTCCGTGTCGCCGGCCCGCTCGCCCGCCACGGGCGCCCAGCTCGTAAGGGTCCGCTCGAGGCCGAAGCTGTTTATGACGTGCCCCGCCAGGTCCACAGCCCGGCGCCGCGAGAGCAGCACCTCGGCCGAGGCGTGCAGGGACTCCAGACGCGGACTCTGGACGATGAGACGCGCGGCGCACCGCAGGGCCGATTGCCAGTGCTCCCCATCCGCAAAATCCACCTCGGGATCCACGCCGAAGAGCAGCAGGGTGCCCACCTCGCCCGCCTCCAGGGCCGCGAGCAGGGACGCGCCACCGGCGTACCGGCTCGCCTCCGCGAGCAGACCGCGCCGGTTCATCCCCGCATAGAGCGGAAGGATCTTCGTCCCGCCGGTGCGCGCACTCCAGGCGGCGAGAGTGGCGGCGTCTACAGCGCCGGCACGCACGAGGTGCTCGTGGAAGACCACGAGCAGGCGGCCTGCGCCGGCGAGGTAGTCCTGCCCGGAACCCGCCAGCCAGGCGGCGGGATCCGACTGCACCAGCTCCCAGCGCCGGGTGAAGTCCCCCCGCGGCGCGAAGTCGCCATCCTCGACCAGGGTCACCTTCATCGCGCTCTTCTCCGTGGCCTGGCCGAGGCGCAGGGCGAAGAGCGGGTGCGTGAGTTCGGGGTCTGTGCCCAGGACGAGAACGCGGTCGAACTCGCCCAGGGTCGCGAGATCCGCGAGTGCATCCGTGGAGGTCGACTGCGCCACGAAGAACTCGAGCTCCTCTGCCGCCACGGCGAAGGGAGAGAGCTCGCTTCCCAGCCGGGGCTGCAGCGCCGCCGCGTGCGCGATCTCCTCGTTCGTGGCGCGGCTTCCCACCAGCACGGCCGCCTGCCGGTCACTGGCGCTCAGGAGCTCGCGCGCGCGCGTCGCCGCCTCCGCGAAGCTCACGGGCACCTGCTCCCCCTGCCGCCGCACCAGGCTGCCGGCCACGGCGTCTTCCACGGGGTAGGCGAAGCGTCCGCGGTCGCAGAGCCACCAGTCGTTGATGCGGTGGTCCACGTCCGCGGTCAGACGCAGGATCTCGTCCTCCTTCCACCACGCGAAGGCCGCGCAGTGGAGCGAGCAGCCGCCGCAGGCGGTGGCCACGCGCCTCATCTCCCAGGGCCGTGCGCGGAAGCGGAACTCCCGCGTCGTGAGCGCGCCGACGGGACAGATGTCGGCCAGGTTGCCCGTGAAGCCGCTCGTGAGCGGGCGGTTCTCGAACAGGTCGATCGAGATGTGGTCGCCGCGCTGGCGGAAGCCGAGCTCCTCGCGCCCGGCCACGTCGCGCTGGAAGCGGACGCAACGGCTGCAGCGGATGCAGCGCTCGTCGTCGAAGACGATGTGCTCCCCGATCGCGCGGTGCTTGAAGGACAGGTTCTTGTCGTCGCCCATGCGGCTGTGCGCGGGGCCGTGCAGGCGGGTGTAGTCTTGCAGGGGACACTCGCCGCCCTTGTCGCAGATGGGGCAGTCCAAGGGATGGTTGACGAGGATGAACTCCAGCACGCCCTCGCGCGCCCCCCTCACCTTCTTCGAGTTCGTGACGATCTCCATGTCCGCCGCGGCGCTCAGCGTGCAGCCGGCCACCAGCTTCGGCACGCCCTTCATCTCCACCAGGCACATGCGGCAGTTGCCGTCGACGCCGATGCCGGGGTGGTAGCAGAAGTGCGGAATCTCGTCCCCCAGCTCGCGGGACAGCTCGATGAGCGGCTTGCCGGCCTCGGTCTCGACCTCGCGGCCGTTGAAGGTCATCCTGATGGTCTCGGGCATCAGCGGTCACACTCCCCCATGACGGGATCCAGACTCGCGATGATGGCCACGACGTCGGCGATCATCGCTCCCTCGCAGGCCTTGCGCAGGATCTGCAGGTTGCTGAAAGACGGGCTGCGGATCTTCAGGCGGTACGGGTTCGGCCTGCCGTCGCTGACCATGTAGAAGCCCAGCTCGCCCTTCGGCGCCTCGATGGCCGAGTAGATCTCCCCCGCGGGCGGCTTGATCCCCTCGCTGATCAGCTTGAAGTGGTGGATGAGCTCCTCCATGGAGTCGTAGACGCGGTCTTTCGGCGGCAACACGTAATCGCGGTCGTCCGAGCTGATCGGGCCATCGGGCATCTCCGCGATCGCCTGGCGCACGATGCGGATGCTCTGGCGAATCTCCTCGATGCGCACGAGGTAGCGGTCCAGGCAGTCGCCGCGCTCGCCGGTGACGACGTCGAAGTCGAAGAGCTCGTAGTCCAGGTAGGGCGTAGCCTTCCGCAGGTCGAACTCCACGCCGGAGGCGCGCAGGTTGGGCCCCGTCAACCCGAAGTCGACCGCCTGCCCGGGTGGGATCACGCCGACGTCCCGATTGCGGTCGATCCAGATGCGGTTGCGGTTCAGCAGGCCCTCCGTGTCGGCAACCGTCTTCTCCAGCTCCTTCAGGAAGTCGAGCACCTTGCCGGTCCAGCCGCGGGGCAGGTCGCGGGCGACGCCGCCGATACGCGTGTAGCTGGTGGTCAGGCGCGTGCCCGTGAGCTCCTCGAAAAGGTCGTAGAGCATCTCGCGCATCTGGAAGGTGTAGAAGAAGACCGTGGCGGCGCCGAGGTCTACGGCGTAGGTGCCGATCGAGAGCAGGTGCGAGCTGATGCGCGCCAGCTCCGCCACGAGCACGCGGATGCGACGCGCCCGCACGGGCGTGTCCAGGCCGATCAGCTTCTCCACGGCCAGGGAGTAGCCCACGTTGTTCGAGAGCGGGCTCAGGTAGTCGAGCCGGTCGGTGTAGGGCAGGAAGTTGTGGTAGGTCTTTGCCTCGGCGATCTTCTCGAAGGAGCGGTGGAGGAAGCCCACGTGGGGCTGGGCGCGAACCACCGTCTCCCCTTCGAGCTCGAGGACGAGGCGCAGCACGCCGTGGGTCGCGGGGTGGCTTGGTCCCATGTTGAGGATCATGCTGCCGTTCTTGCTCTGTTCCAGGCTCGTATCGATGCCGGGCAGCGGGATCGTGGGCTCGTAGTGCTCCCGCGGCGCGTCCTCCACGCTCTCGCGATCCACCTTCGCCTGGATCTTCTGCAGGGCGTCGAGCAGCGCCTCGGGCCGCGGCGGACAGCCGGGGATGTAGACGTCCACGGGCAGCACCTTGTCCAGGCCCTGCACCACCGAGTAGCTGTCGAACATGCCGCCCGTGCAGAGGCAGGTGCCCATGGCGATGACCCACTTGGGTTCGAGCATCTGGTCGTAGATGCGGCGCACCACGGGGGCCATCTTGTTGCTGAGCGTGCCGGCGACGAGCATCAAGTCGCTCTGCCGCGGGGAGAAGCGCAGCGCTTCCGCGCCGAAGCGCGCCATGTCGTAGCGGCTGGCGACGGTGGCCATCATCTCGATGGCGCAGCAGGAGATGCCCATGGGCATGGGCCAGAGGGAGTTCTTGCGGGCCCAGTTCGCGGCCTTGTCCACCGTCGTCGTCATCACGTCGACGCCGAAGCCCTGGGACTGGGGATCGGGCTGACTGCTCATGCGTCCTCCAAAGCTCCGCGGAGCCGAGCGCTCCGCCCGGGCCCACAAGGTAAGCAGGGCGCGAGCATAGGGCCAGGTGCTTGGAACGTCAACATTTCGGGGTCAGGGCTCCGCTAAGGCGAGCCGCCGGGCCGGCCCTCCGCCGGCGCGTCGTCGTGCCGCGGCCAGGGCAAGTGCAGCGCCTCGGCGGGCAGGCTGTAGACGGTCGGGTAGTCCGCGCGGCGGAAGTGGCGGCGCCCGTCCACCTCGCTCCCGAACTCGACGACGAAGTGGCGCTCGTTCGCGAAACGAAGCTCGATGCTTCGCTCCGGCGGGGAGAGGCCCCAGCTGTCGAGCTGATCGGCGCGCGGCAGCAGGGCGGACACGCGCTCGGTGGACAGGCGCGACAGGCGGCCGATGAGGACCGACACGGCCCGGGGGGAGAGTTCCCGGCCCTGGCCGTCTGTCCAGGTCCAGCGCTCCCCCTCCGCGCGCAGCAGGCCAGCGCCGCCCGGCTCTTCGCGTAGCTCGACGATCCCGCCCGGCGGGAAGCTGATCAGGACGGTGGAGAGGAAGGCGCTGAAGGACTCTAGCAGGGGCGCGGTGGTCAGCGAGTCCAAGAGGAAGGCCGGCCCCCGGTCCAGGTGACGCACGTAACTCAGGCGCTGCATGGAGCGGCCCACCTGGAGCAACCGTGGTCGCTCCTCGCTCGCGAGCTTCAGCGTCATCGTGGCCCGCGGGCTCTCGAAACCGAAGGCCCCGAGCTGCTCCGGTTTCAGGTCGATGAAGTCGATGACCGAGTCGTTCCAGAGCCGCTCGAGCATGCGCGTGATCGTGGCGTCGTCCGCGCGGTAGCGCTCCGGCGTGCGGATCTCCCAGCCCTGATCGGTCCAGGCGAGCTCGAAGCCTCCCCGATCGTTCAGGATGTGCACGGACTCGAGCTTCTCACGGGGCACGCCCGCCAGGGGCCGCTTGTCCGCGAGCTCGACGCGGCCCTTCAGGA
The DNA here is from genome assembly GCA_964627205.1 of uncultured bacterium. Classification (GTDB taxonomy): domain Bacteria; phylum Krumholzibacteriota; class Krumholzibacteriia; order JACNKJ01; family JACNKJ01; genus CAZVHI01. Next base: position 46,109 of record CAZVHI010000014.1, read on the forward strand.
AGTGGGTCCGCAGGAGCGTGGACACCAGGGCGAGCGAGTCCCGCCAGCTGGCCTGCACCCAGAGGCGCTTTTCCACCTCGTTGAGTCGTCCGAAGCGCAGGGTGTCGGTGCCCTGCCGTGTGCGGAGGCGCAGCTCCGGACGCGGGCGGTCCAGTCCGAACTCCTCGATCTGCGCGAGCGTCGGTGGCGGCAGCCAGCGCGTGACTTCCTGCGACTCCAGCGCCGCGAGCATGGACGACAGGTCCTCGGGATCCGCCCTGTCCTCCACCGGTCCGACCAGCCACCAGCCCTCTTCCCGCCGCTCAAGGGCGAAGCTCTGCCCCGGGTAGACGATCTCGAAGCCGACCAGCTCGTCCGCCTCGTAGGGGCAGAACAGGCCCTGGGCGAAGCGATCGGTGGCCGAGTCCGCGACGTCGCGCCCCTCGAGGTACCAGACCAGGACTGCGAGGGCGGCCAGCAGGATCACCAATCCCGCGGTGACTCTTACACTCATGCCTTCCTCCTCCGGCGACGCGCCCACAGCCGCCGCAGCGGCCAGGGCGCCAGAACGGCGAGCGGCAGCAGCACAAGGCTGAAGAGCAGGTAGAGCCTGCGGCCGCGGCGGTCGATGCGGAGCAGGGTGGAATCGTGGCGCGGGGGGCGCGGCGCCAGGCGCTGGCTCTCCCGGCTCAGCCAGGCCACTGCGTTGAGTAAAAAGTCGGCGTTGCCCCGCCAGTCGATGTGCGCGCCGGTGACGAAGTGGCTGTCGCCTACGACCAGCAGCGGCCCGCCGCCGGCGGCGCTGCTGTCGGAGGCCGCCGCGAGCACCAGGGGCCCGCCGCGGTCCGTGTTCTCGTCGAAGTGGACGTGGCCGCCCCAGTCCCCGCGCTCCTCGAAGCTCTTGGGAGAGCTCACGGCCAGCGCCTGCGGCCGCGGAGCTGCGTCCTCGGACAGGTCGAGCGCGCGGGCGAGGGGAAGGCAGACCAGCTCCGGCCGTTTCAGGAAGGGCAGCGTGACCGGATGCGGGCCGAAGCGCGCGATCACCGGCACCTCGAAGCCCTTGCCGAGGTTGATGTTCTCCTCGCCCAGGTCGACCACGAAACCCGGCGCCGGCCGGATCCCGCGCGCTCTGAGCAGACCCTCCAGACCCGCCGCGGCTGACGAGTCCGCCATCTCCCCCCGCGGATCCAGGAGCACGAGCAGCGCGCCCCCCGCCTCCAGGTAGATCTGCAGGCTGTTGAGCACCGGCGGCGGCAGGCGCCGGTGCGGCCCGGCCAGGATGACGACGTCCGCGCCCTCGCTCACCCGCCCCCCGCGCAGCGTGAGCGGATGCCAGGCCTCCACCTCGTAGTCGTCGAACTCGAGCAGCGCCTTCATCGTGGCGAGCCCTGCCGCGTCGTCCAGGGAGAGCAGCCCCGGTCCTTGGGCGACGAGCACCCGCGCCTTTCGCTCGCGGCTGACGGCGAGCACCGCCCGCGCGAGATCCTGCTCGCGGAAGCCGTAGACACCCTGCGCGTCGACGGCGGCCACGAAGCTCTCGCGCCTCTCCCCCCGCTCGAGGAGCACGGTCCCCGGCTCGCTGATCCCCGCCGCCAGGGCACGGCGCGGATGCTGCCCCGGGTCCACGAGCTCCCAGGAGAAGCCCGGCCGCCCCGCGGCGAAGGCGCCGAGCAGGGCGGTCGCGCGGCTGCGCTCCGGCTCCCGGTCGGGCAGGAAGAGGGTCACATGCAGCGGGCCGTCGACCGCATCGAGGATCGAGAGCGTCTGCTCCGAGAGCGAGTTGGTCTTCTGCGGACTGAGGTCCCAACGCCAGGGGTGGCGGCCGGCCAGGAAGACGAGCAGGGCGCCGATCCCCAGCAGCACCGCCGCGCGCAGGCCCGACTGCACGAGATGACCCCGCCGGCCGCTCACTGCTTTCCCCCCTCGCGCAGGCCGCGCAGCGAGCGGCGCGCCAGGTCCAGGCCGAGCGCCGTCAAGACGACGAAGTAGAGCAGGTCCGCGCTGCCCACGAGTCCCCGCAACAGGGGCTCGAGGTGGCCCATGGCAGAGAGCGATGCGATCAGGCCGCCGGGGAAGCCCGTGGCGCCGGGCCTGGCGAAGCCGTCCACGACCCAGAGCAGGAGCATCAGGGCGAAGCCGGCGCTCGCCGCGATGAGCGTGCTGCGTGTCAGGCTGCCGAGCCAGAGCGCCAGCGCCAGGAAGGCGCCTCCCATCATGGCGATCCCCGAGAGGGCCGCGAGCAGCGTCGGCCAGTCGAGTGGGCTGAAAAAGCCGAGCACGACGAGATTCAGCGCGGCGAGAAGCAGCAGGAAGAGGAAGAAGAGCTGCGCGGCGCACCACTTGCCGAGGACCAGCGCGCCCTCGCCGAGGGGGCTGGTCATGAGAAGCTCCAGGGTGCCGCTCTTGCGCTCCTCGGCCAGCAGCCCCATGGCGATGAGCGGTAGGAAGACAAGCGCGAGGAAGGCCAGGCCGCCGAGGTTCTGGCGGACGAGGACCTCGCCGAAGTCCAGAAATTGCGGCTCCATGTTCATCAGGCGGAAGCGCGCGGCGATCTGGGCGTTGGCGTGCAGGTACTCGTCCAGGTTGAACCAGCTCAGCGTACCGGCCAGCAGGAGGAAGAGCGCGCCGACGGCCCCAGCCAGGGGCGACAGGAAGTAGGCGCGCAGTTCGCGCCGGCAGATGGCGGCGAAGCCTCTCAGGACGTCTCCTCCCCTCGGACGACGCGCGTGAAGATCTCCTCGAGCCCGGCCCGGGCAGCGCGCAGCTCGTAGAGCCGGCCACCCTGCGCGACGATCCAGTCGGCCAGCGCGGCGGGAGCCTCCGGCTCCTCGCCCAGCGTGAGACGCCAACGGCCCGGATCCTTGCCGGTCAGCTCCCGAGCCTCGCGCACGAGACCCGACTGCGACCAGTCCACCGCGACATCGTCGCCGAAGTCCACGCGCAGCTCGTAATCCCCAGTGCCGGCCATGCTTCGACCCAGCTCGGCCAGCGAACCCTCCAGCCGCGCCCGCCCGCGGTCGAGGATGAGCACGCGGTCGCAAGTGGCCTCGACCTCCGCGAGGGCGTGGGTGCTGACGACGACCGTCTTCCGGCCGGCGAAGCCGCGGATCATCTCGCGCAGCTCGCGCACGTGCAGCGGATCGAGGCCGGCAGTGGGCTCGTCCAGGAAGAGGATGTCCGGATCGTGCAGCAGCGCCTGCGCCAGCCCGACACGCTGGCGGTAGCCCTTGGACAGCTCGCGGATGGGGCTGTCCTCGCAGCCTACGAGGCCGCAGCTCGCCTGCACCCGCTCGCGCGCCCCAGCGAGCGCGGTCCCCGCAAGACCGTAGAGTCGGCCCCAGAAGTCCAGGGAGCTAGCCACCGTCATCTCGGGATAGAGGGGGTTGGCCTCGGGCAGGTAGCCGCTACGACGACGCAACTCGGTGCCGAGATCGAAGATGTCGCGCCCATCCAGCTCCACGCGCCCGGAGTCCGGGGGCATGAAGCCCGTCAGGATGCGAAGCGTGCTGGTCTTCCCCGCGCCGTTGAGGCCCAGGAGGCCAAGGATTTCGCCCCGCTCGATGCCAAAGTCGAGCCGGTCGAGGGCCACGGTCTCGCCGTAGCGCTTGCAGAGTTCCTGTACTCGAATCACCCTTGCGAGTTAGCCCTTCCTGCCGGCGATGTCAACGGGCATGTGCGCCGCCCAGGGCGCCCAAGAAGGCGCGCAGACCGGCGGGCGTGCTGTCGGCGCTGGCCAGACGCGCCGGGAAGGGCAGGCTCCAGCCCCAGCAGCCGCAGATCAGCAGCGACGGCGCCCGTCCCCGCCGCGCCAGGGCCCGCAGCTGGCCCTGGCGCTCTTCGGACGGGGCGCTCCGCCCCACGTGGAGGTAGCTATCCGCCGCCAGGTCGTCGCCGGGGCGCAGGCGGCGGAGCGGGAGGCCCGCGAGCGCCGCCTCGAACTCCTCGGCGCGCCAGGAGCCGCAGGGGCCGAACTCGCAGTCCAGTGTGCTTCCGTCCCAGGCCGAGGCGAGCGTCGCCTCGGGTGCGGGTGCGCCGGCGGAGGAGCCGGGCACGAAGAGGGCGCGCCGGCGGATTGCGGCGAAGTCGGGTCTTGGGGGAAGTCCGTCATCCGCGGGGATGGGCTTCGAGTCCAGGAAGCTGCGCAGGCGCTCCTCGGCCTCGTCCCGTAGCTTGGCGGGCAGCTCCCCGCGCCGCAGGGCCTCGCCGAGGGACGCCGGCAGGAGCTCGGCCCCCGGCTCCCAGCGCGCGAGGGTGAGCAGGTGGCAGCCCGCGGCCAGGGCCGCGGTGGCGCGATCGCCTGCCGGCAGCACGGCCGCGCCGGCCATCTCGAGCGCGTCGCTGATTACGAGGCCGCCGAAGCCCAGCTCGCCCTCGAGCCAGCCTTTCAGCAGATCGCGGCGAAAGGTGGCGGGGCGACGGTCCTCGTCGCCCGCGATGCGCAGGTGCGCGCTCATGATCGCGCGCGCGCCAGCGGCGACGCCTGCGCGGAAGGGGGCCATGGCACGGTTCCGGTCGGCGTCCACGGCGGGAAGCGTGAAGTGGCTGTCCTCACGCGCGTCGCCATGGCCGGGGAAGTGCTTGAGCACCGGCAGCGCGCCGCCGGCCAGCAGCCCGCGCACTGCAGCCGCGGTCATGCGCCCCGCTTCGTCCGGGTCCGGGCCAAAGGAGCGCGTGCCGATCACGGGACTCACCGCGCCGTCGTCCAGGTCGGCGAGCGGCGCGCAGAGCGCGTCCGCGCCGAGGGCCGCGGCCTCGGCCGCCATGGTGCGGTGGCAGGCCTCCACGCTCTCCTCGCCGCTCAAGGCCTGGGCGCGCGGGGAAGGCCACTGCGCCGTGTCCAGCTGCTGGATCCAGCCTCCCTCCTCGTCGAGGAAGAGCGCGAGCGGGCCTTCGGCGGCCTCCTCGAGCCGCCGCCGCAGCGGGCCGAGGGACACGGCGCCGCCGGGCAGGTTATCGCGAAAGAGGATGATCGTCTGCGGACGGTATCGGCCGAGGAGGCGCAGGAATTCGTCGGGGACTTCGGCGCCGGGGAAGCCGAAGAGCCAGAGGCGCCCGACGGCGCGGTCGAGGGAGCGGTCCATCCGCTAGACCTTCTCCGCGCGCACCGCCGTGCCGTAGGCCAGGAGCTCGGACGCCCCGGCCATGATCTCCGAGGTGACGAAGCGCACGCAGAGGATGGCGTTCGCGCCGAGGCTCTCGGCCTCCGCGCACATCCGATCCAGCGCCTGCTCCCTGCTCTCGGCCATCATCTTGGTGTACTCCATTACCTCGCCGCCCACGACGTTCTTGAGCTGGGCCATGATGTCGTGGCCCAGGTGCCGCGTGCGGACCGTGCTCCCCTTGACCAGGCCGAAGGTCTCGACCACGCGGTGTCCCGGAAGTTGGTCTGTGCTGCAGAAAATCATCACAGGCTCCTTGGTTCTAGCAGGCTGCTAGCGGATGACGTCCCGGTAGGGATCCTCGCGCCGTTCGATCCAGCGCTCCCTGATCTTGACGAGCAGGAGCAGGCCGATCGCGAAGAAGACGGCCACGCCGACCCAGCGGAGCAGCGGCGGCATGGTCGGATCCGTGAAGAGGAGCCAGGCGACCCAGCCCCAGATCGCGAGTGCGGCCCCGAGCAGGAGGAGGAGGCCGACTGGCTGGCCGGCGCGCTTCAGCAGAGTGCGGTCCAGCTCCTCCAGCACGTCGTCCGCCGGGTCCCTCAGCTGGAAGCCGGCGAGGCGGCGGCCGAGCTCCTGCATGCGGCGCAGCTCCACGCGCAGCTCGGGATGCTCGGCGAGGGCCGACTCGAGCTCGCGGCGCTCGTCTTCCGCGAGCTCCCCGTCCAGTTCGGCCATCATCAGCTGGCGACAGCGTTCCTTGTCCATCTCAGCTCGGCTCCGGGTAGGTGACGAGGGAGGCGGTCTCGGCTCCGAATTCGCGGTCGATCGCCTCCCTGAGCGCGGCGCGGGCATAGAAGAGGCGGCTCATCACCGTCCCCCGTGGAATGTCGAGAGTCTCCGCGATCTCGCGGTAGCTGCGGTCCCGGAAGTGGCGCAGGAGCAGGATCTCGCGGTGTTCCATGCTCAGCTCGCCGAGGGCGCGCCAGAGGATCTCCGCGCGCTCCGTGCTGGCGAGCGTCTCGAAGGGATCGGCGCCCTTCGCTCTGGGGTCGATACCCCCGTCCCGTTCGCAGACTAGGGGACACTCCCCGCGCCGCCCCCGCTTCGACAGCAGGTTGAAGCAGAGGTTGCGGAGGATCCTGTAGAACCAGGGGAAGAAGGGTCGCTCGACGTCGAAGCGGTGGATGTGGCGCAGCGCGCGCAAGACGGCCTCCTGGACCATGTCCCTGGCGTCTTCCTCGTTGCCCAGGTAGCCGAGGGCGACCTGGAAGGCCTCGGTCCTGTGGCTGCGAATCACCTAGGCGAAGGCCCGGCGGTCTCCGTCCCGGGCCCGGCGCATCAAGGACTGTTCGGAATCTGCACCGGCGGTTGGCATCCCTACCTTCCTCGTTCGACGGAATTCAGGATCTTAGCGAAAGGAGGTGGAAACGGAAGGCAAAAAAAGAACGGGCCGCTCGCCACGACCCGCTCGAAGTCTCTCTGGGGGGGGGATCCTGCGTCTCTCCCGACAGCGGACTATCAAGCGATGTGCCAGAACGCCCGCGGCGCGTGGTCTGCCGAAACGGCTGCTGCCGGCAGCACTTGCGGAGACGGTCCGCGAACGCTCCCTCCCGTTTGTGCTTCGGACCTGACCACCGGACAGGTCACAGCGGCGGGGGTCTGTCCAAAAACGGAGAAGGCCGCCCTGAAGGCGGCCCCTCTCTCGATACTGCTGGCGAAACTACGGGCGTTCCCTAGAGGTTGCCCTTGAGTGTGGACGAAGGCTTGAAGCCGACGGTCTTGCTGGCCTTGATCGTGATCTTGGCGCCCGTCTGCGGATTCCGGCCGGTCCGGGCCTTGCGCCGACGGACGGTCCAGGTTCCGAAGCCGGGGTAGGAGAAACGCTTCTCCTTCTTGATGCTCTTGGACATCACTTCGAAGGTCGCCTCGATCACCTCGTTGCAGGCTTTCTTCGTCACGTCGGACTTGACCGTCTTGTGGTTCCACACCGCATCGATCAGCTCGGCCTTGGTCATTTTCCAAACCACCTTTCAAAAAAAGACGTTTGAGGGTATGGGATTGTCCCGCGACTTTTTTAGGTCAAGGCGAAAAAGCTGGCAAGTAAAATCTTCGGAAATCCGCGAAAAACGTGGTCTAGCGATGGGGTGGGCGGCGCTCGCCTAGTGTTAAGGCTGCTTTGAGGACCCCAACCCGGGCAGATCCCGGAGATCATCGGCGGAATCGCCGGCCGACTCCGGGTCCAGGAAGTAGACGTAGCCGCGGTTCACCTTCCAGCGGACCAGCTTCTCCTTCTCGAAGAAGAGGTGCGTGATAGTCTTGGGCTGGGTGTTCGGATCCTCGCTGAACTCGTAGATCCACTTCTGCTGGCCTTCGCCCTTGAAGCGATGAACGGGGCGGCCCCAGGCCAGGTAGACCTGGGTCGGGCTCATGCCCTTGCGCAGCTTCTGCTCAGCGATCGCGTCGAGGAAGGGGTCGTCCGGATTCATGGCCGCGTACTGTTCCCGGATCTCCAGGACGGCGGGATCCACGTTGACGGGAGCCCGGAGCTGGCGACGGCATCCGCCCGCGATCGCGAGCAGAGCGCCAAGCAGAAGGAGCAGGAACAGACGGCGTCCGAACATGGGCATGACATCCTCCGCGGCCAACGGGTTGTTTCGCTAGTCTAGCCCCTGGTCCGGTAGAAGCAAACCGAAAGTTTCCGTGCCCGCGCGCAGGCGGCGGGAGGCGACTTCGACGATCCTCTCCTTGCCCGTACCGAGGAGCCTCGCCTCCCAGCCTTCGCCCCAACGACGATAGTGCAGCTCCCGGCGCAGCACCTGCTGGGACCAGAGCAGCAGGGCCTGCGGGCCCGCCGCGGTGGGCCCGGCGCCCTTGCGCGTGGTCGCGTCCAGCTGCTGGAAGATCATGTCCTTCGCGCTGATCACCTGATAGGGCGAGAACTCGCCGGAGCGAACGCGATCCACGATGCGCAGGGCGCGCTCTTCCACGCGCTCGCGCTGCTCCGGTCGGAAGCCGCGCACCTGCAGCTCCAGGGGGCGCGGCCCCGGCGAGAGAACGTCGAAGAAGGCCGAGGCGCCTCTCGCGAGACCCGCGCGCACGATGTCCGCGTCGAGGAGCTGCTGGAGGATACCGGCGGCGAGAGCCAGCTCCGCCGTGTCCGCCCGTCCCCCGTGCACGCCCGGATACTGCACGAGCAGCAGGCTGCGACCCGCGGCCATGTCGCGTTCGATCCTGCCGGAGCCGGGCTTTACTGCCGGATGCAGCACGGGATCGAGCGCCTGACCACCCAACTTCTCGAAGCGGGGCAGCCACTCGTCGAGGAAATCGGCTGGGACCAGGTCGCCGGCCGCCAGCAGATGAAGCGCTCCGGCCTGGTAGCGCTCGCGCAGGAAGTGGCGCATGTCGGCGGCGTCGGGAGGACCGGAACTCGCGGGCCGTTCCTGTGCGAGGAAGTGCCGGTAGGGATGAGCGCCGTAGTGCTCGCGCGCCATCGCGGCGCGCAGGGGCACCTCGGGGTTCTTCGCCCAGGCCGTCCTGTCCTCCTCGAGCCGGGCCCAGGCCGCGGCCAGCTCCTCGGGGCTGAAGGCGTCTGGATGCTGGAGCCGCTCGGCGACGTGGAGCAGCAGCTCGCGAAGGCCAGCGGTCGGTCCTGCGAGGAAGACCCCGGCACCGTCCAGCTCGCTACCCTCGCGAAGCATCCAGCCCTTCTCGTCCAGGAAATCTCCCAGGTCGCGGTCCGAGCCCTTTCCCTCAAGACGCGAGCCGAGAAAGAGCCGCGGGGCGAGCAGGGCCAGGTCGGGATCTTCCGGGGACTGCGCCGTGCCGGCCGGGAATGCGAGTCCGATCGCGACCCAGCCGGGCCGCTCCGTGCCGACGGCAAGCAAGCGGCCGCCCGCGGGCAGCGTAAGCTCCTCCCAGAGGGGAAGCTCGGCCCGCGCCGTTGTGGCGAGGGCGAGCAGGCAGAGCACCGGCATGAGCAGCCTGCGGACGGTGATCCGGCCCGGCCGGGTGTCAGCTTGAGAAGGGAACATCGGGACTCTCCTCGCTCTCGGGCTTGCCTTCGGGATCGGGATTGCGGAGCGCGTCCTCGACTATGTCGAAGAAGGGCTGGAGCCAGGGCGCCAGGCCTTGGCGGGCCTCGCTGCGATGGTCGGGCCGGACCGCGCGCAGCGCCAGATAGTAGCCCGCGCCCGCCCGGGATACGGCCGGCGACAGGTAGAAGGATGCCGAGTCCCAGCCTCGCCGCGCCAGCAGCGTGCTAATGAGCCGGCCCAGCCGGCCGTTGCCGTCTCCGAAGGGATGGATGGACTGGAATTCGTAGTGGAAGCGTCCCGAGGCGAGGAAGGGATCCTCGTTCTCGTCGATCCCGGCGAGCAGCTCCTCCAGGAGCTCGGAGATGCGCGCGGAATGCGGCGGCGCGAAGACCGTCTGCCCAGCGTCCGGACCGGACTCGCGCATGATGCGGACCTCCCGCCGGCGCAGCTGCCCCACGTCGGGGGCGATGCCGTCCATGAGGAGGACGTGCAGATGCCTGAGCAGTGGTAGCGAGAGCGGCTCGTCAGAGCAGTCGATGTACGCGAGCGCCCGCGCGCAGCCGAGCAGCTCCTTCTCCGCCCGGCTGCAGCCCTCTGCCTCGGCGGACGCGAGCAGCTCCTCCGCGCGGGGCCAGGAGAGGGGGTTCCCCTCGATGCCGGCGTTGCACCAGGCGGCGTGGTGACGACGCCGCTTCGCCCGCTCGGACGAGGCGGGTGGCGACCAGCGTCCGCGCAGGACCGAAAGCTCCCCTAGCCGTTTCGCCAGATCCATGACTCTCATCGCACAGGGTATCAAGAGGGCGGCCGGCGGGATCGCCGGCCGCGCGCAGGGAGGAACTTAGCGCATCGAAGTGCGGGGAGCAAAGTCCGTTCGGGCAAGCCAGCTAGCTGGCCAGCTTCTCGAGCCCGTCCCAGGCCGAGATCGTGATCTGACGCCTCTCCACGTCGATCAGGTGGCTCCGCTTGAACTGGTTCAGCATGGCGGTGGTCGTCTCGCGCGTAGATCCGATCAGGCTCGCCATGTCCTGGTGTGTGATCCGGGTGCCGAGACGGATCCCGTTCTCCTCGGGGACGCCGCAGCGGCGGGCCAGGTCGAGGAGCAGGGAGGCCAGGCGGGCCTTCACGTCCTTGAGCAGGAGCCGCTCGACGATCGTCTGCGTGTCCCGCAGCTTCTCGCTCAGGATGCGCAGCAGGACCAGGCCGAGCCCGGGCTGCTCCTTCAGGAGCAGCTGTACGCGCTCGCGGTTCACCGCGATCACGCGGGAGTCCTCCATGGCCTGGGCATAGGACTCGCGGAGCTCCTGGCCCTGAAGCCAGTCGAGGCCGAAGATGTCCCCGGCCTCGACGATTCCGAGGGTCACCTCCCGGCCGCTCTCCTGGATGCGGCTGATCTTGATCCTGCCCGTCTGCAGGATGTAGAGATGTTCGGACTCGTCACCCGGCATGTAGAGATAGGCCCCGCGTCGCAGGGTCCTCTGGGGGGAATCCATGCTCAGCTTGAGGCGCTGCTTCGGGTTCAGGGCGCTCAGGAAACGGGTGCGTACGGGGTTCTCACTCATGCTCTTACCTCCGGGATCGGCGCGGGCGTCTCCGACCAGCTTTGGGTTCGGGTCCGCTCAGGGGCTCCGTGTCGCTGATCTGGGACACTGCAACGCGCGTTCCGAAGGTAAGGGAAGCTACAGATCCACCTATCCTGTTGCCGCAGAAGGAATTGACACCAGGGTCCCGCGGCAGCTGACATCCGGATAGCCCTATAACCCCTCCAGGATTCGGAGATTTCTCCAGATTTCGGAGATCAGAGGAGGAACTTTTTCGTCTCTAGGGCTTTAAACATGGCTAAGGTTTTTATATATTACCCTTTAGCCATCCAGCTCTCCGGCCCGACAGCTTCTCGGACCAACTTGACAGAGACCTCAATAATTATGTAGAAACGAGGTCAGGAGACTCGCGGATCTGGAGGATATCCATGGAATACGCGGATGAGGACTTCTTGGTCTATCCCCGCTATGGTGTGGGACGCGTCCTCGGTGTCACGAAGAAGGGGTTCGCCGGGCAGAGCGAGCACTGCCTTGGAATCCAGTTCGAACACCAGAATCTTTCCCTCTTCATCCCCGTGCACCGGCTGGAGCAGGTGCGGCTGCGCAAGGTGATGTCGAAGTCCACCGCAAGCCGGGTCATCTCGACCCTGAAGCAGCGCGCGCGCTTCAACCCCAAGCAGACTCACAAGGACCGCCTCCGCGACTACCAGGGCCGCTTCAACAGCGGCGACCCTCTGGAGATGGCCGCGGTGGCCCGCGACCTCGCCCGGCTCTCCAAGCGCCAGGAGCTGAGCATGGAGGAAGAGGGTCTATGCCGGGAGACGATCACGCTGCTGGCCCGCGAGATCGCCGTATCGCGGAACAAGGAGACCCAGCACGTCCGCCAGAACATAGAGAAGCTGCTCTACCGTTAACCCCATCGCAGCTTCCCGAATTGCACAGCGGCCCCTAGGGGCCGCTTTTTTTTCGGGTTCGAAGCGTCGATGCTGGATGCCGCACTCCGCTTGGACTAGGATGAGTTCCATGACAGCCAAGGTCCGCCTCGTCGATCTCAGCCGCCAGTCCTACAACTTCATGGTTGCGGCAGCCCGCACCTGTTATTCGTCCAGGGGCATCGTTTCGCCCGAGCAGGTCGGTACCGGCGACGAGGCGCGGCGCGAGCGGCGGGACCGTCTCGCGAGCAGCATCTACCGGGCCGGCCACCACACCACGCTCCAGCACGGTCAGGCCCGTTTCGCCCTGGAAGGCGTGAGCCGGCTCTTTCTCTGGAGCTTCCTGCACGGGCATCCCTTCTACAACTCGGAGCAGGTGAGCCAACGTTACGTTCCGGTCCGCGCCGAGAGCTATCACCTGCCCGAATTGCCCGAGCGAGCGGCGGCGGTCTTCCGCGAGGAGATGGCCCGCGCCAGCGAGGCATACTGGCACCTGGCGAAGCTGCTCGAGCCCCGCACGCGGGAGCTCTACCTCGCGATCTTCCCGGGGCGGGCGAAGCAGAAGCACGCGGGCGACGACGTCGGCAAGCGCGCCCTGGAAGCGGCCCGCTACGTCCTGCCCCTGGCCACGACCGCCCACCTCTACCACACGGTCAGCGTGCTCACGCTTTTCCGCTACCTGCGCCTGGCTGAGCAGCGCGACGCCCCCGCCGAGACCCGCCAGATCCTCGCCGCGATGAGAGACGAGTTGCTGCGAGCTGAGCCAGATTACGCCTGCCTGCTGGAGGAGGCCATTCCACTGGACGAATCCCCCGAGGCGGCCTTCCATGCGGGGCGCGAGGCGCTGGCGGGCGAGGCCTCGCGTTTCCGGGAGGACTTCGACCGCGGCCTGGGCAAGTGGCGCAGCCTGCTGGTCAGCGCCACCGACGGCGCCGAGCCCCTGGTGGCAGATGCCGTCCGCGAGGCGATGGGCCTGCCCACCTCCTCCCTCCCCGACGACGAGGCCCTGGCCCTCAGCCTGGACCCCGGCCGCAACCGCCTCTGGGGCGAGACGCTGAACCTCTCCACCCTCGACCGCCTGGCCCGCCCCCTCCACCACGTCCACTACGTCTTCCGGCGACGACTCAGCCACAGCGCCGACAGCCAGGACCAGCGGCACCGGATGACGCCGGCCAGCCGACCGTCACTGCTGAGCCAGGAGGACGGGGAGCCGGACTACATCGTACCCGCGCTCGTGGCAGAGCAGCCTGAGGCGGCACGGTTCTTCCAGGTGACGATGGAGCGCTGCTGGGAGGGGATCGCCCGCTTCCGCCGGGCCGGTGGCAGCGCCACCGACGCCCTCTACCTGTTGCCCAACGCGAAGTGCGTCCGCTACACGGAGAGCGCCGACCTGCTCCACTACCGGCACAAGGCCGCCATGCGGCTCTGCTACAACGCCCAGGAGGAGATCTGGCGGCTCACACGCGAGGAGACGCTGCAGATCCGCGAGCGCCACCCGCAGCTCGGCCGCTACCTCCTCCCCCCCTGCGGCGCGCGGCACCTGGCGGAGACGAGGCCCACCTGCCCCGAGGGGGACCGCTACTGCGGCGTGCCCGTCTGGAAGCTCGCCGTCGAGGACTACGAGCGAACCCTCTGAGCCAAACCCGGTGCCGATGCATCCGGATTGACTCGTCCCCCCCCCACTGCTAGCTTCGAACAGGGTGAGTGGAGGGAAGGAAGGGGATATGCTCGTTGTAAGACCGCGACTCGGAATGCCATGCGTCCGTGCGCTCGCGACCTGCCTTTTGGCGGTCATGGCAACGACGGGGGCCGTTGCAGAGACTGTCGTCTACGATCATTTCGACGACGCTGTGCTAAATCCCGCCTGGGAGATCACCTTCGAAGATGCCAGCGGCTGGACCTACGAGCTGGCAAGCAGCAACCTGAACGTCACCGACATTGCTGAGGAAGTCACTGATACCTGGTCGCATGTCTACCTGACCCAGGACTTCGAGCGTCTCGGCGATTTCGATGTCCTCTGCAACTTCGGATGGGATTCCGAGGGCTCGAACGCCGCCATGCAGACCTTCATGGTGGCGCTGCGCGACACCAACGACGTCTACGTCGCCTGGGCGTCCTACCACGACGCCTGGGCTCAGAGCCGCGGCGAGATCATGGCCAAGGCCGGAGTCGAAACCTGGAACCAGGGCCCCAATTCGCTGCCCCACAGCGGGCAGGGGAACCTGGGAATCCAGCGCCTCGGCAACGTCGTCACGGTCTCCTGGAAAGGATCGCCCGTCCTGACCGGAAGCGCGGACACGCCAGTCAATATGCTCGAGCTGCGCTTCAGCTCGGGAGAGTGGCCGAGCGCCTTCTTCGGCTCCTTCTCCGTGGACCTCGTATCCTGCGAGGGCGAGGCCTGGACGCCCGCCGGCCGATCGTCCTGGAGCCATGTGAAGGCGCTGTACGGCCAGACGTCGCCGTCCCGCTAGCCGATCTTGTCGGCCGTGAGTTCCGAGGTCCCGGAACAGGAGTCGGTGCCGTCGGACCAGGACCAGGACATGTTGCCGTCCAGGCTCTGGCCATCGTTCGTGACCGAGAGGCTCACGCTGTGGATGGTCGTCGTGCCTCCGTCCTCCGGGAAACTGCCCGACCACTTGACGGTGCTGGCGCTGATCGTGCCCGAGAACTCCTCACCCTCCATGGTCACCGTGATCTGATTCCCGTCCTGGACGATTGTCACGTCGTAGTTGTAGGTGTTCGTCCCCTCGTCGCAGTCGGTCTCGTCGGCGACCTCGGTGAAAGCCCAGGTGCTGGTGATGTCGTAGTCCGGGGGTTCGAGGCCGGCGCCGGTGGGACTGTCCTCGCTGCAGGACAGGAATAAGGCCAGGATAAGGACCGCGAAGACGACGCTCGCGGGGCCACGAAAAACGCGCATGATTTCCTCCCGTCACTCGATTCCTCTACAGGATTGTTCTCCCCCTATTCCCAGCAGTCTGACGATTCGCACAAGCATGTCAAGCGGGCAGGCCGTCCACGAGCGCGCAGGGACGGGCGGATCAGCACGTCTTTCCCCCACGACCTTCCGCATCCAGGGCTTCGGCCCAGAGCTCGGCCGGGTGGCGGACCTCCACCTGGAGGTCGGAACCCGACAGGGCCGCCTCCCACTGCAGGCGGCAGCCGGGATTTGCGGTGAGCAGGGTGTCGGCGCCGCTGCCGGCGAGCTCGTCCAGCTTGCCCGCAATCATCGCGCGCGACAGCTCCTCGTGGCGCAGGAACCAGGTGCCCCCCGCGCCGCAGCAGTGCTCCGGGTGGGGCATCTCCGCCCGCGTGATTCCGGGCAGTGCGTCCAGCAAGGCGCGCGGGCCCTCGCCGATGCCCTGGGCGTGGACCGCGTGGCAGGCATCGTCGTAGGCGACGCGGCGCGGCCTTCGCAGCCCCCCCCCGCGCAGCAGGGCGGGCTCGAGCACCTCGCTCAGGTCCCGGACCCGCGCGCTGAAGCGGGCCGCGCGGCCAGCCCAGGTCGGATCGTCTGCCAGCCAGCGCCCGTAATCCTTCAGCGCCGCACCGCAGCCGGCGGCGTGGGTGACGACCGGCGCGTCCGACCCCTCGCAGGCGGCGATGTTCCGCCGCGCCAGCTCCGCCGCGCCCTCCCGGTCCCCCACATGCCGGTGCACGGCCCCGCAGCAGGACCAGCGCCGCGGGATGCAGTAGCCGCCAGCTGCGTCCAGCAGACGCAAGGCGGCGGCCTCCTCGGCCGGAAAGAAGAGTCCGCCTACGCAACCGGGGAAGAACACGAAGCGTCCGGCTTCACGGGGTCCCGGCGCCCGGCGGTACTCGAGGCGGCGCGGCAGCCAGGCCAGGCCACGGAGCCAGCCCAGGCCGGGCAGACGCTGTAGTCGCAGGGCAAGCAGCAGGCGCGGCAGGCGCAGGGCAAGGAAGAAACGCAGCGGCAGACGCAGGCGGCGCAGGCGCCGCGGCCGCGCGAGGAGCCCGCCCAGAGCCCAGCGCCTCAGCGCGCCGCGCCTCCGCTCGGCGCTCAGGCGCGCGTGGGCGCCCTCCAGCATCTCGCCGAAGGGAGCGCCCGCGGGGCAGCGCGCCTGGCAAGCCAAGCAGCCCACGCACTCCTCGAGGTGGAAGAGCCACTGTCCGCGGTCCGGCTCGCCCCGGGCGAGCAGCTCCATCAGTCGGATCCGTCCCCGGGGGCCGGAGCCCTCGTCGCGCTTGAGCGCGTAGGTGGGGCAGACCTCCAGACAGAGCCCGCAGGCGACGCACTCCAAGGAGTCGAAGGCGGCGCGCGCCTCGATGCCCAGGGCGGCCTCAGCCAAAGAGCCACCTCCCGGGCGCCAGGCGGCCGTCGGGATCCAGGGCCCGGGCGATCCTCTCCCGGAACGTCTTCCCCGCGAGCCCGGTGAAGACACTGGGACCCTCCACGCCCCGCAGGCCCAGCTCCGCATGGCGCTCCTGCACGCCACCCGCGACGAGCGGCGCGGGCGCGATCCAGCCCTTGTCCTGCTCCGCAACCCGCAGGCGTCGCCCGGCCAGGTCCAGGATCCAGGGGCCGCCAAGGTAGGGCAGGACCTCCGCCAGCCGCGACGGAGCGGCGCGAAACTCCCGCAGGACGCCACGGCGACCGGGCTCGGGCGCCGCGGGGAAGTCGCGCAGGCAGGTCAGCCAGGGCCCGCCCGCTGCGTCCTCCCGGGCGCTCTCCCCTGGGGCGAGGTCTTCCCGCGTCAGGAGATCCAAGCAGTGCTCCTCCTCGTGACGCACGGCGCTAGCGCTCCCCTCGAGGCGCAGGGCCACGCGGAACTCCGGCGCCAGGCCGGCGAGTTCGAGGCGTGGCGGCAGCAGGAGCAGCCCCGCGGGAAAAGCGCAACGCCGGTGGAGACGCTCCGTGGCCGCCAGGGCACGCTCGCGCTGCGGGTAGCTCAACAGCAGCAGACGGCGCGCCTCGGGCAAGGGTCGTGTGCGCAGGCGCAGACGGGTCAGAACGGCCAGGGCGCCACGGCTGCCGGCCATCAGCCGGCAGAGATCGTAGCCGGTGACGTTCTTGACCACGCGTCCGCCGGCCGTGAACGCCTCGCCGCCGGCCAAGAGTCCGCTCAGGCCGAGGAGGCGATCGCGGGGGCTGCGCAGGCCGGCCCGCCAGGGCCAGGACTCGTCGCAGGCGACCACGCCGCCGATGCTGCGCTGCTCCGGATGGGACGGCTCCCAGTCCAGCTCCTGGCCCTCGGTGGCCAGGGCCGCCTGCAGCTCGGTCCAGGGAGTGCCCGCATCGGCCTCGACGTGGAAGTCCTCGCGGGCGAACTCGCGGATCCCACGCAGCGAGGCGGTCGACAGTAC
This sequence comes from uncultured bacterium, assembly GCA_964627205.1. Lineage (GTDB taxonomy): Bacteria > Krumholzibacteriota > Krumholzibacteriia > JACNKJ01 > JACNKJ01 > CAZVHI01. The sequence goes on from CAZVHI010000014.1 coordinate 63,016, forward strand.
CCGGTGGACGGGACCGGGCAGCGTCGGCAACTCGTCCAGAAGCCGCGCGCCACTGGGGTAGAGGAGCCGGCCACGCCCCTCGCGCTCGGCCAGGAGAACGGACAGCTCCTCTTCGCTCTCGGGGCGGTAGAAGCGCGGCACTTCGATTTCGTCGCTGCCGCCGGCCGCCGCCGTCACGACGCGCAGGCCCCTGACCGGCGGGAGGTCCAGGTCCTCCGCTGGGAAGATCTTCCCGGGGTTGAGGAGGCCGGCTGGATCGAGGGCCGCCTTGAGCCGGAGCAGGGGCAAGCGGTCGTCCGGGGAGAGGGCCAGGGGCAGGTAGGCCGCTTTCTCGATCCCGATGCCGTGCTCGCCGCTCAAGGTGCCGCCGAGCTCCACGGCCAGCGCCATGAGCTCGCGGCAGGCGGCGTGCAGGCGTCCGAGCTGTTCGGGATCGCCGCGGTCGAAGCCGATGTTCGGGTGGAGGTTGCCATCGCCAGCATGGAAGACGTTTGCCACGGGCAGCCCGTGCTCCCTCGCGATCTCGCCCACGCGGCCGATCGCCTCGGGCAGCCGGCTGATCGGCACGCAGACGTCCTGCACGTAGATGTCGCGATAGAGCCTGCCCAGAGCACCGAAGCCCCCCTTCCGCCCCCGCCAGAGAGCCCTGCGCTCTGCAGGATCCTCGGCCTCCCGAACCCAGAGGGCGCCCCGTTCGCTAAGCAGTGCCTTGAGCTGATCGCGCTGCTCTGCGACCGTCTGCGGCAGCCCATCGACCTCTGCGAGGAGTACGGCTTCCGCTTCCTCGGGATAGCCCGCGCGGAAGACCGAGCCCTCCACGGCGCGGACGACCTCGTGGTCCAGGATCTCGATGGCGGCGGGCAGGATCCCCCGGCCCAGGATCTCGCCCGCGCAGGCGCAGGCTCTGGGCAGGCTCGTGAAAGGCGCCAGCAGGGTGGCGACCGCCGCGGGCAGCGGCGTGAGCCGGACCTGCAGCGCCGTTACGAGGGCAAGCGTGCCCTCGCTGCCCGTGATGAGTCCCAGCACGTCGACGGGATCCCCGCCAGGCGAGTCGCAGCCGATACGGTGCAGCTCCCCGGCCTCGTCGACCAGCTCCATGCCCAGCACGTGCTGTGTCGTCACGCCGACGCCGAGGCAGTGGGGACCGCCCGCGTTCTCTGCCACGTTGCCGCCCAGCGTGGAGACGGTCTGGCTGCTGGGATCGGGAGCGAAGTGCAGACCGAGCGGCGCCAACGCCTCCTGCAGCTCGCGGTTCACGAGCCCCGGCTGCACCCAGGCGCTGAGCGTGGATTCGTCGATCGACAGGATCTCGCGCATGCGCGTGAAGGAGACGAGCCAGCCGCCCGCCAGGGGCACCGCGCCCCCGGACAGCCCCGTGCCCGCCCCGCGCGCGGTCAGAGGCACCCCCTCCTCCGCAGCCAGGCGTGCGATGGCAGCCGTCTGCTCCGCGCTGCGGGGGAATAAGACGAGGTCGGGCGAATGACGGAAGACCCGCTGGCTGTCACTGTCGTAGAGCCGCCTAGCGGCCCGGGCTGCGAGGAGGTCCTCCGGAGCGAGGATCTCCCGCAGCCGCGCCAGGTGCCTGTCAGTCATGCCCGCGGCCGGGATCGCAGAGGCTGATCTGACCAGAATGCAGTGGCGTGGCCAGGAGCGAAGCGTCGGAAAGGAGGGCGGGACGACCGGGAGACGCGATCATGCCGAAGGCGCCCAGGGGCTCCGCGCTCCCCGCACCGAAGTCGAGGGCGAAGCCGTAGATCAGCCAGCTCTGGCTCAGCTCCATCCACCACTGTCCCCCGTCCGGTGTGAAGCAGCCCTGTACGGGGATGCCCCCGCAGTCGATGGAGGTGGACTGGCCGAGATCCGCGGAGTCGTAGCGCCAGAGTATGCTGCTGCCGATGGATGCGACCAGCAGCCCTCCATCGGTGGCAAGCAGTATCTCGAGCGCCAGGGAAGGCAGGAGCGTGAACTCCTCCAACACGGGCTCGCCGCCGAGGTCCAAGCGCAGGAGGCGGCGCGCGCCGCCCGTCTCGGCGAGGAAGAGCTTCTTCGCCGCGGAGTCGGCGGCAGCCAAGCTGCCCGCGGCGAGATCCGGGACGACGTCCAGCGTGTCGAGCGGCTCGAAGCTCAAGCCGTCGTAGAGCAGGGCCGGCCCGGACTCGAGCGGCGTGAGCAGGAGGCTGTCCCCACCCAGGTAGACGAAGTCGCTGGCATCGGGGCTGAACTCACCTTCCCGCAGTATGGCGAGCGGGTCGGTCTGGATCAGGACCAGGTAGCCGGCGGTGTCGAGTCCCCAGGCGCGGGTACCGCCATCGATCACGCGCCAGACGTCGGGAGCATTCTCGACTGTGATCTGGTCGATCACGTCGCCGCTCGCGTCGGCCGTGAAGACCTCCGGGAGGGACAGGCCAGCGACGAGGAAGCGGTCGCTGCCCGGCAAGGGCGTCACGGTCTTCTGCCCCGCCGAGTGCTCGATGAAGACCTGCGCCGCCCCCACACGACTCGTGCTCACGCTCACCTGTTCGCCCTCGTCGTGAACGTAGAGGCGGTAATGGTAGACCGCATTGGGCACGACGTCGTGATCCACGTAACTCGTATCCTCGCGGACGCTGCTCGACAGGAGGAGCAGATCGGTGGAGTCCGCCTGGGCGTCCTCGGAGCGGAAGAGCCGGTAGAAGGCGAAATCCTCGTCCGGGTTCTGCGACCAGGAGAGGGGGATGGAATCGAAGCCCGTCGCCCCGAGCGAGATCTGCAGCGTGGGCGTGGCGGGTAGCCCGTCGACCTGAGCCGTCGCGACGAGGGGCTCGCTGAGGTTGCCCGACCGGTCGCGGCTGGAGAGTCCGTAGGTATACTCCCGCGACATCGCGACGGAGATGTCCTCCCAGCTCGTCACGGAGATGTCGAAGGCCTGCGCCTGCGGGTCGCCCGGGCTCTTCGTGAGCCAGTAGCCGGCCAGGTCGCTGCTGTCGGCGGGCGGGATCCAGGTGAGCAGGAGACGCTCTCCCTCCAGGGTGCGCACGCGGAAGTCCAGCGGCGCCGGCGGCGGGAGGGTGTCGAAGGGTAGCAGCGTGAAGCTCTCGTGGGCCTCCCCGTCCGTGGGGTTCACCCAGCGCTGCTCGGGCCAGAACTCGGCGTGGTTCGCGCGCAGCGTATCGCCGCCCTCGCGCTCGGTCTCGATCTCGTAACCGCCCTCCTCGTCCGTAAGCACATCGACGCCGCCCCAGCTCAGCGCAACGCCCGCCAGCGGCATGCCCGGACTCAGCCGGTGATGGACCTGCCCGGTGATGTGAACCTGGGTCGTCTCGGGAGGCGGCGGCTGGGTCAACTCGCTCTGGCAGCCCGCCAGGAGCGCCAGGAAGACGAAGAGCGGAAGCGGGATCCTGCGCGTCATCGTGTCTCTCTTTACTCAGTCCAGGTCGCTGGAATCGAGGATGCGTCCGGTCGAGTCGATCACCGTGAGACACACCCCCTCGGGGCCGAGTTCCAGCAGACAGAAGTGCTGGATGGCGCTGAAGGCCTGTACCAGGTGCGACCAGGGCAGATCCGGATCGGCGGCATAGAACGGCGCCCCCACGCCCCCGCTGACGATCTGCCAGACGGGCGTCCGGTAGAACTCGCCCAGGCGTTCGTCCAGGCGGAGCCGGCTGTAGTTGTGCTCGTCCCCGAACATGGCCGCGCGGACGCCGTGCCGCATCAGAATCTCCCAGAAACGATCCCGCATGGCCAGCACTTCCGGCTTCGTGCCGCCCCAGTACATGGCGTCCCCGGCATGGCCCCCGCAGGGAAAGGCGGGTTCGTGTGCGAAGACCAGGATCTGTTCCTGCCCCCGGGCCCGGGCGCGGGAGAGGTCCGCGTCGAGCCAGGCCAGCTCCTCGTCGGGGAACCAGCCCTCGCGATAGCCGCCAAGCTCCGCGGGATGACTCGCGACGTCGTAGGTGTTGTTCAGGGCCACGACGTGCACAGGCCCCACATCGAAGGAGTACACGTTCTCGCGGAAGGGCGGACTCGCCGGGCCGGGTGGCGGCGGGCCGTTCTCCGGATTGACGAAGGCCTCCGCGAAGAGGCTCTCGCTGCTCTCGGGTCCCGCCCGGTCGCGGTAGCGGGTGGTCAGGTGGGCGTCCTCGGCGGAGAAGTCGTCCGCGAGCATCTCGTGGTTGCCCATGCCCTCGTAGATGGGCAGGCGCGGGCCCACGCACTCGGCCGCCTGCTTCCAGGCCGCGAGCTGGGCGCGGTAGTGCTCGGGGTCTGTGGTGTAGCCGTCGATCAGGTCGCCGCCGAAGAGGATCAGGTCGGCGCCGGCGCGCTCGGCCTGGATCATCAGGCGTTGGATCATCCGGCGGTTGGTCCCCTCCACGTTCTCCTCAACGCCCGCGGCGCCGCCGCGGCTGTCGGACATGAAGGCGATGCGGATGGGCCGGCCTTCCGGCCAGCGGCCGGGTGCGGGCGGAGTGCTGAACTCCCAGCGCCGCGTGGGCAGGCTGCACCCCTCGGCGTCGATCAGACGGACATGGTAGGCGTAGCGCGTCTCGGCCGAGAGCTGGTCCAGGCGGACCGATCCGCTCCGGGCGGCGGGAAAGCGCAGGCGGCGCCAGCCCCGGGCGTCCGGGGGCGCGTCGTCCGCGACCGCCGGTTCGGGCGGCACGCTGTCCGCGGGACCGAAGTCCAGGAGAACCTCGGCCGCGAGGTCCAGCTCCCAGCTGAGCCAGGCCTCACCGGGGCCCACGCGATCGAGCCAGGGTCCGGAGACCAGACAGGGGAAGCGCCGGAATTCGTCCCCCTCGCGGAGATAGGCGAAGCGCGCATGGCGCACCAGGAGGTAGCGGCCCCGCGGTCGGTAGAGCTCGAGGCGGAGCTCCACCTCGCCCCCGCCGGCGGCGCGCTGGCCCGCCGCGTCCGCGCTCTTGTGCTGGACCGCATGCAGCCGGAGCTCCGCCTCGTGCAGGGTGCGCAGGGAGTCGCCGTCCTCGCGGGAGATGAAGCGGAAACGGGGCTCGCGGTAGGGATCGTCCGGCAGGCTGACGCCGTAGATCAGGCGGCCGGGAGGCAGGGGATCGGTGCTCCGCCAGCGCACACCGACACGGCCCTCCTCGCGGAACTCCAGCTCGGTCTCGCCGACGAAGGTCTGCCAGGCGGCGCAGGCGTGGCCTGCCAGCAGGACGAGCAGGGCCGCCAGGAGGCAGCCGAGGGGGAGTCGGGAGGGTTGGAACAGTGTGATCATACGAGCAGATAAGCGTTTCGCGGCGGCGAGGTCAATCGGAATGCCAACGCCTTGCCGCTGGGCGCGTGGGAGCTTTATTGTGGGGGAAGATCGTCCCGCGCCGGACCGAGTGCCGTGCGCGAGGGCCCTTTGCCATCCCCGAGCGACATTCGGGAGCCGTCCATGAGCCCGCGTGCGAAGCCGCTACGCCGACCCGACTGGTTGAAGGTCCGCCTCGACACGGGCACCGACTACCAGGACCTGCGCCGCCTCGTGGGCGAAAAGGGCCTGCACACGGTCTGCCGCGAGGCGCGCTGCCCCAACCTCCACGAGTGCTGGAACGCCCGGACGGCGACCTTCATGATCCTTGGCGACGTCTGCACGCGGCACTGCGGCTTCTGCGGCGTGCGCAAGGGCCGGCCCGGCGCGCCTGATCCCGGCGAGCCACGGCGAGTGGCCGAGGCCGTGCGGGAGCTGGGCTGCCGCCACGCCGTGCTCACGAGCGTGGACCGCGATGATCTGCCCGACCACGGCGCGGGGCATTGGGCGGCGACGATCCGCGCCGTGCGCGACGCGGTGCCGGGCGTCACGCTCGAGACACTGATCCCCGACTTCCAGGGCCGCCGCGAGGCCTTGGCGCTCGTGATGGCCGAGCGCCCCGAGCTGCTCAGCCACAACGTGGAAACGGTACCCGAGCTCTACAAGCCTGTGCGCCACGACTCGGACTTCCAGCGTTCCCTCAGCGTGCTGCGCATGGCGGCGGAGTGGAAACAACATTACACCGTGCGTATCAAAAGCGGCATGATGCTCGGCCTGGGCGAGACGCGCGCGCAGCTCGCCCATGCCATGGAGCGCCTGCTCGAGGCCGGCTGCGAGATCCTCACCCTCGGCCAGTACCTCCCGCCTACCCGGGTACACTTGCCCGTGAAGCGCTTCCTGCCGCCCGCGGAGTTCGACGAGTACAAGACCCTCGGAGAGTCGATGGGCTTCCGCCACGTGGAGGCGGGGCCCTTCGTGCGCTCCAGCTACATGGCCCACCGTCACCTCGACGTCTGAATCGGTAAGCTCCCTTACAGTCCGCCGGCCGCATCGGATCTAGCATGTAGATCAGCAGCGAGCACGGACGGGCCTTGCGGGAAGGCGCCGGCGCTTCGGAGACGACACGATCTCCGGGACGGCGCCGAATCGTCGAGGCGCTTCCCCCACGGGCTCCTCGCCTTGTGGTCCCAGCGAAGCGAGCACGGCCAGCGAAGCGTGTGCTCGCGGCGAGGGGCGGGATGCTGAGATCCCGCCCCTTTTCCTGTTTCTGACACCCCCTGCGAGCATAAAAATACGCTCGAGCGAAGCAGTTGCCTCCCTGATGGCAATTCGTTAAGGAGAGTATTGATAGGCACTCTCCGCTGTGGGATAATATCTCGCTATTGAAATCATTCTGGGGACGATAATCGGGGAGGTAACTGCATGGCATCCAGGTTGAATCTACTCAACATCTCGGTCTTCATGATCGTTGGCATCCTGACCTGCTCGATCGCAATGACAGATGCGAGCGCGGCTCCTCATTCCTCCGACGATATTTCGCTCAGCAACACGATGGAGCGGACGACATCCGTTCTCTACAGCTACGACTGGGAAGGCGACTGGCAGGGATGGTTCGTAGACGATGAGGTCTGGGATGTGGGAATCCCGACATCGGGGCCCGGCATTGCTCACGGCGGAGAGTGGTGCGCGGCTACGAACCTGGACGGTAACTACGGCAATAATTCTGACTCGAGGCTCATCAGCCCATACATGGATCTTCCCGCGGATCCCGACGCTGATCAGATCTGGCTGCGCTTCTGGCACGCCAGCGACATGGAGGGTGGCGACAGCGGCGACTACGGCGTGGTCCAGGTCTCCTGCGACGGCGAGCCCTGGGAGGACCTCCCCAACTCGACGGTCACCTGGAACGGCGGCAACGTCTGGGGACAGGCCCTCCACGATCTCTCCGCCTACGCCGGCTGCTCGGTGCGGGTGGCCTTCCGCTTCTACTCCAACAGCTACGCCACGGGCTCCGGCTGGTACATCGACGACGTGAGCATCGAGGAGGGGAATATCCCGCCCAATAACCCAGAGGACTTCGATGGCACTCCGCCCTGGCATCACTGGCAGGACAAGCACACCTGGTCCATCACGGGGGGCATCTGGGAGATCGGCGAGCCGGGAGCGGGACCGGGAGCCGCCCATTCGTCTCCCAACTGCGCCGGGACGATCCTCTCGGGTAACTATCCCATCTATTCCACAGCGAGGCTCAACAGCCCGGAGTATCCGCTCCCGCCAACACCGCTGGGCGAGGAACTGTGGTTGTTGTTCCGTCAGAGCTGCAGCTTCGAAGGCGGGGATGGCGGTGACTATGGCAGGGTGGAGATCTCTTGCGATGGCGGCCCTTGGGAGACCCTCTCCGGATCCACGGTCCGGTATCATGGAGCCAACACCTGGGGCCTGGCCGCCTACGACCTCTCCGCCTACGCGGGCTGCACCGTCCAGGTCTCTTACTTCATGACTTCGAACAGCTATGCGGGAGGACCGGGCTGGTACCTCGACGACGTCGGCATCCAGGAGGGAAGGCCCACGTTCCGTGGCAGTCCGGAAGGATTCGAGACGGGCACGGGCGGCTGGTCCACTCGCAACGGCGTCTGGCAGATCGGGGAGCCCACGTCGGGTCCCAGCGCCGCATTCGAAGGTGTTTCCTGCCAGCAACGTCCGGACACGATGAAGCTCTAATCTAATGGACACT
>CAZVHI010000015.1:0-65010 GCA_964627205.1 uncultured bacterium
TCTACCAGTTGGAGGCCTTTCTGTCTTCAAGCATCATGAATAGTCCGGGCTAGAGTAGCGTCACGAAGCGAAGCGTCGGTTCTGCCACACGAGCGGAGAGAAGCTCACTTCGATTGACATAAAGGACGGGGGATCCAGATGGGTCCCCCGTCTTTCGACACTGTGCCCACGGGTGTCATTCAGCTGGCTCGTTCAGGGCAGGGCCGCCGCCGGAGCGTATCGAACGGGCGGCGTGTCGAACCCGCAGCGCAGCAGGCGCGGCCCGGAGTCCAGGAAGAGGGCGTCGGGTCCCTTTTCGCCGGCGCGGTTTGCGAGCAGGCGGCAGTCGCGCAGCATTCCGCCGCCGCCGCTCAGGTAGAGCCCGCCTCCGTCCAGTCGCGCCCGGTTGCTCCGGAACACGCAGCCCGCCAGTAGCGGCCTTGCGTCCCACTCCGCGCCGAGCCCGCCGCCGAACTGCGCTTCGCAGCTCAGGATGACGCAGTCCTCCACACGCGGCGAGCTGCCCGCACAGTAGATGCCACCGCCCTTACCCGCCGCGCCGAAGCCCAGCGCCCTCCCGTCCTTGATCGTGAAGCCGCGGACGAGGCAGCTCGCGTCCTCGCCGCTGCGGAAGCGGAAGCCCCGCCCGCGGCCGCCGCAGTCCAGCACGGTGGCGCTGGGGCCCGCGCGGGCGATCACGGACAGTGCCTTGCCGCGGAAGTCGAGGTTGCGGTTGGCGGGCCCCTCGTAGATGCCGGGGGCCACGAGGACCGTGTCGCCGGACTGGGCGGCGTCGAGCGCGGACTGGATGGAAAGGTGTTGCCGGGGGACTTGCAGGATCTCGGCGGAGGCGGTCGGAGCCAAGCAGGGGCCTGCCGGAAAGAGGCAAACTACCATAAAATAGAACAACTTACGCATAAGTCGGATCGTCCCTCGAGATCCTCTCGCGGAGACAACCCGACCTGCTTGGGCCCTATTCTATCAGAAATCGCCTTCCGATAACAGAGCGTGAGGGTTCGGAGCGACCGGCCGTGGCCGGGCCCACCCGCGGTCTTCCGATCGGGGAGACGAGGGCCTTTGGAGGCCGGAGCCTTGCCGCTACCGCCGGCCCGGACTAGGATGGGCGCGAGAGGTCGAAGATGACGGAGATCCGACGCGCGAAACAGAAGCCCGAGCTGCCGCAGGTGAGCCTGCGGCCCAAGGAGGACCGGCGCATCCGCCGGGGGCATTGCTGGGTCTTCGACGACGAGATCGCGACTGCCCCGATGGAGCTACCCGCCGGCGAGACCGTGCTCGTCCGCGACTCGGCGGGCCGCCCGCTCGGCAGCGCCCTCTGGAATCCGAGCTCACGCATCCGCGCCCGCCTCTTCAGCCGGGCCGAGCGATCCTTCGACGCCCACGTCGCGCCCGCCCTGGACGAGGCCCTGGCCCTGCGGGCGGCGCTCTACACGCAGCCCCACTATCGCCTGGTCTACGGGGAGGCGGACGGCTTTCCGGGCCTGACCGTCGACCGCTACGGCGCCGTGCTCGTCGCGCAGCTCGCATCCGCTGCGATCGAAGCGCACGCGGAGCGCGTGGTAGCGGCGCTCCTCGCGCTGCCATATATCCAAGCGCTCGTCCTTCGACGGGACGCCGCCGTGCGAGGGCGCGAGGGCCTGGCGAGCGAGGCCCCGGAACAGCACGGCAAGCTGCCGGACGAGGTCTACGCCGAGGAGGGAGGGCTGCACTTTGCCCTCGACCTTGCCCACGGCATGAAGAGCGGCTGGTTCTGGGACCAGCGCGAGAACCGTCTCTGGCTCCACGGCCTCTCGAGCGGCCGCAGCGTGCTCGACCTCTTCTGCCACAGCGGCGGCTTTGCCCTGCAGGCGGCGGCGGGCGGCGCAACCCGTGTCCTGGGACTCGACCGCTCCGAGGAAGCCCTCGCCCTGGCGCGCGTCAGTGCGAGACTCAACGACCTGGAAGAGCACTGCCGCTTCAAGGCGCTGGATCTCTTCGGTGGCCCGGCCAAGCCCGGTTGGCCCCACGGCCGCTGGGATCTCGTAGTCCTGGATCCGCCCGCCCTGGCCAAGACGCGCGGCGACGCGGCGAGCGGTCTCGGCGCCTACGAACACCTCAACAAGAAAGCCGCCTCCCGCGTGGCGGACGGCGGCATCCTGCTCACCTGCTCCTGCACTTATCCGATCGAAGAAGGCGTCTGGCAGGGCACGGTCCTGCGCGCGATCCGCAAGACTGGCCGCCGCGCGCGCGTGATCCACCGCGGCGGCCAGGGCGGCGACCATCCTGTCCTGCCCGGCATGCCCGAGACGCGCTATCTCAAGGTGCTCGGTCTCCAGCTCCTCTAGTGTTCTCCGCCGCGCCCAGGCGATCGGCGGGCAGGATCAGAGTGCTCACGAAGAGCGCCAGGCCAAAGACCACCACCACCGTGGCTCCCGTGGGCAGGTCCAGCCAGTAGGACAGCAGCATGCCGATCAGGCTCACGACGATGCCGAAGGCCCAGGCTACGGTCAGACGCCCGCCGCGGTTTCCACTGACTAGTGCGGCAAAGACCGATGGCACGATGAGGATGCTGAAGACCAGCAGCACACCCGCGATGCGCACCGAGCTGGTGACCACTAGCGCGAAGACCGTGTAGAAGACGAAGTCCCAGGCGAAGAGGTTCATCCCCGCGGCCCGCGCTCCCGCGGGGTCGAGGCTCACCAGGCGAAGACGGGGGTGCAGGCGCCAGAGCAGAAATCCCAGCACGCTGTAGAGCAGGGCTGTCTTCAGCAGGTCGGACCAGCTCACCCAGAGAATGGAGCCCACGAGGATGTGTTTTACGTGATCGGCGCCGTGGGGGCTGCGGGTCGCGATGAGCAGGGCGGCGCTGGAGGCGAAGACGTAGGCGATGCCGATGATCGCCTCCTGCGGCACGCGGCGAAGGTGCTGCCGGGACAGGGCGAAGAGCCCCGCCGCGACCATCGACGAGACGAGGCCGAGCAGGTAGGCGGGTCCGCTCTCCAGCTCGAAGCCGAAGATCAGGCCCGCCGCCGCTCCAAGGGCCGCGAACTGCGCCATGGCCAGGTCCACAAAGATCACGCCGCGGCCCAGCACGTGTCCGCCCAGGTAGGCGTGGATTAGGACGAGCACCACGCTGGCGGCGAAGGGGGCCGCCATGAGCTGAACGAGCTCTGTCATCGCTCCTCCCTTCCCGCCGCTTCCAGCAGCGACACCCAGGTCTCGAACCAGCCGGTCAGGGTCTCCGTACCCTCGCGGCTGCCGACCGACTGGGGCAGGGCCAGTGCACGGGCGCCGCCTCGCCGGGCCAGTTTCTCCGGACTGTCCGCGTGTACTAGGTCAGAGTAGATCAGCAGTGGGATCTCCTCGCGCCGGATCCGCTCCTGGAGCTCGGCAATGTGGCGCGGTGAGGGCGGGATCCCCGGTCGGTTCTCCACGTAGTCTACGATCTCGAAGCCGAAGCGCCGCGCCGCGTACTCCCACTGCTTGTGGTAGGTCACGATCCGCACTCCCGCCAGGAAGGCGAGACGCTCCCGCCATGCGGCCAGCCGCGGCTCCCAACCGGCGACGAATGCGGCCAGGCGTTTTTCGTAGAACGCGGCGCCGCCCGGATCCAGGGCGGCGAGGCGCTCGGCCAGCGCCCGGGCCAGCGCGGGGTAGACGCCAGGGTCGACGGTGAAGTGGGGGTTGCCTTCGGGGTGCACATCCCCCTGGCTGCGGTCCACCCCGCCCGCCGGGATCTCCAGGGGCGCGATGGACTCGGAGAGGTCGAGGTGCCCCGGTCTGCCCTCCTGTATGTCGGAGTTGCGGGCGCCCTGCAGGAGCAGGGGAAGCCAGCCCACCTCGAGCTGCAGCCCGTTGTAGACGAGGAGGTCGGCCTTCATCAGATGGCGGCTGTGACTGGGTTTGGCGCTCAATACATGCGGGTCCTCGTCCCCCCATACCAGTGCGCGCACCTCGACGCGCTCGTCGCCGATCTCCTCCGCGAGCGCGGCGATTTCGGGCAGCGTGGCCACGACCTGCAGTTTCGCGAGGGCCGCGCCAGGGAGAGCGAGCAGGAGCGCGAGCGCCGGCGCAAGGAAAGCGAATCGGATTCGAATGCGCATGACGTCCTCCTAGTAGCGGTGGGCCGGGTGGCTGCCGATGCTGAAGTTCACCTGGGCACGGATCCCGTGCTCGCCCTCCTCGTTGCCGATGCTGCGGTAGAGCCAGTCGACGCGCCAGGCCTGGAACTCGCTGGGCACCAGGGCTAGCGACGCGGTCCAGGTCGTCACGTCGCCGTCCGCGTGCTCATCCTGGCGCGTCGGCGTCGCTGTCTGCGGCGGGTGGAAGACGTCCAGGCGGCCGCCGAGCCAGATGCGCCGGCTGACACGCGCGCGGGCCGAGAAGTAGACGCCGTCGTACTCGGCAGAGTCGTCCGGAAGGACGTCGCGGCGGCGCAGCCACTCTCCCTGCAGCTCGAGCTGCCTCGGGTTCGCGCCCGTCCCGGTCCACTTCCAGGTGAGGTCCGCGCCGAAGAAGTAGCGGGTCCCCTCCTCGGCCTCCTGGCGCTGCTCGACGTTATGTGCGTGGACCATGTCGCCGCGCAGCCAGGAGAGGCCGGCGCCCAGGGTCGCGCGCTCGCCGAGGTCCCAGAACTGACGCAGGCGAAGGGCCTGACCCCAGCTGTTCGGCGGGATCTCGTGATCGCCGTGGACGGTCTCGGTCAGCGGAAAGGTCGTGGCCAGCAGCTCCGCGTACCAGGGCAGGGGGCTCAGCCAGCTCAGTTCGACGGCCGTGCCCGCCAGACCGTGCGTGCCGAGGAGCCCTGTCCAGGCCACGGGCTTCTCCACGAAGGGGTACTGGTGTGTGTGGAGGCTGTTGTGCTTGCCGAACTCCCAGAGAAAGGTGCCGGCACGCAGGCCCAGTCCGCGCGGGACCGTGAGCACCTGGAGGTAGCCCTCCTCCAGATCGACGCCGCTCGTGCCGTGCATGGCGAAGACGACGTTCGCGCGGGCGTAAGGGTCGATGCTAGCCGTGAGCTGCAGCTCGGTCTCCTGGATCTGCAGGCCCTCGGCGGCGCCGTGCGCGTGTTCGTGCCCGTCCTGGCGCAGGGCGTCGTGATCATGTTCCGTGGCCTCCACGAGACCGCTTGCGTACAGGATCAGGCCGTTCACGCTGATGGCGGGATTGAAGTCGCGGCTGACCCCGCTACTGGTACTCGACGCCTGCGCAAACGCCGCGCTCAGGAGCAGGCACGTGAGCGCTGTTAGAGTGCGTTGCATGGGAAACCTCCGGGTATGGCGATGGTGGCCGCGCGCGCGGCCGGAACTCACGATGACGATGAGCTCAGGCGATCGCGGGAGGTGCCCGGGCGGGCTGCAGGTTCGGGGCCTGCGCGTGGACAGGAGGGAGTGGCAGGACCTGGACTGGCGCGGTCCCGCCGTCGAAGGGGAGCATGACGGACAGTCCCTCCGCCACGGCCTGGCTCAGGCCGTGGAAGAGTGAGCAGAAGGCGTTGTGCTCATCAGCGCTGGAATCGTGCTCGCCACCGTGAACGAAGATGTCGTGCAGGGCGGGTCCCAGCAGCCAGAGGACCAGGAGCAGGAGAGCAGAGGCGACGAGTGCGCGTTTTCCTGCTGTCATGTCTTCCCAAGCGTATCAAGTGCGCGGCACTGAGTCCATCCTCCCGCCGCGTTTCCGCGCTTCCTACCAGCCTTGAGCCGGCCAGCGATAGGGCGGCACGACGACCCAGACCTCCGGCAGGTCCCAGCGATAGTAGCCCAGCCGCGCGGCCTCGCCGAGGAGGCTGCGCGCGGGGCCGAACTGCGGGCTGCGCGGCGCGACGACCGCCAGGTGTCCCACCGCCTCGGCGAACTTCTCCTCGTCCCAGAGCCGCGCGCCGATCGTGAACTCCCGGCGGTAGTACTCGATGAGCTTCGTCTCGAGGGCCGAAACGTGGGGACGGTTGTGGAAGCGCTGCAGGTAGGCCTCCATGGCCGTCCAGTCCTGCGAGTCCAGGAAGAGCCGGTCGAGGTGGCCGAAGAGCGCGTCGTCGTGGCGGTGGTCCGCATAGTAGAAGAGGTAGGCGGCGATCAGGTCGCGGTCGGTCTCGGCGAGGAGCAGGCCGTCCGTCTTGGCGATGAGCGCGGGCGAGTGGCGATAGCCGCGAGTCAGGCGCAGGTAGGGGAGGATGTCATTAAGGCCCCCGGTGGAGCTTAGCGCCGCGTCGCGCTCGTCGATGATTGGACGCAGGACGGCGGGATCCGTGCTCGTTGCGAGCAGTCGATCCTGCTCGGCCAGGCTGCCTGCCTGTCGCAGGACGCATTCCCGCAGCGAAACTTCGGACGTGTCGAGGGTGCGCTGCAGGCGAGTCATCCTGGCCTTCTCCGCGCCGTGGCTGGTCGTGAGCAGCGTCGCCAGCCCGAGCCGCTCCCGGCGCAGCCGGGCGAGTTCCGCCCCGCAGTCGGCGTCGGCGGGCAGGCCCCGGTAGGAGTCGACGGCCAGCTCGAGATCCTGGACCCGGTCCATGCGGTCCTGCAGGTCGAAGACCTCGTCGGGGATGTGCCCGAGCCAGTCGTCCATGAGCTCGGCCAGGCCCTCGCGCGCGGTGGCGATGTCCGCCGTGTCGAAGTAGCCTTGGCGGACCAGCTCGAAGTCCTCGCGAGCCTTCCGCTGTTTTTTCACGGTCTTGGGCACGCGGGTGCCGGCGCAGCCCAGCGCGAGCAACAGCGGCGGGAGCGTGCCCAGCAGGATCAGCCGACGCATTCTCATCATGGCGATCTCCTTGGTCTGCGGACGCTCCAACCCTAGGAGCCGGCACCGGTGGCGTCAAGGGGCGTCGCAGCCCCCGCTTGGTGCTGGCGGCCGCGGACGAGATTCCCATGAAACAGGTCTTGAATCTTAACTTAGCTTGGGCTAAGTTAGGCTAGCCTAAGAGGAGCGGAGAAGCGACATGGCCCAGATCAGCAATCTCACACAGAGCCTCGAAGACTACCTGGAGATCATCCTTCAGCTCGTTCAGGAGAAGGGGGAGGCGCGGGTCAAGGAGATCGCCGAGCGCAAGTCGGTGCGCATGGCCAGTGTCACCGGCGCCATGAAGCGCCTCGCCGGCGAGGGCCTCATCGCCCGCAAGGCCCGGGAGACCGTCACCCTGACACGCTCGGGGCACGAGCTCGCCAACCGGGTCTTGCAGCGCCACGAGTTCATCTCGCGCTTCCTGCGCGACGTGCTGGGCGTCTCCGAGGACACAGCCTCTCGCGACGCCTGTTCCATCGAGCACGTCATCAGCCTGGAAAGCCTGGATCGCCTGGCGGGCTTCGTGGAATTCCTGAAGGCCTGTCCCCTGGCCGGCGGCGACCTCGTCGAGAAGTTCCACGCCTGTTACGAAGAGGGTAGCCGCCGCATGCAGGGCGAGGAGACCAGCGCGCTGGCCTGCCGTCGCGAGGAATGTCTCGAGCACTTCCCCGACTCGTCCGTCCGAATCTTCAGCAGGGGTGCCCGCCTCGTGCAGCTCTCTGAACTGCAGCCCGGCGAACGCGGGCGCGTGGTCAGCGTGCGGGCGACGACCGCGATCCGGCAGCGCCTGATCGACATGGGCCTCTTGCCCGGCGTCGAGCTGGTGATGCAGCGCGTAGCTCCCCTGGGAGATCCCATCGACATCAAACTCAAGGGATTCCACTTGTCCCTGCGGAAAATCGAGGCGGCCACGATCGGCGTGGAGCGCCTCTAGCAGGATAGGGCCGCGAGGAACATGGCCGGCATACCCAAGGAACTCGTCCTCAGCCGCGAACTGACCGTCGCCCTGGCGGGGAATCCCAACTCCGGCAAGACCAGCCTCTTCAACCGGCTGACCGGCGGCCGCCAGCACGTCGGCAACTACCCGGGCGTGACGGTGGAGAAGAAGTGGGGCAGCGTGCGCGGGCCCGGCGGTCCCATGAACGTGGTGGACCTGCCCGGCACCTACAGCCTGACCGCGCTGAGCGACGAGGAGCGTGTGGCGCGGCGCTTCCTCCTCGCGGAGGAGCCGGACGTGGTGGTGGACGTTGTCGACGCGTCCAACCTGGAGCGGAACCTCTACCTCGCCGTGCAGCTCATGGAGCTGGACGTGAACCTGGCCGTGGCCCTCAACATGACCGACGTAGCGCGGGGGCACGGGCAGATCATCGACACGGTCCGACTGGGAGAGCTGCTGGGCGCGCCGGTCGTGGAGACAGTGGGGCACCGCGGCGCGGGCATCGATGCGCTCAAGCACGCCATGCGCGAGAAGGCCTTCGCCGATCACGAGCCGCGGCGCGTGGACTACGGCGACGAGCTGGAGCACGAGATCGCCGGACTGGAGGCGATGCTCGCGATCGGTGAACCGATTGGCTATCCCGCCCGCTACGCCGCGATCAAGCTGCTGGAAGGCGACCCGGAGGTGCAGGCGGTCGTGCGCGAAGCGCTGCCCGACTTCGAGCCTCTCCGTCGCCGGATCCGGGATGCCAGCGAGCGCCTGCAGCGCGAGTTCAAGGATCCCCCCGCGGTTCTCATCGCCGACCGCCGCTATGGCTTCGCGGCCGGCCTCGCGCGCGAGGTCACGCTGCGCGCGCCCCGCCTCGACCGCATCACCCAGAGCGAACGCGCGGACGCCGTCCTCACCCACCGGCTGCTCGGCCTGCCGATCTTCCTCGCTTTCATGTACGGCCTCTTCTGGCTCACTTTCACGCTCGGCGACCCCCTCATGGGCGCCACCGAGTCCATCTTCGCCTGGATGGGCGACTCGGTCACGGCACATTGGCCCGCAGACCGCCTGCCGGCGCTGCGCAGCCTGCTGGTGGACGGCATCATCGGCGGCGTGGGCGGCGTGCTCGTGTTCCTGCCCAACATCGTCCTGCTCTTTCTGGGGATCAGCGTTCTCGAGGACACGGGCTACATGGCGCGCGCCGCCTTCATCATGGACCGCCTGATGCACCGCTTCGGCCTGCACGGCAAGAGCTTCATCCCAATGCTCATCGGCTTCGGCTGCACCGTGCCGGCCATCATGGCCACGCGGGCACTGCCGAGCCGCCGGGACCGCGTCGTCACCATGCTCGTGCTGCCCTTCATCTCCTGCGGAGCGCGGCTGCCCATCTACCTGCTGCTGATCCCCGCCTTCTTCCCGAGGGCCTGGCACGCGCCGGTGCTCTATGGGCTCTACCTGCTGGGCCTCGGTCTAGGCCTGATCATGGCGCGGATCCTCAGCCGCACGGTGCTCGCGGGGGAGGAGACGCCGTTTGTCATGGAGCTGCCGCCCTACCGCATGCCCACGAAGCGCAGCATCCTGATCCACATGTGGCAGCGCTCCGCCATGTACCTGCGCAAGGCGGGGACGGTCATCCTGGGCATTTCGCTGATCCTCTGGGTGCTGGTGAGCTTCCCCAAGCCCGAGACCTACGAAGTGGACCGCCAGCTGGCCGCAGGGAACGCGGCCCTCGGGGCGGAGCAGATCGCGGCCGCCCGCGCCGCCGAGGCCCTCGAGCACTCCCTGGCCGGGCGCATCGGGCGGAGCATCCAGCCGGTGATGGCGCCGCTGGGCTTCGACTGGCGCATCTCGACGAGCTTCCTCGGCGCATTCGCGGCCAAGGAGGTCTTCGTCGCGCAGCTCGGTATCATCTTCTCCATTGGGGAGGTGGACGAGGAGTCGGTGGGCCTGCGCCAGATCCTGGCCCGGCACTATAGCCCCCTGCAAGGGCTCTCCATCCTGATCTTCGCCCTCCTGGCCACGCCCTGCATGGCCACCTTCGCCATCACGAGACGCGAGTCGGGCCGCTGGAGCTACGCTGCCCTGCAGTGGTTCGGCCTGACGGCGGTCGCCTATCTGCTCTCCCTCGTAGTCTTCCAGGTCGGCTCTTTCCTGCTCTCCGCCAGCGCTTGAGGATCTGCCGTCGTTGCCCATGGTGCGACGGCTCCCGCTGTCCCGAAACGCCCCGAAACGCCCCGAAACGCCCCGAAACGCTGCGGAATGTCGAGGAATCTCTGACCGGAGCATATTCATCATGACGTTTTTCTGATATAATCAGCCGTCACCATCTTCTTGTCAGCCATTCTATTAGGACAGGTCACTGGGAGGCTCGAGAATGCGCCGCAAGGGATCCCGCCCTATCGCTCTATCCTGCATCATCGTCTTGATGCTCCTGCCCTTGGTCGCCCAAGCCCATCCGCCTCGGAGCGAGAACCCCGTGCGGCAGCCGGGTCCCCCGCCCGCTGAGGATCGGGGCGCCGTGGTCATCGAGGGCTTCGAGGACGCCTGGCCGCCCGAAGGCTGGGCGGTCATCCATCTGGGCGACAGCTACACCTGGGACCGGACCAACGCCGAGCAGCACAGCGGCACCTACAGCGCCTATGTACGCTACAGCCCGGTGGGGGTCCAGCAGGACGAGTACCTGGTCACCGAGGTCATGGACTTCTCCGCCCTCACGGTGATCTTCCTGGAGTTCTACGAAGACCAGTCCTACTGGCCGGGCTACGGCGAGCATCACTACATCGGCGTGAGCACGACCAGCCAGACCGACCCCGCCGCCTTCACCATGATCGTGGACTGGACGCCCGCCGACCACGATATCGCCGGCTTCGACGGCGATCCCGTGACGATCAACCTCAGCGACTACGCCGGCGAGCCGACGGTCTACGTCTGCTTTCGTTACACCGGCGACTACGCGGACAACTGGTACGTCGACGATGTGATCATTTACCAGCCCTATGCTCACGACGTGATGGTGACAGACGTGATGCCAGACGGAGAGCAGTACGTGGCGCCCTATCCGCTCGCGCCGCAGGTCATCGTGGAGAATCGCGGCACCAACCCCGAGGTCTTCGACGTGCAGCTGCAGATCGAGGAGTCCGGGAACCCGGTCTACGACGAGCTCGTGGGCGTCACCCTGGCTGTCGCCCAGGTGGACACCGTCGACTTTCCCGTCCACGACCTGAATCCCGGCCAGTTCTACGACCTGTTCGCGTCGGCCAATCTTGCCGAGGACATGGACACCCTCAATAACGTCGGCAGCGCCTTCGTGGACACCTACACGCAGCCCCACGTCCCGCTGGGCCACCTGCACACCAATGCCGGCTGCGGCCCCTGCGGCACCAACGAGCCCTATCTCGACAACTTCCTGCCCGGCGAGGGCAATAACGTCGCCTTGATCCGCGTGCACACCTGGTGGCCAGGCTACGACCCGATGTACTACGACAACATCCTGCAGTGTCAGGAGCTGATCTACTCCTACGCCGCCGACTACACGCCGCACCTCTGGGTGGATGGCGTCATCGACGCGGGCTACGAGGGTCCTACCTGGCCCGGTCTCCTGACCCAGCGCAAGTCCGTGTTCAGCCCGGCGCTGATCGATCTCCACTGGCTCCCCGCGACGGAACAGCTCATGGCGAGAGTGAATCTGCGAGAGCCCCTCAGCGGGAGCTGCGACGCGCGCCTGCGCGTGGCGATCACGGAGGACAACATCATCTACGCCGGCGGGAATGGCCACAACACGCATCACCAGGTCTTCAAGCACATGTATCCCGACACCGACGGCCTTTCCGTGCCCTGCGGCATAGACACCTATACCTTCCTCGTCGATTGCCCGCTCGGCGGGGGACTGATCTATGAGGAGTGGACCTACGAGAACCTCCGCGCGACCGTGTATCTCCAGGACAACAACGACTGGCGCGTCTGGCAGGCAGGCACCGGTTTCCTGACCGAACTGACGGGTCAGCTCACGCTCGATCCCGCCGTGAGCGCCGTGGACGCGGGCGAGTACTTCACGGTCGCCGTGGACATCACGCCTGCCGTGGTCGAAGTGATGGGCATCGAGGCCCAGATCGACTTCGATCCCACGGTCGTCCGCCTCGACTCCATCACTGCCGGCGCCTGGTTCACCGGCTCGGGGGAGGACTTCTTCTTCTCCGATCACACTCCCGAGCCACCCGATACCGCCACCTCCATCCACTTCGATGCCGCCCTGCTGGGCGCAGCGGCGGCCGACTCCGGCCGCTTGGCCATCTGCCACTTCCAGGCCCTGGCCGCGGGTGAGATCCCCCTGACCTGGAGCCTCGCCGACGTGCGCGACAGCCTCAATACGGGGCTGGGCTTCGCGACCAGCACGGAGGATTCGATCCTCGTCGGGGACGACCTCACCGGTGTCGATGATCCTGCCCCCGCGCAGCTGCGCCTGCTGGGGAACCAGCCCAATCCCTTCAATCCGAGCACGCTCATCCGCTACGAGTTGCCGGAGGACGGACACTGGCGCGTGGAGGTCTTCGACGTCCGCGGCCGCAGGGTGGCCTCTCTGGTCGACGGCTGGCAGGCGGCCGGCCGCTATGCGCAGAGCTGGGACGGCCGCAACACCCGCGGCGAACTGCTGGGGAGTGGATTGTATTTGCTTCGCGTGAGCGGCCCGGCTGGCAGCCGATCGGGCAAGATGCTTTTGCTCAAGTAGAGCCTTACCCAGAGAGGGCCCATCCCCTTCCGCCTTGGCTCCGGCTTCGCAGTCGCTACGGCGGAAGGGCACGAGCCCTCTCTGTGCACGCTCGTACTGATTCCTTTCCCAAGAATTCGTTGAGACTGCTCAGGCCTACTGATAGTATCCAGCCGGTCCGAATCACCTGGCACGGGCACGGAGGTTGTGCGGCATGGGCGCCGAGGAAGCGAGGCTCAGGGAGCTCCTGGCTGGTTGGGAGGCGGTGGGCGCGGAGGCGGGTTCCGCCGACGCCCTCGTGAACACCGCCCGCGAGATCCTCGCGGGCGAACGCGCGTCCTGGATTCCCTCCAACCTCTGGCACCGCTACCTCGACCGCACCCGACGCAGTGACTTCCTGCGCGCCGTCTCCAGCCGGGAGCTACGTTTCGCCTGGGCCGAGGCGACCTTCGACATCGTCGTCCGGTCCGGATACACCCTGGAGACCATGCTGCGGCAGCGCGTCGCCTCCCATCCTCGGCGCAACCTCTTCCGCCAGCTCGCGGAAGGGGAACGTCGCGACTGGTCCTACGACATGGTCTCGCGCCAGCTCCGCGCCATCGCCACGGCCCTGCTCTTGCTGCACGAAGGCGAGACGCGCGTCGCGATCGTCTCCGAGAACAGCCTGGAGAGCGCCACCTGCGACCTGGCCTGCCTGGTTTACGAGATCTTCGTCACGCCGCTGAATCCGCATTTCGGCGAGGACGTCCTGGCCGGGATCATCGACCGGCTCCGCATCAACACCGTGGTCACGCACTCCCCCGAGCAGCGCGCTCGGCTGGAGCGCGTCCGCCGGCAAGTGAAAGCGCCCTTCCGCCTCCTGCTGCTCGACCCGGAGGCGAGCGTCGAGTCCGAGAACGATGCGCGGCTCGCGGAACTCTGCACCCGGCTCGGCCGGGAGCAGATCGAGCGAACGATCGCGGAGCGCCCACGCCGCGACCTGCGGGACGTCCTGACCGTCATGTTCACATCGGGCAGCACGGGTTTCCCGAAGGGCGTGGAGTACTCGGCCTACAACCTCATCACGAAGCGCTTCGCCCGCGCCGCGGCCGTGCCGGCGGTGGGAGACGAGGAAGTGTTCCTCTGCTACCTGCCGCTCTATCACACCTTCGGGCGCTACCTCGAGATGATGGGTAGCCTGTTCTGGGGAGGGACCTACGTCTTTACGGGCAATCCGTCCTTCGAGACCTTGCTGAAGGGGTTGGGTGAGGTCAGGCCGACAGTTCTGATCAGCATCCCCCGGCGCTGGGAGCAGATCCGGGACCGCTGCCTGAAGTCCATGTCGGACCTGGCGGACGGGG
Organism: uncultured bacterium; assembly: GCA_964627205.1. Lineage (GTDB taxonomy): Bacteria > Krumholzibacteriota > Krumholzibacteriia > JACNKJ01 > JACNKJ01 > CAZVHI01. The sequence continues at coordinate 13,721 of CAZVHI010000015.1, forward strand.
AGCTTCAGGAGAGGGCCTTCCGCAGGCTCACCGGCGGCAGGCTCCTCTGGGGGCTCTCAGCGGCGGGGCATCTCGACCCGTCCGTGTTCCACTTCTTCCAGCGACACGGCGTCGATCTCTGCAGCGGCTTCGGAATGACCGAGGCGACCGGTGGCATCACGATGACGCCTCCGGGCGAGTACGAGGACGAAACGGTCGGCGTACCGCTGCCGGGCCTGGATGCGCGGCTGAGCCCGGAGGGAGAGCTCCAGATCTCCGGCCATTACATCGCCCGCTACCTCGACGATGGCGACGTAGCGGACGTCGCGGAAGCCGTCCCCGCCGCCGAGGTCGGCGAGGAGGAGCCGTACTGGCTGTCCACCGGCGACATCTTCCAGCAGCGCGAGAGCGGCTACTACGAGATCGTCGACCGGGTCAAGGACATCTACAAGAACAGCAAGGGACAGACGATCGCGCCGGGCGCCGTGGAGCACAAGTACGAGGGTGTGCCGGGGATCGCGCGCACATTCCTCGTCGGTGACGGGCGCGACTTCAACGTGTTGCTCATCGTGCCGGACGCGCAGGATACAATCCTACAGAGCTCCCCTTATTCCCCGGCCGCGTCGGAGTACTTCCAGCAGATCATCGCCGCCGCGAACGAGGACCTGGCGCCCTTCGAGCGGGTCGTGAACTTCGCTGTGCTCGATAGAGATTTCGATCCGGAGCTCGGCGAGCTGACCGCCAAGGGCAGCTTGCAGCGGCGAGTGATCGAGGAGCACTTCTCCGCCGTGATCGATCGCCTCTACCAGCGGGACTTCGTGGCCATCGAGCACGGGGAGCTGCGGGCCCGAATCCCGCGCTGGCTCTTCCGCGACCTCGGCATCCTGGAGACGGACATCGTCGACCACCCCGATGGCCTGTGCAACCGCCGCAGCGACGCTGTGCTTCCGCTGGCAAGTCAGCCGGGAAGCGACACGGTACGGATCGGGGATCTGGAATACAGGATCGCCGGGGACGTGGTGGACCTCGGCCTCTTCGCGCGCCAGCCGCTCCTCTGGGTCGGCAATCCCTCGCTGATTGGTTTCTGCCCTTGCAAGGAAGGCTGGGATCTCCCGCTGGGGGGCGTGGAGCCTCGGGTCTTCCTGCCCCCGCTTCGTGAGGGCGCCGCTGGCGATCTCTCGCTGGTTCCATCCCACGTCGAGCGGGATCTCGCGCGCGTCACGGAGCTCTGCAACCGGGCCCTCTTCGCGGAGGCCGAAGCGGCGCGGGACGCGGTGCGCGAGCTGGGCGACGCCCTGAGCCGACAGGGTCTGTCCCTGGGGCACGCCGTCCGCAGGCGCCTGGAGGCGCTGTCGCAGCATCCCGACTTCGAGCTGCGCTGCCAGGCATACCAGGTACTCCTCCTCGACGATCCCTTGCCGGACCACGACGAGGTTCAGTTCTCCTTCGTGCTTTCCGGCCTGCCATTCCTCAGCGAACGCAGCATCCGCGAGATCTCCTCGGCGAAGGTCGAGCCCTTCCGCCTTGAGGTCTTCCACAAACGACTTCGTCAGTATCGGCAGGTGCTGACCTGGCCGGCATCCCCCCAGGTGCGGCGCGTGTTCGACGACGTCTTCCGGCTTCTGGCGAACTTCGCCCGCGAGAACACCGAGTACTACTCCGCCGTCCGGGCAGAGCTCGTGTGCTGGATCCTCCACGAGGCCGACCCGGAGCTCGCCGAGTTGGCCGGGAACTATTTCGACGATCTTGCCGTCTGGTTCGAGGAGCAGCTCGCCACGGAATTCGACGCGGACTCGGCGGAGAGCTGGGAAGGCAAGCTCGTCTTTGCCACCGGCATCACCGACGCCGAGATCGAACGGCTGAATGCCGTCCTCGTGGGCACGACTTTCCTCGCTGAATCCATCCTCCTGGCCTTCGACGGCGAGCGGGTGGAGATCGGCGATGTGAGGGAGCGCGGGATCTGGATCACGCGGATCCTGTCGACGGCGACGCATCACCTCTACCGCGTCAGCGTCAACACGGCTGCCGGCAAGCACTTCGACCTGCTGCTGTCCATTCGTCTGGATCTCGCCGAGGAGCCCGTGGAAAAGACCTACTACTGGATGATCGCCCTGCACGGCCAGTCCTACGCGCGCCCCGTCCTCCCGCGCTTCGGTTGCAGCCGGACGGACCTGGGCGCCCTGTCCTTGGCCTACGTCAGCGATCTGACCGTCTGGGAGAGGCTGCGCGAGCTGGCGGGCGGCCTCGCTGGTCCGGACTCCCCCGAGCATGGCGAGATCCGCAATCTCTTCGTCCGGGGCATGTCGGCCTTCTTCATCGGCTGGGAGGGCAGCGGCCGTCGGATCGTCCCAGGCCTGGTGACGCCCGCCAACGTCGTCGTGCCCACGAAGGACTACCGCCCGGGGGTGAAGATCCTCTCCCTCGCCGGTTGGCAGGCCTACGAAGGTCCGCTCTCCATCGTTCGTCCTCTGCTCGAGAGTTTCTTCTCCCAGACCCTGGGGAACTACCCGCAGTATGGCCGGCACCTGCAGCTCTCCTGGCTCTTCGACGCCTGCGTCGAGGCCTTGGGCCTGGAGAGTGCGAAGGAGTTCCTGACCGAGTTGCAGGGGGAAATCGGCGACGTCGGCGCGCCCTGCATCGAGGAGGATCCCGCCGACCTGCTCGCCGACTACCTGCGCACCCTCCTGCAGAGCTACTACTTTCCGCGACCGCTGCGCTGCGCCATCGAGCACTACGCCGAGTGGGAGAGCGTCAATCCACAGGCGACGCCCGAGGCCCGCGCGCAGTTCGTCGAGAGGCTCATGCGGCTCTACCTGCCGGACTCGAGCGATGACATGGCGCGCTACCATCTCTTCCGCAGCACGTACTATGCGCATGCGCCCGAGGTGACTCTCGCGGCCTTCGATCTGCTGCTGGACAGGATGTTCCAGCACCCCGAGGAGAGCCCCACGCACATGGTCGAGCTGGCCGATCTCCAGTCGACGCTCGTGGACGCGCACGACCGGCTGGTCTTCAGCCGTCTCGTCTACCCGCGTATCCCCGCCGACCATCCCCTGGACGTGCTCAAGGTTGGAAGGCGTGAGCATAGGCACTCCGTCGTGAGCTCGGGCATCACCGATGACCAGGGCAAGACCTACGCCGTGCGCGAGCCGATCGAACCGGCGGAAATCGGCCGGCTCTATCGCATCATGCTCGACCTCGGGCTGCCAGTGAGCGTGACCGCCCAGCATCGCTACCTCGTCGTCAGGGACCGGGAGGAGCAGGTGGTGGGCGGCGTCTGTTACAAATTGCAGGAGCTGGGTGTTGCGCAGCTCGACGGTCTTGCCGTCGTCTCGTCCCTCAGGGCTTCGCATCTGCGGGAAGAGGTCCTCTCGGACTTCTGCGCGCGGATGAGCGGCGAGGGCGTTGGCATGATCAGCACCCACCTGGTCGATCAAGAGTTCTTCCTCGCGCACGGTTTCCAGGTCGACGAGCGCTGGGGAGGCCTGGTGCGCTTCCTGATACGTCCGCACTGAGAAGGCGTTCGCGCCAGGCTCGCGAACGAGGTCTATGCCGTGGAATCCAAGACGCCGCGTTCCGCGATGAAGCCGTCCGCACCCGCTGCGGTCCGTCCCGCGCGGGAAGCCTTGATGCTGCTCCTGAACCTCCTGTCGATCGTCGCGATCCTCTACGTCTTCTTCCTGGCCATCAAGTTGATGGGCGCCACTTCGAAGAGCATGGGCAAGGGCTTCGCCGAGAACTTCCTAGGGGAGGGCACCTCCTCCGCCCTTCTGGGCCTCATCCTGGGCACCTTCACGACGAGCCTCGTGCAGAGCAGCTCGACGGTGACCTCCATGGTCGTGGGTTTCGTGGCCGGCGGAGCCTTCAGCCTCCGCCTGGCGATCCCGATCATCATGGGCGCGAACATCGGCACCACTGTCACCAACACGATCGTCTCCCTCGGCCACGTACACCGGCGGCAGGAGTTCCGGCGGGCCTTCGGAGCGGGCACGGTGCACGACATCTTCAACATCCTAGTGGTCATCGTGCTCTTTCCTCTCGAGCAGGCCACGCATCTGCTCGAGAGGAGCGCGCTCTGGCTCTCCGATCATCTAGTGGGACAGAGCCTGGGCGAGTTCGAGGGGCTCAAGAACATCGTGAACCCCGTGATCGATGTATTCCGACAGGGAGTTCCTCACGACGGCGTAGGGCTCCTCCTCTCCCTAGTTCTACTCTTCGGCTCCATGGTCCTGCTGGTGAAGCGCATGCGCAGCCTGATGGAGAGGCGCATCGCCCATCTGATCGACGGCGTCCTCTTCCGCAACATGGCGACGAGCATGCTCCTGGGGACCCTCGTGACGATCCTGGTCCAGTCCAGCTCCGTCACGACGAGCCTGGTCGTGCCGCTCGTGGGGGGCGGTATCTTGAACCTCGGGCAGATCTTTCCTTACCTGCTAGGCGCGAACCTGGGGACGACGGCCACCGCACTCCTCGCGGCGCTGGCTTTCGCGGCCACGGGGAGCGCGGTGGACGCGTCGCGCGCGGCGCTCGGCGTGACGGCAGCGATCGTCCACACGCTCTTCAATCTCCTGGGGATCGTCATCTGGTATCCTTTTCGGCGCGTGCCCATCGCCCTGGCGAGCAAGCTCGCCGACTCCGCGACGCGCTCTCGCCGCAACACGCTCCTCTTCATCTTCGGATATTTTGCCCTGTACTTGCTGCCCCTGGCGCTCTACCTGGTCCTGCGCTGAGGGCCCCGACCGAAAGGCTTGAACATGTGGAAGGAAATCTGGAACCTGATCCGCCAGCACGAGGACCTGCTCACCGAGGCCTTCACCGACGCCGCGGACATGCTGGCCCTGGACCGCGAGATGTTCACCGTCGTCGTGGAAAGCCTGGACCAGGAACTCAGCGAGGAGATCCTCGGGGACATCAAGGAGAAGGATCGCGCGCTCAACGTGAAGCAGCAGGAGATCCGGCGGAAGGTCTTCGAGCACCTGGCCGTCTCCAAGGGCCGCGACCTGCTCAGCGGTCTGGTCCTGACCAGCATCGTGATCGACCTCGAGCGCATCGGCGACTACGCGAAGAACATGGGCGAGGTGGTGCAGATCTTCCCGGGCCGCCTGGAGCTCGGCGAAGACGGCAAGCTGCTCGCGGAGCTGCGGGGCGAAATCGTCCAGCTCTTCGACATGACGCGGCGCGCGATGGTGGAGCAACACGAGGCCTCGGCGCGGGCCTGCCTGGATCTCTACGGCCGTGTCGGCAAGAAATGCAACGTGAGCCTCGAGCGGATCGTCGCGAGCGCGAAGACGGATTCGGCCGTGTCCAAGACTGATCTGGCGATGGTGCTGATGCTGCGCTTCTTCAAGCGCACGGCGGCTCACCTGAAGAACATCGCCTCGGCCACGGTGGCGCCGTTCCCCATGATCGGCTACCGCAAGTTCGAGAACCGCTAGCTGACGAACCCACGGCTGAGATCAGATCCCGACGAGCCACTGGTAGTGGGAGGCGGCCGCTGTGATCATGGCGGCGAGGGAGAAGCGCTCCTCCACGGCCAGCCGTCCGGCGCGGCCCATGTTCATCCGATCCTCGGGGGAACGTAGGAGCGGCGCTACGATGCCGGCGACGGCCTCGGGATCCCGGTCCTGCAGCAGGACGCCGGTCTCGTCGACCGCCACGAGCTCGCAGTTTCCACCCACGGCCGTGGCGGCCACGGGCAGGCCGCAGCTCATCGCCTCCAGGATGGCGTTCGAGAGCCCCTCGCTATAGCTCGTGAGCAGTGCTAGATCCGACGACGCCAGGAGGCCGGGGATGTCCTCCCGTTCGCCGCTGATCCAGATGCCGGGATCGGGGGATTCGGCCAGGCTCCGACGGAGATCGTCCTCCAGTGGACCGCCACCCACTAGCCAGAAGCGCGCCGTCGGCAGGTCCCGGCGCACCCGCCTCGCGACCGCGAGAAAGAGCCCCGGATCCTTCACGGACTGCAGGCGCGAGACCATGATCACGACGGGATCATCCTCGGGGATGCCGAGCTCGCAGCGCAGTCTGGCGCGCGCGGCGGGGTCGGGACGGAAGCGTTCACAGTCGATGCCGTTGCGGAGCAGACGGTGTCGGTCCTCGCGGGCATCGCCGACCCGGGACAGGAACGCGCGCCGTCCCGCCTCTGAGTTGTGCAGGCTGAGCTGCGTACGCGGGTCGAGGAGGCGATCGAGGATCGTGTCGCCACCGCTTGTCTGATGCCCCATGTCGCGGAAGCAGGCGACCACCGGCCGCCGTGTCGACAGGGTGGCGGCGATGCGTCCCACGTGATTGGCCTTGTGGAGCCAGGTGTGGACGACATCCGGCCGCCAGACCCGGATCTCCCGCATGATGGCGACCAGTTGTCCCGCCGGGCCGCCGCTGGTCCTGCGATCGATCTCGCACACCGAGACGCCAGCCATCTCGAAGCGCGGCCGCAGGCTACCGCCGGCGACGAGGCTGATCACACGGCACTCGAACTGCTCGGCCGGGAGCTGGGCGCAGAGCGCAAGCAACTGGTTCTCTGCGCCGCCGACGCCGAGCTGAGTGATGATGTGCAGGATTCTGGTACGGGCCAAACCGGACTCTCCTCGGGGGCAGTCTATCGGCCCGTGCGGGGGCGGCAACTCTTTTTCGATGACTCAGGGTTGGGGGAGCTCGTGCTGGAGCCCCTTCTCGCTCAGGGGGCGTCGGTCCAGCGTGTAGAAGGCGTCGACGATGAGCGTCGCGGCGGCGTCGACGCCGATCTGGTCCATGTTCAGGATCAGGTCGTAGTGGTCCAGCTCCTGGCCGGCTGCCAGGAAATGGGTCTTGAGGAACTCGCGGCGCCGCTCGTCCAGCTTGCGCAGCTCCTTCGCGGCTTTGCTCCGGCTGATCTCCTGCGCGTCGGCCAGGTTCCGGATGCGCTTGGCGGGAGATGCCGTGATCAGGATGCGAACACCGACCTCCGGCGGCAGGAAGAAGTTCGCGCCGCGGCCGAGGATGATGGCGTTGCCGTGCAGGGCCACGGTCATCACGACGCGTTTCAGGTGTCGAAGATAGGAGAGGTGGCCGAGGGAGCTTCCGTCCAGGGCGGTCTGGATCCAGTCGTCCATCGCGGTGCGGCAGCGCTCGTCGAGGCTGGACACGAACTGGCCCAGGGTCTTGGCGTCCTCGGCGATGAAGTCCACGATCTCGCGGTCGAAGAGCTCCCAGCCCAGCTTCTCCGCACAGATCCGGGCGACCTCGTCTCCGAGGCTGTGGGGCAAGCGGCTGATGGAGATGTAGGGGCCGAGGATCTCAAGGGCCGCCTCCTCCCGGATCCGCCGCTGCGTGATCTGCTTGCGGAGCTCCCAGATCTGCAGGTGCTTGCCGACGATCTTCTCCAGACTGGGGCTGCGATAGCTCTTCATACGAGTTCGCCTCCTTCGCTAACTTGAAGTGTAGCTTCTCTCTGCGGCTTGGCAAGAGTAGAGGCGCGGAGGTGGATAGGGCTTTCGCAGCCCCCGACTCTGGAGTAGGATGAGAGCAGGAGGTACCGCCCCGTGGTGAAGAACCCGCTGCAGAGCACGCTCAGCTTCTCCGGCTTCGATCAGCTGATGCCATTCCGCATCCGCGACATCCTGCTCGTCTCGAGTCTCTACGACTCGTTCATCGTCGAGCAGGACGGCCGGCTGACGGAGCTCCTGCTCAGCGAGTACGCCCAGCTCAATCTCAGCTATGCGCCCCTGGTCACGCGCGTCTCCTCAGGCGAAGATGCCCTGGCCCAGCTCCAGGAGCGCCACTTCGACCTGGTGATCACGATGACGCGCCTGGGCGACATGGAGGTCCGGGACTTCGGGCGGCAGGCCAAGGCGCTCTGCCCCGACATGCCCGTCGTGCTGCTGGTCTACAACACGCGGGAGCTGGCCCATCTCGGCGAGGGCACCCTGAAGCCCGACATCGACCGCGTGTTCGCCTGGCGGGGGGACTCCCGCATCTTGCTGGCCATCATCAAGTCCGTCGAGGATCAGAAGAACGTCGACCACGACACCGAGGAGAGCGCGGTCCGCTGTCTGTTGCTCGTGGAGAACTCGACCCGCTTCTACTCTTCCTATCTGCCAATCATCTACACCGAGATCATGCGGCAGACGCAAAACCTCATGGCCGACGGCATCGACGTGATGGACAAGCTGCTCCGGATGCGAGCACGGCCGAAGATCCTGCTGGCCGAGGACTACGAGGAGGCGGAGAGGCTCTTCGCGGCCTACAAGAAGTACATGCTCTGCGTGATCACGGATGCCCGCTACAAACGGAAGGGCCAGATAGATCCGAAGGCGGGCGTGGAGTTCATTCGCATGGTGAAGCGCGAGGATCCGGACCTGCCCTGTTTGCTGCAGTCGGGCGACGAGAAGCGTGCCAAGGAGGCGCACGCGCTCGCCGTGGGCTTCCTTCACAAGTCGTCGCCGACCCTGCTCAAGGACCTCCGGGGCTTCATCATGGCAAACCTGGGCTTCGGCGATTTTGTCTTCACGAGGCCGAACGGCGCAGTGGCCGGCAGGGCCTCCGATCTGGCGGCCATGGCGCGGCTGCTGAAGGAGGTGCCCGCCGATTCCCTCCGCTATCACGCGAACCGCAACCACTTCTCCAACTGGTTCATGGCCCGGACGGAGTTCGAGCTGGCCATGCGCCTCCGCCCGCTCAAGGTCAGCCACTTCGAGGACGCGGAGGGGCTGCGAGACTTCCTGATCGAAACCCTGCGCGCGTACCGCGAGCTGCTCCAGCGGGGGCGGGTGGCGGACTTCTCGCGCAAGCACTTCGACCGCAGCAGCAACTTCGTCCGCATCGGCGAGGGTTCGCTCGGCGGCAAGGGGCGCGGCCTGGCCTTCGTCAACGCGCTGCTCTCGCGTTTCAACTTGCGCCAGCCCTTCCCGCACACGCACATCTTCGTGCCGCCCTGTGCCGTCATCGCCACCGGTTACTTCGACATGTTCATGGAGGAGAACGACCTGCTCGGACTCGCGCTGTCGGAGAGCAGCGACGAGGAGATCGCCCGGGCGTTCATCCATGCGCGACTGCCGGAGGAGGTGATCGACGATCTCACCGCCTTCCTCGACGAGGTGAAATACCCTCTCGCCGTCCGCTCCTCCAGCCTTCTCGAGGACTCGCAGCATCAGCCCTTCGCCGGCGTCTACACGAGCCACATGATTCCCAACAACCACCCGGACGACTCCATGCGTCTAGAGCAGCTCTGCCACGCCGTGAAGCTCGTCTATGCCTCGACCTACAACCGCTCCGCCAAGGCCTACCTCCGCGCGACGCCCAATCGCACGGAGGAGGAGAAGATGGCGGTCATCATCCAGCAGATGGTCGGGCACAAGCACGGGGACACGATGTACCCGGGCATCGCTGGTGTCGCCCAGTCCTACAACTTCTATCCCGTTCATGGCATCCGGCCCGAGGATGGCTCCGCCTCGGTCGTGCTTGGCCTGGGCAAGTCTGTGATGGAGGGGGAACGCTCGCTCTGGTTCTCGCCCCTCCACCCGCGGACATTGCCGCAGTTCGGGACGCCGGAGGACTACCTGAAGCACGCCCAGCGGGAGTTCTGGGCGTTGGACCTCGCCCAGCCGGAGGTCTTCGCGCGCCTCGACGGCAACTCCGGCCTCGTCCGCCTGGACCTCGAGCAGGCAGAGAGGGACGGCAGCCTCGGCCCCGTGGGCTCCGTCTACCAGCCGGACAACGACGCCGTCTACGACGGCATCTCGCGGCCGGGCGTGCGTCTGGTCACGATGGCGGGGGTCCTCAAGACGGGGATCTTCCCCCTGCCCGAGGTCCTGGAGGAGCTGCTCGAGCTGGGCAGCCACGGCATGTCGGCACCGGTGGAGATCGAGTTCGCCGCCAACCCCGTCGCCGGGGAGGGGCATCGCCGGCGGGAGTTCGCCGTCCTCCAGATCCGCCCCCTGGTCGTCGGCCGCGAGGAGATCAACCTGAACGCGCGCATCGAGGACCCGTCGGGCCTGCTCGTCTACTCCGAGCGCGTGCTCGGCAACGGCATCATCGACGAGGTCCGCGACGTGGTCTTCGTCCGCCCCGACACCTTCGACCGCAGCTACACACCGGAGACGGCGCGCGAGCTGCGCAGCCTCAACGAACGGCTGCGCAAGGAGGGCAAGCCCTACCTGCTCATCGGGCCCGGGCGCTGGGGCAGCCGCGACCGTTGGCTGGGCATCCCCGTGCTCTGGGCGGACATCTCCTGGGCGCGCGTCATCGTGGAGACGGGCATGAGCGACCTCAAGGTCGAGCCGTCCCAGGGGAGCCACTTCTTCCATAACCTGACGTCCTTCGAGGTGGGATACTTCACGGCCCACGAGGACGAAGCATCGACCGTCGTCGACTGGAAGTGGTTCATGGAGCAGCCCTGCGAGGAGGAGACGCGATTCCTGCGCCACATCCACCTCGACGCGCCCCTGCATGTCTACCTCGACGGTCGCGAAGGGAAGGGCGCGATCCTTCGACACGAGGCATCCGCGTAGCTGCCCTGACCATTAAGCTGCTATAATTGGAGCCCCGCGCAACGAACCCGATCCCGGGAGGTGTCCCATGCGCGCTCCCGCCCTTCTCGCTCTCTGCCTGCTCGCCGCCGGACCGACTGTTCAGGCTGCCATCGAGACGGCGCCCACGCCCTTCAGCCGCCCGCACCACGTCCTGCAGGACTGGGGTCCGCCCGCGGGGACCTGGCGCCCGCAAGTGCTGGCGGCCCTGGAGCTCGAGGCCTCGGGCCGCGAGTGGGAGAACTGGCGGATCAACACCGACGGCACGGGCCAGGTGCAGAACGAGCAGCAGGTGGTGCTCAATCCCGCTGACTCCGACAATCTGGTCGCGGTCTGGCGGGACTTTCGCCTCGGCCACCGCGAGGTGGGCGTGGGCTACTCCTTCGATCGCGGCCATACCTGGACGGACTTCCTGCTCTCCGGCCCGCCGCAGTATCCGCGGCACAGCGATCCGGGCCTGACCGTCGACCGCTTCGGCAACTTCTACGCGGTCATCCTCTCCTACGTGGACACCTCGTCACCCAACGGGCTCTTCGTGCTGAAGTCGACCAACGGCGGCCAGAGCTGGGGCCAGCCGGTGACGGTGATCGACGGCGAGCCGGGGGTGTTCGAGGACAAGGAACTCATCGCCTGCGACCGCACGGGCGGTGCCTACGACGGTAACCTCTACGTGGCCTGGGCGCGCTTCTACTCGACGCAGATCTACTGCTCGCGCTCGACAGACGGCGGCAACAGCTTCGGGACGGACCGCCTCGTTAGCGACAACGGAGGCGTGCAGTGGCCCGTGCCCGTGGTGGGGCCGGATGGCGTGCTCTACATCGCCTGGGTGCATCACTCGCCGGCGAGCATCCGCCTGGACCGTTCCTTCGACGGGGGCATCACCTTCGGCAACGACATCACGGTGACGAGCACCTATGCCGGCTCGGATTACCTGAATGGTGGAATCCTGAGCTACTCTTATCCCGCCATGGACTGCGACATCACGGGCGGTCCGCATCACGGCCGGCTCTACGTGGCCTACATGGACCGCAACTCGGGCAGCTACGACATGTTCCTGCGCTGGTCCGACGACCAGGGGCAGAGCTGGTCGCCGCGCCTGCGCCTGAACGACGACGCGATCGGCAACGGCCGCGACCAGTTCCACCCCTGGCTGAGCGTCGGCGTGGACGGTTCCGTACACGTGGTGTTCTACGACCGCCGCGACGACCCGTCCAACTACTGGATGAACCTCTACTACACCTACAGCGAGGACGGCGGGCTCAGTTTCGCGCCCAACGAGCGGGTGACGACGGTCTCCTCGGATCCCAACGCGGGCACGCGCGCCGGGTTGATCGGCGAGTACATCGGGCTGGCGGCGCACAGTGCGTCGCGCGCGCATCCGGTCTGGACCGACATGCGCGGCGGCGACCAGGATACCTACACGGCCGTAATCGGCGGGCTGACGGGGATCGCGGACCTGCCGCTCGGCGCTTCCGGGCTCCGGGTGGAGGCCGCCGCGCCGAACCCCTTTCGGACCGCAACCAGCGTGCGCTACACGGCAGCGGCGGGACCGGTGGACGCCGAGGTCTTCGACGTGTCCGGCCACCGCGTCCGGCGCCTGCGGGCTTCGGAAGGAGCAGACGGCGCCATCGCCTGGGACGGCCGCGGCGACGACGGCCGCCGCCTCGGCAGTGGCCTCTATCTGCTGCGCGTCGGCGATGGGCAGTCCAGCGCCACGGCGCGCATGCTGCTTCTGCGCTGATCGCCGGGTCTGCTAGCAAGGTGGGCGGGAGCGGATTCTCTCTCGGCAAGCACGAAAAGAAGCGGGGCGCCTGAGCGCCCCGCCTCCGTGTTGCCTGCCAGTCTGCGTTTCGCGGAAGCCCTAGACCACGCCCTGGTCGAGCATGGCGTCGGCGACCTTGATGAAGCCCGCGACGTTGGCGCCGTTCACGTAGTTCACGTGGTCACCCTCGGTGCCGTGCGTCACGCAGGCGCTGTGGATGTCCTTCATGATCTGGCGCAGGCGGCCGTCGACTTCCTCGCGCGTCCAGCCGATGCGCATGCTGTTCTGGCTCATCTCGAGGCCGGAGGTGGCGACGCCGCCGGCGTTCGCGGCCTTGCCGGGCCCGTAGAGGATCTTGGCCTTCAGGAAGACCTCGATGCCGTCGGGCTCGGTGGGCATGTTCGCGCCCTCGGAGACGCAGATGCAGCCGTTGTCGACGAGAGTCTTCGCCTCGGCGGCGTTGATCTCGTTCTGGGTGGCGCCGGGCAGGGCCACGTCGCACTTGATGCCCCAGGGACGCTGGCCCTCGAAGTACTCGACGCCGTACTTCTCGGCGTACTCCTTGATGCGGCCGCGCTTGACGTTCTTCAGCTCCATCACGTAGGCGAGCTTCTCGTCGTCGATGCCGGCCGGATCGTAGATGAAGCCGCCGGAGTCGGAGACCGTGACCACCTTGCCGCCGAGCTCGTTGACCTTCTCGGTGGCGTACTGAGCGACGTTGCCGGAGCCGGAGACCGTGCAGGTCTTGCCCTTGATGCTGTCGCCCTTGTGGTTGAGCATCTCCTCGGCGAAGTAGACCTGGCCGTAGCCGGTGGCCTCGGGGCGAATCAGGCTGCCGCCCCAGTTCAGGCCCTTGCCGGTCAGGACGCCGGTGAACTCGTTGCGGACGCGCTTGTACTGGCCGAAGAGGTAGCCGATCTCGCGGCCGCCCACGCCGATGTCGCCCGCGGGGACGTCGGTGTTCGGGCCCACGTGGCGGCAGAGCTCGGTCATGAAGCTCTGACAGAAGCGCATCACTTCATTGTCGCTCTTGCCCTTCGGATCGAAGTCCGAGCCGCCCTTGCCGCCGCCCATGGGCAGCGTCGTCAGGCTGTTCTTGAAGACCTGCTCGAAGGCCAGGAACTTCAGGATGCCGAGGTTGACGGTGGGGTGGAAGCGCAGGCCGCCCTTGTAGGGGCCGATGGCGCTGTTCATCTCGATGCGGAAGCCTCGGTTGACCTGGACCTCACCTTTGTCGTCCAGCCAGGGAACCCGGAACATGAGAACACGCTCGGGCTCGACCATGCGCTCGAGGATCTTGGCTTCCTTGTAGTGAGGATTGGCCTCGACGAAGTCCCAGACCGACTCCACGACCTCGTGCACGGCCTGATGGAATTCCTTCTGCTCGGGATTCTTGGCGATGACGCCTTCCATGAACCGTTCGACGGACATCGCTTCTCCTTTGGGATTGGTGTTAGGCGGCTACTCGGGTTAACAGGCACTGCTGGGTTCCAGGAATCGGCCCGGAATCACCGCAAGAAACAGTGTCGCCACAGGGAATGCAAGAGTCCGGGGTCCGGTTTTGAACCGCTTTTTTCGCTAGAATTTGGACCTTCGTGGAAGCCCGGATCCATCCCTCCGGATCGCAGTATCCATGGGACCGGAAAGCGGCCGACCGAAACGTGGCCGATCCCGCAACACAAGCGATTCCAACGGATTACACCTTCACCAATCCACGCTCGAGATCCGCGATGACATCGTCCGGGTGCTCCCCGCCCACGTTGAGGCGGATGAGGTTGTCGGGCACGTCCGCCATGGCGCGGGCCTGCTCGCCCTGCTGCTGATGGGTGCTGATCGCCGGGATCGTGGCGACCGACTTGATTCGGCCGAGGTCCGTCGCGCGGAAGATCATCTCGAAGGCGTCGAGGACCCGGCGCGTGACCTCGCCGCCTGCCTTGACCCGGAAGCTCAGCAGGTGTCCGTAGCGCTTCACGGGTCCGCCCGGGTCGAGCTCGCTGTCGACAAGCTGCATGTACTCCTTCGCCACGGCGTGCCGCGAGTGGGAGCTCAGCCCCAGGTAGTCCACCCGTTCGACCTTGGGGTGCGCCTCGAGCCACTCCGCGACCGTCTGGCTCGAGCGACTCACCTGGTCCATCTTGCCGCGCAGCGTGCGCAGGTCGTTCAGGATCATGAGCGCATGCAGCGGATTCATACTGGGGCCGTTGTCGCGGTAGGGGAGGAACTTCACGTAGCTCGCGAAGTCCGCCTTCATCTCCGGGTTGTCGATGCTCGTGACGATGTCCTTGCGGCTGACGATCACTCCGCCCACGCCCATGCCGCTGGACGTCATGCTCTTGGACACGGAGTGCACGACGATGTCGGCGCCGTGGGCCAGCGGACGCATCAGGGCCGGCGTGGCCACGGTGGCGTCCACGATGAGAGGGATGCCGTGGCCGTGCGCCAGCTCGGCGAGCTTGCGGAGGTCGCAGAACTGGATCGTCGGGTTGCTCGGCAGCTCGACATAGACGAAGCGCGTTTCGCTGTCGATCTTGCTCGCCCAGAGCTCCATGTCCATCGGATCGGACACCCAGCGCACTTCCTGACCGCGCTCCTCGTGCTTGCGCACCTGGAATTGCTGGAAGGTGCCCCCGTAGACGTGGGCCGAGGATACGAAGTTCATCTTCTCGCCGGGGCTCTTCGTGCGCTTGACGAGGAAGGGATCGGTCGCGGCGGCGATGGCGGCCATGCCGCTCGCGGTGACCACGGCGCTCGTGCCCAGACCCGTGCCGTAACCCTCGAGCATGGCGAGCGCCCACTCCAGGTAGTAGGTAGTCGGGTTGGCGATGCGCGCATAACACCAGGTGGGGATGAGGTAGGCGAGCGCGGCTTCCATCTCGTCAGCGTCCGCGTAGTGCTGGCTCGTAGACAGGTAGGCCGGCTCGATGATCGAGCCCTGGTTGCGCATCGCCTCCTCGAGCGTGTAGAGCCCGTGCACCGCGATGGTGTCGAAGCGGCAGCCCTGCATGCGGCCGAGCGCCTCCTCCCGCCTGCGCTGGATCTCCCGTCCCCGTTCGACGTAGGCCTCGACGCCCTGTGAATGCCCGGTCTCGGTCAGCATGTCTTCCCTCCTGGTGGTTTCCGTACCGTCTTCAGTAAAACAGGAGGATTAGGAAAAATCAAGAATGACTCGCCAATAACACGAATCATCGGGAAGATCCCCTAATTATCCCAGAAATATATGCTAAAAACTTGCGTATATTCGGAATCAAGGTGATGGTGAATTCTTGTATGTCCGCTCGGAGTTCTGCTAGACTTGGGTCGCGGAATAGGATTGAGAGGATCCCAGGAGGTCTCATGAAAGCGTGCTCGCTTGCTCTACTGCTGCTCCTGCTCGCCGGCCTTGTCCACGCCCAGACCGAGGTCCTCGGCGAGCAGTCCGGCACCTGGTCGAGCGCCGGATCGCCCTACCAGGTCATCGGGGACATCACGGTTCCCAGCGGACAGGCCCTGCTCATCGAGGCGGGGGTCGATGTCGTCTTTCAGGGCCACTATCGCTTCGAGGTGAACGGGGAGCTGCAGGCGCTGGGCGCCGAGGCCGACTCGGTGAGCTTTTGGGCGGACAATCCCGTGCTCGGCTGGGGCGGGATCCGCTTCGTCGGCGCTGATCCCAGTTCGAGGCTCTCCTTCTGCTCGATAAGACACGGCAAGGCCACGGGCGACTGGCCCGACAACTGCGGTGGCGGCGTCTCGCTCTGGGAGTCGGACGTCGACATCGAGCACTGTTACCTCACGGAGAACAGCGCCAGCAACCTGGGCGGCGGATTCTTCTGCTGGGGCTCGGAATCCCATATCAGCGATACGATCTTTCGCGACAATTTCTGCAGCTACGACGGCGGGGCGATCTACTTCTACTTCTCTAGCGGCACGATCAGCCGCTGCGAGGTCGTCGACAACAGCTGCTCTTACTACGGCGCAGCCCTCGCCCTCCAGGACGGCTATCCGGAAATCAGCTACACCCTGTTCGCGAACAACCATGCTGGTGGCCAGGGCGGCGTGATGTATTCCTCCTGGAGCAGGTCGGTCTTCAACAACTGTACGCTGACCGAGAACGACGCCATGTATGGTGGCGCGCTCTACATGGTTATCGGCGAGGCTCTCTGCACGAACAGCATCTTCTGGAACAACTCCGGAATCGGTGATGATATCTTCCTGGACTGGGATGGGTCGGTGGAGATCAACTACTGCGACATCCTTGGTGATTGGGGTGGGGAGGGGAACATCGCCGTGGATCCAGGCTTCGTGGATCCGGTCGGGGGAGACTTCCATCTCTCCGAGGGATCCCAGTGCATCGCGCCGGCACCGACTTCTTCGTTTTCGAGGGCGACACGCTGATCGACCTCGGCGAGGACGAATACATTGGCCTGGCGCCGGACATGGGCGCCTTCGAGTTCGGCGATCTGACCGGGGTGGGTCAGGATCCCGGAGCGGATCAGAGCGGCGCCGGCCTCCATCTCAACTATCCCAATCCCTTCAACCCGCAGACCTGGATCCGCTACGAGCTGGCGCTCCCCGCCTGGGTGGAGCTGTCCATCCACGACGTGCTCGGCCGGGAGATCGACATGCTCGTCTCGGCCAAAAAGGACGCCGGTGCCCACCGCGTCCTCTGGGACGGCCGGAACGAGCAGGGGATCGCGGTCGCCAGCGGGATCTACCTCTGTCGGCTGAGGGTCGACGGCGAGATCATCGCCGCCCACCGAATGACTCTGCTCAGATAGCCAGCTTTACATCGCGAAAGGTCTCTGCCACAGGCGGAAGCAATTCGGCCGGGCGCCTTGACTCGGGCTCGGGCGTGGACGATGTTGTGGATCGTTTGATCCGGAATCATCTGCCATCGGGCAGGCAGCGGCCCCGGCGGGGCCAGAGGGGGTAAGTCGCATGGAGGTTCTGGAAAGCGGGCTGGGGGATCTGCTCCAGGCGCCCGACATCGTGGGGCTACGGGAATGGAACCGCGAGAGTAAGTCCATGGCCCTCGAGGACAAGCTCACGAGCGAGAAGGAGGCGCTGGAGCGCTGCGTCGCCGACGGCGACTACATCGGCTTCGAGCTCTACGGCACCTGCCGAGCGCCCATGAGTCTGGTGCGCGAGCTGGTCCGCCAGGGGAGGCGTCACTTGCGGCTCGTCGGCCAGGGTCTACAAGATGTGGACTTCCTCGTGGCCTCGGGGATGGTCGACGCCATGGACATCACCTACAACGCCTACGAGGTGCACGGCCTCTCGAACGTCCTCCGGCGCGCCGCCGAGAAGAAGGGCCTGAAGCTCTGCGAATGGAGCAACGCCGGCATCGCCTGGCGCTTCAAGGCGGCCGCGATGGGAGTGCCCTTCCTGCCCATCCGCAGCATGCTCGGCACGGACACCTTCCGCCGCTCGGCGGGCAAGATGGCGACCGATCCCTACACGGGCGACAAGGTGATGCTCCTGCCCGCCCTGGTTCCCGACTGCGGGATCATCCACGTCCACAAGGCGGACAAGCATGGCAACTGCATGCTGGAAGGCATCAGCGGCTTCGCGCTAGAGCTGGCGCGGGCCAGCAAGAGGCTGATCGTGAGCGCCGAGGAGATCATCGACTCGGATGTGATCCGCCGTTTCCCGGAGCGCAACGTCATCCCCTACTTCCTCGTGGACGCGGTCGTGCACGCGCCCTACGGCAGCCTCCCCGGCGAGATGCCGGGCATCTACGGCCGCGACGAGGACGAGATCCTGGAGTTCCTCTCGGCCTCCAGGTCCGAGGAGGAGACGCAGGCTCATCTCGACAAGTACATCCACGACGTTCCGGACCACGCCGCCTACCTCGAGCTCAAGGGCGGCGATGCCCACATCGAGAAGATGCGCGCGCTGGCGGTGGGGAGGTAAGCGATGACGAAGAAATACAACGGCACCGAACTGTTGATCTGCCTGTCCGCCCGCCTCATGGAGGACCGCTCCAGCGCCTTCATCGGCACCGGCGTGCCCATGCTGGCCGCGGCCTTGGCCAAGCGGCTCTACGCACCCGAGCTGGTGAGCGTCTTCGAGTTCGGGGGGATCGGCTCGAGCCTCGAATACCTGCCGCGCGGCGTGGGCGAGTCGAAAACCTTCTATCGCGCCCTGGTCGCCACTGGCATCTGCGATGTCATGGAGACGGCCGCGCGGGGTTTCGTCACCTACGGTTTCCTCGGCGGCGCCCAGATCGACATGTACGGCAACCTCAACTCCACCGTGATCGGCGACTACGCGCAGCCCAAGGTGCGGCTGCCCGGCAGCGGGGGCGGCAACGACGTCGGCAGCTTCTGCTGGCGCACCATCGCCATCATGCGGCACGAGGCCAAGCGCTTCATCCCCGAGATCGACTTCGTCACGACGCCCGGCTACCTGACGGGACCCGGCGCTCGTGAGGAGGCGGGCCTCTTTCCAGGGACGGGGCCTTACCGGGTCGTGACGAACCTGGCCGTCCTCGGCTACGAGGAGGAATCCAAGCGCATGATGCTGCTCTCGCTCAACCCGGGCGTGGAGGTCAGCGAGGTGGTCGAGAACACGGGCTTCGAGCTGATCGTCCCTGAACGGGTGGAACGGAACGAGCCACCCACGGACGAGGAGCTGCGCGTTCTCCGCGAGGAGATTGACCCGGAGCACCTCTATATCTAGAATCCGGTGCGGAGGCGGCCGGGGGCCGCCTCCGCAGACCGGAGATGCGCGACGTGCCCACCAACCTGCCCCAGCAGTACTACAAGGCCGAGGAGCGCTTCAAGGCGGCGCGGGAGCCGTCCGAGAAGATCGCCCACCTGCGCGAGATGATGTCGATCATGCCCCACCACAAGGGCACCGACAAGATCCGCGCCGACCTGAACAAGAAGCTCTCCGCCCTGACCGAGCAGGTCGAGCAGACAAAGCGGAGCGGCAAGGGCAAGGGCTTCAATCCCTACTTCGTTCCTCACGGCGAGGCGCCGCAGGTGCTGCTGCTGGGGGGAGCCAACGCCGGCAAGAGCAGCCTGCTCGCCACGACCACCAACGCGACGGTCGAGGTGGCCGACTACCCCTTCACGACCAGCCTGCCCCAGCCGGGGATGATGACCTACAAGGACATCCAGATCGAGCTGGTGGACACGCCGCCGGTGATGCAGTCGCCGCCCGAGAACTGGATCGTCGACCAGGCGCGGGCGGCGGATGCCGTGCTGCTCGTCGCCGACCTGGCCGCCCCGGACTGCTGCGAGGCCATCGAGCTGATCGTAAGCGGCCTCGAGACGCGCGGGCTGCGCCTGGTCGACCGGCCGTCTTCCGATCCGCTCGCCTCCCAGAACGAAAGGCGCGCCCTGCTGGTTGCGGGCAAGGCGGATCACCCGGACGCGCCCGTCAACCTCGAGTTTCTGCTCGAGGTGCTGGAGCCGCGCTGGCCTCGAGTGATTGTGTCCACGCGCATGCCGGAGAGCCTGGACACCTTCCGGCAGGCCGTGTTCGACCGGCTCGAGATCGTGCGCGTCTACACCAAGGTGCCGGGCAAGGAGGCCGACATGGCCGCGCCCTACCTGGTGCCCATCGGCGCCACCGTGCGGGACGTCGCCGGGAAGGTGCACCGGGATTTCATCGAGACGATCCAGTCGGCGCGGATCTGGGGTTCCGGTAAGTTCGACGGGCAGATGGTGGACCGCGAGCACCGCGTGGAGGACGGCGACATACTGGAGATCCACGCGAGATGACCGCGCCTCGCGGCCGCCGGGCCTCGGGCGAAACCAGCAGGCGGCGTCGGCGTAAGGGAGCGGTCGCGGGATAGAACCTCTTCCATCCAAGGAGAATGCCATGACACGCGTTTTCGGAATCCTGACGCCCCTCCTTCTACTGCTCTTGACTGGGCCTGCCTGGGGGGGCGAGCAGGGCGATGCGCTCGACGACGACGCGTTCTGGGAGGAGGAGGGCGAGTTCCAGAACGAGTTCATGAACGGCACGGGCACCGGCGGCGGGCCGTCGATGACCCGCTATCCCGTCGATCTGAGCGACGTGAACGCGGTCTTGGAGGACGCGGGGTTGCTCGCCCTGCCTGAGCAGGATCTTTACTGGGGCGGTGCTGGCTGGTGGGGCATCTCGACCGGCGACGGGATCTTCGTGGCCATCGGTGGCGGCGGCTACGGGGGCAGCGAGGAGGTCAAGAACAACATGCAGCTCGCTCGTTGGTCCCACGGCGCGGGCTACATCGCCATGAAGGGCATCTACCCCCTGCATCGCCGGCTCTTCGTGGAGGCCGGGGTCCAACTCGGCGCCGGCGTCTCGAGCGTCTGGGTCGAGGACAGCGACGCGGATAGCGGCCTGATCCACGTTCACCTCCGCGGCGATCGTACCTTCCTGCTCCTGCGACCCCAGATCGGTGTGGACCTGCGCCTGGCGCGCTGGGCGGGCATCCTCGTGGAGGGGGGCTACGCCCTCACGAGCGGGGAGTGGCAGCTGGAGGGGGAGAGTGCCCTCCTCGACGAGATCGAGTTCTCGGACGAGAGCCAGCCCTATTTCACGGTGATGCTCCGCTTCGGCATCTGACCCGCGCGCTCGGTATGCGGCCTCCCTGTGTAAGGGCATGAAAAAACCGCGGCTCCGAGGAGCCGCGGTTTTCGCTACGGAATCGAAAGAGACTAGTACAGAGCCTTCACCGTGGAGAAGTTCGCATCCTCGGTGGCGGTTCCGCAGTCCTCGAGCTCGACGTAGTCCATGAAGTAGTTGTCACCCTCGTTCACGATGCAGCCGTCCTCGTTGTGGAGCTCGAAGCACACCGTGTGGGTGCCGCCCATGTAGGGAGCGACGTCCGCGCTGGTCTGCTGGTAGTCGAGCAGGTGATCGGACAGGAGCAGGGTCACGTCGGAGACGACGTTGCCGTCGACAGTCACCTGGTAGTGCGCGGGGAACTGGGCAGTCTCACCATAGTTGACGTAGCCCATCCAGTAGTGGGTCAAGCAGCCACCGTCAATGAGAATGTCCTGGCAGATCGTGGTGTAGCAGGTCGCCGCGCCACCACAGAAGCCGCCCAGCCAGGCGACCATGTTGCCGTCGTAGTTCCACAGGCCCAGGGGGACCAGGTCGGTGATCCAGGCGCAGCCGTTGTCGGTCAGGCAGGCCCAGTCGACATCGCAGCCGTTCTCGAAGCTGCCGTCGGTGACCAGACCCAGACGATCCGCCTGCCAGTCGTAACCGAAGCTAGAATCGAGGACGGTGCCCTCGGCGTTGTAGCTGTTGGCGTAGGCCAGGCTGGCCATGGCGAGCAGCGCGAGAGCAATCGTTACCTTCTTGAGCATGTTGTTCCTCCTAAGAGTGCCATGTCACATGGTTGATGTTGGTGATGCATCCAGCTCGTCGGATCCGACTGGCCGGTGGCTTATCTTCCACCACATCAGGGAATGAGGAGAGTCTAGCATGATCGGATGGAGAATTTCAAGGAGTCCTTCCGAGAAGCAGCGCATTCAGCACCCCGGACCGGGAAAAGCTACCGGGCCGACGGTAGGATCCCTCCTTACCGAGCACGCGGCCATTCTAGCATTTACCAGGGATGATTTCAATAACTTGAATTAATCCTATGATTTATACCAGAAATGATAGTTTTTATTTACGCCAGGAATTCTGGAAAATAGGAGGGCACCGCCACCGGAGTGACGGCGCCCTCTGTCTTAAGTTTCGCTCGCGCGCCTAGAGATCGAACTTCACGCCCTGGGCTAAAGGCATCTCACGGCTGTAGTTAACCGTGTTGGTCTGCCGGCGCATGTAGATCTTCCAGGAGTCGCTGCCCGACTCGCGTCCGCCGCCGGTCTCCTTCTCGCCTCCGAAGGCACCGCCGATCTCCGCCCCACTGGTGCCGGCGTTGACGTTGGCGATGCCGCAGTCGCTGCCCGCCGGGCCCAGGAAGCGCTCGACGTTCAGGAAGTCGGTGCTGAAGATCGAGCTGGACAGGCCCTGGTCCACGCTGTTGTGCAGCGCGATGGCCTCCTCCAGGTCCGAGTAGGTGAATACATAGAGGATCGGCGCGAAGGTCTCGTCGCGCACGATGGGCATGTCCTTCGGGCCGCGCACGATCGTCGGCTCGACGTAGTGGCCCGCGCGGTCCAGGCGCCCGCCGCCGCAGAGGACCTCGCCGCCCTGCTCCTTCACCAGCGCCAGCGCCTTCATCATCGTCTCGACCGCATCCTCGTCGACCAGGGGTCCCATGAGGGTCGACTCGTCCAGGGGATCGCCGATGGGCACGCGCTTGTACGCGTCCACCAATCGTTCGGTGAACTCGCTCGCGACGCTCTCATGGAGGAAGAGCCGGCGCGTGGACGTGCAGCGCTGTCCGGCCGTGCCGACGGCGCCGAAGAGCACGGCGCCGAGGGCCATCTTCAGGTCGGCGCTCTCGTCCACGATGACCGCGTTGTTGCCGCCCAGCTCCAGCAGGCTGCGGCCGAGACGCTTGCCTACCGTCTCGCCCACGTGCTTGCCCATGCGGGTGGAGCCGGTGGCGCTGATCAGGGGAACGCGGCGGTCGTTCAGGAGAATCTCGCCCACCTGGGAGCCGCGGCCGACGACCAGGTTGAAGATCGAGGGCAGGTCGTGGGCGGCCGCCACCTCGTTGCAGATCCGCTGGATGGCGACGGCCGTCAGCGGGGTCTTGCTGGAGGGTTTCCAGATGGTGGGGTCGCCGCAGATGGCGGCGATCATGGCGTTCCAGGCCCAGACGGCCACCGGGAAGTTGAAGGCCGTCACGACGCCGATGGGACCCAGCGGGTGCCACTGTTCCATGAGCCGGTGCCCGGGGCGTTCGCTGGGCAGGGTGGGGCCGCCGATCGTGCGCGAGAGCCCGACCGCGAAGTCGGCGATGTCGATCATCTCCTGCACCTCGCCCAGGCCCTCGGTGAGGATCTTGCCCATCTCGTAGCTCACAAGCTTGCCGAGGGGGTCCTTGTAGTCGCGGAACGCGTTCGCGAAGATCCGCACGATCTGGCCGCGCTCGGGAGCGGGCACCAAGCGCCATTCCTTGAATGCCCGCGCCGCCTCGTCGACGACGCGCTCGTAGTCGGCCGCCGATGCCTGCAGCACGGTTCCGATCTTGCCGCCATCCCCGGGCGAGAAGACGTCCAGTTCGCCGCCGCCCGGACTCTCGACCCAGCTGCGCGTGCTGACGCCGGAGTTCACGTCCTGGAGCCCCAGTTCCTTCATGAAGTCTTTCATTTCGCTCCCCTTCTACCCGGCCTGATCCGGCCGAAACCATGAGTCCACGGGATCACACGAGCCGCAATATGAAGACGTGGTAGTTCAAAGTCAACATGCCCGGACGACTGGCGCGTGAGTTCCGCCTGCGGCTCCGGCTTCACAGTCGCCTCGGCGGAACTCACGCGCCAGTCGCCCGGGCATGCACCGTTTGATCCTCTTCACGATCCACCCCCGCCCCCCTCCCCAGGGAGGCTGAAGTCACTCTGGGAAGTGGGTACGGCCTGCCGGGAGCGCGCACGACCCCGGGCCGAGGCGACTTCGCAGGCGGAGCCGCAGGCGCGGGGTCGTGTGCGCTCCTCTGTACTGCGCTTACTTCAGCAAGGTGAGTTTTTCGTTCGCTAAGATGAAACCGTTCTGGGTTAAGCGTGCGAGGTAGACGCCGCTGGCGTGCCCGCTCGCGTCCCAGACGAGCTCGTGCTCGCCGGCCTCGAGCCGGCCCGACCAGAGCCTCGCCGCCTCCGCGCCCTGGGCGTCGAAGACCCGCAGCTCGGCCTGGCCCGTCTCGGGCAGGACGAAGCGGAAGCGCGTCGTCGGGTTGAAGGGGTTCGGGTAGGCGTCCAGCCGCGCCGCCAGCGCGGGCGCGGCCTCCACGCCGCTGAGATCGTCCGAAACGACGAAGATCTCGAGGTCGTCGATGAGCGCCTCGACCAGGCTGCCGCTGTTCCGGTCCTCGGCGATGAAGCGCAGCTGCATCTGGTCGGTCAGGGGGATGATGGACGCGATGTCCTCGAACTCCGCTTTCACCCAAGGGTAGGCGCTGTCGGTCACCAGCTCCAGTTCGATCCAGCTCTGGCCTGCGTTGTTGGAGATGTCCACGAAGAAGTCGTCGTCGTGATTCGTTTCGTCGGTGTACCAGCGCCAGTAGGAGATGCCCGCCCAGAGCGCGTCCGAGAGGTCGAAGACGGGCGAGAGCAGCGTGGTCTGACCTCCGTCCACGTCGTTCGTGCCGGACGCGTCGCCGGGATTCGCATTGCCCGTGACGAAGCACATCGTGCCGGGATCCGGTGTGTGATCGTACTCCGACTGATAGGCGGTGCCGACGGGATCCGCGAGGATCCAGTGCCCCGTGTCCGCGTCGTCGCCGGGCACGCCGAGCGTCCAGCCGACGCCGCCCGTCTCGCCGTCCTCGCGCAGGACGAAGTTGATGCCCACGCGGAAGTCGTGCAGCGTGGCGGGAGCCTGGTCGGGATGGTAGCTCGTGTTGCCGCTCAGGTCCGAGGCCTTCAGGTAGTACTCGACGTGGGTGCCCGGAACCTGGGCGGGAATCGTGGCCGCGTACTCGTCGGGCCCGCCGCTGGGGAGCAGGGGCAGGGAGACGAAGCCGCCGCCATCTGTCCGGTACAGCAGCTCGAGGCTGCCCGTATCCAAGGGCTCGGCGGAGACGATCTCGGCCGTCAACTCGAAGGGTCCGTACTCCTCGCTGTTGCCCTGGGGCACGTGGCTGATGGCCACGTGGAAGGGCCGCGCCAGCACGCCCAGTGTGGCCGTGGCCGCCTTCACGTTCTTCAGCATGAAGGGGAAGTCGTTCGCGCTGAGGCCCATGACATCGCTGGCCGTGTGCAGGTAGGGGCTGTAGTTGCCGCTGTCCTCGAACAGGAAGATGGCGCGGAAGCCGTGGGACCAGAAGGCGGCGTGGTCGCTGGTGCCGCTGACCAGGTAGCCCTCGACCGTGGCCAGCTCGGGCACGTAGGCCGCGATGGCCTCGAAGGCCAGGTCGGCCATCTGCTGGCTGGCGCCGTTGCTGATGATGTCCAGGTCCTCGGTGTCGCCTGCCACCCGGTAGCAGATCATGTCGAGGTTGATCATTCCGATGATGTCCATGCCGGCCGCGGCGGCGTCGCCTGCCCAGGCGTCGCTGCCGACGAGGCCCTCCTCCTCGCCGCTGAAGCAGATGAAGACGATCGTGCGCTCGAAGTCGATGCCTGCGAGCACGCGCGCCGCCTCGAGCACGGCCACGGACCCGGTGGCATTGTCGTCGGCGCCGGGCGCGTCGCTGTTGTTGCTGTAGTTGATGGAGTCGTAGTGCGCGCCGATGACGATGTACTCGTCGGGGAACACGGTGCCCGGCTTTACGCAGACGACGTTGTCGTTCCAGCTGTTGTAGTCGTGCAGCGTGACGTCCGTGTAGCCATAGGAGAGGAACCTGTCCCTGATCCACAGGCTCGCCAGGTAGCCCCCGTTGTACTGGGAGTGACGGGTGACGAAGTCCTGCAGGGTCTGCACCTGGTCCTCGAGCGGAGGCTGCGTGATATCCGCGATGGCGTTGGCGATGGCCGGCTCGACGACCACTTCGCGGTCGCCCGACGCGGGCTCGGGCCAGGGCCGGCGCACGAAGCTCAGGGGCCGCCGGAAGACGCGCTGGATCTCGGGCACGCAGTTGGGCTGCTCGGCGATCAGGGTCGCCGGCACGGCCATGATGCGGTAGCCGTCGCCCTGGTATAGGGTCTTCGCCGCGGGGTGCGGATCGGCGAGCGGGTGATCGTGATCGTGCTCGAAAGCGATGAGGTACTCGAGGCTCTTGTCGTCCTTCTCGACGAGCACCTCGATGGGGACCCCCGCCGCCATCAGATAGGCCAGCTCGGGGGCGTCGAGGAAGGCCAGGTAACCCTCCGGCACCTCGGCGACGAGGTAAAGGCCTGCGTCCTGGAGCGAGGGCCCCGCCTCGTCGGTCACGCGGACGAGCGCGAAAGCATCGCCGACGCCGTGCGTGTAGTGCGCGGTGGCGATGGCGGGAAGGAGCAGGACGAGACAGAATCCGAGAATCAGCGAGGAGCGCATGGGATCTCCCTACAGTTTAAAGCAGCTTGGTCCGGATGGTGGCGAGCGGCGTTCCGCCCCTCAATTGTAACAAACTTCACGGGGAACTCGCCAGGTGAGATGCGATGCCCTGGCGCCTGCTAGAAACGCTGGAGGAAGCCGGCCTCGAGCCGCCAGCCCGAGTGGTCCCAGAGCCCGACCGGCGGATCCTGGTCGACGGGCTCCGCGTAGGTGTCGAGCTCGATCCGGCTGCCCTCGACGAGCAGGTTGACGTTGGCCCAGATCGGGAGCTGCAGTCCCGCGGCGGCCCGCCAGCCCGTGCTGATCTGCACAACGTCGGTCGCGGGCAGGTATTCCTCCCAAACAGCGTCGAAACCGTCGTCGTAGCCCCAGCCCTCCGCATGGATCCGGTTGGCGAGCGCGCCGATGCTGACGTGCGGGTAGAGCCCGAAGAGCTTGGGCAGGTTGCTGCGCAGGTAGAGTTCGGCGCTGCCGTTGAAGGCGGTGAAGCTGTAGCGCACGGGGTAGGCCTCGCTGCCGAGGGAGATCTCGGTATCGCGTCGGCTCTTGCTGCTGGCCGACAGCGCCGCGCCGACGCGCAGGAAGCTCAGGACACGGTAGTCGTAGCGCGCGGTCCAGACCGTCAGCTGCTCCACCGCGAAGAAATCGCGGTAGCTCTCGTTCTCGAGCAGGAGGGTGCCGAGGCTCAGGCCGAGGGAAGAGCGCAGGGGATCGCTCGGCGCGCGCAGCTCCCGCGCGCTTGCGCCCTTCACGGCCGGCAGGCAGCAGACCGCTGCGACGAGTAGCAAGACGGGGATCTTGAGCCCCCGGAGCATCCAGGCCTCCCAGGTCGACGGGAACGAAAACGGCCGACTCCCCCGCGCGGGGAGCCGGCCGACATTCTAGCCGTGGGACAGGCGGCAGTCAACGGCCGCCTGTGGTGCCTGCGCCGGCCGCGCCGGCGCCACGCCAGGAGAGTCGCTAGTGCAGCTCGGCGGCGGTCAGATCCAGGAGGTAGACCGGCGCCGGGCACTTGTGCTCTCCACCCTCGTGCTCCGCGTGATCGTGGTGCTCCGCCTTCTCGCCACCCTTGGCGGGCTGGCTGATGATCGTGCCCTGAACGACGGCGATCTTGCCTTCGCAGTCCTTCGGGAAGGCGATGGTGTGATCGACACTCTTCGCAATGAAGGAGTTGCCCGCGCCGTCCTTGAGCTCGACCCAGCAGCCGGAGCCCTTGCAGACGCCAGAAACCTTGCCTTCGAGGCGCAGGGTCTTGCCGACGAACTGTGCAGGATCGCCCGCGAGGACGGCCAGCTTGGTGCCGCTCTCCACGGAGACGGTCTCGCCGCCGGTCCAGTAGGCGGTGGTTTCGGCGTCCTTCACCTGCTTGCTCGAGCAGCTGCAGCCCGCAAGGAAGAGGGCCAGGGCGGCGATCATGATAACAGCGGTCTTCTTCATCGCGTTCACCTCGGTGATCGTGGGGGGATTCGGAGTTCTCGATCATCTTCTGCGAAGCAGGACGGCAAGATATCGACTTCGCCGCGCTCCGTCAAGACGTGCCGCGCCGCCCGGGCCTAGGACCCGGGCGGCGTGGGGTGGTGCGATCGGGCCTACTTGCCGGGGCAGGCGGCGGCGACGGCCGGGTCGATGCCCTTGTCGCCGTAGGCCTTGTCGTAATGCGCGGCGAACTCGCCGGCGAGCTTCTTCGCCCGCGCCTCGTAGGCGGAGGCGTCGTCCCAGGTGTTGACCGGGTTCAGCACGGAGCTGTCCTGGAGGCCGGGACAGGTCTTCGGCACCATGACCTTGAAGTAGGGGTCGACCTCGTACTCGACACCCTTCAGCTCGCCGGCCAGGGCGGCATTGAGCATCAGGCGGGTCAGTGGCAGGTCGAAGCGTTCGCCCACACCGAAGGGGCCGCCGGTCCAGCCCGTGTTGACGAGGTAGACCTGGGTGCCGTGCTCGTCCATCTTTTTGCCCAGCATGGACGCGTAGTCGTCCGGCAGGCGGGGCATGAAGGGCGCTCCGAAGAAGCGCGAGAAGGTGCTCACCGGATCGACGATGCCCGTCTCGGTGCCCGCGAGCTTGCTCGTGTAACCCATGAGGAACCAGAGCATGGCCTGCTCGCGGCTGAGTTTGGAGATGGGGGGCAGGACGCCGTTGGCGTCGGCCGTGAGGAAGAGGATGGTCTTCGGATGGCCGGCGCGCGAGGACTCCTTGATGTTCGTCAGGTAGGTGAGCGGGTAGGAGCCGCGCGAGTTGGGCGTGAGCCGGTCGTCGTAGACGTCGAAGTTGCCGTTGGGATACATCATGCAGTTCTCGATGACGGCTCCGTGCTCCTCGACCGGGCGACCCTGGAAGCAGGCCTTGGTGATCTCGGGCTCCTTCTCGGGGTCGAGGTCGATGAGTTTCGCGTAGCAGCCGTTCTCGAAGTTGGCGATGCCGTCGTCCGACCAGCCGTGCTCGTCGTCGCCCAGCAGCGCGCGCGTGGCGTCGGCCGACAGCGTGGTCTTGCCCGTGCCGGAGAGGCCGAGCAGAAGCGCGCTGTCGCCGTTGTTGCCCTCGTTGGCGCTGCAATGCAGGGGCAGGATGCCCTCGGCCGGCAGGTAGTAGTTCATCACCGTGAAGATGAGTTTCTTGTTGCTGCCGCAGTACGCCGAACCGTAGACGACGCCGATGCGACGGTCGAAGTCCAGCGCGACGGCCATGGTCGACGTGTGGCCAAGGCGCGGGTCCACGCGCAGGCGGCCCTCGTAGCGCTTCGGGTCGAGCTTGTGGTAGGGCAGGGAGATCAGCGTGAAGTGACGGTCGTTGAAGATGCTCTGCTTCACTTCCTCATCGACCCAGGGGCGGAACATGTTGTCCGCAAAGAGCGAGTGCAGGGCCTTGTCGCTGACCATCTTCAGGGGGAGCGTGTAGGCGGGGTCCGCGCCGACGACGCGCTCGGTCACGTAGACCTCGGGGACCTTCTCGAGTGTCGCGAGCGCGTCCTCGCAGAGCATGTCGAAAGTCTCGGCATCGAGGGGGATATTGTTCGCCGCACTCCAGTCGATCGTGTCCTCGCTCTCCGCTCGCTTGACGATCACGGTGTCCTTGGGGCTGCGCCCGGTGGACTCCGGCGGCGTCCAGGTGGCCAGGGCCCCGCAGGCGCTGGCGATGGCCTCTCCGTTGTCGACCGCATCCTTGATCATCTCCGCTCGGGAGATGTTGTTCTTGACCTTGTCCCTCCGCTCGAGCAATGCCGCCAGTTTGTCCTGGAAGGCCATTTCCCCCCTCCTTGCAAGGTGAGTGATTGCGCCGCGCGGCTTCTTGTGAAACGCGGCACAAGACAGCTAAGGTACGGAGAATGCACGTGTGCGTCAAGAATTGGCGCCTGAATGAGCTCCGCCCCGGGCCACGGGTCCGTCGGGCGGAGCGGCCTCGCTCCCGCTTGTCCGGAGCAAGCGCCGCGGATCTCCCTGCGCGCGGAGCCCGCCCGCCTCGAAGAGCACGACTTCGTCGGCAAGATGCAGGACTTCTTGCGGGAAGTGGGAGACGTAAAGCATCGGGATATCGAAGCGCTCGACGGTGCGACCCAGGAAGGGGAGGATCCTCTCCTTGAGGTCGCCGTCGAGGCTGGCGAGGGGCTCGTCCAGCACGAGCAGACGCGGGTTCGACAGGAGGGCGCGCCCAAGCGCGACGCGCTGCTTCTCGCCGCCCGAAAGGCGGTCGGGGCTACGGCCCAGCAGCTCCGACAGCTCCAGCACGTCGGCGACCGCGGCCAGGTCGGGCCCGTTTCCGCGCCGGCGGCGCAGGCCGTAGCGGAGATTGCCCTCCACGGACAGATGCGGGAAGAGGCGTCCCTCCTGGAAGAGGTAGCCCAGGCGCCGCCGCTCGGGCGGCAGGTCGATCCCGGCGCGCGCGTCGAAGAGGGTCTCTCCGTCCAGGCGGATCCAGCCGCGCTCGGGTCGGAGCAGTCCGGCGACCAGGTCGAGCAGGGTGGTCTTGCCGCTGCCGGACGGGCCGTGGATCGCGGAGACCGCGCGCGAGAGCGTGAGCTGCATCTCCAGCCGGAAGGAGCCACGCGCGAAGCTCAGGTCCAGTTCCAGCACGCTAGCCCTCCTTCCGCCGGGGCGGTTCGAGCAGTCGCACCGCCAGCATGGCCACGAGGCTCACGGCGACGCAGATCAGGACCAGCCGGCCCGCCGCCGCCTCGCCGCCCTGCCCCTGGATCAGCGAGTAGATGGCCAGGGGCACGGTCTGCGTGCTGCCCGGAATGCTGCCCGCGAGGACGATGGTCGCGCCGAACTCCCCGAAGCCGCGCGTGAACGAGAGCAGCAGACCCGCGAGCAGTCCGCGGCGCGCGAGGGGGAGGGTGACGGTGAAGAAGGCGTCGGTCCTGCCCGCACCGAGGCTGCGCGCCGCGAGCGGCAGGCCGGGGTCCACGGCCTCGAAGGCCAGCCGCGCTGCGCGCACCAGGAGCGGGAAGGAGACGACGGCCGCCGCCAGAGCCGCGCCCTTCCAGTCGAAGGCGAACTCCATGCCGAGCCGCCCGAGCAGGCCCCCCAGCGGGCCCCGCCGCCCGAAGACGAGAAGCAGCAGGTAGCCGGTGACCAGCGGGGGCAGGACGAGGGGGATCTGCACGAAGGCGTCCACCAGCCAGCGCAGGCGGCTGTGTCCCCGCGCCAGCCAGGCGGCCAGAACGACACCGATGGGCAAGGAAAGGAGAGTGGCCGTCAGGCTGACCTGGAGGGAGAGTGCGAGCGCCTGCCATTCCGCGGATGTCATCTCGGCTCCCGGTCCGTCACGATCCGTGGTAGGAGCGGGCGGCCAGCGGCTGGAAGCCGTGCCGCGAGAAGATCGCCGAGGCCTCGTCGCCCTGCAGCCAGCGGTGGAAGGCCAGCGCGGCCTCGGTCGGTACGCCGCTGTCCTCGGGCGCGATGAGCGCGAGCGGGTAGCGGATCGGGGGGATCAGCGCCGGATCAAGCAGGGCGACGACCTCCACGTCGCCGATCCGGGCGTCGGTGAGGTAGACCAGCCCCGCGTCCACCTCGCCTCGCTCCACCCAGGCGAGCGCCGCACGCACGTCGCCCGCGGGGCGCAGCTTCCCCATCACCTTCGGCCAGAGTGCCGCCGCCTCGAGCCAGGCCGCGGCGTAGATGCCGGCCGGCACGTGCTCCGGATCGCCCAGGGCGATGTCGCGCACGCCGCGCCCTGTCAGGTCCGCTATTTCGCTGACGTCTGCGGGATTCCCAGGCGGCACGATAAGCGCCAGACGGTTGCCGAGCAGGTCGAGACGGCTGGACGAGATCACGCGCTCCGTCTCCCGGACGAGGTAGTCCATCCACTGCTGGTTCGCGGGCAGGAAGAGCGCGGCGGGCGCTCCCTCGCGGATCTGCCGGGCGAGGGTCGAGCTGCTGGCCAGCACGGGCACGACCTCGCCGCCGTTCTCCAACCAGGTCTCCACCAGCTCCTGGGCGACGTCGGTCAGGCTGGCCGCCGCGTAGAAGTGGGGGGACTCGTCCTTCTTCCCGCCGCAGCCGGCGACGAGCGAGACGGCGAGTAGGACGGCGAGCGGGACACGGATACTCTTCGGCACAGGCGCACCCCCATCGGATGGCGGCCAGACTAAGGCCGGCCGGAGGGAAATGCAAGCCACTGGCGAGGATCCTTCGCTCGCCGTCTTCCGGGGAGGCTGGGAAGCTGCTAGCATGATTCCTCTACGGAAGGAGGGAGCTTGAGCCGCATCGTCCTGATCCACTGGCACGCTGGTGAGGTAGAGGAGCGCGCCGCCCGCCTACGGCAGGCGGGGCACGATGTGACCGTGTACAGCGGGCCGGAGAGCGGTGACTTCCACGCGCTACGCGAGAGGCCGCCGGATGCCTTCGTGATCGACCTCGGACGGGTACCGTCCCACGGCCGGGAGATGGGGGTTTGGTTGCGGGGGCAGAAGAGCACCCGCGGCGTGCCGCTCGTCTTCGTGGAGGGCGACGCGGACAAGACCGAGCGCGTGCGCGCGCTGCTGCCAGACGCGGTCTTCGTGCCCTGGAGCCGGATTCGCGGCGCGGTGAGGCGGGCGATCGCGAAGCCGCCCGCCCAGCCGGTCGTGCCGGGGACCTTCGAGAGCTATGCGGGCATGCCGCTGCCCAAGAAGCTCGGCATCAAGGCGGACGGGACCGTGGCGCTGCTGGGCGCGCCGGACGATTTCGAGGATATGCTCGGCGACCTGCCCGACGGCGTCCGCCTTCGCCGCCGCGCGCAGGGGCGCGCGGATGTGCTGCTCCTCTTCGTGAAGTCCCGCGCGGAACTGGAGCGCCGCTTCCCGGGCGCGCTGCGCGCGATGGCCGACGGCGGGCGGCTCTGGATCGCCTGGCCGAAGAAGGCCTCGGCTGTTCGCAGCGATCTCACGCAGGCCGTCGTGCGTGCCTACGGGCTCGAGCGCGGGATCGTCGACTACAAGATCGCCGCCATCGACGCAGTCTGGTCCGGCCTCTGCTTCGCCCGCCGCGGAGCATGAGTTCGAACTCACTGCTTTTATGTGATCTGAGTCCGTATTGACCGAACCTGTCCATGGTTGACATCGGTTTTTCGTTTCGAATCTCGTGTACGTGTGTTAGGCTGGGAGACGATCGAAGTTTGGGCTGCGCGAGGCGGCCCTTTGAATGTCTCATCCATAGGAGGTTGAGATGAGGTGCAGCTGGCCTTCTTTGATTGGGCAATTGAATCGAACGTCGACAGTAAGCAGCATAGTGCGCGTGCTCGCTTTACTCCTGTTGATGACGGGCTGTACCGCCAAGACAACCATGCACGTCTCTTATTTTCTTGAAGACCACTCCCACAAGGAGCCGCCATCGAACTTGGCTGGTTCGACCTCGGCTGGTAGTGTGTCGGCCGAAGACTCCGCCAAGAGCAAACTCTCAAGCCGGGGCAGCACCGTCCGGTTCTCCTTCCTGCCAGAAGTCCGGGGCAGTTCAGTCTACCTCGCCGGGGAGTTCAACGACTGGAGTGATTCGCAAAGTCGAATGCTAGACCGCGATAGCGATGGTGTGCACACGATCGACTTGCAGTTGAAGCCTGGAACATATCAGTACAAGTTCGTAGTTGATGGGCGATGGTACAAGGACCCGGACAATCCCGACACGGCTCCCGACGGATTCGGCGGCCAGAACT
The DNA here is from genome assembly GCA_964627205.1 of uncultured bacterium. Classification (GTDB taxonomy): domain Bacteria; phylum Krumholzibacteriota; class Krumholzibacteriia; order JACNKJ01; family JACNKJ01; genus CAZVHI01. The sequence continues at coordinate 47,099 of CAZVHI010000015.1, forward strand.
CGGTCATTGTGGTCTCTGAATCCAGCGTCGCTGGTGTGTCCCCTGGCAAGTTGTCCTCAAGCAAGCTCAATCGATCAGCTGGCACAGAGGGCGAAGTCCCTGCTTTTTATCTGGGAGAGCAACCAGCCAAGAGCTACACAATCTTCGGCAAGGCCGGAGTATACCGCGAGAAGTCGATTCGCTTTGCTGCGAGCACAAGTGAGGAAACGCTGCTGGAGATGTTGAGAGCTGAGGTTGCTCGACGTGGTGCGGATGCAGTAGTAGGAGTTCAGACAAAGCGGCGGATAACTGCGAGACTGCGCGGCGCGGGCTTTGATAGGTGGGTTAGCGGCTTAATGGTGCGCTACTGTGACCCGAGGTATTCCCACCATAAACCTCTTGACTTCGGAGTCGCGATTCTCCCTTTGCTTGGCGAGAACCAGCAGCCATACAAAGACAGTGATTACATCATGGAAATCGCCCAGGTCTTCCTCGAAAGCCGCGGCTACTACACCGTGCTTTGCGATGAATCAGCAGCCCTTACATTCTCAGAAGTACTAGACATGAACTCCAATGCATTAGCTGGCGTTGGGGGCAATGATATGAGGCTCCTTTTCTTGGCAAGCCTGGAGCGGACTGCCGAGGATCAGCAAGTGGTTGTAAAGAGCGCAGAAGCTTTTCTCAGGCTCATGCTGATTGACAAGCAAACACGGGACGTGCTATGGGAGAATGAAGGCGGGGGTAGCGCCTCATACGGTTTTCTCATCAGCCCCTTCTTCGATGAAATCAAGGGAGCATTGAAGCCCGCCCTTGTGGAAGGCTTTGGCAATATGCCCGTCTATCGGGGTTTCGAACTCGTCACCCCAAGTAAATAGTGTGAAGGATCCCGGGCGGTATGGAGTGAAAGGGGAGAGCTGTGCGAAGAGAGCAATCGCAACATGTCACTGTAGTAGTTATGCTCTTCCTTCAATTGACGCTCGGCTGTTCTCCCCAAATGTCCCAACCCGTGCTTTCACCTGCGGAAGCGGAGCGAATCGAAAGAGCTTGCAGCGTTGAATGGATTCTGGAAGCTTTGCACGAAGCAAGATCCGAGGTGTACGTACTGGATGAGGTGAACCAAAGGTGCCTCCGGTTTGAGATGGACGAAGCAGTTGAAAAGCGACTGGTTGCATCCGGGGCCAGCCAAGCTCTTGTCAATAGTCTGCGCTCGGTCTGTGTAATCACGGAAGACCGTCTCCTGAACCGCGCAGGTGACTTTGCTACGCGTTCGGTGTGGTGGGCCTACGCCTTGGGATTTGTGATCGGAATGATGGCGGTCTCGACGTTGTACTGAGCGGGAAATTTCCATCCGCATCGAGATGAAAGAGCCCGCCCGGCGTGAGCCGGGCGGGCTTGGCAGCAAGCCGCTGAAGGTGTCCGAGTATCCGATGTGAGCTTACTTGCCGTGCTTGCTGAGGTAGTCGGCCACGCCGTCGGCATTGGGCGTCATGGCCTCGTCGCCGTCGGTCCAGCCGGCGGGGCAGACCTCGCCGTGCTTCTCGAGGTGCTGCAGCGCGTCGACCATGCGCAGCGTCTCGTCGATGTTGCGGCCGAGGCCGAGCGCGTTCACCGTCGCGTGCTGGATGACGCCGTCCTTGTCGATGAGGAAGGTGCCGCGCAGGGCGACGCCGGCGCCCTCGAGCAGCACCCCGTAGTCGCGGCTGATGGTCTTGTTGATGTCGGCGACGAGCGGATAGCCGATCTCGCCGATGCCGCCGTTCTCGATCGCCGTGTTGCGCCAGGCCCAGTGGCTGAACTGGCTGTCGATGCTCACGCCGATCACCTCGACGCCCTTCTCCTTGAACTGGCCGAGCTTGCGGTTGAACTCGATGATCTCCGTCGGGCAGACGAAGGTGAAGTCCAGGGGATAGAAGTAGAGCACCACGTACTTGCCCTTGTGGTCGGAGAGCTTGAAGTCCTCCTGGAAGGATCCGTCGGCCATGACGGCCGTGGCGCTGAAGTCGGGGGCCGGCTGGCCGACCTGCACGGGCAGCTTCTGCTCGCTCATGATGGCTACACCTCTCGTTCTCGGGTTTCCACACACTCTGGGCACAGGCCGTAGAACTGCAGCCTGAACTGACTCACGCTTCGATCGATGCTCCTGATCATGGCCTCCTTCACCGTGGAGGGCAGGCCCGGGAAGACGTCTTCCACCTTGCCGCACACGGTGCAGAAGAAGTGGTGGTGGGGCTCGGTGGCCGCGTCGTAGCGCTTGCCGTGGCCCCCGCTGGGCAGCTCCCGCACGAGCCCCTCGTCCACCAGCCGCGCGAGGTTGCGATAGACCGTCGCCAGGCTGATCGAGGGGATCTCCCGGCGGACGGCCTCGAAGGCCTCCTCGGCGTTCGGGTGCTCCCGTGTGCCGTTCAGGTAGCGCAGGATGGCTTCTCTCTGGGCCGTGCGTCTCATAATCAGGAACCATTCTCAAGAGATGGCCCGAATATAGAAGGAAAGTCGTATCTGTCAAGAGTTGATGAGAACAATTCTCATTAACGGACATGGCCATCCAAAACCCCTGCATCGGAATCGCCGGGCTTGAGCAGGCGCTTGGCCCCGGCTATCATCCTGCGTCCTTCCGGACGGAGAACCCGAATCCCATGAGGTGTGACGTGTTCCGATCGCTCCCCGCCCTGTGCCTCCTCCTCGCCCTCCCGGCCGGCGCGGCCAGCGCCGGGGAGCCCGCGCTCCTCGGCCACGCCATCGAGCTGCGGCTGAACCCGGCCACGCACCAGATCGCGGGCCGCGACAGCATCCGACTCGCCGAGCCCGTCCGCGAGCTGTACTTCTCGCTTCACGAGGCGCTGACGCCCGCGGCGGCGAGTGCCGGCGTCACGCTCCAGCCCGCGCCTGCGGAGGCGTCCGTGCCCGATGAAGGGGACGGCCCGAGCAGCACCGAGGGTCTGACCCTCGAATCCGACGAGGGACTGAAGCACTGGCTCCTCACGAGCGAAGAGCCGCGCGATCTCTGGATCGTCTCCTTTGAAGGCGAGCTCTTCCAGGACGCCAGCCAGGTGGTCTTCGGGCGCGAGAAGGTGGGCGCGGAGATCCGCGCCACGGTGGGCGAGCAGGGCGTGTTCCTGGCCGGCGGCGCCGGCTGGTACCCGCTGGTGGGCGAGGGGCTGCAGGCGCATCGCGTGAGCACGACGCTGCCCGCGGGCTGGCGCAGCCTCACGCAAGGCCAGAAGATCAGCGAGGAATTGGTCAAGGACGGCTGGGCCCGCACGACCTGGGACGCGCCCCTGCCCAGCGACGGCGTCAACCTGGTCGCGAACCGCTTCCGCATCGACTCCCGCAAGCACGGCGACACGCTCGTGGAGACCTACTTCTTCCCCGAGGACTCGAGCCTCGCCGCGGGCTACCTGGACGCCTGCCTCGGCTACCTCGATCTCTACGAGTCCTTCCTCGGTCCCTACCCATATGGCAAGTTCGCCGTCGTCGAGAACTTCTTCCCCACCGGCTACGGCATGCCGTCCTGGACCCTGCTCGGCCAGCAGGTGTTGCGCCTGCCCTTCATCAAGCACACGAGCCTCGGCCACGAGATCGCACACAACTGGTGGGGCAACTCGGTCTTCGTCGGCGAGGGCGGCAACTGGTGCGAGGGCCTGACCGTCTACACGGCCGACTATCTCTACAAGGCACGGCAATCGGATGCCGCCGCGCGCCAGTACCGCAAGAACACGCTGAAGAGCTACACGCACTACACGCGAGACGGGAAGGACTTCCCCCTCGCCGACTTCGTCAGCCGCCACGACTCGGCCACGCGCGCCGTGGGCTACGGCAAGTCGATGTTCATCTTCCACCTGCTCGAGGAGCTCGTGGGTCGCGATGCCTTCCGCGCCGCGCTGCGCCGCGTGGTCGCCGAGCGGCAGTGGAGCGAGGCGACCTGGGCGGACTTCTACCGCGCCGTCGAGGTGGAAGGCGGCCTCGCGCCCGGGGCGCTCGAGGACGAGCGCGTGCAGTGGATCGACCACGCGGGTTCGCCCCTGCTCTCCCTCGGTGAGGTCCGCGCCGATGAGCACAGCGATGTCTGGCGTCTCCACTTCGAACTGCGTCAGGAGGGCGGTCCCTTCCACCTGCGCGTGCCCGTGCACATCGAAACGGTGTACGGCGCCGAAGCGATCACCGTGGAGCTAACCGGCGAGAGCGGTCACTTCGAGCGGCACCTCGCTGCGCGTCCGGTCGCCCTGAGCGTCGACCCCGACTACCATGTCTTCCGCCGCCTGCACGAGGACGAGATGGAGTCCACGCTGAGCCTCGTCATGGCCGACGAGGATCCTCTCTTCCTGCTCGCGGATGGCGTGACCGGCGATCTCGCAGAGGCCTTCCGCGACTTCGCCGCGAGCTTCGTGGAGGGCGAGCCGCGCATCGCCCTAGCGGCCGCCGCGCGCGGCTCGATCGAAAAAGAGCGCACACTGATCTGGCTGGGCAAGGCGCCGCCGGCCTTCCGGGAAGCGCCCGCGGGCCTCAAGGTGACGCCGATGTTCACCGTTTTCCAGGGGCAGCGCTTCGAACCCGGCGCTCACGCCCTGGTCTACACGGCCAAGCGGCCCGGCGGCGGCTTCCTCGCCGTCCTGGCGAGTGAGGCGAAGGAGGTGCGCGCCATCGCCTCGAAGGTGCCCCACTACGGCAAGTACAGCTACCTGGCCTTCGAGACGGGGCGCAACCGTCTCAAGGGAAACTGGGAGGCCGCCGCGGGGCCGCTCCACCGGCGCCTGGACTGAGGGCGGGGGATCCCTCATAATTTCCCTATCATGACCGCTACTCATCGCATCCGCATCCTGCTCGTCCCGCTCGCGGCCCTCGCGGCCCTCGCGGCCCTGGGGGGCTGCCGTCCTGCGAAGGCGCCCGTGCTCGATCCCGCCGGTCTGGCCCTGCTGCGCCTGGAGTACCTGGAGCGCGCCGCCGGACTGCCCGCTCTCAACATCGACCGTATCGACGTGCCGCGGGAGGAATTCCTCGGGCGCTACAGCCCCGTGGTCTGGCGGATTCGCTCGGAGCTGGCCGCGGGCGGTGAGGTCTTCCGGCCCCTGCCCGTCGACGACCTCGACCTGCAGCTCCGCGAGTCGCTGATGCGCACACTCGAGGACTTCGGTTTCAACATGCGCGGCTGGACGAGCACGCCGGGCCTGCGCATGCGCGTGGAAGTGGCGAGGCTCGTGCTCTTGAGCGAGGAGGGACCGCAGAGCCGCCGCGTCTGCGACCTCGAGCTGCGCTTTCACATCGACGAGTTCCCGTCCGGCCTTCCGATCGAGAGCTTCCGGACGGGCGCCCGCCGGGAGCTGTCCGGCTCGTGGACCGTCCTTCGGGGCAAGGAGGCCGTCTGGATTCCGCGCGACGCGACGGACGATCCCATCGCGCTGGCGGCAGTCAGCGCTACGCAGCAGTTCCTGCACGAGAGCCTGGAGTTCTGGAAGGACCGCTCCCGCTGGGAGGGTGGTGGGCTCAGGCTGTCGTCCGCGAACCCCTGAGCGCGGCCAGCGCGAACGCTCCACTCAGAACGAGTCCCGGAAAGATCGGCCGGACGCCCAGCGGGTAACTCCCCGCTGAGCGCTCGACCAGCACCCAGGCCAGGCTCACGCTCCCGCTCAGGATCATCCCCGCGAGGATCCAGCGCGGCCGCGGCCGCCGCGTCGTGAAACTCAGCGCGAGCGGGAAGAGCAGCACCGGCGTGCCCACGCTGCCCAGGTCGTGCCAGAGCCCGACGATGGACTCCCGCCAGAGCGCCAGCGCGATGCTCACGAAGCCCGTCACCCAGATTCCCAACCGGCTGAAGCGGTTCGAGTCACCCTGGCTGCCGCGCAGGCGCCAGAGGATGTCACGGCCGAAGGTGACGGCGGCCAGGAAGGCGTAGCTGTCGATGGTGCTCATTACGGTGGCGAGCAGGCCCACCATGAAGAGGCTCGCCGCCGCGGGCGGCAGGATCTGTTCCGCGAGAGCCGGATAGGAGCCCTGCGCGCCGAGGCCACCGGCCTCGGCTAGCCCCGGCAGGGCCGCGCGCGCGTAGAGCCCGGTGGAGGTGGTGAGGAAGTCGAAGACGATCCAGAAGAGGATCGACACGAGCAGGCCGCGGCGCGCGGTGGACTCGTCCTTCGCGGCGAAGCAGCGCTGGTAGAAGGCCGGCTCCACCAGCGTGGCGCTGGCGATGAAGTACCAGACAGCGATGGCCTGGAAGCCCTGCCCGCCTGTGGCGCTCAGGTGCTCCGCGGGCAGGTTCGCGCGCAGCCAGCCAAAGCCGCCGAGCTTGATCACCGCCGTCGGCAGGATCACGGCGAAGCCCAGGAACATCAGCGCGAACTGGATCTTGTCGGTGAGCACCACGCCGCGCAGACCGCCGCGGAAGACGTAGGCCAAGCTGAAGGCCGTGCCCACGATGAGCGCGGTCGTCAGCGGGATGCCCGTGATGTGGCGGATCAGCGTGCCGAGGGCGAGCATGTAGGCGGCCGGCGCCGTCATCACGAAGAGCACGGCGCTGCCCAGGAGGGCGACGGCCGGGCCGTAGCGCGCGCGCAGCTGGTCGGGCACGGTCAGTGCGGGCGACCGCCGCGCGCGCCGCGCGAGCAGGAGGGCGAAGACGAGGGCGTAGAGATAATAGGGCACGCCGAAGACGAGCCAGTTGGAGAGCCCATAGTTGTAGCTGTACTCGCCGACGCCGAGGATGCCGCCGTACCAGCTCGAGACCGTGGTGGCCACGAAGGCCGGCAGGGTGAGCGAGCGGCCCGCGAGCAGGTACTCCTTCTCGCCGCCGCGCGCGGGGCGGAAGAGCCGCAGGACGACGTAGACCAGGAAGGCCGCGTAGACGGCGATCGCCGCCATCAGCGCCCCGGCCTCACGAAGCGTCTCCGGCGCCGGGGGCCGCGGGCGGGAGGGCCACGCTGACGAGCAGCGCGCCCGAGCTAACTCGTATCGCCAGCGGCGAGCCCGCGACGCGGTTGGATATCGTGGCGGGGCCGCCCGCCGCGATGCGGCCTGTACGCAGGGGGTAGAACGCGCCGCTCAGCTCGACCCCCTTCGCGGGGCCACCGAGGGGGAGCAGGGAGAAGAGGGTGCCCTCGGGCAGGTCCCAGCTCACTTCTTCTCCCGGGCTGATGCGCAAGGTGACGGCGTGCTCGTCGGCGATGCAGAGGCGCAGGCGCTCGGCGAAGCGTTCGAGCAGATGGACGTTGAAGAGACTGTGGTCAAGGCGCGCGCCAGTGGAACCGAGGAGCGCGACCTCCTTCACCGTTCCCTCGCGGATCATATGGAGCAGCGCCTTCTCCGAGTCGCTGCTCTCCTGCTCACGCACGCGGATGAAACGCGGCCCGCCCACGGGCGCGGGACGCGGATCGCCGAGCGTGTCGAAGTCGCCGATGACCAGGTCTGGTGGGCGCGGCAGGCTGTCATAGGGACGGCCGGCGCCGTCGGTGCAGACGAAGAGCTCTGCGCCGTCCAGCCAGCGGGCCAGGACTGCCAGGGGCGGCCGGGGCCCGTCGCAGAGGACGACGGCCCGCCTGTCCCGCTTGGGGAAGATCGTGTCGCCGATATCGCCGCGCGTGTTCCGATCAGAACTCATGGCGCACCCCCAGCAGGAAGTGCCGGCCGGCCGCGGGGAACATGTAGTTCCCCGCGCCCCAGGGATCGTAGTAGCCGTAGGTTTCGTACTCGGTGTCGAGCGCGTTGACGACCCTGAGGCTCACGACGGTCTCTCCGAGTGTCGGCAATCCCAGTTGCGCGGGCGCGAGCGCGACGCCGAGATCGACAGCCTGGTAGGCGTCGATCGTGCGCTGCTCGTCGCCCGTGTTGTCCAGGTGCTGCCTGCCCGCGCCGCGCAGGCGCAGGCTGGTAGAGACGGGGCCGAGCTCCGAATCGATCGTCGCGCTGAAGAGATGCTCGGGGAAGAGGGCGATCGGGTTGCCCGAGTAGTCGTGGGCGACGGTGCCCAGGTACTCCCAGGTGTCCCAGTCCCACTGGTCCTCGTAGACCGTGAAGTCGGCGTACTCGTCCCAGCTCTTGGAGGCGGCGAGCTGTAGGCTGTGCCGGTCGCCGAGCTGCGCCGTTAGCCCGAGCTCGACGCCCTGGTGCAGGGTGCGCTCGGCGTTGCCCTTGATGGCATGGCCGTCCTCGTCGCGGGCGCCGTAGGGCACGATCTCGTTTTCGAAGTCCATGCGGTAGCCGTTGACGGCGAAGGAGAGTCGCTCACCGCGCCAGGCCGCGCCGAGCTCGTAGTTGAGCACACGTTCTTCCTTCACCAGCGGGTCGCTCCAGCGCACGTAGCGCACACCGTAGATGTCCACGACGTGCTCCGGCTCGGCAAAGAGCGGGGTGGCGCCGAGGTCGTCAGGTCCCTGCCAGGTGTCGAAGAGTTCGTCGTCGGAGGGCTCGCGATGAGCGACGCCCACGTGGCCGTAGAGGCCGAGTTCGCCGCCGAGGGGCGCGCCGGGCGCACGCCAGTAGAGGCCGCCCTTGGGGTTGAAGAACTCGTAGTCGACGGAGTAGGCGTTGCGGTTCAGACCCCTGAAATTGCCTGTCTCCTTCTGCAGGAAGTCGTAGCCCTTGCGCTGGTAGTGCAGGTCGACCAGCGCGGTCAGGCCGCCGCCGATCTCCAGCTGCTCGTTTGCGTAGACCGACCAGGCGACCTTGTCGCCCTCGTACTCGTAGTAGTGGGGGAGGCCAGCGATCTGCTCGGCCGTGAATCCCTCGACCGACTGCAGGTCGCCCCAGTGGCGGCTGTGGAAATCGTAGACGTCTCCACCCAGCACGAGACGCCCGCGGGCATGCTGCACGAGCAGCTTGGAGACGAGGCCGTACTGGTTCTTCTCGACGTGCTTGCGGCGGATCAGGTCGACCTCGTCGTCGGGATCGAGGCCGAGGTGCAGGTCGAGGCTGAAGTCCTCAGCCCTGCGGTCGTCCTTGAAGTTCTCGTAGAAACCCTCGCCGTGGATCCAGTAGAGGCTGCTCTTCAGCACGGCGCTCTCGCCCATGTTCAGGCGGTGGTGCAGCTCGTAGTGGGGCTGGCGGAAGTCGTCGATGGCATTCTCGTAGGCCTCGGGGTTCTGCCGGCGGTCGTCGGCGAGCTGCTCTTCGCTGAGGCCGTCCCAGGCGTGGTGGCTGAGCTCGTGTCCCGTGTAGATGTTGACCTGCGTGGCGCTTCGCTCGCCGGTGTAGCGCCCGCTCCAGAACACTCCCCACTGGTCGCTGCCCGAGCGCATGCGGTAGCCGTCGCTCTCGAGGTGGCTGATGCGCAGACCGGAGGCGAAGCGCCCGCGCTGGCCGGACTGGTAGGAGAGGGTCTGCTTGTTCGTGCCGTAGCTGCCCGAGGCGAGCGTGAAGTGCCCGCCGGCCTCGGGGCCGAGCACCTCGGTGACGAGGTTGACGGTGCCGCCGATAGCCGACATGCCGCCCAGCGAGTTGGTGATGCCACGTTGCACTTGTACGTCCTCGAGCGAGGAGGCCAGGTCGGGCAGGTCGACCCAGTAGACCTGGTGGTCCTCGGGGTCGTTGAGCGGGATACCGTTGACCATCACGCCCACGCGCTTCTGGTCGAAGCCGCGCAGCCGAAGGTAGGTGTAGCCGACGCCGTTGCCGGCGTCCGTGCAGGCGTGAAGGCCGGGCGTGGAGCTGAGCAGCAGCGGGATGTCCTTCTCGTCCTGGCGGCGGCGGATGTCCTCGCGCGTGAGGTTGCTCTGAGTCAGGTGCACGCTCGGGCCGTAGCGCGAGGCACTCACGACCACCTTCTCGCCGCGGTAATAGGCGGGCGCGAGCGCGATCTCGAGCGGCGCTCCCGCCAGCTCCAAAGGCTGGACCGCGAGGATGCGGGCCTCGTAAGCCAGGTGGGCGACCACCAGGGTGAAGGGCCGGCTAGGGACGTCGTCTAGGCGGAAGACCCCTTCGGGGTCGGTCAGGGCGGCGCCGTCGTCGTCGCCCGGCAAGAGCACGCGAACGCTGGAGATGGGCAAGCCCGTCTCCGCGTCGGTGACGAGTCCCGTGAGCGTGTCGGCCAGGAGGCTCGCTGGCAACGCAGCGAGAAGGAGCGGGATCGCCGCGGCGCGGAGGATCTTTCGCGCGGCGGTGAGGGGAAAGCGTGTCATGGAAAACCTCCGGTTGCTGCCTCGCGGCAGGGATCCACAAGATTCCCCAATGAAAACAGCGCCCCCGTCAGGGCGCCTTTGCTTTCGACCATCGTCCGTTTTCCTACGCCGGGCCTAGCCGGATCAGGTTCGGAGGGTATGATCTCAGGCCATCTGCGGCCACCCCTAACGGAATCTTGCATGGCCATCGTAGGCCGGCGCCGGACACCTGTCAAGGGCTCCGGACATCGTCATGTGGCGCTTGTCTCCCGCGCCCATCGGCCCTAGAGTCGGGGTCGTTCCGAGAGCCCCGTCACCGGAGGTTTCCATGATGAAGCGTGTCTCCCTGTCCTGCCTGGTCTTTCTCCTTCTCGCCGGTCCGGCAGGGGCTGTCTTAGACGACCGGCTCGACGACTTTTTCGGAAGCGTAGGGGAGCTGAATGAGGCGCCGGCGGAGTACGAGCGCGACGGAAAGGTACGCAAGCTCGAAGGCAGCCTCGTGCGCGTCGAAGGCGTGCTCGTCGCCGATTTCTTCCGGGACATCTATCTGTGCGATCCGGAGCCCGGCCTGGGGCATGGCCTGCGTGTGGTCGCGCGGGAGCACTTGTCAGAAGTCGGACAGCGCGTGCAATGCGAGGGTGTGATCCGGCGCGAGGAGGGCGAACTCTTCCTCGACGCCTCTCGGACTTCTGGCAGGATCAAACCTTTCGGCGACGAGGCCGTCCGCAGGCCCGAGCCGCTCTTCGTCGGGGCGGAAGACCTGCTCGCCGAGCCGGAGCTCTATCGGGCCCAGCTGATCCAGCTCGGTCCTGTGCGCGTGCTCGGCTTCCGGCGCGACGGCAACGCGGTGCCATGGCTCGTCCGCGTCGAAGTGGGGAAGCATGAAATCGGCGTGCTTATACAAGACGGGCAGCACCCCGTACTCCACGAGGGGATGGACCTGCGCGGCATCCGGGGCATCTGGCAGCGCCGCGGCGAGCACTGGAACCTGCGGCCGCGCTTCTCGGATGATTTCCTCGCCCTCGACGCCGGCGATTTCCGCGGCGACGAACCGCCCGCGCGCGAGCTCTGGGAGCGGGGACGAAAACTCTTCCGCAACCGCGTCGGCCCCGGCGACCCCATCCAGTTCCGTCCTCACGGTCCCCTTCCCCTGCTCGACGAGATCTGCCACGACCCCTGGGGACCAGGCGACGGGGAGGGCGCCGAGTCCTTCGCCGTGCTCAACGCGGGCAACCGCGAGCTGGATCTCGCGGGCTGGTCCGTGACGGACAACGAGGGCGAGTGGTCCTTCCCCGCGGGCGCGCGGCTCGCGCCCGGCGGGCGCCTGCGTGTCGCCCGCGACGACGAGCGCTACTTCTTCGAGTTCGGTCTCATGCCCGACTACAGCTTCGATGAGCACCCGTCACCGGAGGACAGCGCGCTCGTCCTGGACAACGACGGCGACGAGCTGCTGCTGGTCGATCCTGACGGTCGCGTCGCCGACGCGGTCGTCTTCGAGAACGGCTGGGCGGACGCGCAGCCGGGCTGGAGCGGAGCGGCGCTGCGGCCTTTCCGTTTCAACGCCTTTGTTCCCGAAGAGGGGCAGGTTTTCTGGCGCAAGGCCCCGCCGGATGGGTCGACCACCCCACCCGACAGCAACCGCGACTCGGACTGGATCTGCGATCCGTCCGATCCTCTCCTCGGGCAGGGTGTGGCTTTCCCCGGTTGGGACCTCGCCGCCTTCCGCGAGCCCGCCTCCTGCCTGGAAGAAGCCGAACTGACGGCTTTCGTCTCGCCGGACAACTCGCTCGCCGGCGTGCTCGGCTTCCTTCGCTCCGCGACCGAGAGCCTCGAGCTCTCGCTCTACCTCTTCACGCACCCGCTGGTTGCCGAAGAACTGCACGCCGCCATGGACCGGAGCGTGCGCGTCGCCGTACTGCTGAACGGCGAGGTCTTCGGCGCGCGGGGCGGCACCTACGACAGCGTGCGCGGGATCGCGCGGAGCATCGCCGGGCACCCCTCGGGCCTGGGCCGCGTCTACCTCTGGCGCAACGGCGACGATCCCCGCCACCTCGGGCCCGACGCCGACATCCCCGACCGCTACAACCATCCCCACCAGAAGTTCATCCTCGCCGACCGGCGGCGCGTGCTCGTCGGCAGCGACAACCTCACCCAGAGCAGCCTCCCCGCCGATGACTTCGCCAACGGCACGGCCGGCTCACGGGGCGTCTTTCTCGCCACCGACGCATCCTGCATCGTCGAGCGCGCAGTCGCCATCTGGGAGGCGGACTGCGACCCCCGCCGCCAGCGCGACATCCGGCGTTACGTGCCGCGGGAGGACCTGGCCGAGCGCATGCCCCGCCTGGGCGGCGACCGCCGCGGCTACGAGCCCGTGCAAGCGGAGCCTTTCACCACCCGCGAAAACGCGGGCTTCGTGCTGAACCACTCGCCGGAGAACTACCTGCACCCGCGGCTCGGCTACCTTGGTCTCGCGAATCGCGCGGGCGCGGGCGACTGGCTGCTCGTCGAGCAGCAGTACGAGCGCGCGCACTGGGGCTACGGTGACGCGCAGACGCCGAACCCCCGCTGGGAGGCCTACCTGGAAGCCGCGCGGCGGGGGGCGAGCGTGCGCGTGATCCTGAATGGCGCGGGCGGACGCGAGCGCCAGGTGAAGAACACGCACGCTTGCCGGCGCATCAACAACCTCGCCCGCGATGAGGGTGTCGACCTTTTCGTCGGCATGGCCAGTCTGCCCGACGCGCGGAAGAGCCGCGAGGGCGCGATCCACAACAAGATGATCCTGGCGCGCATCGGCGGGGAGTGCTGGAGCCACGTCGGCAGCGCCAACGGCAGTGAGACCGCCCACCGCTTCAACCGCGAGCTGGGCCTCTCGATCGAGTCGCGCGCTCTTTTCGAGTACCTGGCAGAGGTGTTCCGCGCGGACTGGAATCGCGCCGGTCTCCATGGTGCCCCGACGATGATGATCGAAAAGAACAAGGGTCGCTGGACTGGCCTACCCGCGGCCTGGTAGCGAGCGAAGGAGACGCTCAACGGCTGCCCAGGTTGCCGGCGGCCGGGTGGGTGCTTGGTCCATCTGCCGTCGCTTCGGGCGCCGCCGCGTCCTGCGCGCCGACCTCGCCCGCCTTGCTGAGCGCGTGCTTGAAGAAGATCGGCCCCACGAGCTGGTTGATGCTGATGCTGGCGATGGCCAGCGTCGCCACCGACGCTCCCCAGCCCGGGAAGCGCGCTTCGACCGCCTTGGCCAAGCCCAGGCTCACTCCTGCTTGTGTGACGAAGGTGATTCCGAGATAGCGCCGGTAGACGGGTTCCGCGCGCGCGATCGTAGCGCCAAGCCAGGCGCCGAGCTGGATGCTGATGAATCGAATGAGCACCAGGAGGAGCGCGACGAGCCAGGTGTGGCGCAGAATCGTGAGGTCCAGGGCCGCGCCGGCCAGGGCGAAGAACAGTGTGTAGACCATCAGACCGCCGCGCTCGATGATGCCCAGGAAGCGCAGACCCTGCTCGCTGAAGTTACGCACGACGAAGCCCGTGGCGATGCAGATCAGCATCGGCTCGAGGTGGAAGTCCAGGTGGTAGCGGTGCTCGAGCCAGCGGTTGAGGAAGTAGGAGAGCTCGGTCACCGCCAGGGCCAGCACGAAGATCGTGATCAGGTGATGGCTCCGCGAGCGCCGCAGCCAGGCGGCCAGCGCCAGGCCGAGGCCCACGCCCAGTCCGAGGGAGAGGCCGATCTCGACCAGTAGGGCGCCGAGGTAGCCAGCGTTCAGGGCCCCGCCGGAGAGCAGGGCCTCGCCCGCGCTGATCACGAGCGCGAAGAGGACGATCGCGAGGATGTCCATGGCGACGGTCAGGCCCAGCGCCACCTCCGTGAAAGGTCCGCCAGCCCGCGTCTCCTTGATGATCGCGATGGCGCTCGCGGGGCTGCGGGCGGTGGCGATGGCGCCGAGCACCATGGCCATGACGATCAGCTCGCGTCCATGGATCTCGCGCGTGAAGGCGAAGAGCGGTCGCGCGAGCAGGAAGAGCAGGGTGGAGCCCACGAAGACGACGACGATGAGCGAGACCAGGGCCCAGCCGATCACGCGCCGGTTGCGGCGGAGCTCCCCGATCTCGAGCTCGCCGCCCGCGCTGAGGGCGATGAAGGTCAGCGCGAGGCCGTCGATGATCTTCAGGTTGGCGAGGGTCTCTGTGCTAACGAGGCCCAGCATTCCCGGTCCGAAGAAGAGGCCGGCGAGCAGGTAGCCGGTGATGTGCGGCAGGCCGAGCGGCGCGATGAGTTCCCCCGTGAGGAAGGCCGCGAGGAGCAGGAAGCCCAGCCCGACGCTGACCTGCCCGAACCCCGCGCCATAGAGGGGTAGCACGGTGCGCTGGGAGACCCAGGCCAGGGCCACCAGCAGCAGGAGCAGGATCAGACGCCTCACGTCTTCACCGCCCGCTGGAGCGCGCCCACCGTGAGGCCGGGCGCGGAGAGGGCCGAGAGCAGGAAGGCGATCAGAATCACGGAATAGCTGCTGTCGGCGAGCGTGCCGCGCTCCAGGAACTGGAAGCTGGCCACGAGCGCCACGGAGACGCCGCTCTGCCCGCTCAGGGTCAGGCCCGCCCGCGGTCCCAGGAGCGCGCGACCGAAGATCGCGCGGCCCGCCAGGAAGAGGGTGAGCGACTTGGCTCCCAGGCGCAGGGCGAAGAACAGCGGCGCCAGGGCCAGCGCCCAAGGACTGCCCAGGTGCCAGCCCGCACCGACCAGGAGGAGGAAGATGTAGTAGAAGGGTTTCTCGCTCGCCGCCGCCAGCTTCCAGGTATCCCGCCGGAAGCCCAGGAGATTCACGGTCACCACGCCCGCGACGAAGTTGACGAAGAGGGCGGGGAAGCCGAGCGCGCGGGCCAGGCCGCCGGAGAAGGCGAGGAAGCCGATGAGGATGAGCAGGTGGTGGGAGGTCTCGCGCACGCGCTGGGTGAGGAAGGCCAGGAGAAGCCCGAGCAGGGCGCCGAGGCCCACCGCCAGGCCCAGGCGGCTCAGTGCATCGAGCCAGCCGGGGTCGGTCAGCGTCATCAGCGCGCGCTCGTGGTGGAAGCCGGCGAGTAGGCCGAGGGCGAGCAGCGGGATGAGGTTGTCGATCTCGGCGCAGAATTGGAAGAGGTGTACGGGCGCGTGGGGGTGACGCCTGCGCTCGCGGACGGCGAGGGCGAGGATGTGCTGGCTGCTGTCCGCGCCGGCGGCGGCGAGGAAGAAGGCGGCGGCCTGGGTGGTCGGGCCGGGGCCGAAGAGCCTCGCCAGCAGGGGGACGAGGAGGAGGTAAAGAGCTGCGAGGACCAGGAGCCCCTGCAGGATGGCGATGCCGAAGAAGCTCTTCGGCACGCGCCGGAGGATCGGTAGCTCGAACTGGAGGCCGAGGAGGAGCCCGATCCAGCCCAGGCCGAGTATGAGGAGCGGCTCGAGGGCGGCGAGGGTGGGGCGGTCGAGCAGGCCGAAGCCCTGCCCGCCCAGCGCCCAGCCCAGGAGCAGGAACTCGCCGCCGACCAGGAAGAAGCGGCGGGAGAACGGCAGCCGCCCCTGGACCCGGGGGCCGGCGGCCAGGGCCAGGACGAGGAGGATGATCAGGCCCAGGAGTATCTTCAAGACAGCTCCCTGCCGGGGCTCGGGAATCGGGAATCCGGGACGCGTCAATCTATCAGCATTTTTCAGACATCTGCAAGAATCCCTTGCCACTCTTGCAGATGGAGCAGCCGCGAAACCGGAAGGGGTGGCGAAAATCGGGGCCCTTTATTATCGTACCGGGGTTATCAGGACAAAGCAGTCCTCTTTTCAGAGTTGTCGATCTGCTTCGCGCTTGGCCGCTCCGACACGTGCCGGCTGTGGGGCCAAGCGAAAAACCGTCTGCAAGGAGCGAAACCGTGGCTGAGGACAAGACCGTAACCCTCGAGAAGAGTTATCCCGTTCCCGATTCCATCCGCGAGCGCGCCCACATCAAGAGCGTGGAGCAGTACGAAAAAATGTACCAGCGCTCCATCGAGGACCCGGAGGGCTTCTGGGCGGAGATGGCCGAGCGCGTCGTGTGGCAGAAGAAGTGGGACAAGGTCCTGGAGTGGGAGTTCGAGACGCCGGACATCAAGTGGTACGTCGGCGGAAAGCTGAACGTGAGCTACAACTGCCTGGACCGACATGTCGAGGCCGGCAACGGCGACAAGACCTCCATCATCTGGGAGGGCGAGCAGGGCGACGAGCGCAAGTACACCTACGCCAGCCTGCTCACCGAGGTGAAGAAGTTCGCGAACGTGCTGAAGGGCAGGGGCGTGGTCAAGGGCGACCGCATCTGCATCTACATGCCGATGGTGCCCGAGCTGGCCATCGCGATGCTGGCCTGCACGCGCATCGGCGCGATCCACAGCATCGTCTTCGGCGGCTTCAGCGCGGACAGCCTGCGCGATCGCATCAACGACAGCGCCTGCAAGGTGCTCATCACGACCGACGCCAGCTACCGTGGCAAGAAGGTCGTTCCCCTCAAGACCAACGCCGACGAGGCCCTGGCCGACACGCCCAGCATCGAGACCTGCGTCGTCTTCAACCGCACGAACACGGACGTGCCCATGAAGACCGGCCGCGACGTGTGGTGGCACGAGGAGATGGCGGGCGCGAGCGAGGACTGCGAGCCCGAGTGGATGGACGCCGAGGACCCGCTCTTCATCCTCTACACGAGCGGCTCGACCGGCAAGCCCAAGGGCGTGCTGCACACCACGGGCGGCTATCTGGTCTACGCTTCGATGACCCACGAGCTGGTCTTCGACTACCAGGACGACGACGTCTACTGGTGCACCGCCGACATCGGCTGGGTGACGGGCCACAGCTACATCGTCTACGGCCCGCTGGCCAACGGCGCGAACACGATCATGTTCGAGGGCGTGCCCAGCTACCCAGACTTCGGGCGTTTCTGGCAGGTGGTCGAGAAGTACGGCGTCACGATCTTCTACACCGCGCCCACCGCGATCCGCGCCTGCATGCGCGAGGGCGACCAGTGGCCGCAGAAGTACGACACGTCGAGCCTGCGCATCCTCGGCACGGTGGGCGAGCCGATCAACCCGGAGGCCTGGCGCTGGTACCACGAGGTCATCGGCGAGAAGCGCTGTCCGATCGTCGACACCTGGTGGCAGACGGAGACCGGCGGCATCCTGATCACCCCGCTGCCGGGCGTCACCGACCTGAAGCCCGGCTCGGCCACGCGACCCTTCTTCGGCGTGCAGCCGATCCTGGTGGATCCCGACGGCAAGGAACTCGATGGCGCCGCGAGCGGCAACCTCTGCATCAAGCACCCCTGGCCGGGCATCATGCGCACGCTCTACGGCGACCACAAGCGCTTCTTCGATACCTACTTCTCCACCTATCCGAAGCTCTACATGACCGGTGACGGTTGCCGCCGCGACGAGGACGGCTACTACTGGATCACCGGCCGCGTGGACGACGTGATCAACGTGTCCGGTCACCGCATGGGCACGGCCGAGGTGGAGAGCGCGCTGGTGGCGCACACCAACGTGGCCGAGGCCGCGGTGGTGGGCTTCCCCCACGAGATCAAGGGCCAGGGCATCTACGCCTACGTGTCCCTGAACGTGGGCGTGGATTACGACGAGGAGCTGAAGAAGGAGCTGATCCTGCAGGTTCGCAAGGAGATCGGCCCCATCGCGGCGCCGGACGTGATCCACTGGGCGCCGGCGCTGCCGAAGACGCGCTCGGGCAAGATCATGCGCCGCATCCTGCGCAAGATCGCCAGCAACGAGGCCGACCAGGTGGGGGACACGTCTACCCTGGCCGACCCCTCGGCGGTGGAGGCGCTGATCGAGGAGTTCCACCGGATGAACTCCTAGCGG
>CAZVHI010000016.1:0-25578 GCA_964627205.1 uncultured bacterium
GTTTCTCGGCCATGCGTTACGCGGCTTCAGGCCTCAAACAACGGGACAGCAGTGACCGTGCTATAATAGTGGCCACCAGCCCCGGCCCGTCCGGGCATCTTCCAACCACTCCCTCTTATGGAGGATACCGATGAAGTTCCTGCGAATCTCTGTGCTCTGGCTGTCGGTCCTGCTATTGGCCGCGCCGGCCTTCGCCATGGTGCCCCGCGCGGTCTTCGCCGAGCTGGGCGCCGCCACTTGGTGAGGATTCTGTCCCAACGCGTACGACGGTCTCGAAGTAATGAAGGACCGCTACGACAGTGTCGAGTTCGGCACTCTCAAGTACATGGCGACGAGCGGCGGCATCAGCTGCCCCGACTCCGATGATCGCATCGACTACTACAACCTGGGCGGCTATCCGACCGCGTGGTTCAACGGCACGGAGACCCTGAGGGGCGCGGGCTCGGAAACCGCCACCGGTTCGACCTACGATCCCGTGGTCCAGGCGATGCTGGACGACGCCACGCCGGTGATGGTGACGATCACCGGCTTCAGCGTGACCTTCCCGGCCTACGTGACCGTCGAGGTCGAGCTGACCGACGACATCGACGACATCACGGGCCACTTCATCCGGGGCTTCGTCCTGGAGAATGACCTGTTCTATGGTGGCACGACCTACCAGGACATCCTCTGCGACTTAGAGGAGACGCCGCTGACCATCAGCCTCGCCGGCGAGACGCAGACAGTGACCATTCCCTTCGGCTACGCCGCCACTGGCGGCCGCACGCCGTCGAACTACGCCAACTGCTGGATCGCGGCCTTCGTCCAGAGGGACTCCGACCACTACATCTACCAGAGCACGAACTCCTACCCGACACCGGACTACGCCTTCCGCTACTTCGCCCTCGGATCCCGGGTCGACGTGCAGGATCCGGGCATCTTCGGCTTTGGGGAGATCCAGCTCCACAACACGGGCGCGCTGACGGACACCTACACTCTCAGCCTGGACTTGGCGGATCTGCCGATAGGTTGGGACGGATGGTTCAGCGACGGCATCGACGACTTCACCTACCTCGAGGTGACGCTCGCGCCCGGGGAATTCGCGAGCTACAACGTCTATATCGACGCCGCGGACACCGGTTCGGGCACGGTGAGCTTCGACATACACTCGCAGAACGCACGCACCGACGACCGCCAGCTCGGCTACACCGTCATCACGAGCGACGTCAACATCCTGCTCGTGGACGACGACGGCTCCGAGGCCTACGAGACCCTCTACTTCGAACCCGCGCTCGCCACTACGGGCCGCACCTTCGCGACCTGGGACCGCAACGCGGCCGGGCTGACCGGCGAGCTGCTGGCGAACTTCGAAGCGGTGGTCTGGAGCTGCGGCTGGGCCTTCCCGACCGTGACCGAAGAGGACCGCGACGCCATCGCCGAGTATCTCGACGGCGGCGGCGCGCTGTTCATCACGGGACAGGACATCGGCTGGGAGCTCAACGGAGAGGGTCCCGCGGCCATACAGTGGTACCACGACTACCTGGGCGCCACCTACATCGCCGACGACACGAACCTCTACAACCTGGACGGCGTGGACGGCGACCCGGTCAGCGACGGGCTCACGATCAGCATCATCGGCGGCGACGGTGCGAACAACCAGGACTACCCCAGCGACATCGATCCCTACGATGCCGACTCGCACACCGTCTTCACCTACAACACGTTCCGCAACGGTGCCGTGCGCAAGGAGACGGAGGCCTTCCGCTCGGTCTACTTCGCATTCGGCTACGAGGCGATCAACAACGCCCCGGATAGGGCCACGGTCATGCAGCGCATCGTCGACTGGATCATCCCCGACCTCACGGGCGGACCGGAGGACCTGCCCCAGTTGCCGATGGCGCTGCGGCAGAACGCGCCCAACCCGTTCAATCCCATCACGAAGATCTCCTATCGCCTGGGCAGCGAGACCGATATCCGCCTGGAGATCTTCGACACCCGCGGCCGCCTCGTGCGCGTCCTGGACGAGGGCATGCGGAGCGCCGGGGAGCACAGCGTGGTCTGGAACGGCCGCGACGGCGAGGGGAGAGAGCTCTCCTCGGGTGTCTACTTCTATCGCCTCCTCGGCAACGAGGAGCGGCAGACTCGGAAGATGCTGATGCTCAAGTAAGGGCGGGCCCCATCGGCCGCCACCGTGGCAAGCACCGAGCCCCTTCTCCCCGAGGAGAAGGGGCTCTTTTCGTCGAGCGGCGCCCGCGCAGGCGAGTCAGAAGGGTATTTCCCAGCGGTCGAGAGGGTTACGAAGCTTCCTCAGGCTTCCCCGTGGTGGATTTCCGTTGCAATACGTGGATAGGATCCATTATATTTAACCCTTGCTGAACGCCTCTACCTGCTAAATATCATTGCAGTACAGTTTTGGTGAGACTTGACAGCTTTTGGTATTCATCAGCCGAAACTCGGTCTGCGTCCCCACGAAGTGGGACGTCTTCCCCTTGCTGGCAACGCGGGGTCCTGTGAAGCCCAGTGCCAGTTGCCCCTTCTTCACGATCCAATTACGTACAACCCCTGCTTCTCTGGAGGGTGACATGAAGAGGATACTCTCTCTGACCTTGAGCCTGGGTCTGATGCTGGCTCTGGTCACTTCCTCGGCTCTCGCAAGGCCGGCCAACGATGTCGAGCACACAAGCATGATGCATGTGGACGACATCCAGGTGAACATCGTGGACAACGTGAATTCTCGCGATGACACGCTGTTCCTGTTCGCCTCTTCGGGCCCGGCGTCTTTCGGGTCGCCGGGAACCGATTCACGCGGCTTTACCTTCGACGACCTCGGCGGAGGCCAGTGCACTACTGCCGGCTGGGTTGGCTTGGACAAGACGACCCAGACCGGAGACTTCTGGCACCTGGCCTCGACGGCGATCAACGCGGGTGCTGTCACGGACATGAGCGCCGCGGGCCAGCCCTGGACCATCGGCGACCCCGACAACGACTTCGCGATCTGGTGTGGTCGCCTCGACGTCTGCGGGTGGGCCGACACCAACGGCTACGGTAACAACTGGAACCAGCACCTGCGTATGAGCAGCGTGGACTTCATGACCGATCTCGAGATCAACTTCGCGTTCAACCACAACTACGAAGGCGATGTCTGGGACTTCTTCCAGCTCTTCGTCGAGGTGGATGATGGCGTAGAGATCGTGCTCGAGGAGATCATGCGGAACGATGACAACGCGAATAACAGCGAATACCACGACTACTCCTTCACGGTGCTGGCCACCGACTATCCGGAGGCCGAGGAATTCGGCGACGTCATCATGCGCTTCTCCTCGGATGGCGCCTGGTCCGACGAGGACGGTCTGCAGCTCTCCGACTTCGGCGCGGTCTGGGTCGACAACCTGGAGCTGATCGCCGACGGCTCGCTGCTCTGGCACGATGACTTCGAGAGCGGCGTCGTTCCTCCACAGGTCAGCTTCGCGTCGCCTCCCGGCGCGGGCGACTACTCCGCCCTGTACACGAACCTGTACTCGCAGGACATCTGCTCGATCAACACGACCTGCGCCTGGGCGTTCTTCGATCTCAACACCGAGAACCCGGAGTACCCCATTCCCGTTGTCGCGTACGGGCAGCCCAATGCCGCCTACGTGGACAACGACATCTGGAGCCCGATTCTGGACATGGCCCACGAGGTGGGCAATCCCGTCGGCACTCCTGTCGTGGTCGACGCGACCACTCAGGTCTGGATGCACTTCTGGACCTACTGGGATCTGCCGCAGAACGCGCTGATCTATGCCAGCTGGTCGGTGGCTTCCGAGACGGCCGAGATGGGTTGCGTAGGCGTGGCCCGGAACGACAACACGGTCTACTACGGCGACGACAAGCAGTGGGGCCTGTTCGGTTGGGGTGCCAACTTCAACAACCCGGGCATCAACGTGACGCAGTACGTGGCGGAGTCCGCCATGGGCAATACCATCACCGGTATCGCGATGGGGCTCAACTGCGTGGACATGTGCCCGTTCTGGTGTGACGTGAACGGCGACGGCACCGGTCACACGCCCGCTCCCTACTTCGACAACGCGCGCCTGCAGCTGATCACCGGCTCGGCGATTTCCTGGGACATCAGCGGTTTCGATCGCTTCCAGGACAGCTTCCCCGATGCCGAGACCGGCTTCGTGCGCATCGACTCGAGCAACGACGTGGGCCCGATCGGCGGCGCAGTCCAGATCGCCGACTCGACGATGATCGAGCTGAACATGGATCTCGACGGCGGGATCAAGGAAGAGTTCAACGTCGTGGCCGGCGAGATGCGTCCCGCCCTCTACCTGTGGTACCACGTGATCGCTGGACCGCACATGGGCATGATCGCGCAGGCCCAGGCTGATCCCGACGGCGCCGACGGCATCTGGTCGCCTTGGGCCGGCACAGAGGACTTCGACGGCGAGACCTACGGCAAGATGCAGGCCTCCCAAGCCTACACCAACGGCCAGCCCATCGCGGGCAAGTTCGCCTTCGACTTCCACGAGGAGTACTTCTCGGCCGGAGACATCATCGAGTTCTTCTATCGCGCCGAGTCCAATGGCGGCACGATCGAGACTCGTCCGGGCTGGGCGATGTCCTCGAACCCGGATCTGCGCAGCGGCTATCGCGTCCGCTGTCTGCCGACGGCCGGAACGACGATGCTCCTCTGCGACGACCACATCGGCGTGCGCACCTGGTGGGAGGAGGCGTTCCGCTACAATGGCTACACGCTGTTCGACATCTACTCCACCCAGGCACCGAGCTCCGGCCTGTCCAACGGCCTTGCCGGTCGCGCAGATTGGGGCGATGGCGACCTGGACCAGTACAGTGTGATTGTCTGGGACAGCGGCAGCCTGCCTGCTTACACGATCACGAACGGCGACATTGACCCGGACGACAAGACGGACGATACCGCCCTGTTGCACGAGTTCCTCGCCAACAACAGCCAGGACTCCTACCTCTGGGTGCTCGGCGACCTGGTCGCCAACGATCTGGGCAACGCGGAGGGCTTCCTGACTCAGGATTTAGGTGTGAACCTTCTCTCGGCCAGCCAGTACTACGACGACTACACAGGTATATTGGTGCCGAAGGTCTTCGCGACGCACAGCGCTCTCGAGTACCTCGGTTCCGATCCCTACTTCTGGGTCGACGGTGGTTGCCCGAGCATCGAGAACTTCTCGGTGGTCGAGCCCAACGGTGCGGTTCCGCTCTCCGTGACGAGCCACGACTGGGAGGTCCCGGCGGGGACCGCGGTGGCTGGTATCTACAACAGCGACCCGGACGGTGACGGCAACGACACGAGCTCGACAGGCCACACCAACCGCACTCTGTTCATGCCCTACAGCTACTATCAGTCCTGGGACGCCGGCTACGGCCTCCCCGCGGGCAAGGACTACGTCCGCCTGATGGTGGGTCACGTGCTGAACAACCTGTTCAACCACCTCGCGGACACCGCGCCCGACGGCGTGGAGAACGCGGGTTACGTGAACAAGCTCGTGGGCAACTACCCGAACCCGTTCAACCCGAAGACCACGATCCGCTTCAGCACGGCGCAGACCGGGAACGTGAACCTCGCGGTTTACGACATCTCCGGCCGCCTGGTGAAGGAGCTCGTCAACGGCTCGATGTCGGCTGGCGATCACGAGATCGTGTGGAGCGGCAAGAACGGCAACGGCAACCAGGTTGCCAGCGGTGTCTACTTCTACAAGATGGTCACCGCCGACTTCAGCTCCACCGAGAAGATGGTGATGCTGAAGTAGCCGTGTTTCACGGCCAGTAACCGCACTCCGCGGTTAGTAGCCTGATTTCTTGTACTTCAAGTTTCACAGCCCCCCTCCCAGCCGGGAGGGGGGCTTTTCATTGTGCGCTCGGAGCGGAAAGCTGTTGCCGGGATGACGGATCGGGCTTTCGAATCTATACTCGGGACGTTCGAAAAAGCGATCTCGCACAGGATGATACACACCTATTCGCCCTATCAGCCTGCTTATGACGGGAGCACTATGAAGACCTTGATCCCTCGCGCCTGCTTCGCCCTGATCGCAGCGACCCTCCTCTTCCACTCCAGCCCCGCCGCCCCGGGCGAGGCGCGTTTCCGGAGCCTGGAGACGGCCCGCGTGGGCTCGTCAACGGCCGGCGTCCGCGCCGACACGCTCTTCCTTTTCGCCGCCGAAGGACCGGGCAGCTGGGGTAGCTGGGGCACCGACGCCCGCGGCTTCACCTTCGAGGGCGAGCAGTACCACGACGAGGCGGGCTGGTCGCGGGTGGACAACACATACCTGGAGGGTGCCGGCTGGCAGGTCGCTGACGCCCACATGGTGGACGGCCGCGGCACCGACATGAGCCAGGCACTGCCATTCCAGGACGCCGACGCCGACAACGACTTCGCGCTCTGGTGTGGTGCCGCCAGCGTCGAGGACTGGGTCCATCCAGACGGTTACGGGAACATGTGGCATGAGTACGTCAACGTCTACCTTCCCCAGACCTACGACTCGCTGCGCGTCCGCTTGGCCTACAGCGGGGACTTCGAGGGCGGCGAGCAGGACTACTTCCGCATCCGGGTGAAGGAGCGCTACGGGGGCTGGCAGTACCAGTGGCACACGATCCACCTGAACGACGTGCCCCACGAGCGCAGCTTCCAGCAGCTCGACGTCACTGCCATGCCCCAGCCCGGCCGCTACTTCACCCAGCTCTCCTGCCAGTTCATCTCCGACGATGTCGGCTCCGACGAGGACGGCGTGGGGGACTTCCCCAGCGACATCGGCGCGGTCTGGCTGGACAACTTCCTGATCGAGTGCAACGGGGACACACTGCTCAAGGCAGACTTCGAGGGCGGCGCGCTGCCGCCCGAGCTCTCGATCACGTCCTATCACGGCGCCGGTATCGTCGCCGACCTCTACTACAACCTCTACAGCGAGGACCGCTGCCTCGTCGACATGAGCTACGCCTGGGCCTTCTTCGACCTCAACACGGATAACCCGGAATACCCCATTCCCGTAGTCCCCTACGGTCCGCCTTACATCGACAACTCCGTCGTGAGCCCCGTGCTGGAGCGGGCCCACGCGCCGGGCGATCCGGTCGGAGAACCCCTCACGCTCGAGCCCACGAGCCGGGTGCACCTGGACTACTGGGTCTACATGGACCTGCCGCTGAACGCGCTGGTCTTCGCCACCTGGCACGCCGCGGCCGTCGACGCGGAGGGGGAACAGGGCGACTGGATGAGCGACGACGTCTTCTACTACGGCCGCGACAAGCGCTGGCTCGAGCCCAGCCACGACATCACCGGCGCCCTGCTGGCCTCTGCCAACGGCGACCAGATCGCGGGCGTCGTCGTCAGCCTGGACTGCGTGGACATGTGCGCCTACTGGTGCGACTTCTACGGTGACGGCACCGGCCACACGCCAGGTCCCTACTTCGACAACGTCCGCGTGAGGATCACCGAGGGAAGCGGCGTCTTCTGGGGTCTGACGGAGATGAATCTCTTCCAGGACGACTTCCCCGCGTCGCCTGGCGGAGCCGTGCGCGTCGACGCCGCCCTGAACGTCGAACCCGCCGAAAGCCCCGTGGTCGTCGTCGGCGACTCGACCGCCTTCGGCCTGAACATGGACCTCCTCGGCGGTGTCGCGGAGAGCTGGAACCCCGACGCCGGCGAGCTGCGGCCGGAGCTGCGCCTCTGGTGGCGGGTCACGGCCGGCCCGCACGCAGGCGCGCTCGAGCCCGCCATGGCCGATCCCGATGGCAGCGACGGCATCTGGTCGCCCTGGACGGGCGAGGCGCTCCTGGGCGGCGAGGCCTGGGGCACGATGCAGGCCGACTCCGCCACGTGGCAGGGGCAGGTCGAGCCCCACCGCTTCGCCTGCGACTTCGCCGACGACTACTTCGCGCCGGGGGACGTCATCACCTACTTCTTCCGCACCGAGGCCGCCGACGGCACGGTGGAGACGATGCCGCAGGCGGCCATGGCCTCCGACCCCGCGAACCGTGAGCACTATCGTGTCCGCTGCCTGCCGGGCGCGGGGGCGACCCTGCTCCTGGTGGAGGACGGACCGGGCGCTCTGCCCGCCTGGGAGATCGCCTTCCGCTACAACGGCTACACGGACTACGACGTCTACACCGTGCAGGCCCCCGACGCCGGCCTGCAGAACGGCCTGGCCGGCCGCGCCTCGGCAGCCGACCTCGCGCAGTACGCGGCGATCGTGTGGGACAGCGGCGAGCTGGAGGACTTCACCATCGGCGACGCCTGGCCCGAGGACAAGGTCTACGACACGCTGCTCCTGAGCGACTGGCTTGCGGGCGCCGAGCAGGACGCCGGGCTCTGGGTGATGGGGGACCGCGTCGCCACGGACCTCGGCCAGGGCAGCCCCTTCCTGGCCACGGCCCTGGGCGCGGAGCTGCTCGACGAGAGCCACGGCTACTGGGACTACACCGGCATTGTCACACCGAAGGTCTTCGCCGTGCACCCGGCGCTCGAGTACCTGGGCGGCCCGCCCTCGTTCTGGGTCTACGGTGGCTGCCCGCTGATCGCACAGTTCTCGGTGGTCGCGCCCCTTGGCGGATTCGCCGAGACGAGCCACGCCTGGAGCGACAGCATGGGCTACGACTGGGTCGCGGGCATCTGCGACAGCGATCCCGAGGGGGACGGCAGCGATCTGAACGCCGCCGGCTACGCCACACGCGCTCTTTTCAATCCCTTCACCTACCGCCGCGTGCGCGACCTGGGCTACGGGATGCCGGCGGGCATGGACTATACGCGGCTCATGGTGGGCCACGTGCTCGAACGGCTCTTCGGCCACGAGGCAGGCGCCCCGCCCGACGCCGCGCCCGTGGAGCCGCCGCTCCGCACGCGCTTGCGCGGCCATCACCCCAATCCCTTCAACCCGCGGACCACGATCCGCTTCGACCTGGCCACACATGCGCACGCGCGGCTCGCGATCCACGACGTCTCCGGGCGCCTTGTCCGGACCCTCGTCGACGGCCCGCTGCCCGCCGGCGAGCACGAGGCTCGCTGGGACGGCCGCGACGCCCGTGGCGAACGCGTCGCCAGCGGCGTTTACCTCTGCCGCCTGCAGGCGGGCGGTTACCGGGCCGCGGGGAAGCTGATCCTGCTGGAATGAGCGGCCGTGCCGGCCGCCGCCCCCTGGGGCCCGCATCGCCGGAGCGCGCGGACCCGGCCATTCGGATCGGATTCCTTGAAAAACTGACCCCGCGAACGTCTACAATTGGTGGGCCAGCGAAGTCGCCCACGCGCAGCCTGCACGCCCGTATTCAGATGGAGAGCCACGACGGGAGGTTGGGCGATGACCAGGTCGATCACCGCCACGATGCTTCTGCTCACCCTTCTCGCAGCGCCTGCGGCGGCCCAGGACTGCGTCGACTACGGCGACTACCTGCACTGGCACGACCCGATGGAACTGGAAGGCGGGAGGGACGTCGAGGTCACGGGCAACCTAGTGATCATGGCGACGGGAGACAGCGGGAACGGACTGCAGATCATCGACATCGGCGATCCGAGCTCGCCGCAGCTCCTGTCGCAACTGGATGTCGGCATCCGCGCGGACTTCGTGGAACTGCTCGGGACCCACGCCTTCGTGGCCGAGAACGACCTCGCGGTCGTGGACTTCAGTAATCCCGTCAATCCTTCCATCGTGGCCTGGCTCGACGTGGGCAACCTGGGTCAGATGGATCTCCAGGCTTCCTACCTCTACGCGTACGATTCATCGCTCGACGGCATGCACGTCATCGACGTGGGGGATCCCGAGTCGCCGGCGGCCGTCGGCTGGCTGCCCCTGGACTACATTGCGGGTGACATCGTCGTGTCCGGCGACCACGCCTACGTGTCGAACTGGGCCGACGGCCTCCTGATCGTCGACATCACGGATCCGACCGATCCGCAGGTCGTCGGATCCTACGACTGGCTGGTCACCGCCGCCTACATGGTCGCGGTGCAGGGCGACACGGCCTACTTCAGCGATCGGCTCGGCGGGGCCGGCGACGATCTGTACATCCTGGACGTCAGCGATCCCACGGATCCCGTGTTGGTGGACCGGCACTACATCCAGATGCAGGGGGATTGGATCAGGGGGCTGGAGATCGCCGGCGATCTGCTCTACCTCATCAAGGGGTACGAAGGACTGGAGGTGATGGACGTCGGCGATCCCATGGCGCCCGTCGTCGTCGGCTCGCTGGACGCCGGGACGATTCCCCTGGACATCGAGCTCGCGGGCGATCTGCTCTGCCTGGCCGGGACCTACAGCGAATTCTGCTGCGAGCCCCAGCTCCGCATCGCCGACATTTCCAATCCTCACACCCCCGGCCTGGTCGGCACCTGGACCACTGGCGGGGACATAGTAGACGCGGCGTTGGCAACTCCCTATATCCTCACCGCCAACGGCTCGAGCGGCATGGACATCGTCGATGTCTCCGATCCCGCGAATCCCCTCACGGCCGGCGTCCTGGGCACGCCGGGAACGCCCGCCGGAATCGCCGTCGCGGGCGATCTCGCCTACATGGCCGACGGCGAGAACGGCCTACAGATCATCGACATCTCGGCGCTGCCCATGGCGGGCCTGCTGGGCGCCGCCGCCTGCCCCGGTTCCGCGAACGACGTGGCCGTGGGAGCGGAGCATGCCTACGTCACGGACGGCGACGGGCTCGTCGTGCTCGACATCACGGATCCCGGCTCCCCGTACGTCGCGGGTTCGATGAGCACCAGCGGCTCGGCGAACGCCGTGTTCGTCGACGCGGACGAGGCCATCGCCTGGGTCGGCTCCGGCCGCCGCCTGAACGCCATAGACATCACGGACCCGACGGATCCCTCCTACCTCGACGGGGTCCAGGTCCCGGGCTACTACAGCCAGGTCGCCCGCGGGGTGGCCCGCGCGGGCGACTACGCCTTCCTCGTCTGCGACGATCCCGAGTGGCGCGCCTGCGTCAGCACGCTCTACGTGGTGGATGTCAGCGATCCGACGGATCTCGCGATCGTCGGCTCGGTCGCCGTGCCGGGAGCCACGAAGGGCATGACGCTGGCCGGATACGACCTCTACCTGCCCTGCGGTGAAGCCGGCCTGCAGATGCTCGACATCTCGGATCCGCTGCAGCCCGTGGTCCTCGGGGCCGTCAACTCCGAGGGAGAGGCGAACGGCGTCGCCGTCGGCTCGAATCTGTTCTACTGCGCGGACGGGCCCGCCGGGCTCTTCATCGCCGGACGCCAGTGCGACATCTGGACGGCGGTCCTGGAGGAGGGCGCGATCCCCAGCCTCACCCTGCGCGCCGCATACCCCAATCCCTTCAATCCCAAGACGACGATCCGCTTCGAGCTGGCCGCGTCGGCCCACGCGCGGCTGGCGGTGCACGACCTTGCCGGCCGCCTCGTGCGGGTCCTCGTCGACGAATCGCTGCCCGCCGGGGAACACGCGGCGGTCTGGGACGGCCGCGACGCCTCCGGCGCACGCGTCGCCAGCGGCGTCTACCTCTACCGGCTGAGCGGCGCCGGGGGTGCTGCCGCCGAGAAGATGCTGCTCCTGAACTAGCTCCCGAAAAGCGCGCCAGCGGGTCCTGACATTCTTGAATCCGGGGACCGGATTCTGTAGATTTGTTGCGGCTCGCGGAGCACCCCCTCGCCCCGCGGCGCCGGGACGGCCGCCCCGCGGCGCCGCCTACCCCGGCGTACCCGAACACGAACAACCCAGGCAAGAGGAAGCGTCATGGCCGTCAAAGAGATGAAGAGGATCCTAGTGACCGGAGCCGTCGGACAGATCGGTTCCGAGCTGACCATGGCCCTGCGCGAGAGGCACGGGGCCGAAAACGTGCTCGCGACCGGGCGCAAGACGAAACCGAGCAAGGAGCTGCTCGAGTCCGGTCCCTTCGAGTACATCGACGTCGCGCAGAAGGAGACCGTCGAGGCGGTCATCGAGAAGTACGAGATCGACACCGTCTACCACATGGCGGCGATCCTGTCCGCGGTGGGGGAGGAGAAGCCCTGGCTCTGCTGGGACGTCAACATGAACGGGCTCAAGAACGTGCTCGACATCAGCGTCGAGCGCGGGCTCACGCGGATCTTCGTGCCCAGCTCCATCGCGGTCTGGGGCGCCGGCGCGCCCTTGGACATGACGCCCAACGAGACGGTGCTCAAGCCCACGACCATGTACGGCGTGACCAAGGTAGCCGGCGAGCTGCTGGCCGACTATTACGTGAAGCGCTTCGACCTCGACTGCCGCGGCGTGCGCTACCCGGGCATCATCAGCCACGAGACCCTGCCCGGCGGCGGCACCACGGACTACGCGGTGGCCATCTACTACGAGGCGGTGAAGCAGGGCAGCTACGAGTGCTTCGTGCGCGAGGACACGGTCCTCCCGATGATGTACATGCCCGACGCCATCAAGGCGACCCTCGACCTGATGGACGCGCCCTTCGATAGTCTCGAGCACTACAACGATTTCAACATTGCGGCCATGAGCTTCTCGGTCGGCGAACTCGCGGCCAGCATCCAGAAGCGTCTGCCGGACTTCACCTGCAGTTACGCGCCGGACTTCCGGCAGGAGATCGCCGACAGCTGGCCGAACTCGATCGACGACGGCCCCGCTCGCGAGGAGTGGGGCTGGAAGCCCGCCTACGACCTCGACGCCATGACCGAGGACATGCTGGCGGCGCTGAAGAGGAAGCACGAGCAGGGCCTGCTCGTTTAAGTCACCCACGGGACCCGCCGGGCGGCGGGTCCCAGCATCCGAGAACCCACGAGCCTTGGGAGAACAGGCAGGAGGGACTCATGTTCGAGAAAGTACGCGAAGAGCTGAGGACGACGCTGGGCGAGATCGAGGAGGCCGGGCTCTTCAAGCGCGAGCGCGTGATCGTCAGCGAGCAGAAGGCGGACATCAAGCTGGACAACGGCGCCGAGGTGATCAACTTCTGCGCCAACAACTACCTGGGCCTGGCCAACCACCCGGAAATCATCCAGGCGGCCAAGGACGGGATGGACAGCCACGGCTTCGGCCTCTCCTCGGTGCGCTTCATCTGCGGCACCCAGGACATCCACAAGCAGCTGGAGCGGAAGCTCGCGGAGTTCTACGGCACCGAGGACACGATCCTCTACGCCGCCTGCTTCGACGCCAACGGCGGTCTCTTCGAGGTGTTGCTGGGCGAGGAGGACGCCGTCATCTCCGACGCGCTGAACCACGCGTCGATCATCGACGGCATCCGTCTCTGCAAGGCGGCGCGCTACCGCTACAAGAACAACGACATGTCCGACCTCAGGGCCAAGCTCGAGGAGGCCAAGGCCGCCGGCGCGAAGCGCATCATGGTCGCCACCGACGGCGTCTTCTCCATGGACGGCATCGTCGCCCAGATCGACAAGATCTGCGACCTGGCCGACGAGTACGGCGCCATGGTGATGGTGGATGACTGCCACGCCTCCGGCTTCTTCGGCCCCACCGGCCGCGGCAGTGTGGAGCATTGCGGTGCCCTGGGCCGCGTGGACGTGATCACCTCCACTCTCGGCAAGGCCATGGGCGGCGGGTCGGGCGGCTTCACCACGGGCCGCAAGGAGATCATCGACCTGCTGCGCCAGCGCAGCCGGCCCTACCTCTTCAGCAACACCGTGGCCCCGGCCATCGTGGCGGCCTCGCTCAAGACCCTGGAGATCCTCACTCGCAGCACGGAGCTGCGCGACCGCGTCGCGGAGAACACCGCCTACTTCCGCGAGAAGATGACGGCCGCCGGCTTCGACATCATCCCGGGCGAGCACCCCATCGTGCCCATCATGCTCGGGGACGCGAAGCTGAGCCAGGACTTCGCCGAGAAGGTGCTGGCCGAGGGGATCTACGTGATCGGCTTCTTCTACCCGGTAGTGCCCAAGGGGCAGGCCCGCATCCGCGTGCAGGTCTCCGGCGCCCACAGCACCGAGCACCTCGACAAGGCCGTGGCGGCCTTCACGAAGGTGGGCAAGGAGCTGGGCGTCATTTCCTAGGATTCGCGCTGTTTTCAGGATCCCACGGGTTACAATCCATCGCGCCCGTCCCGAACCCGGGGCGGGCGCTGTGTTTTCGCCGTTTCCCGGCTTCATCGAGCTTTTATACTGGACACCCTTGTCGACTTCCCACGGGTCGTGCTATCCTTGAGTTTCCTCGGAGGCCCTGCACCGGGTTCTCTGCAGAGGGCAGGGTCTAGGCCCGAGGAAATGAGCTACACCCAATCGCAACATGTGACCCGCACCTGGAGGGGGAACTAGAATGAAGAAACTGCTTCTGATGGCTCTGGCTCTCGGCCTCACGGCCGGCGTGGCCGTCGCCCAGGAGACCTATACGCAGGACTTCGAGGACGGCACCACGACGGTCCTCGGCCTTTATGGGACCGGCGATCCGCCCATGATCGTGACGAACGTGGGCGCGCCCGATCCCGTCTACGGCGGTCTGCGCAGCCTCCGCCTGGAGGACAACTCGCCCAGCGGAACGCCCCAGGCGTTCATCGCGTGGGTCTACGGCCTCCAGGATGGCGACGAGATCACCGCTGGCTTCTGGCGCTACGATGACACGCCGGGCGTGTCCCCGTCGGTCCGCATCTGGGCCCACTGGAACGACAATCCGGATGACATCACCGGCTACAACGGCAGCGCCAGCGGCAACGGCGACTACGGTGAAGGCCTGGGCTGGGACTACCACGACTGGACCTGGACCGTGTCCGGTGGCCACACCGGTATCGTCATCGAGGCTCGCACCTACTCGAGCATCGGCGACACGTCCTGGATCGACGACGTCACCGTGACGATCCCGTCCCGTGACGGCATCGTGCTGTGGCTCCCCGGTCCGGATCACCCGGTCGCGAACGAGAACAGCACCTGGAGCCAGGTCAAGTCGCTCTACTAGTTCGGAATTAGTATCCGTATCATCTCGGGGATCCCACCTGCTGATGCGGGTGGGATCCCTTTTTCTATGGCGCCGACTCGGCACGAGAGCCGGCGGACGCCGCCGAAGAAACGGCGGCGCGGGAAGGATCCCCCATGTGGTGGCACGACCATCTCGATGACAGCGAGCAGGAGGGGCGCCTCCCGACCCTGGAGATGTTCCGGCGCATCTATCCCTACGTCCAGCCCCAGCGCCTGGCCTTCGGCATCGCCTTCCTGCTCGGCCTCGTGGCCGTGGGCGCCAGCCTGGCCCAGCCGCTGATCCTGGCGCGCATCATCGACGTCAACGTCCCCGACGGCGACATCCGCGGACTCTTCGCCTCGGCCCTGACCTACCTCGGCCTCATGATGGGCATGGGCCTGGCGACCATGGGCTCGACCATCCTGCTCGGCAAGGCCGGCGTGATGGCGGTCAACGCGATCAAGCGCACGCTCTTCGGCCAGTTCTTCCGCCTCGGCGTGCTCTGGCTGGAGAAGCTGCCCGTGGGCGTGCTGGTGAGCCGCATCGAATCCGACTCCCAGCGTCTCGTCTCGCTGACCAGCACCATGATGATGCAGATCCTGACCGCCACGGGCATCCTCGTGGGCGCGATGGTCATCCTGGCCCGGCGCGACATGCGCCTCTTCGCGATCATGGGCTTGATCATCCCGGTGATGGTCGGCGGCACGATTCTCATCTTCTGGACCATGCGGCCGCGCTTCCGCAAGGAGCGCTCCCTCTACGGCAAGCTGACGGGCCTGCTCTCCGAGATCATGCCCGCCACGCGCTTCCTGCAGGCCGTGGGCCGCACGGGCTGGGCGCGGCGCCGGGTCGAACTCGAGAACCGGGGCTACAACCGCTTCTCGGTGAAGCTCTTCTTCATGGAGTACGGCTTCTTTCACAGCCTGGGCTTCCTCGAGGTCGTGATGACCGTGATCGCCCTCTGGCTGGGCGCGCGCTGGGTGGCAGAGGGCAGCATGACCGTCGGCTTGCTGGTGGCCTTCGCCCAGCTCGTGGCCATGGTCTACTGGCCCATCATCGCGCTGTCGGAGCAGCTCGCCGAAATCCAGCGGGCCGGTGGGGCCGCAGACCGCATCTTCGCGGCCCTCGATCTCACACCGCCCGTGGCGGCGCCGCCCGAGCCCGCGCCCCTGCCGAGCCGGCCGGCGAGCATCCGCTTCGAGAACGTGAGCTTCGCCTACGAGAAGGGCGAGCCCGTCCTGCGAAACGTCTCCTTCACTTTGGAGGAGGGGGAGACCGTGGCGCTCGTGGGGCCGACCGGTGGCGGCAAGAGCACGATCGTGGGGCTCGTCTGCCGCTTCATGCGTGGTCGCGGAAAGGCACCCGGCGCTGTCGGCGCGCGGACTCCACTTCACCTTCCGGGGAGACGCCGAGGTTCCGGTGCTCCGGGGCGTGGACTTCACCCTGCGCCCCGGGGAGACGGTGGCCCTGGTCGGACCGGTCGGGAGCGGCAAGTCGACGCTGCTCGAGTGCGCCGTGGGCCTGCTCGAACCCGACGAGGGCTCGATCCGGCTGGGCACCGAGCAGGAGATCCTCGCCCTGGATCCCGCGGATCGCGCCCGCCGGATCGCTTACGCGCCCCAGGAGCCGCTGCTCTTCTCGGGCCGTGTCGACATGAACGTGAGCCTCGACCGGGACGAGGTGAGCGAGAACGACGTGCTGCGCTCCATGCGGACCGCCCGTCTCGACCACGAGGTGCCGCCGGACAAGGAGGTGGCGCAGGCCGGGCGCGGCCTCTCGGGCGGACAGAGGGCGCGTGTCTCGATCGCCCGCGCGCTGGCGGGGCGACCGGACGTCCTCGTGCTCGACGACGTGACCAGCGCCCTGGACGCCCGCACCGAACAGCTCTTCTGGGATCACGTCCGCGCCCAGCTGCCCGATGCCGGCATCCTGGTCTCCACGCACCGCGAGATCACAGCGCAGCGGGCCGATCGCGTGCTCTGGCTGGAGGACGGCGTCGTCGCGCACGAGGGGAGCCACAAGGAACTGCTGGGCGAGCACGACGGCTACCGGCGTCTCTTCGCGGCCAGTGCCTGATAAGGAGCGCCGGCCTCAGTCCTCCTCGAGGAAGGGATAACGATAGTCCGTCGGCGGCAGGAAGTTCTCCTTCACCGTGCGGGGCGAGGCCCAGCGCAGCAGGTTCAGATGGCTGCCGGCCTTGTCGTTGGTACCGGAGGCGCGGGAGCCGCCGAAGGGCTGCTGGCCCACCACGGCGCCGGTGGGCTTGTCGTTGATGTAGAAGTTCCCCGCCGAGTTCACCAGGGCCTCGCGCGCTTCCATCACGGCCTGGCGATCGCGGGCGAAGACCGCACCGGTGAGCGCGTAGGGGCTCGTCCCGTCCACTAGAGCCAGGGTTTTCTGCCAGTCTCGCTTGGCGTAGACGTAGATCGTCAGCACGGGACCGAAGATCTCCTCCTCCATCAGCTTGAACCGTGGGTCCGTGGTGACCACGACGGTCGGTTCGATGAACCAGCCCTTACTGTCGTCGTAGCCGCCCCCGGCGATGATCTCCGCCTTCTTCGATCTCTTCGCGTGGTCGATGTAGGCGGTGATGTCGCGGTAGGCGTTCGCGTCGATCACCGCATTCACGAAGTTCGTGAAGTCGACCGGATCGCCCATGCGGATCGTCTTCAGCTCGGCGAGCATGCGCCTCTTCACCGCGGGCCAGATGTTCCGCGGAATGTAAGCCCGGCTCGCCGCGGAGCACTTCTGCCCCTGGTACTCGAAGGCGCCGCGTATCAGCGCGGTGGCCACCTCGTCCGCGTCCGCGCTGGGGTGGGCGATCACGAAGTCCTTGCCGCCCGTTTCGCCGACGATGCGGGGGTAGGTCTTGTACTTCGTGATGTTCTCGCCAACGGTCCGCCACATGCTCTGGAAGACGGCGGTGGAGCCGGTGAAGTGGATCCCGGCCAGGTCGGGGTGGGGCAGCACGATGGGACCGAGGGCGCTGCCCGGACCGGGCACGAAGTTGATCACGCCCGCCGGCAGACCCGCCTCTTCGAAGAGCTTCATCAGGAACCAGGCACTGTAGACGGCGCTGGAGGCGGGCTTCCAGAGCACCACGTTGCCCATCATGGCGGGCGCCGTGGGCAGGTTGCCGGCGATGCTGGTGAAGTTGAATGGCGTCACCGCGAAGACGAAGCCCTCCAGCGGCCGCTGCTCGAGCTGGTTCCAGATGCCCTTGGGGCTGATCGGCGGCTGCTCCTGGTAGATCTCCTCGAGATACTTCGTGTTGAAGTTGAAGAAGTCGATCAGCTCGCAGGCCGCGTCGATCTCGGCCTGGAAGGCGTTCTTGCTCTGGCCGAGCATGGTGGCGGCGTTGACCGTGTCGCGCCAGCTCGTGGACAGCAGGTCGGCCGCGCGGCGGAAGATCGCGGCGCGCTCCCACCAGGGCATGGCGGCCCATTCCTTCCGGGCCTCCGCCGCAGCTGCGATCGCCTCCTGCACCTCCTTCTTCCCGGCGAGGTGGTAGCGCCCGAGCACGTGGCCGTGGTCGTGGGGCATCACGCACTTGGCGAGCTTGCCGGTCTTCACTTCCCGGCCGCCGATGATCAGTGGGATCTCGATCTCGCGGGACGACATCTCCGCGAGCTTCGCCTGGAGGCTGGCCCGCTCGGGGCTTCCGGCGCGGAAGGCACAGATGGGCTCGTTGACGGGATCGGGGAGGGTGAAGGTTCCGTGCGGCATGGAGTCTCCTTCCGGGCGGACCTCACCGGCCCGCGGGGCGTTCACGGGAAACGTCGCTTCAGTGGCGGCGGGGATTGCTGTCCTCGCCAGCGGCCGCTCTCCCGCCGCGCCGGGCGACGGGGAGACGTGGGCCGGGACTATAATGCAGAATCGCCCGGTGTTTTCAATCCCCTGTCGGAGCCTGTGGTAAAGGAAAACCGGCGGGGGGATCCCCGCCGGCTAAATCGGAATTCGCACAGGATTCTTAATACAGCGACTTCAGCGCGCTCCAGCTGGCTCGGTCCGTCGCCGTCAGCGAGCAGCCCTGGCCCAGGGCGCCGATGAGGATGTCGCAGCTGTTGTTCTCCGGCAGGCAGGGGGAGACGTTGAAAAGCGTGAGGTCGCCGCCGCTTGCGTCGCAGAAGAGGGGATCCAGCGAAAAGTTGCCATTGAACCCTTCCCACATCTCCGCGCAGCCTGTCCAGTCCCCGCCCGCGTTGCCCCAGGCGTCTGTGCAGGCGATGAAAATCACGCCGTTGCCCTGGCAGTCGAAGGCGGCGCCCGCCGTGCTCCCGGCGAAGATGCTGTTCTCGACGACGAGGTAGGAATCCCGGGACACGAGGGTGGCGTCCTCGCTCGCTCCGTTTCCGTGGAATGTCGAGCCCCTCACCGTAACGCTGATGCAGTCGTCGGCCAGTATCGTGCCGGCGCTGGGGGCGGCGTTGCCCGCGAAGACGCAGTCCTCGACGAGGCCCTCGCCGGAGAGGAGGTCGAAGTAGAGCGCCCCGCCGATGTCGCCTGCAGAGTTGCCTGTGAACACGCAGTTGCGGAACATCGCCGATCCCAGGCTGATCTGGGCAGCTGCGGCTCCCGACTCCGACACATTGCCCGAGAAGAGGCAGTCTCCGGCGACCAGCTCCGTCTCGCTGTACTTGAAGATGGCCACGCCGGGGCCGGGGCCGGAGTTGTTCCGAAACGTGCAGCCCAATAGGTTCAGCGGGATCTCCCCGTCGACCCTCAGCGCGCCCGGGGAGTCCTCGAAGATGAATCCGCTCACGATGGTCGTGGGCACCGGGCCGGGCGGGAAGAAGTGGAGCGCGACATCGCCGGCGGCGGTGAGGATCACCTCGCCGTCCGCGAGGAGGGTGAAGCCGCCCTCTTCGGTCACGATGCTTTCGGTGTAGGCGCCCGGAGCGACCAGTACCGTGTCGCCGATGCCGGCAGCGTCGATGCCGTCCTGGATCGTGGGCTCGTCCTTCGGAACGTGGATGACGGTCGCGAGGGCGGCCTGGCCCCCGATGCAGATCAGAAAAGCAGCGAGAACGATGATGCGCGCGCGCTGTCTGGACATCGTCTCACCTCCCCTTTTGGTGTCTTGCGTTATTGCCTCAGTAGAGCCTCTTCACGCGGCTCCAGTTGCTCCGTTCCGTAGCGGTCGTGGTGCAGCCCTCGCCGTAAGCGCCGATGAGCGTGTCGCAGCCGTTGTTCTCCGGCAAGCAGGGCGAGACGTTGTAGAGTGTGAAATCGCCCCCGGGGGCGTCGCAGAAGAGCGGGTCCAGGGAGAAGTTCCCGTCCTGGTCGCTGTAGCCGCTCGCGCAGTCGGCCCAGTCGCCGCCAGCGTTGTTCCAGGAGTCCGTGCAGAGGACGACCAGGTTGCCGCCGTCGATGCAGGCGAAGTCTGCGCCGAGGCTGTTCGCCACGATGCAGCCCTCCACGTTCAGTAGGGTCTGGGACATTCCCACCGCCAACGTGGTGCCGCCGCTGCCGCCGTTGCCGTAGAAGGTGCAGTTCTCCAATTCGACGAGCCCGCCATGTTCCGCGTAGACGGCCGCGCCCTGTGGCGCGTCGTTGCCGATGAAAAGGCAGTGGCGAAACACACGCAGATCGATGGGGGTGTCCGAATAGATCGCGCCTCCCAGGAAGCCCGCCGTGTTGTTCGAGAAGACGCAGTCGCTCACGTCGAGGGGGGCGAGGCAGGCGCTGATGGCGCCGCCGACGTGCTCGGCATGGTTCGCGTCGAAGAGGCAGTTCGTGATCGTGATCGGCCCCGGTCCGCAGCCGAAGATCCCGTGATTGTTGTCACGGAACACGCAGTCGCTCAGATCCAGGATACAGTCCATGTCGTAGCCGATGGCGCGGTAGTTGCCCTCGAAGATCAGGCCGCTCATGACGATCGGAAGATCGTAGTCGATGTCCAGCGAGCAGTAGAAGAAGTCGTAGATGGCGCTGGTGAGAAACACCTCGCCGTCGGCGAGGAAGGTGATGCCGCCGTGGTCGATTGTGTAGTCGCCGGTGTAGCCGCCGGCGGCGAAGAGGATCGTGTCGCCGGCCGCCGCGGCGTCGATGGCGTCCTGGATGTCCGCGTAGTCGCCGGGCACGTGGATGATAATGGCGACGGCGGGGATGGCGAAAAACAGGAGTCCGAAGGCAAGCGCCGCACGAAGAACCGCATCGCCGGATACTGATTTCTTCACCATTCACGACCTCCAGATCATGGTGGAATATCAAGGTATTCTAACACAGCGGGACGGGCGTGGAACAGGGGGGAGGGCCGGAAAGCCCCGCTGCGGCTGTGCTATAATGGGTCGGTTCCAACAGAGGAGCCGCGATATGCGCCGTCTTCGAACCGTCTCGATTCTCGCCCTCGCCCTGACGCTCCCCATTCTCGCCGCGGCCCAGCCGACTGCGCCGCGGATGATTGCCGAGTGGGAGCCAGTCGAAGGCGTGATGATTCGCTGGCCGCTGGGCATCCCCTACGATCTCGTGGCGGAGATGAGCGAGGATGTGACCGTCCACGTGATCATCCTGTCGCATCAGATCGGCACCGCGACCTACCAGTTCGAGAATCACGGCGTGAACATGACGAACGTGGACTGGTTCGTGGCGGATAGCTACTCCCACTGGTCGCGTGACTGGGGCCCGCAGGCGCTCTTCGACGGCGACGGCGACTGGGGCATCCTCGACCCCTGGTTCGACGGCTACCCCTGGATCCCCCGCGGGCGTGGCGGCCGCGGCTGGGAGCAGGACGACGACACGCCCGCCGAGTTCGCGGACCATCTCGGCGAGCCCCTCTGGCAACCGCCCTTCTATCTCACTGGCGGCAACATCATGTACGACGGCCACGGCCGGGCCTTCTGCTCCGAGGCCCAGGTCAGTGAGAACGGCCACCTGAGCGAGATCGCATTCCGCGCCGCGCTCGAAACCTGGTGCGGTGTGAACGACCTGCGGGTGCTGCCCAACACCGAGGGCTACGGGATCCAGCACATCGACTGCGTGGCCAAGTTCCTCGACGAGGAGACGGTGATCGTCAAGGAGCTGCACCCCGGCCACGAGGACTACCCCTACGTCGAAGAGAACGCCGCCATCCTCTCGGGGCTGACCAGCTGCTACGGCAATCCCTACCGCGTGTACCGCGTCTACTGCGGGCCCTTCTCCGGCGAGGGGGTGGGCATGACCGCCTACACCAACTCGCTGATCCTCGGCCGCAAGGTGCTCGTGCCGATCTTCGGCTGCTCGGGCGACGTGCCTGCGCTCCAGGCCTACGCCGATGCCATGCCCGGCTACGAGGTGCTGGGTTACTATGGGAGCTGGTACTACTACGACGCCCTGCACTGCCGCACGATGGGCATCTTCGACCGCGGCATGCTGCGCGTGGACGTCGCGCCGCCGCCGCCGGAGATCCCCGCCGCGGCGCATTGCGTGGCAGCCCTGATCGACGACCGCAGCGAGGCCGGCCTCGTACTGGCTCAGTGCCGGCTCCACTGGCGCCTGGCCGGAGAGCCGGCCTTCGAGTCGCTCGCCCTTGTGCCCACGGGAGTACCGGACAGCTACGAGGCCTGGATCCCGCCCCAGCCGCCCGGTGGCGAAATCGAGTACTACGTGAGTGCCGAGGACCTGTCGGGAAGGCGCGAGACGCGACCCGTCGCCGCCCCCGAGGCCCTCTTCCACACGACGGTCGGGGACGATCTGACTACCGTCGGCGATCCGTTCGCGTCCGCGCCCGGGCTCCACGCCTGGCCGCGGCCCTTCACCGGGATCCTGCAGCTCGCCGCCGGCGCGAAGGGCACAAATGCCACCGTGGCGGTTTTCGACGTCGCAGGCAGGCTCGTGCGCCGTCTCGACCTACCCGGAGGGCGGGGGACCTGGAACGGCCGCGACGAGCGTGGAACTCCGGCGCCCGCCGGGGTCTATCTGCTTCTTTCCAGTCATGGCGGGGAGCGCGCCCGGCTCAAGATCCTCAAGCTGCGCTGATCCGAGCACCCACGAAACCAGCGCCCGCTTCATCTTGGCGTCGCTCGGCGCCGCGTTTCCTGCTAGGATGCCGCCCATTCCCAACGAAGGAGTGCCGTGATGAGGAGCTTGGTCCTAGCGCTCATCCTGTTCGTGTTCGCCTTGGCCGCGCTTGTCCCACCCGCCCTGGGCGGGAACGGCCGCGGCGCGCCCAAGGTCTACATCGACTGCGGCTGGTGCGGTGACGACTACCTCCGCGAGGAGATCGACTATCTCAAC
Source organism: uncultured bacterium (assembly GCA_964627205.1). GTDB lineage: Bacteria > Krumholzibacteriota > Krumholzibacteriia > JACNKJ01 > JACNKJ01 > CAZVHI01. The sequence continues at coordinate 23,055 of CAZVHI010000016.1, forward strand.
CATGTCCGCGAGCGCCACGAGGCCCAGGTCCACGTGATGGCCACGAGCCAGCGCAGCGGGGGCGGCGGCCGGGAGTTCACCGTCACCTTCACGGGGCGGGAGGATTTCGCCGGTCTGAGTGACACGCTCCGCGTCTCGACCCTGCAGGACGACACCCGGGACGAAATCCGCGAGCGCCTCGTCCATGCCATCGAGCTGGGGCTCGTCCGCTACCTGGCCCGCAGCGACCTGGCGGAACGCTGCACGGTGGACGTCGAGATTCCCGCGGGCGAGGAGGAGGCCGAGCTCGTCGATCCCTGGAACAGCTGGGTGTTCCGGCTCAGCGCCCACGGGGGCCTGAGCGGCCAGAAGTCCTACGAGTCGGTCAACATCTGGAATTCGCTCTCGGCCGAGCGGGTCACCGAGGACTGGAAGTTCGAGCTGTCCCTGAGCGGGAGCTACTCCGAGAGCAGCTACGACCTCGGCGACGGCGATCTTCTGACGAGCATCACCCGCTCCCATCATGCCTACCAGGAGCTGGTGAAAAGCCTCGGCGAGCACTGGTCGATCGGGGAGACCAGCTTCGCCTACGCATCCACCTACGAGAACCTCGACTTCCTCCTCCGCATCGCGCCTGCGATCGAGTACAACATCTTCCCCTATTCGGAGTCGTCGCGTCGCGCGCTGACGCTGCGCTACTGGATCGGAGGCGGCGTGCACGACTACGTGGAGGAGACGATCTACGACAAGACCCGCGAGAGTGTGTTCCTGGAGGGTCTCGAAATCGAGCTGGATCTGGTCAAGCCCTGGGGCAGCATCGGCTTCGACGTCGAAGGGCGCCACTACTTCCACGACGCGAGCCTCAACAAGCTGCTCACCCGCGGCTCGATCTCCCTCAACCTCGTCGAAGGGCTCTCCCTGAACCTGAGCGGCCGCTACGCCATGATCCACGATCAGCTCTCCCTGGCGAAGGGCGAGGCCACGGACGAGGAGGTCCTCCTGCACAGGCGGCAGCTGGAGACCAGCTACAGCTACTACTTCTCCGCGGGGCTGAGCTATTCCTTCGGCTCCATCTACAACAACGTCGTCAATCCCCGTTTCTAACGGGCTGCCGGCCGGCTGCGATGGCTGGCCCACCCGGAGCCGGGGAGCCCTTCGGACGAATCCGGTTCGATCCCGCATTGACCCCGCGCCCCGACCGTGCCAGATTGCAGGCGAAGCGGCGAGCGCCGGAATCCGGCGCAGCTGCGGAATCCGACCCGCCGCTACCCAACCCATTCAAGGAGAAAACGTGGACTCAGCATCACGCGAGAGCCATCTCGCACTATTCATCGACTTCGACAACGTGGCCCTTGGCAAGAGCAGCCGGGGAAGGGCCAAGAAGTTCGACGTCAAGCCGGTGCTCGACCGCTTGCTCGAAAAGGGCAAGATCGTGGTCAAGAAGGCCTACGCCGACTGGTCGCGCTACAGCAAGGACAAGGACGAGCTGCACAGCGCGGGCATCGAGCTGATCGAGATCCCCAAGCCGCGGATCTCCGGCAAGAACAGCGCGGACATCCGCCTGGTGGTCGATGCCCTGGAGCTCAGCTACGGCAAGGAACACATCGACACCTACGTCATCATCTCGGGCGACAGCGACATCACGCCCCTCGTGAACAAGCTGCGCGAGAACCGCCGCTTCGTCGTTGGCATGGCCCTGAAGGAGTCCGCCAGCGATCTGTTGGTGGAAGCCTGCGACGAGTTCATCTTCATCGAGGATCTCGGCAAGGAGCAGGAGCCAGCGCCCTCCCTGGAGAAGATGCCCAAGGGGAAGCAGAAGGTCTTCCGCCTGCTGCTGTCCACTGTGCGGGCGCTGATCCGCGAGGGGCGGGGAACGCTCTACTCCTCGCTCGTGAAGGATACAATGAAGCGCAAGGCCCCCTCGTTCAACGAGCAGGGCTACGGTTACTCCACCTTCGGCGACCTGCTCGAGGACGCGGCGGAGCGCGGCCTGGTCGAGATCTCCCGCGACGCGAGCGCGGGGGGCACCTTCGTCGTCACGGGTCTCGGGAAGAGCGCGAGGAGGAACTAGGTGCCGCTCGATTTTTCCGAGCTCCTGCGGGACGAGGTCCTGATCTTCGACGGCGCGATGGGCACCTGTCTGTACCAGCGCGGCGTCCACCTTGGCCAGTGCTTCGATGCTCTCAACCTGAGCGACCCGGACATGGTCCGGCAGGTGCACGGGGACTACCGCCGCGCGGGCGCCCGCGTGCTGCAGACGAACACCTTCGGCGCCAACGCCCACAAGCTCGGACAGCACCACGTCGAGGAGCAGCTCGAGGAGATCAACCGCCGCGGCGCCGAGCTGGCGCGGGAAGCGGCGGGGAAAGGCGGCCTCGTGGCCGGCTCGGTCGGCCCCCTGGGCCTCAAGATCGAGCCCTGGGGTCCCACCTCCCGCGACGAGGCCCGCGACGCCTTCCGCCGCCAGGCGGAGGCCCTCCTCGCCGGCGGCGTGGACCTCTTCGCGCTGGAGACCTTCGCCGACCCGAGCGAGCTGGTGCAGGCC
>CAZVHI010000016.1:25678-62652 GCA_964627205.1 uncultured bacterium
GGGCGCGTGGCGTCGGCGCCGGCGGCGCGGCCCACGCTGCGCAAGGACCGCGCGGCTCCGCCGATTCCCACCGCCGAGAAGTCGCAGTTCGGGCGCAAGATCGCCGCCGGCGAGCCCGTCGCCAGCGTGGAGCTGCTGCCGCCGCGCGGCTGGGGCCTCACGAAGATCCTCGACCTCACCCGCGAGATGGAAGACGCTGGCTTCGACGCGGTGAACATCCCCGACGGACCGCGCGCCACAGCGCGCCTGAGCCCCCTGGCCACGGCTGTGCGCATCCAGCAGGAGTCGGAGCGCATCGAAACGGTGCTGCACTACGTCTGCCGCGACCGCAACCTGCTCGGCATGCAGGCCGACCTCCTCGGCGCCTACGCGCTCGGCCTGCGCAACCTGCTGCTGATCACCGGCGACCCGCCCGTCAAGGGCGACTATCCCGAGGCCACGCCGGTCTTCGACGTGGACGCGATCGGACTCACGAACCTCGTCCATACGCTGAACCACGGGCAGGACGTCGGCGGGCGCAGCATCGGCAAGCCCACGGGCTTCTTGATGGGCGTGGGGGCGAACCCGACGGCCATCAACTTCGAGCGCGAGGTGCAGCGCTTTTACTGGAAGGTGGATGCCGGGGCGGAGTACGCCGTCACGCAGCCCGTCTTCGACCTCGACGCGCTCGCTCGCTTCCTCGACGCAGTGGCGGATTACGCGATTCCGACCCTCGCCGGCATCTGGCCGCTGCAGTCGCTGCGCAACGCCGAGTTCCTGCACAACGAGGTACCCGGTGTCGAGATCCCCGACCCGATCATGGCCCGCATGAAGGCGGCGGCGGGGGACCCGGAGGCCGAGCGGGAAACGGGGATGGAGATCGCCCTGGAGATGGCACGTCAGGTGCTGCCGCGGGTGGCGGGCCTGCAGATCAGTGCGCCCTTCAACCGCGGCGAGGTGGCGCGGCGGCTCTTAGCCGAGCTGCGGCCCGACTTCGAGGCCGCCGAGGGGCGGAAGTGAGCGAGCCGGCAGGGCAGGCCTCCCGCCGCGGCGCGGCGGCCCTGGCCGAGGGCGCGCTAAACCGTGCGCTCGCTGAGCGTATCCTGGTTCTCGACGGCGCCATGGGTAGCCTGATCCAGCGTCTCGGGTTCAGCGAAGCGGACTTCCGCGGCGAGCGCCTCGCCGACCACCCGCGGGACCTCGCGGGCAACAACGATCTGCTTTCGCTCACGCAGCCCGAGGCGATCGCACAGATCTACCGCGACTATCTCGCCGCGGGCGCGGACATCGTCACGACCAACACCTTCGGCGCGACGGCCATCAGCCAGGCCGACTACGGTACCGAAGCGCTCTCCTACGACATGAACCGCGCGGCGGCGGCGCTCGCGCGCGAGGCCGCCGACGAATGGAGCGCGCGCACCCCCGAACGCCCTCGCTTCGTGGCGGGCTCGCTGGGGCCCACGAACAAGACGCTGTCCCTGTCGCCGCGCGTGGAGGATCCCGGCTATCGCGACGTCGACTTCGAGGAAGTGCGCACGGCTTACTACGACGCGGCGCGGGGGCTCGTCGATGGCGGCGCCCACCTGCTGCTCGTCGAGACCATCTTCGACACGCTCATGGGCAAGGCGGCGCTCTTCGCGCTCGAGCAGCTCGCGCTCGAGACGGGCGTCCGCACTCCGTTGATGATCTCGCTGACCGTGACCGACAAGAGCGGCCGCACGCTCTCGGGTCAGACCGTGGACGCCTTCTGGGCCTCGGTGGAGCACGCGCGGCCCTTCAGCCTCGGCGTGAACTGCTCCTTCGGCGCGCGGGAACTGCGGCCCTCCCTGGCCCAGATCGCGGCGCTGAGCCCAGTCTGGACGAGCGCCCACCCCAACGCCGGTTTGCCCAACGCCTTCGGCGGATACGACGAAACGCCCGAGGAGACCGCCGCGCTGCTCCGCGAGTTCGCCGAGTGCGGACTCGTGAACATCGTGGGCGGCTGCTGCGGCACGACGCCCGAGCACGTCGCCGCGATCGCGGAAGCCGTGGCGGGCGTGACGCCGCGTGCCCTGCCCGCGCCCGCCGGTCCCGTCGACCGCCATACGCGTCTTGCGGGCCTTGAGACCTACACGCTGCGCCCCGACGGCAACTTCACCATGGTCGGCGAGCGCACGAATGTCGCCGGCTCGCGGCGCTTCGCGCGCCTGATCGCCGCCGGCGACTTCGAGGCCGCCGTGGAGGTGGCGCGGCAGCAGGTGCGCGGCGGCGCGAACCTGATCGACGTCAACATGGACGAGGCCCTGCTCGACTCCGTGGCCGCCATGGAGCGCTTCCTGAAGCTCGTTGCCACCGAGCCCGAGATCGCGCGCCTGCCGGTGATGGTCGACAGCTCGCGCTGGGAGGTGATCGAGGCGGGCCTGCGCTGCCTGCAGGGCAAGGGCGTGGTCAACTCGCTCAGCCTCGCCGAGGGCGAGGACGAGTTCCTGTGCCGCGCGCGGCTCGTGCGCCGCCACGGCGCGGCCGTGCTGGTGATGGCCTTCGACGAGGAGGGCCAGGCCGAGACCGCCGAGCGCAAGGTGGCGGTGCTCCGCCGCGCTTTCGGCCTGCTCACCGAGAAGGCGGGTTTCCCCGCGGAGGATGTGATCCTCGATCCCGGCGTGCTCGCCGTGGCGACGGGGCTCGAGGAGCATCGCGGCTATGCGGTCGCCTTCCTCGATGCCCTGCGGCGTCTGAAGCGCGAGTGCCCGGGTGCGCGGACCAGTGGGGGGATCAGCAACCTGTCCTTCGCCTTCCGCGGCCGAGACGCAGTGCGCGAGGCCATGCACGCGGCCTTCCTCTACCACGCCATCGAGGCCGGGCTCGACATGGGCATCGTCAACGCCGGGCAGCTCGCAGTCTACGACGACCTGCCGCCCGAGCTGCGCGAGCGCGTGGAGGACGTACTCTTCGACCGCCGGCCCGACGCAGCCGAACGGCTCATCGAGCTCGCCGCAACGGTGGAGGGTGGCGCGGCGCGGCGCGAGGAGGATCTCGCCTGGCGCGAGGCCGCGCTCGAGGAGCGCCTCGCCCACGCGCTCGTGCACGGCGTGCTCGATCACATGGAAGACGACCTCGCCGAGGCGGGCGCCAACTATGATACCGCGCTGAGCATCATCGAGGGGCCGCTCATGGCCGGCATGGACCGCGTCGGCGACCTCTTCGCGGCCGGGAAGATGTTCCTGCCGCAGGTGGTCAAGAGCGCGCGGGCGATGAAGAAGGCGGTGGCGATCCTCGGGCCGCGGCTGGAGACAGAGTCGTCGGGCGCGCCGCGGCGGGGCAAGGTGTTGCTCGCCACCGTCAAGGGCGACGTGCACGACATCGGCAAGAACATCGTGGGCGTGGTGCTCGGCTGCAACGGCTTCGAGATCGTCGACCTCGGGGTGATGGTGCCCGGCGAGACCATCCTCGAGCGGGCGCAGGCGGAGAGCGCGGAGATCGTGGGGCTGAGCGGCCTGATCACGCCCTCGCTCGACGAGATGCGGGCCGTGGCTCGCGAGATGCAGCGCTGCGGGCTCACGCAGCCGCTGCTCATCGGTGGCGCCACCACCAGCCGCGAGCACACGGCCGTGCGCATCGCCCCTGAGTACGGCGGCAGCGTGCTGCACGTGAAGGACGCCTCGCGCGCGGTGGGCGTGGTCGCGGCCTTGCGCGACGAGTCGCGCCGCGCGGCGCTCGACGAGAAGAACCGGCGCGAGCAGTCGGTCCTGCGCGAGCGCCACGCCGAGCGCGTCGCCAAACCGCTGATGCCCCTGCGCAAGGCGCGCGCGAATCGCCAGCAGCTCGACTGGGAGGGAGCGGAGATCCCCGTACCGTCCTTCACCGGCCGGCGCGTGGTGGAGGCGTCGGTGGACGTTTTACGCGAGTGGATCGACTGGACCTTCTTCTTCTCGGCCTGGGAGCTGAAGGGACGGCACCCACGCATCCTCGATCACCCCGAACACGGCCAGGCCGCGCGCGAGCTGCTCGCAGACGCGGAGACGATGCTCGACGAGCTGACGCTGAGTGGCGCGCTGCGCGCGGCGGGGATCTTCGGCTTCTGGCCGGCGGCGGCCGATGGCGAGGACATCGTGCTCTTCACCGACGACGTGCGGACGGCCGCGCGCGCGCGCTTTCCCATGCTGCGGCAGGAGAAGAACAAGGCGCCGGGCAAGCCGAACTTCTGCCTCGCCGATTTCGTGGCGCCGCTGGAGAGCGGCCGCGAGGACTACCTCGGCGCCTTCGCGGTGACCGCCGGCCTCGGTGCGGGCGAGCTGGTACGCGAGCACGAGCGCGCGGGGGACGACTACCGCGCGATCATGGTGAAGGCCCTCGCCGATCGGCTGGCCGAGGCCTTCGCGGAGTACCTGCACGCCGAGGCGCGGCGCGAATGGGGCTACGGCGCGGAGGAGTCGCTGAGCCGGGAGGACCTGGTCCGCGAACGCTACCGCGGTATCCGGCCGGCCTTCGGCTACCCGGCCTGCCCAGACCACAGCGAGAAGTTCCAGCTCTTCTCGCTGCTCGGCGCCGACGAGATCGGCCTCTCGCTCACCGAGCAGGCCGCCATGCGACCCGCGGCGAGTGTGAGCGGCCTCTACTTCAGCCACGCCGAGTCGCGCTACTTCGACATCGGCCGCATCAGCCGCGAGCAGGTGGGCGACTATGCGAAGCGCAAGGGCGTGAGTGTGGCCGAGGTCGAGCGCTGGCTCGCTACCCGCCTGAACTACGATCCCGCGTAGGATTCCACGACGCTTCATCAGTCCACCCGGGTGGACTCGCACCGGCGGAGTCGCCACGTGGCGACTGCCTGGAGTCCAGCCGGCTGGACTCGTGCACGCGGGCCGAGTGTTCACGTGGCGAAACAGCTTTGTCTTGGCAGCGTGGCGTTGACCGCCGCATTCGAGATGAGCTAGAATTTATGGGCGTCTGAGAGACTCCATCCCCAGGAGGCCAACGGGAAGCAGCGCTAAGAACCTGATCGCCGCACAGTTCGAACGTGGATCGATCGCTCCGGCCCGACCGGCGATCGCAACTTGCGGAAGGTTCTCATGCGCACCCTCGGGCTCTTTCTTGTTTTCGCCTGCTTCTGTGATGCCGCGCTTGCTGTAACGAGGCGTGTACCCTCCGAGTATCCGAACATCCAGACCGCCATCGATGCCAGCGCTGAGGGCGACACGGTACTCGTCGCGCCGGGTACTTACGTCGGCGAGCAGAATCGCGACCTCGACTTCCACGGCACGAACCTCGTCCTGAAGTCGGAGGCTGGCTCCGCCGCGACGATCCTGCACTGTCTCCGCGATGGACGGGGGCTCTTGTTTCAAAACGGCGAGGATTCCTCGTCGCGCGTGGAAGGCTTCACGATCCGGTCTGGGAGTTCCGGCTGGAATGATGGCGGTGGGGGAATCAAATGCGCAGGTACCTCGCCAACCCTGATGGACCTTGTTATTGAAGAATGTCGTGCGACCAACTACGGTGGGGGGATGTACTGCTACGATGGCAGTCCCCTTCTCGATGGCGTTTCGTTTCTAAACAACCAGTCCAACCACTATGCAGAGATTGCTTGGAGCTTCGGAGGGGGGTTCTACTGCCATACTTCCTCGCCGACGATCCGCAACTGCTTCTTTATCAACAATGGGGCCTACATTGCAGGAGGTTGGTGGTGGGGATCCGTTGCCTTGGGCGGAGCAATATACAGTAGCGGCGGTGCGCCCAAGATCGAGAATGTCGTGTTTTCTCAAAACTCTGTCGATGCCGGTCCACTTGGGACAGAAGATGGTGCGGCGATCTACGCTACAGGTTCGCCTCACCTTCGCTGGACGACGGTATATGGCCACAATGGGGCGACCGTCCTCCACTTTGAGGGTGGTGCCACGGTTGAAAACAGCATCGTCGCTTTCAACAGCCATGGGGTGTACGGTGACGCGTTGATCACATGCAGCGACTTCTATGCGAATGGAGGCGGTGGCGATCCCGGCGGCAGCAACTTCTCGGCTGATCCTTTGTTCTGTGGCGCAGGCGGCGGCGACTTCTACTTGTCGGCCCTCTCGCCGTGCCTGCCAGCAAACAACGACTGTGGTGTGCTTGTAGGAGTATTTGGTGCAGATTGCTATGGGGAGTACACACCTCTCGATGTCACCGCCACGATGGATCTCTTTGACCGCATCGATCTTAGCTGGGGGTGGTTCTGGACCGTTCACTCAGGCTTCCAGATCGAGCGGGACGGGGAAATCGTATACACCGGAACCGATCCCGATGAGCGAACATGGTCGGACATGAACTGCGAGATCGGCTGGCACGGATACACCGTGCGCGCGATCCTGCCTGATGGCCCGGGTCGTGCTGGTTTCGATTGGGGCAGGCGACAGGGAGAACTTCTTGCATGGATCCATCCGGCAGGTGGTGAATTCGTTCGGCCGGGAGAATGGCTTCGTTTCTTCTGGGAGGAGACCTATCCCCATCCAACGCACGTGGATATCGAGCTCTCCAGATCGGGCCCGGATGGTCCTTGGGAGATGCTTCTCGAAAGCGCGCACAATTACGGGTCTGCTATTCGGGAGATGGCCGGGCCTGGCTCGACGGACTGTTACCTGCGGATCTCCGACTCCGACGACGGGGATCCATCCGTGACAACAGACGCACCCTTCACGATCAGCCACCGCACCTGGCGGGTTCCCCAAGACTATCCGAGTATTCAGGAAGCCATCGACGCATCGATTGTGGGGGACACGGTGCTCGTGGCACCCGGTCTGTACCAGGAGCAAGGCCTCGTCCTGGGATTCGGCATGACCCTGGTTGGTGACGGGGGTGAGCGGGCGAACGTCATCATCGATGCGGGCGAAATGGGGCGTATTCTGACCGTGGCCGATGTGGAGGAAGAAGTTCTTGTCCGAAACCTCACCTTTCAGAACGGTCTGGCCATCGATGGTGGGGCCATCCTCTGTGTCGGTTCCACGATTCGGATCGAGAGTTGCGCGTTCGAGGACAACAACGTCTCGGTGGATGGCGGTGCGATCCATGCCATCGGTTCCACGCTCAACCTGAACGACTGTAGTTTCCGGGACAACTATGCGGAAGAGATGGGAGGGGGTTTGTTCGCGGGGGGCGCCTCCATCGTATCACTACAGTCCTGCGACTTCGAAATGAATCGGGCCACGATCCACGGCGGCGGTATCCTCGCCGAGGACTGCGATTCGGTAGAGCTGATTGGCTGCATTTTCCGGGAGAATTCTGTCGACATAATGGGGGCGGGAGTATTCGTCATGGGTAGTCCGGTTTCCGTGCAAGAGAGCATCTTTGAAGGGAATCAAGCCGACGACAGCGGCGGCGGGATCTACTGCAACGACTGGGCTACGGGAAGTATCACGAGCTGCCTGTTCAGTTCGAACATGGTTGGCCGCAATGGCGCCGGCATTGCCTGCACAAGCAGTCCGGTAGCCGTGTCACACTGCTTGTTCTTCGATAACATCGCCGGCAACGGTGGTGGCTTATTCAGCGAAGGCCAGCAGTCCGCAACCCTCACGTCATGCACCTTCTCCCGGAACTCGTCAATCTGGGACGGGGGCGGTACGATTGCGGCCGGGGCTTCCACCCACATGAGCGTGGAAGCCACGATCATCGCTTTCAGTCTCTTTGGCAAAGCGGTGGACAGCTATGGTTATCCGACGTTTCCCCATTTCACCTGCAGCGATATCTACGGGAACGCTGGCGGAGACTGGACAGATCTCATCGCGGACCAGGCGGAGGAGAACGGAAACTTCTCCCTCGATCCGCTCTTCTGTGATGCGGAAGCAGGCGATCTCCGCCTGCAGCCCGGATCGCCCTGCCTGGCGGGGAACAACGATTGCGGCGACCAAATCGGCGGTCAAGGCGAGGGCTGCGATGACACGCCGGTCTTCCTGTCTTCCTTCTATGCTGAGCCCGGCCTGGGCCGTGTCAAATTGCACTGGGAGACCTCCGAACCGATGGCGGCGGAGTTCGAGCTGATGGGCTCAATAGACGACACCAGTTGGCTGGTCGACTACGGGGAGCCGAGCCTGGGGATCTACCGGGCCACTGACGAGAGCGTTCAGCTCGCGAGCGGCGGCGCCGTCACCTACACTCTCTCCGGCCGCGAGCCCGGCGAGGACTGGCAATTGCTGCGCACAATCACGGTAGAAGTCGAAGCACTCGCCTTCCCGACCCGGCTTCTCGCCGCGCACCCGAATCCCTTCAATCCGCAGGTGACCGTGCCCTTCACGCTGCGGGAGAAGGGGCGTGTGCAACTCACGGTCTACGACATCGCCGGCCGGCGCGTGGCCCGCCTCGCCGATGCGGTCTTCCCGCCCGGCCGCCACGAACTCGTCTGGGAGGGCCGCGACGACGCGGGCCACACCCAGTCTTCGGGTATCTACCTGATCCGCATGACGACGGCGGGCTTCCAGGACTCCCAACGCCTCGTCCTCCTGCGATAAGACCGCGAGCACCTACGATTGCACCCGGGTACACTCCCGCGAGTCCACCAGGGTGGACTCGCAGCCGGCGGAGTCGCCACGAGCCGACTGCCCCCAGTCCAGCCGGCTGTACTCCCGCCAAGGCCCGCGGGTCGAGTGTTCACGTGACAAACCAACCTCGTCTGCGCAACAAGGCCGTTCCCTCGCCCCCAAGGACTTCCCCGCGCGAACTTCCACGGCTAAACTCGCCGCAAGGGCTTCCCCGCGATGCCGACGACGACGGGAGGACGAGATGACAAACCGCATCTGCTACTGGGAGATCAACGCGAAGGACGGCCCCGCCCTGGTCGAGTTCTACACGCAGCTCTTCGGCTGGGAGACGAGCCTCGACGAGCGCTCCGGCGTCTACGACCTCGCCACGGCCGGCAAAGGGGGCGGCATCAACGGCGGCATCTTCACGGGCAAGGGCGCGCTGCCCACGCACCGCTGCCTCTACGTCGACGTGGAGGACGTCGATTCCATCGTAGCCAAGGCCGAGGCGCTGGGCCGCTCGATCCTCCAGGGACCCTTCGAGCTCGAGGGTGTCGGCCGCCTAGCCTTCTTCCAGGATCCCGAGGGCCACATGATCGGCCTGATCCAGCGGAGCCCGCGTCAGGACGAGACCCAGCCCTGATCCGCCGCTTGCCGCAGGGCGTCAAGCGGCTCTGCCCCGCCAGGACAGCAGCGCCTCACGATTACCTGAGTTCCTGTAACCTTTTACGGTAAAAAGGTTTGTCTCCAAATTCAAAAATCTGCAACATACTGCTTGCGCCCCCTTGAGGCCGGGCCAACAATCAAGTAGACTAAATCCCACATTAACCGGATTTCTGGTAAGAATTCTTGAAATTGTGCTAGGTTCGGGGAACACCGTCGTTCCCGCGGGAGGTTCTTCGTTGGCCCTGAGCCTCGGTATCGACATTGGCGCCATCAGCGTCAAGCTCGCCCTCCTCGGCGGCCGGACCGATCGCCGGGCTCTGTCCCAGGCCGCCGCCCGCCTGCCCTCCTTCCAGCTTCTGACTAGCCCGGACGACGTGCCCCCCGTGCTCCTCTCCGAGTACCGCCGCGTGCGGGGCGAGCCTCTGCGCGCGGTGCAGGAGCTCCTCGCGGAGCTCTGCGAGGCCGTGACGCCCTCCCAGATCGCCGGGCTGCGCGCCGTGGGCTCGGGCGCCCGGCTGCTCGCCGAACGCCTCGACGCGCCCCAGGAGAACGAGTACCGCGCCCTGGCCGCCGCGTCGGGCCTCCTCCACCCGGAGGCGCGCTGCGTGGTCGAGATGGGCGGCGAGGCCGCCAAGTTCCTCCTGCTCGACGGCACCGACGACGGACTGGAGATCCGCGACTACGCGAGCAGCGGCGACTGCGCCGCGGGCACCGGCTCCTTCCTCGACCAGCAGGCCAGCCGCCTGCACTTCGCGGTGGAGGAGGTCAGCGAGCGCGCCGGCCAGGCCGAGCGCGCGGCACGCATCGCGGGACGCTGTTCCGTTTTCGCCAAGAGCGACATGATCCACGCGCAGCAGAAAGGCTACAGCCCCGAGGAGATCCTGCGCGGCCTCTGCGATGCCGTGAGCCGCAACTACAAGGGCAACATCGCCCGCGGCAAGAAGGCCGCGCCGCCCGTGCTTTTCGTCGGTGGCGTGGCGCAGAACGAGGCCGTGCGCCGCTCCCTCTGCGAAGTGTGGAAGCTGAGCGACGGCGAGCTGATCGCCCCGCCGACCGGTCCCTGGTTCGGAGCCATCGGCGCGGCCCTGCTCGCACGCGACGCGGTTGTAGAGCGCGGCAAGGGAGACGGCGCGGCCGCCACACGCGCCGCCGCGGGCAAAGCCACCGCCGGCGGCAACGGCGACACTCCCGCGCCGGTGCTCGACCTCGACCGACTCCTCGCCGCCGCCGGCAACGGCAATGGCTTCGAGTCCCAGGCGCCGCTCGATCTCGGCCACGTCGAGCTCCTCCGCCACAGGGCCAGTCCGCGTTCGACCAATCAGCTCAAGCCGGGCGAGCCGGTCTACCTGGGCGTGGACGTCGGCTCGGTAAGCACGAACCTGGTCGTCATCGACGCCGAGGGCGAGCTGGTCCACGAGATCTACCTGCGCACGCGCGGGCGCCCCATCGCGGTGGTCTCCGAAGGCCTGGCCGAGATCCAGTCCCTGCTCGGCGAGCGCGTGGAACTGCGCGGCGTGGGAACTACCGGCTCCGGCCGCGAGCTGGTGGGCGAGCTGCTCGGCGCGGACACGGTCAACGACGAGATCACCGCGCACAAGACAGGCGCCACCTACATCGCGCGCCGCCTGACCGGCAAGGAAGTCGACACGATCTTCGAGATCGGCGGCCAGGACTCGAAGTTCATCAGCCTGGACCGGGGCGTCGTTGTTGACTTCGCGATGAACGAGGCCTGCGCGGCGGGAACGGGCTCCTTCCTCGAGGAGCAGGCCGAGCGCATGGGCATCTCCATCGTGGACGAGTTCGCAGACCTCGCCTTGAACTCCGACGCGCCCATTCGCCTGGGCGAGCGCTGCACGGTCTTCATGGAGCGCGACCTGAACGCGCAGCTCCAGCGCGGCGCGGCGAAGCCCGACCTCTGCGCGGGCCTCGCCTACTCGATCGTGCTCAACTACCTCAACCGCGTCGTACGCGGCCGCCGCGTCGGCGAGGTGATCTACTTCCAGGGCGGCACGGCTTACAACGACGCCGTCGCCGCCGCCTTCTCCAAGGTGCTCGGCAAGCCCATCATCGTGCCGCCGCACAACGGCGTCGTGGGGGCGATCGGCATGGCGCTGCTCGCGAAGGAGAAGGCCGAGGCGACCGGCCGGCCCTCGAGCTTCCGCGGCTGGGAGGTCGAGAAAATTGACTACAAGCTGCGCAAGTTCACATGCAAGGCCTGTTCGAACGTCTGCGACATGGAGGAGTTCACGGTCGACGACGTGAAGACCTACTGGGGCGACAAGTGCTCGGACCGCTACCGCCGCCGCGCGCGCAGCGAGCGCGAGCCTGTGGCGCCGGACCTGGTGGCCTTGAAGAGGGGCTGGCTCTCCGGTGTTCACGAGAATCGCAAGAACCAGGGCGCGGAGCGGCGCGTCGGCGTGCCGCGGGCGATGTACTACTACGACCGCTTCCCCTTCTGGGCTACGTGGCTGGACGAACTCGGCGTCGACATCGTGCTCAGCGACCCGACGAACCGCGAGCTGGCGCAGGCGGGGCTCGAGTACACGGTGGCCGAGCCCTGCCACCCGATCAACGTGGCGCACGGACACATCCACCAGCTCCTCGCGCGGGACGCGGACTGGATCCTGCTCCCCAACGTGATCAACGCCGAGGCCTCGCCGGACCAGCTGGAGAGCTACCTCTGCCCCTGGGGGCAGACCCTGCCGTTTGTGGCGGGAAGCTCGCCGGCCATGGAAGCAGCGCGGGAGCGCCTGCTCATGCCAACGCTCCGTTTCCGCGAGGGCGAGGGGCACGTGAAGAAGGTCCTGCGCAAGGCGGCAGCGCGCTTCGGGGCCGGCGGCAGGGAGAGCGACCGCGCCGTGACTACGGCCTACGCGGCGCAGAGGGACTTCGACGCGCGCGTGAAGGCCGCGGGCCGGGAGGCCCGGGCGGCCATCCGGGAGGCGGGCCGCGACGCGATCCTGCTCCTGGGCCGCCCCTACAACCTCTACGACAACGGCGTGAACATGGGCATCCCCGCCAAGCTTCGGGACTTCTACGGCGTCGACGTGTTGCCCCTCGACTTCCTGGCCTTGAGCGACGTCGACATCCGCGAACTGAACGCGAACATGTTCTGGAACTACGGCCGCGACATCCTCGCGGCGTCCCTGCTCGCCGCGGAGGATCCAAAGCTGCACGTCATCTACATCACGAACTTCAAGTGCGGGCCGGATTCCTTCATCAAGCAGTACGTCGGGGAGGCCTCGGGCAGGCCCTATCTCACGCTGCAGTTCGACGGCCACGCCAACGACGCGGGGGCCCTGACCCGTTGCGAGGCCTACCTGGACAGCAAAGGAGTTCTACGGTGGTGGAGTCCGCAGGCAAGAGCGGCAACGGCCTGAGGGGCAAGACCCTCTACATCCCCCGCATGAGTGACGAGGCGGCGCGGCTCATGGCCGCCGCCTTCCGCTCGCTAGGCGTGGACGCGCGCGTCAGCCCAGAGTCCGACGCGCGCACGCGCGAGGTGGCCGCGCGCTACCTGAACGGCGAGGAGTGCTATCCCGCCCAGGTCACGCTGGGCAACTTCCTGAAGGTGATCGAGCAGGGCGACTTCGACCCGGAACGCGTCTGCTTCTTCATGCCCAGCGCCGAGGGTCCCTGCCGCTTCGGCCAGTACGCCTCCCTCTTCGGCAAGGTCTTCCGCGATATGGGGCTCCCCGAGATCCGCGTGATCTCCCCCTCGAGCCGATACGGCTATGCGGAACTGGGCGAGCTGAGCAGCGACTTCGAGCGCACGGCCTGGCGCGGGCTCGTCGCCGCGGACGCCCTGCGCAAGCTGCGCCTGATGACCCGGCCCTACGAGCGCGAAGAGGGCGAGACCGATCGCCTCGTCGACGATGCCCTGGCCGACTGCGAGGAGGTGCTCTCGCGCGAGGATTCGAGTCACCGCCGGCGCCTCGCCGCGCTCACCGGCGCCCTGACCCGCGCCCGCGACCGCCTGCGCGCCGTGCCCCGCTCGAACGAGGAGCGGCCGCTGATCGGCGTCGTGGGGGAGATCTTCTGCCGCCTGAACGACTTCTCCAACGGCTTCATCCTGCGCCGCATCGAGGCGCTCGGCGGCGAGGCCTGGCTCTCGGACATCACCGAGTGGGTGCACTACACGCGCTTCTCGCGCCAGGACCTCGCGCGGCAGCTCGGCAAGCAGGGCGCGGGCGAGCTGCTCAAGATGAAGCTCACCGCTCGCATCCAAGCCGCCGACGAGAAGGCGCTACTCGCGCCCTTCGCCGCCGACTTCGCCGAGCGCGAGGAGCCCCACGACATGCAGTCCTTCCTCGACCTCGCCGAGCCCTACCTGCCCTTCCGGGGCAGCCTGGGCGAGATGACGCTGTCCGTGGCCAAGGCCGTCTACCTGCACGGCAAGGGCATCGACGGCGTGCTCGACATCAGCCCCTTCACCTGCATGAACGGCATCGTCAGCGAGGCCGTCTACCCGCGAGTGAGCCGCGACCACGGCGAGCTTCCCATCCGCAACCTCTACTTCGACGGCACCGAGACGGACCTCGACCGCGACCTCGGCATGTTCCTGGATCTCGCCCGCGCCCACCGCCGGCGCCTCGCGGCGAAGGCCTGAGCGGGAGACGAAGGGAGGGGTGGATACTGATCGACACTGTGGGCGTAATTGAGAACACGCTGATGATCAGCGGCTTCGTGCTCGTCATGATGCTGGTGATCGAGTACGTCAACGTGCTCAGCCGCGGTTGGGTGCAGGAACGCCTCGTGCTCTCCGGCTGGCCGCAGCTGGTCGCGGCCGCCTTCCTCGGCGCGATGCCCGGCTGCCTCGGCGCCTACACGGTCGTCGCCCTCTATTCCCACGGCGCCGTATCCCTCGGCGCGCTCGTGGCCGCCATGATCGCCACCAGCGGCGACGAGGCCTTCGTGCTCTTCGCGGCCGTGCCCCGCACGGCCCTGCCGCTTTCCCTCGGCCTGCTCGCCCTCGGTCTGCTCGCAGGCAGGCTCACCGACCGCATCGCGGGCCGACGCCTCGCCGGCTGGCTGGGCTGCTGCGACCGCCTGGAGATGCACGAGCCCCAACACGAGCGCTTCTCGCTGGCGGAGGTCCCCGCCTACTTCCGCCGGCTCAGCTTCCCGCGGGCGCTGCTGCTGGGGGGGACGCTGCTGATCATCCTCGGCATCCTCTCCGGCGCGCTGAGCCACGACCATGCGCAACTCATGCCGCAGCACGGGCACGAACACGAGGCGTCCGGCGACTGGGGCTGGATCCGCGTGACCTTCCTGCTCGTCGCCCTCGTCGCGCTCTTCATCGTGACGACCGTGCCCGAGCACTTCCTCGAGGAACACCTCTACCGCCATGTCGTCCGGCGCCACCTGCCCGCGCTGCTGCTCTGGACCTTCGCTGCGCTGCTCACCATGGCCGTCCTGCAGCGCGCCGTGCGGCCCGAAGCCTGGCTCGCTCTGCACCCCGCCTGGCTCACACTCTCCGCGGGCCTCGTCGGGATCATCCCCGAGTCCGGGCCCCACCTATTCTACGTCACCGGCTTCGCCAGGGGCCTCGTGCCCTTGGCGGCCCTCGTGGTCTCCTCCATCGTCCAGGACGGCCACGGCATGCTGCCCCTGCTCGCCGAATCGCGCCGCGCATTCCTGCTGGTCAAGGGCATCAACCTGCTCGTGGGTCTCGTCGTCGGCGCGGCGATGCTGCTCTTCGGAACCTAGTTAGCTGCGCGCGGCCGGGCGCAGGTCGGGACCTTTCCGCTGGCAGCCGCGTAGAGACAGGCTCCCCGTCGCCAGCATTTCCCTTCGCAAAACGGGGTGATCTGCTAGGATGCCCTCAACCCCTTTCCGAGGTGATGCGATGAGCGAGAAGATCGACTACGGACTGATCCTGGACCTGGATGACAGCATCGCCGACCTGCGCCCGCGCGCGGAGGCCGCCTTGAAAGAGGAAGGCTTCGGGGTACTCACGGAGATCGACGTCCAGGCTACCATCAAGGAGAGGCTGGGCGAGGACGTGCCGGCCCAGTGGATCCTGGGGACCTGCAATCCACCGCTGGCGCACCGGGCCATGGGGGAGGAGCCCGACATCGGCCTGCTCCTGCCCTGCAACATCGTCCTGCGCGAGCGCGAGGGCGGGGGCACGAGGGTGGCGGCCATCAACGTGCGCGGCATGATGGCGGCCATCGACAACCCGGGACTCGAGGAGATCGCGGACGAGGTGGACGCCCGCCTCCGGCGCGTGCTCGAGAAGCTGCGCGGCTGAGCGGAAGCATGGACCCGCGCGGCCCGCAGTCCCCCTTCCTCGGCGCCTTCGGACGCCGCCTCTTCCTGTCCCTGGCCCTGCTCAGCCTGCTCATGGTCGCGGCCGTGGGACTCCTGGGTTACACGCAGGCGCGGCGGGCGCTGATGGCCGAGGCCAAGAGCCACATGGAGAGCGTGGCCCGCGAGCGCCGCGCGCGCCTGGAGGCCTGGTTCGAGGAGCGCCTCGGCGACATGACGCTCCTCGCGGGCCTGGTGGAGCGCGAGCTGGCCGCGGGCGGGAAGTCGACCGGCGACCTGCGCGAGCTGCTCGCGACGCCGCTCGCGCGACAGAGCGCCTACCGCCGCTGCCTCTACGTCGACAAGACCGGCGCGATCCTCGCCGAGGCGGGAGAGCCCGGCCACGAACCCTGCAAGGCGGCGGAGCTGCCGGAGCTGGCCGAGGCCCTGGCGAGCGGACGGGCCGTGCTGGGTTCGGTCTCGCTTGACCCCGCGGGCGACCCCGTCATGCATCTGAGCGCCCCTGTGCGCGAGGGCGGGCGTCTGACTGGGGCCGTGCTGGCCGTGATGCGGCCCGGCGAGACCATCCACCCCATCCTGGCCGACACGACCGGCCTCGGCGAGAGCGGCGAGACCTACCTCGTGGGCGCCGACACCCTGATGCTCACGCCATCGCGGCACATGAACCATCCCCCCGCGCTCACGCACAAGATGCCCACGCCGGGCGTGCTGGCCTGCCTCGCAGGCGGGGACGGCACGCGCATCTACCGCGGCTACCTGGGGCAGGAGGTGCTCGGAGCCTACCAGTGGCTCCCGCGCCAGCGCTGGGCGCTTCTGGCCGAGATCCAGACCAACGAGGCCTTCGCGCCCCTGCGCGCCATCGCCCGGCAGACCGTACTGCTCGGGCTCGTGGCCCTGCTGGTCGCGCTGCTCCTCGGCGTCACGCTCTCGCGGCGCTTGTCCCGGCCCATCGGCGAGTTGGCCGCTGCCAGCGAGCGCGTGGCGGCAGGCGACCTCGCGCCGCCGCGCCTGCGTCCCGGGCCGGGCGAGATCGGCGCGCTGACCACTCGCTTCCAGGCGATGGTCGGCGCACTTGCGCGCTCCCGCCAAGAACTGGAGCGTTCGCAGCAGCGCCTCGTGCAGGCGGAGACCCTGGCCGCCGTCGGCCGCCTGGCCGCGGGCCTCGTGCACGAGATGCGCAATCCGATGTCTGCCATGAAGACCAGCCTCTCTGCCCTGGCGCGCAGCGAGGCGCTGAGCGCGGTGGAGACCGAGCAGCTACAGCTCGCCCGCGAGCAGGGCGAGCGCCTGGAGCGCATGCTCGACGAGCTGCTCGACTACGGGCGCCCCGTCGAGCTCTCGCCCCGCCTGCTCGCGGCCCGCGACCTGATGGACGAGGTGCAACGGCTCACTGACGGCGAGCGCGTCGCGCTCGGTATTGGTCTGGAGCTCGACCTGCCGGACGAGACTTTGCGCCTGCTCGCCGACCGCGAGCTTCTCGTGCGCGCCCTGGTCAACGTCGTGGTCAATGCTGCCCAGGCCTCCGAACCGGGCGGGACTGTGAGCCTTGCCGCGCGCCGGGAGGCGCGCGGGGTCGTCTTCGAGGTGAGCGACCGCGGGCGCGGCATGCCCGCAAGCGTGCGCGAGCGGATCTTCGATCCCTTCTTCACGACGAGAGAGGAGGGTGTCGGCCTGGGGATGAGCGTGGTGGACAAGTCCGTGGACCTCCACGGCGGCGAACTGGAGATCGAGAGCACCGAAGGAGTGGGCACGCGTATCCGCGTCATTATGCCCATGGAATCACATGGGCGCCAGGAGGTGAGCGATGCTTGAACTGCTGATCGTGGACGACGACCGTGCCGTGCGCCGCAGCCTGGAGCTGCACCTGCAGGAGCGCGGCTTCACCGTGCGCTGCGCGGCCGACCTGGCAGGCGGCGAGGCGGCCTGGCGCGAGAAGGCGCCGGACCTGGTGATCCTCGACCTCAAGCTGCCCGACGGCGAGGGGTTGGGCCTGCTCGAGCGCATGCGGCAAGAGGACGCGCCGGCGAAGGTGATCATGATCACGGGCCACCACGAGATGGAGAAGGCCACGGCGGCCATGCAGGCGGGAGCCTTCGACTACGTGCACAAGCCCGTGTCCGTGGACGAGCTGGACGCGGTGCTCGACCGCGCGCTGGCGCAGAGTCGCGCGGAGGCGAGCCTCGCCCTGGAGACCGACGCCGCCGCAGTGCCAGCGCCGCGGGGCCGCATCGTCGGGCGCAGCCGGGCGATCCTGGAGCTGCACAAGGCCATCGGCACGGCCAGCCGCGGCCGCGCGAACGTGCTGATCCGCGGCGAGTCGGGCACGGGCAAGGAGCTGGTGGCCCGCGCCCTGCACAAGAACCTCGCGCCCGAGGAGCCCTTCGTGGCCGTCAATTGCAGCGCGCTGGTGCCGACCCTGCTCGAGAGCGAGCTCTTCGGTCACGAGAAGGGCGCCTTCACGGGCGCGCTGCAGCGCCGCACGGGCCGCCTGGAGCTGGCGGGCAGCGGCGTGCTCTTTCTCGACGAGATCGGCGACCTGCCCCTCGACCTGCAGGCCAAGCTGCTGCGCGCGCTGCAGGAGCGGGAGTTCGAGCGGGTGGGGGGCAACCGCACGCTGCCGTTTACGGCCGTGCTCATCGCGGCCACGCATCGCGACCTCGAGGGCCTTGTCGGCGCGGGGGAGTTCCGCGAGGACCTCTACTACCGTCTCAAGGTGGTGGAGATCGCGGTGCCGCCCTTGCGGGATCGGCGCGAGGACATCCCCCTACTCGTGGAGCACTTCCTCTCGTTCTACAACGCAGAGTTCCACCGGAACGTGACCAAGCTCCCCGACGATTCGCTGCGGCGTCTCGAGGCCTATGCCTGGCCCGGCAACGTGCGCGAGCTGGAGAACCGCGTGCAGGCCGGCATCATGGCCAGCCCGGGCGACGCGCTCACGGTGGAGATCCCCGCGGAGCCGCTGGCCGGCGGCGCGCCCGACTGGCGGCGAACGCTGCGCGAGGTGGAGGCCGAACACATCCGCGCCGTGCTCGAACGCTGCGAGTGGAATCAGGGCCGCGCCTGCGAGGTGCTCGGCGTCAGCCGTCCCACCCTGCGCAAGAAGATCGCCGACTACGGCCTGAAAGAGTCTTTCCCCGAATAGCAAGGTCCTTGCAATCGGATTTCGGCCCGCCTGCCGGGACCTCTGTTAAATTCTTCCATAACAATAGATTGCGAAACGCGCGCCGCACAGGCCGACGGCACGTGCGTTGCGCTGGCGATGGGGACGGCCGCGCGCTGCCGCGCGCAAGCTATCGCCAGGAGGAGCGATGCGGAAGAGAGTGCATACAGTTCGGAAACGGGTGGGTCGCATGGGGGCGGGCCTGGCGATGCTGCTCGTCGCCCTGATGCTCGCGCCGCCAGCGTCGGCCGACCCTCGGCCGCCAGCCCTCGCTGGGGACGCGACGCTCCACGACTTCCTCGACCATGCGGAGTCGAACAACCCGGGCCTCGCGGCCGCGCGGGAGCGCTGGCAGGCCGCGCTGGAGAGGATCCCGCAGGTGAAAGCCCTGCCCGATCCCCACTTCAACTATGCCTACCTCGTGCGCGAGGTGGAGACGCGCGTGGGTCCGCAGCGCCAGAAGTTCGGCCTCATGCAGACCCTTCCCTGGTTCGGTGAGCTCGGCCTGAAGGGGGATGTGGCGGCGCAGGCCGCCGAGGCCGCGCGCCAGCGCTACGAGGGGGCGAAGCGGAAGCTGTTTTGCGAAGTGAAGGACGCCTACTACGAGTACTTCTACCTCTACCGCGCCCTGCTCGTCACGGAAGAGAACCTGCGCCTGCTCGAGAATCTCGAGGAGGTGGTCCGCTCGCGCTACCGGACGGGCAGCGCGTCGAACTCGGCAGTGATCCGCGCCCAGGTGGAGCGCAGCAAGCTGGCGGACCGGCTGCGCAGCCTCGAGGACAGGCGGGGCCCCGCCGCCGCGCGTCTGAACGCCGCCCTGGGCCGGCCTGCCGGAGTGGAGATCCCCTGGGTGCGCGAGGTCGCGGACGAAGCGCCTCGGCTCGACGAGGAGGAGCTCCTTGCTCATCTGGACCGGACGAATCCCGAGCTGCTCGCCCTGGGCGCGGAGACCAGGAAGCACCATCTCGCCGGGGACCTCGCCGGCAAGCAGGGGATGCCCGACTTCACCCTGGGCATCGAGTACATGGAAACCGGCGAAGCGCGGATGCCGGGGGTGGAGGGCAGCGGCGAGGACCCGGTGGCCGCGATGCTCTCGGTCAAGCTCCCGCTCTGGCGGGGGAAATTCCGGGCCGCGCAGAGAGAGTCCGCGGCACGCCGGCGCGCGACAGAGCATGCGAGGCGCGACCTGGCCAGCCGCTACGCGACCCAGCTCAAGATGGCCGTCTACGGCTACCGGGACGCGCAGCGCAAGATCGATCTCTATGGCGGCAGCCTGATTCCCCAGGGGGAGCAGGCGCTCGCGGTCACCGAGGAGGCCTTCCGGGCAGGGAAGGCGGATTTCAACAGCCTGGTGGACGCCGAGCGGGTGCTGCTCGAATTCCAGCTTGCCTACGAGCGGGCCGTGGCGGACAGGGCCCAGCGTCTCGCCGAGATCGAGATGCTCGCCGGCACCGACAACGGGAGGATGGAACGATGACACGCTTCGACTCATGGCGCGGGCGCCTGAGCCCTCGGCTCTGGACCCTGATCTTCGTCCTGGCGGCCTTCGCGCTGGGGCTGCTCCTGCGCGGCGGCGGGGAGCGGCCGGCGACCGGCGGCGACGGGCACGGCCACGAGCAGTCCGCGACGGCCGAAGTCTGGACCTGTTCGATGCATCCGCAGATCCGTCAGCCGGGGCCGGGCCAGTGCCCCCTCTGCGGCATGGACCTGATCCCCGTCACGTCGGAGGGGGATGACGCGGAGCTGGGCGAGCGGGCGCTCAAACTTTCGCCTCGGGCCGAGAAGCTGGCGGCGATCCGGACGCTGCCGGTCGAGCGACGCTACGTGGCCGCCGAGCTCCGCATGGTTGGCCGCGTGGACTACGACGAGACGCGCGTGAAGCGCATCGCCGCCTGGGTGCCAGGCCGCCTCGACCGCCTCTTCGTGGACTACACGGGCACGCGCGTCGCCAAGGGCGACCACCTGGTCCACCTCTACAGCCCCGAGCTCATCTCGGCACAGGAGGAGCTGATCCAGGCCCTGCGGGCCGAGGCCGTGCTCGCGCGTGGGGCGAACGGATCGAGCCGGACGAGCGCGAGCGAGACGGTCGATGCCGCCCGCGAGAAGCTCGCGCTGCTCGGCCTGAGTGACGAGCAGATCCGCGAGCTGGAGGAGCGCGGCGAGCCGAGCGACCACATCACCATCCACGCGCCGGTCGGCGGCATCGTCATCCACAAGAACGCCGTCGAGGGGAACTACGTCAGCACCGGCACGCCCATCTACACCATCGCGGACCTCTCCCGGGTCTGGGTGAAGCTCGACGCCTACGAGTCCGACCTGCCCTGGCTGCGCTACGGGCAGACTGTCGAGTTCGAGGCGGAGGCCTACCCGGGCGAGACCTTCACGGGACAGATCACCTTCATCGATCCCATGCTCGACGAGAAGACGCGGACGGTGAAGGTGCGAGTCAACGTCGAGAACGAGGACGGGCGGCTCAAGCCGGGCATGTTCCTGCGGGCGGTCCTCGCGGCCCGCCTGGCCGCGGACGGGCGCGTCTACGACGAGGGCCTGGCCGGCAAGTGGATCAGCCCCATGCACCCGGAGGTCGTGAAGGACGGCCCGGGCAGCTGCGACGTCTGCGGCATGCCGCTCGTGCCCGCCGAGTCGCTCGGCTACGTCTCGGGCGAGCCGGGGGCATCGGAGCCGCCGCTCGTCGTGCCCGCCTCGGCGCCACTGATCACGGGCAAGCGCGCCGTGGTCTACGTGGCCGATCCCGTGCGCGCGGGCGTCTACGAGGGGCGCGAGGTCGTGCTCGGCCCGCGGGCCGGGGATTTCTACATGGTCAGCGAGGGCCTGGTTGAGGGCGAGCTCGTGGTCGTGCAGGGGAACTTCAAGATCGACAGCGCGCTGCAGATCCTCGCCCGGCCCAGCATGATGAACCCCGGGGGCGGCGGGCCCGCGCCGGGCCACGATCTCGGCGGCCATGGCGAGGTGGCTCGGGCAGCGAGGGCCGGGGCGCCCGCGGAGCGCGAGGCCGCGGAGCCCGTGGCCACGCCGGCGCGCTTCCGCGAGCAGCTGGGCGGCGTCTACGACGCCTACTTCGCCGTCCACGAAGCTCTCAGCCACGACTCGAACGCCGATGCGCAGCGCGCCGCCGAGCGGTTCGCGGGCGCCCTGGACGGCGTCGACATGTCGCTGCTGGATCACGAGGCGCACCTCGCCTGGATGCCGCTACTCGGCGAGCTGCGGGAAACAAGCGCCGCGCTTGCGGCAGCGGGCGATATCGCAGCCGCGCGTGCCGCTTTCGAGGGACTATCGGCCGCCGTGACGCACACGGCCCGCGTCTTCGGGAAGGGTGGCACCAAGCCGCTGCTCGTCTACCACTGCCCCATGGCCTTCGGAAACAAGGGCGCCGACTGGCTGCAGCGCGAGAAGGGCACGGCCAATCCCTACTTCGGTTCCACGATGTTCAAGTGCGGAAGCGTGACCGCGGAGCTTCCCGCCGATCCCATGGCCGCGGCGGAGATGGAGGAGCGGGATGAGTAAGGGGACCGCCGGAACGGGCTCCTGGCTCGACCGGATCATCGCCTTCTGCCTGCAGAACAAGCTGCTGGTCGTGCTGTTCACGCTCCTGGTCATCGCCTGGGGCATCATGGTCGCCCCCTTCGACTGGGAGCTCGGTGGCCTACCGCGAGATCCCGTGGCAGTGGATGCCATCCCCGACATCGGCGAAAACCAGCAGATCGTCTTCACGGAGTGGATGGGACGCTCTCCCCAGGACATCGAGGACCAGATCAGCTATCCGCTCACCGTCTCGCTGCTCGGCATCCCCGGCGTGAAGACCGTGCGCAGCTATTCGATGTTCGGCTTCTCGACCATTTACGTGATCTTCGAGGAGAGCGTGGAGTTCTACTGGTCGCGCTCGCGTCTGCTGGAGAAGCTGAGCAGCCTGCCGCGGGGAACGCTTCCGCCCGGCGTGCAGCCATCGCTCGGCCCCGACGCCACGGCCCTCGGCCAGGTCTTCTGGTACACGCTCGAGGGACAGGACGCAGACGGCAATCCCACGGGCGGCTGGGATCTCGACGAGCTGCGCAGCGTCCAGGACTGGCAGGTGCGTTACGCGTTGCTGTCCGCCGACGGCGTCAGCGAGGTCGCGTCCGTGGGCGGCTTCGTGCGCGAGTACCAGATCGACGTGGACCCGGACGCCATGCGCGCCTACGGCGTGGGCCTCTCCGAGGTCTTCTCGGCGGTGAAGGCGGCCAACGTCGATGTCGGCGCGCGGAGCATCGAGGTCAACAAGGTCGAGTACGTGATCCGGGGTCTGGGCTTCATCGAGGAGCTCGCGGACATCGAGAACACGGTCATCAAGGCGACGGGCGGTGTGCCCGTCTTCGTGAAGAACGTGGCGCGGGTCAGCCAGGGCCCGGCTCTGCGGCGCGGTGCCCTGGACAAGGAGGGCGCGGAGGTCGTGGGCGGCGTGGTGGTCGTCCGCTTCGGCGAGAATCCCCTGGCGACCATAGGCAGCGTCAAGGCGAAGATCGCGGAGATCACGCCCGGCCTGCCCCGCAAGACCCTGGCCGACGGTACCGAGAGTCAGCTGCGCATCGTCTCCTTCTACGACCGCACGGGCCTGATCTACGAGACCCTCGGCACGCTGAATACCGCGCTGCTCGAGGAGATCCTCGTCACGATCATCGTGGTCCTCCTGATGCTGATGCACCTGCGCAGCTCGATGATCATCGCGGGGCTCCTGCCCCTGGCCGTGCTCATGTCCTTCATCGCCATGAAGCAGTTCAGTGTGGATGCCAACATCGTGGCGCTGTCCGGTATCGCCATCGCCATCGGTACCATGGTCGACATGGGGATCATCGTGAGCGAGAACATCGTGAAGGGACTGGCGGAGAAGAGGGAGGAGGAGAGCTCCTTCGAGGTCATCTTCCGCGCCACCAGCGAGGTCGGCAGCGCGGTCCTCACGGCGGTCTCCACTACGGTGATCAGCTTCCTGCCGGTCTTCACGATGGTCGCGGCCGAGGGCAAGCTCTTTAGGCCCCTGGCCTTCACCAAGACCTTCGCCCTGATCGCGTCGGTAATCGTGGCCCTGGTAATCATCCCGCCCTTCGCGCAGGTGCTTTTCACGAGCCGTTTTCGCCGTCCGGCGATGCGGCGTGTTTTTCTCGTGGCCCTCGTCCTGGCTGGCATCCCGCTGGGCATGACCTTGCGCTGGTGGGTGGGGGTGCTGGTGGCTTTGGTAGCCCTTTATCATATGATGGAGGCGCGGATACCAGCGCGGATCCGGAGCCGCGGGCCGCTCGTGGCCAACCTGCTGGCCGTGCTCGTCGTGGGCCTGGTCCTGGCCGGCCACTGGTTGCCGCTGGGACCGGAGAAGGGCGTTCTCGTCAACTTCCTCTTCGTGGCCGTCCTGATCGGCGGGCTCCTCTTCGCCTTCCATCTCCTGCAGCGTTACTACGCACGCATGCTCGCCTGGTGTCTGGAGCACAAAGCGCTTTTCCTGGCCTTCCCCGTCCTGCTGCTGCTTTTCGGTGGCACGGTCTGGCTCGGCTTCGACTCCGTCTTCGGCTGGCTGCCGCGGCCCGTGCGGACCTGGGGGCCGGTCTCCGCTGTCGCTCACACCTTCCCCGGTCTCGGCGAGGAGTTCATGCCTCCCCTGGACGAAGGATCCTACCTGTTCATGCCGACAACCATGCCCCACGCGTCGATCGGCGAGGCCCTGGACGTCCTCCAGAAGCAGGACATGGCGATCGGTGCCATCCCGGAGGTCGAGAGCGCGGTGGGCAAGCTGGGCCGCGCCGAGAGCCCTCTCGACCCGGCGCCGGTCTCCATGATCGAGACGGTCATCAATTACAAGCCGGAGTACTTGTCGGATAAAAACGGTCACCATCTCCGCTTCCGCTACGATGCGGACGAGGACGACTTCTTTCGGGACGAACAGGGCGAACCCGTGCCCGCCCCCGACGGAGAGCGGTATGTGGTGAAGGGGATCTTCGCGCGGGACGAGGCGGGCCGGCTCATCGCGGATCGCGACGGCCGGCCCTTCCGGCTGTGGCGTCAGGCCCTGGACCCCGATCTCAACGAAGGTTGTGAGGCCTGGTCGGGCGTCGAGAACCCCGACGACATCTGGCAGGCGATCCTGGACGCTGCGGAGATCCCCGGCACGACCTCGGCTCCGAAGCTGCAACCCATCGCCACTCGCATCGTCATGCTTCAGAGCGGCATGCGGGCGCCCATGGGAATCAAGGTGAAGGGTCCGGACCTGGAGACGATCGAGCGGGTCGGTCTCGAGCTCGAGCGCCTACTCAAAGAGCTGCCGTCGATCGAGCCGGCCAGCGTTTTCGCCGACCGCATCGTGGGCAAGCCCTACCTGGAGATCGACATCGACCGCGAGGCCATCGCCCGCTACGGGATCAAGCTGCGCCAGGTGCAGGACGTCATCGAGGTTGCCGTCGGCGGTAAGCGGATCACCACCACGGTGGAGGGCCGGGAGCGATATCCCGTTCGCGTGCGTTACATGCGCGAGCTGCGCGACAACATCGAGTCCCTGGGGCGCATCCTCGTGCCGGCGCCAGGCGGCAGCCAGATCCCCCTGGAGCAGCTGGCCGAGATCCGCTACCTGCGCGGGCCCCAGGTCATAAAGAGCGAGGACACCTTCCTCCTGGGCTACGTGCTTTTCGACATGCGACCCGGCCATGCCGAGGTGGAGGTGGTCGAACAGGCGCAGGACTATTTGCAGGGGATGATCGAGCGGGGCGAGCTCGTGATCCCCGCAGGGGTCAGCTACAGTTTCGCGGGCAGCTACGAGAACCAGGTGCGCGCCGAGAAGAAGCTGATCGTGGTCCTGCCCCTGGCCTTGGGGCTGATCTTCACCATCCTCTACCTGCAGTTCCGCTCGGTGCTGACGACGGCCCTCGTCTTCTCCGGCATCGGCATCGCCTGGGCGGGGGGGTTCGTGATGCTCTGGCTTTACGCGCAACCCTGGTTCATGGACTTCGACGTCCTGGGCGTGGGCATGCGCGGGCTCTTCCAGATGCACACGATCAACCTGAGCGTGGCGGTCTGGGTGGGCTTCCTCGCCCTCTTCGGCATTGCATCGGACGACGGCGTGATCATGGCCACCTACCTGGGGCAGGTTTTTACCAAGCGGCAGCCGGGCACGCGGGAAGAGGTGCGGCTGGCGATCATCGAGGGCGCGCAGCGGCGCATCCGGCCCGCGCTTATGACCGCCGGCACGACGATCCTGGCACTGATCCCCGTGCTGACCTCCACCGGCCGGGGCTCTGACATCATGGCGCCCATGGCCATCCCGTCTTTCGGGGGCATGGTCGCCGTGCTGCTCTCGGTATTCACCGTACCGGTGCTCTACAGCATCATCGAGGAGCGTCGCCTGGCTGTTTGATACGCCACCGTCGGATCCCACTCGCGGCCGGCGCCCGATTTGCGCAGGGGGCCACGTCACCTCTACTCGGTTTCACGAGGCTGGCAATCGGAGTATAATTGTGGCCAGAAGCGCCGCCTTCCGGCCGGGACGCGGCGCCCGCAGTTCTCACAGAGGGGGAATGCCATGCTCCGGGGTCTCGTTACCGCTACCTTGCTAGTCTTCGTCGTTCCGCCCTTCGCCTTCGCGAGCAGCCCTCCCCCGGATCGGAGCTTCCTCTGGCGCTCGGAGGAGGCGCTCGGTCACGTCATCCCGCCGGAGATGCTGGCGGACTGGCCGCGGGACGCGGTGTACGGCTACGACGTGGAGCATGTTCACCTGGTGCTTGCGCTGGACATGGTCGGCGAGGGTATCGACGGCAGCGGCACGCTGACCGTGACCATCACCGAGGCGGGGCTCGCCGAGCTGCCGGTGGACCTCGACGACGCGCTCACGGTGAGCGCCGCCTTCGTGGACGGCCTTCCTGCCACCTTCACCCAGACTCCCGATCAGGTGCTCGTTGCGCTCGCGTCGCCGCCGGAGCCGGGCGCCGAGCTCGATGTCCGCGTGGACTACGCCGGCACGCCACAGCTCGTCGGCAACAAGTCCATGCGCTGGGGCGATCACGCCGGAGTGCCGGAGGTCTACGTCCTGAGCACTCCCTTCTCGAACTCCGGTGCCACGGTGATCCCCATCAGCCACTACTGGCGACCCTGCAAGGACGTGCCAGACGACAAGAGCACGTTCTCCTGCGAGCTCACCGTGCCCGACGATATGCTCGCCTGCTCGAACGGAGTCATGACGAGCGACGTCGACAACGGCGACGGCACGCGCACGCTTACCTGGGAGCACGGTTACCCCGTCGCGCCCTTCCTGATCACCCTGGGCGCGACGAACTACCTGACCCTCGAGGACGTCTACCACGGCGCGGGCGGCGACGTGGCGATCCAGCACTTCGTCTACCCCGAGCGCTACGCCGCGGCCCAGACGAGCTTCGACATCACGGTGCCGGCGCTGGAGTTTATGGCCACCGTGTTCGGCGAGTACCCCTTCCTCGGCGAGAAGTACGGCGTGTTCTCGACCGGCGGCGGCCCCGCCGTCGAGGAGCAGACGATGGTCGCCTACCCCTACACCCTCATCACGGGCACGCACGAGTACGACTGGCTCTTCGTACACGAGATGTCCCACCAGTGGTGGGGGGACTGCGTGACGGCGCAGAACTGGGCGGAGGTGTGGCTGCACGAGGGCTTCGCCTCCTACGCCGAGGCGCTGTGGTGGGAGCACCGCTTCGGCATCAACGCCTACCGCTCCTACATGGTCAGCATGGATGACGGCCCCTACGACGGGACGATCTACGATCCGCCCTACATCTGGAACGCCATCGTCTACGAAAAGGGCGCCTGGATCCTGCACATGCTGCGCCACGTCATGGGCGACGACGACTTCTTCCAGCTCCTCCTCGACTTCCGGGCGGCGCACGAGCACGGGAACGTCGTCACCGGGGACCTCGTGGCGGCCGCCGAGGCGATCTACGGCAGCGACCTGGGCTGGTTCTTCGAACCGTGGATCTACCACGAGGGAAGGCCCTATTACCAGTTCGCCTGGACCAGCAACGACAGCTGGCCCTACACGGTCCACCTCACGATCCTGCAGCTGCAGTCGCAGGCATACCCGACCTACACCATGCCCATCGATGTGGAGGTGACGACCCTTGCCGGCGTCGAGAACCACGTGGTCTGGGACTCCCTGCGCGTGCAGACCTTCGACATCCCCGTGGAGGACGAGCCCTCGATCGTGAGGCTCGACCGCTGGCGCTGGATCCTCGCCGACTTCGACGACGCTCCCACCTCCGCGCCGGCCGGCGCCGCGGCGGGGGCCTTCCTCGCGCAGAACTCGCCCAACCCCTTCAACCCGTCGACGCGGATCCGCTTCGGCGTCACGCAGCCGGGCCGGGTGAGCCTGCGCGTCTTCGACCTGCGTGGGCGGATGCTCCGTAGCCTGCTGAGCGAACGCGTGGACGCCGGCGAGCACGCCGTGGACTGGGACGGTCGCGACGATCGTGGCCGGCCGCTGCCCAGCGGCACCTACTTCTGCCGCCTCGTCGGGCCGGACGGCGTCCAGGAGCGCAAGATGACGCTCGTCCACTAAGCTCCATAATTTCATACCCTTAAGAGATTCTTGGCTACCCCTCGTGTGTATTACTTGACATATACACATAGACAGTCTATCCTTTTCTCCGTTCCTAACGGTGCATTCAATGGTTCGGATCCGGACCGCGGGAGCGCGGGCCCGGATCGAGAGGGAAGGTCGGAAATGAGAAGACAGCTCTTCCTCCACTTCGTTCTTCTTCTCCTCCTCGCGGTGAGCCTGAGCCCGCTCTGGACTGCGGATCCCGGCGCGGTGCAGCCGACAGGTCGTGTCGAGAGCGCCTCGACGCCAAGGGCAGGGGAGGAGGAGCCCGCTCCCCACGCGCTCGGCACGCCGGACAGTCTGCTGCCGGACTCGGCCCCCGCGGCGGCCGATGGGGCGGACTCCACCCTGCAGGCGCCCCACGAGAAGGGCGGCGTTCTGGCGGGGCTGCGACGCGGGATCCGGGTCGTCAAGATCCTCGTGAATGTCGCCTTCGATCTCCTCGATCGGGGGCTCGGGAAGATCGCCGGCCCCGCGCTCGGCGGCAGCTAGGACAGGCCGCATGCTGATCGTCGTCGATCCCCACAGCGGGGTGCCCGTCTACCGGCAGCTGATGGACCAGGTGAAGTTCCACGTCGCCAGCGGTCTGCTCCGGCCGGGCGACGAGCTGCCCTCGACGCGCGTGCTCTCCTCGGAGCTGGGCGTGAATCCGATGACGATCAGCAAGGCATACAGCTATCTCGAGAAGGAGAACGTGGTGGAACGGCGACCGGGCAAGCCCCTGGTCGTCAAAGCCTTCCAGGGCGATTCCATCGAGACGCGGAAGATCGAGCGGCTGCGGGAGAGTCTCGCGCCCTCGGTCACCATGGCGAAACAGCTCGGCGTGAGCGAGCGAGAGGCGCTGGCCGTCTTCCGCAAGATGCTCGACGGCGGCGCGGAAGCGAACAGCGAAGGTCCGGAGGAGGCATGACGATGCCCATCGTGGAGTTCGAGAACATCCAGCGATCTTATGGGCGCGGCATAAACGTGCTCGATGGCGTGAGCTTCAGGGTCGAGCCGGGCGAGGTCGTAGGCCTGCTCGGCCGCAACGGCGCCGGCAAGACCACCCTGATCCGCATCGCCATGGGCATGCTCGAGGCGCAGGCGGGCGCGGTCCGCCTCTTCGGCCTCGATCCGCGCGAGGAACCCCTCGCGGTGAAACGCCGCGTGGGCTATGTGTCCGAGGACCAGATCCTGCCCGAGTTCCTCCGGGTCGCGGAAGTGATTCGTCTCCACAAGGGGCTCTTCCCGACCTGGGACGAGTCCCTCGAACGGGAGCTGGCCGGCCGTTTCGCGATCGACTATCGAGCGAGGGTCAAGAGCCTGAGCAAGGGGCAGGCGCGGCAGGTGGCGCTGCTCTGCGCGGTGGCCCACAGGCCCGAGGTCTTGCTCCTCGACGAGCCGGCCGGTGGCCTGGACCCCGCCGTGCGGCGCGAGTTCCTGGAGACGGCGATCCAGCTGCTGAACGAGGCGGGCACGACGATCCTCTTCTCGTCCCATCACATGAACGACGTGGAGCGCATGGCCGCCCGAATAGTGATGCTGCACGACGGCCAGGTGTTCCTGGACAACGAGCTGGACGAACTGCGCGAAGCCTTCTCCCTGGCCCTCGTGCCCACCGGCGGCGGGGCGAGCCGGGAGCGCCTGCAGGCCATGGCGCGCTGCCTCGCGGTGCGAGAGCGTACAGGTGGGCTGCACGCCATCCTGCGGTACGCGCCGGCCGACGCGCGTGCGGCCCTCGAGCGGGAACTGAACATCACGGGCGTCCGCTGCGAGAGCATTCCGCTGGAGGAGATGTTCATCGAGCTGGTGGGAGGGCGGGCGTGAACGCGATGTACTTCTTCGCGCTGATCCGCCGCGACCCGGCACTGCGCTCCCTGCCGCGCTGGCTGGTCTTGTCGACGGTCACCGCCACCGCTCTGATCGGGGTGATCACCTGGGCCGCCGTCGCGGGGCAGACGATCCCACCGCAGGTCTATCTCGCGCTGGTCTGGCTGGTACTGGCCTTCTACCTCGCCTTCGGCACGGCGGGCGCTCGCTGCCACCAGTTCGACCTGACGCTACCGATCCCTTCGCAACGGCTCTGGCTGGCCCACCTCGTCGCACTCGTCTTGGCCTGCCTGCTCCTCGTTGCGGTCGTGGCGCTCGCCTTGGCCCTGACCCTCGTGCTGATCGAGGGGATGTCGGACGAGCGCTTTCCGGTGCCCGGCAAGCTCTTCGATCCGCTGCTGCCGCTGGGGGCGGCTCTCGCCCTGGCCCTGGCTCTGATGCAGGGACTGCGCCCCGGCCTGACCCGTCTCGCGAACGGCGCTCTGGCTTCCCTGCGGCTCTTCGCCGGGCTCCTCTTCATCCTGGCCCTGGTGATCGCCCTCGATGCGCTGTCGTCCATGGCGCTGCTGCTGCCGCTCGGAGCGGCCCTGCTCTTCGCGGCGCATGTCTACCGCGGCCTACCGCCCGCGCTCAGCCTCGACCTGCCGTCACCCGCCCTGGACGCCAGGCGGCCGGCCTCCAGGGAAGAAGGCAAGGCGCTCGCGGCCGGCGCTGGTGAGAGCGGCTTCGACGTCGGCGGAACACGCGGCCTGGCCTTCCACGCCTTCGTCTCCTTCACCGTTTATCGCAGCCTGGCCAAGAAGCCGGTTGTCCTGTTCTTCGTCTTCCCCCTGGTCCTCTTCTTCGGGTCGATCCTGGGCGGTGGCTACGCGCAGTTCTCGGAGAGCACCGGGGTTCGCTACACCTACATCCTGCTCACCGCGTACCTGCTGATGGGCTTCCTCGCAGGACCGCTGTCCCGGCTCCACATCGTCGACACCCTGCCCATCTCGCGGCGGCGCCTGTTCGCGCTGCTGGTCCTGCCGGCGCTTGTCGCCGTCGCCCTCGGCTACGCCGGAGCCAGGATCTCGCTGGGTATCGCGGGCGAGACGAAGGAGCTGGTCGACTTCCCCGACTGCGAAACGCGACGCTGCATTCGTGTGCCCATCTCGTCCTGCGAGATCGCGTGGGACGGCGCGCCCCCGGCGAACGAGGCGCCCTGGGGGGAGGCGCACGAGCCCTGGACCGTCCCGCTCTACCGCGGGAGCAAGGTCCTGCTCTACTCGCCGTTCAGCGCGCCCGCGGACTGCACGCCGGAGTTCTTCGCCCGGCAGGCCAGCCGCGCGATCGCGGCCGTCTACGACGGGACCGTGGCGCCGGAGGAGTTCCGGAGCCGCTATCTCGATCCGGCGGCCGAGCCGCGCATCGCCCTGCGCGTGGAGGAAGCTCGGCTGCGCGCCGACTTCCCCGACCTGCGGCCGCGCTCCAAGGGGCCGCTCTTCCCCGTGATTTTTATGCAGACAAGTGTGATATGGCTGCTCGCGGTGGCCGTCTACCTGCGCGGCGCGCGGCGCATCCGGCGCGAGGGCGCGCGCAAGGTGCTGCTCGGCGGGATCATGGCGGTGCTGCTCGCGCTGCATATCCTGCAGTTCGTGGCGTTCATCGGCGACTACATGAGTGACTGGGTCATGGCGGGCTTCCTCGAGATCCAAGTGCGCCACGCCACGGCGGCGCTACCGGGCGGGGCGCTCGCGGTCTGGGTCCTTTGTGGCCTGCTACTAGGCGCGGCCTATCAGCTCGCTCTCGGCCAGTTCCGGCGCCTCGAGCTGCCGGCTAGCAGGGAGCAGACCAGGGAGTGCTAGCCGGCGACGGGCCGGCAGACGGGATTCCGGCGCCGCGCGTTTTGCGGACGCTCCGGCCACGAGCCTCGGGGGTTATGAGGATGGCTTTCCCGGATCGAAGGGCCGGACGCGGCGGGGACGCGCCCGAGTCGGATGGAGGAGAGGAGCCGGGATCTTCCCGGCTCCTCCGTTCGTTGCCGGCGAACGTGCCAGCTGTTATCGTTTCATCGTGCCGCCAAACTTCCCCGAGCGGTTGATCGAGATTGGAATCCGGCTTGAAGCGCCGGCAGCGAGGAGAAAACAATGCCCGGAAGCCGAAGATCCCTGCTATTGATGACCCTGACGATCCTGATCATTCTTGCCATCGCATCGTCCTGCTCCCGAGAGTCTGCCGGCCCCGACGGCGATGTGATCCTGAACGCCGCCACGTCCGGCGCCGATGAGAAGGCGCCGCCCCGCGCCGGCCTCCGCCCCGACGGCCATGGCTACTATGCCGCCTACCTCGATCCCGACCGGGTCGCGACGAACTTCGGGATCGCCTGGCCGACTCTCGACGCCGAGGAATACAGCGAGCGCATCCTTTACGACAGCATGGAGAACGCGCCCGACGGCATGGCCTACCGGGCCTTTGTCTTCTACTTCGCCGAGGGCGAGGACATCTGGGGCAATCCCCTGCCGGTGTTCTGGGAGCTGTGGGAGGAGATCGCGGGCGTGATCCATCTCATGAGTGGGGAGCCGGGCGGCGGTGGCGTGCCCGGCGTGGAGAGCATCGAGCTGACCCTGACGCCGGATGGGCCCTGGGAGGCGCCTACGAATCCGGATCACGTCGAGGGCGATCCCTACCCCGTGGGCACGCTGCGGCGCGTCTACACGGCCGACCTGCTCGTCGTGCTGGCCGGCGACATCCCCGGCGATCCCACGAATGCCTTCCAGGTCCAGCACCAGCAGGAGTTCCACGTCATCCCGGTCCTCGTGCCGATCCCGGGCCAGGATCCCCGCGTCGAGTATCGCCTCTGGAAGTGGCGCGACTTCGGCGGCTGGGGCCTGACCGAAGAGGTCACCTGGAGCATGATCAAGGCGCTTTATGCTTCCTAACCCAGGCTCT
The DNA here is from genome assembly GCA_964627205.1 of uncultured bacterium. Classification (GTDB taxonomy): domain Bacteria; phylum Krumholzibacteriota; class Krumholzibacteriia; order JACNKJ01; family JACNKJ01; genus CAZVHI01. The sequence goes on from CAZVHI010000016.1 coordinate 58,542, forward strand.
CCATGAGGTGGATCAGGTCCACCACGCGGTTGGAGTAGCCCCACTCGTTGTCGTACCAGGACAGCGTCTTCGCGAAGCGCCCCTCGACCACGCGCGTGAAGGGCGCGTCGAAGATCGACGAGTGCGGGTCGCCCACGATGTCGTGCGAGACGATCGGCGCCTCCGAGTAGCAGAGGATGCGGCTGAGCCCGGGGCTTGCTGCGGCTTCGCGCATGGCCTCGTTGATGCGTTCGGCCGTCGTTTCGTCGCGCAGCACCGAGACCAGGTCGACGATCGAACCGTCCGGGATGGGCACGCGCATGGCCATGCCGTCCAGCTTGCCCGCCAGGGCAGGCAGCACCTTGCCCACCGCCTTGGCCGCGCCCGTGGTGGTGGGGATGATGTTCTCCGCCGCCGCCCGGCTGCGCCGCCAGTCGCTGTGGGGGACGTCCGCCAGCCGCTGGTCGTTCGTGTAGGCGTGGACGGTGGTCATGACCCCGCTCTCGATGCCGAAGTTATCGTGCAGGACCATCGCCATCGGCGCGAGGCAGTTGGTGGTGCAGCTCGCATTGGAGACGATGCGGTGCTCGGGCTTGAGGTCGCCCTCGTTCACGCCGAGCACCACCGTGCAATCGATCTCGTCCTTGGACGGCACGGTGAGGATGACCTTACCGGCGCCCGCATGCAGGTGCTGCTCGATCTCCGCGCGTTTGCGGAAGCGTCCCGTGGCCTCGATCACGTAGTTTATACCCAGCTCGTCCCAGGGCAGCTCGGCGGGCGTGGGGATCTCCGTCATCTTTACGGTCTGGTGCTCCGTGCGCATGGTGTCACCGTCCACCGTGACGGTGCCGGGGAAGGGGCCCATGACCGTGTCGTGCTTGAGCAGATAGGCGAGAGCGTCGTTGTCGGTGATGTCGTTGATGGCCGCCACCTCGACGCCTTCCAGGGTATCGAGGATGCGAAAGACGCTACGCCCGATGCGGCCGAAGCCGTTGATGGCGATCCTCATCGCTGCACCTCCTCGGCGACGAATCCACCCAGTGTAACGACCGTGTCCAGGATCCGCGCCGCGTAGCCCCAGCCGTTGTCGTACCAGGTGACGGTCTTCACCAGGCCGCCCGGCAGAGCCAGCGTCGCGAGCGAGTCGAAGACGGCGGAGTGATCGTTGCCGATCACGTCGCTGGACACGATGGGGTCGGTGGCATACTCGAGGTAACGCGCGAGGGGCCCCTCGGCCGCTTCGCGCACAATGTCGTTGATCTCGCCCACCTCCGCGCTGCGCTTCAGCTGGGTGCTGAGGTCGAGGTTGGAGCCGTTGGGCACGGGCACGTTGACCGCCATGCCGTCGATCTTGCCCCGTAGGTGGGGCATCATGGCCTCCACCACGGCCGGCGACCAGGTCCAGTTGGGGATCAGGTTCTCGGCGGCGCTGCGGCTGCGGCGCAGGTCCGGCGTGATGCTGTCAGACAACTTCTGGTCGCTGGAGTAGGCGTGGACAGTGGTCATCAGCGCGCACTCGATGCCCACGCTCTCGTCGAGGATCTTGAGCAACAGGCCGAGTGCGTGGGTGGTGCTGCTGGCGCAGGAGACGATGCGGTCGGCCGGGTCGAGCGTGCCCTCGTTGACGCCGTGGACGATCGTGCGGTCGATCTCGTCGATGGCGGGCGTGCTCAGGATCACGCGCCGCGCGCCCGAGTCGAGGTGGCCCTGCAGCTCGGCGCGGCTGCGGTAGGCGCCCGTGGAGTCGACGACGACGTCCACGCTGTACGCATCCCAGGGCATGTCCTCGGGCGCGACGCCCCTTAGCAGACGCGCCCGTTGCCGGCCGGCCTTCAGGTACTTGCCTTCGAGCTCCACCCCTTCGGGGAAGTGCCCGTAGATCGTGTCGTACTCGAGTAGGTAGGCCATAGACTCGGGCGTACCGAGGTCGCTGATGGCCACGATATCGATGTCCTCGCGCTGACGGGCTTGCCGGTACAGGTTTCGTCCGATCCGGCCGAAGCCCATGATCCCGACGCGGATTGACATGGGAGACCTCGCAGGTTTCAAGACTGATGTGAACGCCTCGCGTCCCCGCCTCTCGGAGGCGGCGGACCAAGATGTAGCGCAAATGCTCGATTTCGGCAATGTAAAGAGAGTCGCCGGCGCGAAGCGGGTTCTTACTTCCGGATCGTTCCCCATCCGTCCCGTTTTTCTCGGCGCGCAGAGCCTTAATTGTAGCCCTGTTCCGCGGGATGGTATACTTACACGAGACGGCGGACACGAGTCCGCCACGCCACTCCAAGGGGACTCACGATGCGAACCCGGCCGCGGATACTCGATGCGGGTTCGCTGCTGCTCGCGACAGCCATGACGGTCGCGGCGGTGGCGGGGCTTAGCCCTGCGTACGCTGGCGAGGCTGCGACGCCGGCTGGCCCGGCCGCGAGCCGGAGCGCCGACGACCGCGATCCGCCCGTCATCGTGGTCGATCCGCTCTCATTCGACATCACCCTCCCGCCCGGCGTCGTGATCACCGAGCAGCTCTCGGTCGGCAACGAGGGCCCGCCCGGTAGCGTGCTCAATTACAACATCGACGTCGACGACCCCATCATCCCCTGCCGAAGCATCGCCGGCTCCACCCTGACGCCGAGTCCGGGCGACTACTACCCCGGCACCCTGCGGACCTACACACTGATCGCCTACAACGCCAGCGAAGACTTCGAATGGCTCGACCGGGTCATGATCAATTTCATCCCCGGCATCTCGGTGGAGGGCGCGACCGACTTCGTCGGCGGGAGCGGCGGCGACCTGGTTTACAACGGTGCCACCGGTGACGGCGCCCTGGTCATGTGGAACGACACCAACGGCGGCTGGGGAAACATCTACGGCGGCGAGAGCGCCACGGCGGAGATCACGCTGCGTTTCGCCGACGAGCTCGCCGGCGACCTGGAGATTCCCTGGACCATGAGCGGCGACGACTATGGCGTGCCGCCCCACGACATCCCGGGCAAGATGATCCTGACGGGCCCCACGGGCCCCTATCTTTTACTCGTCGCGCCGAACGGCGGGGAGATCTGGGCGGTGGGGGAGAGCAAGGAGGTGCTCTGGGCCTCGTCGGGAGACATGAACGCCGTGGACGTCGAGCTGTCGCGCGACGGCGGCCAGGGCTGGGAGACGCTGGCCGCGGGGCACGAGGACACCGGCAACTTCACCTGGCTGGTCACCGGTCCGCTCTCGCCTAACTGTCTCATGCGCGTGAGCGCGCCGGACAGCGGCGCCGTCGACACGAGCGACGATGTCTTCTACATCCACCAGCCCGTGGACTGGATCGAGCTGCCGGTTTGCCAGGGCGACTGCGAGGTGGGTGAGCACGACCTGCTCGACGTCCGCATCGACACGGAGGGCCTGCCGGACGGCGACTACTTCGCTAATATCGTCGTGCATTCCAACGCGGGCGCGGATGTGATCGTCCCGGTGACGCTGCACGTCGGCTGGACCACCGGCAGCGGCGGCGCAGCTCCCGCCCTGCGCCTCGAGCGCAACTGGCCCAACCCCTTCAATCCCCGGACGCGCATCGCCTTCGAGCTGCCCAGAGCGGGCAGCGCCGAACTGGTCGTCTTTGGCGCGAACGGGCGCCTGCTCCGCACCCTTCTCGCCGAACGGCTTCCCGCCGGTCGCCACGAGGTCAGCTGGGACGGACGAGATGACGCCGGCCGTGACCTGCCCACCGGGATCTACCTCTACCGCCTCCGCGCCGCCGGCGAGAGCCGCACGCGCAAGATGCTGCTGCTCGAGTAGCAGGGCTTACCCCAAGCTCGCACCAGGCCCCGAAAACAATTCGCCGCGCCGCCGCCGGAACCCGCAGCGTTTCCTCGCATTGAAGGCGGATCTGTTCCATTCCCCGACACAGTGAGCGCCCCTGCCGAACTGGAGGATGACGATGAAGCGGATCCCTGCGCTGATACCGGCTGTCCTGTTTGGTTTCGCGCTGCTGGGCCTCGGCTGCTCGAGCGAGGAGAGCGGCTCGTCGGCCCCGGCGGTCCGAACCGACTACCTGCCCTACGAGAGCCCGGAGCAGCTCCTCGACAACATGGTCCGCGCTGTTCGTTGCCAGCTCTATCCGGACTCCATGGCCCCATAGCTAACAGACACT